>JAHEDK010000017.1 GCA_024641245.1 Actinomycetes bacterium
CTGCTGCTGCCTCCCGTAGGAGTCTGGGCCGTGTCTCAGTCCCAGTGTGGCTGATCGTCCTCTCAGACCAGCTACCCGTCGTTGCCTTGGTGAGCCGTTACCTCACCAACAAGCTGATAGGTCGCGAGACCATCCCGAAGCACAAAGGCATTTCCTCAACAGACCATGCGATCTGTAGAGAATATCCGGTATTAATCCGGGTTTCCCCGGGCTATCCCGATCTTCGGGGCAGGTTTCTCACGTGATACTCACCCGTTCGCCGCTCCGTCATACCAGTGGATTACTCCTCCGATATGCGTCGCTCGACTTGCATGCATTAGGCGCGCCGCCAGCGTTCGTCCTGAGCCAGGATCAAACTCTCCAACGTACACTCTCGACTTCCTCCCGGTCACCCGGGACTCAGCCATTAAGAGGTCATGAGTTCGAACCTGAATTTCGCCGGGTGGTAACCCGGCATTTTCAAGTACGGTCCGCTCGAGCTCGCCCAAGACCGAAGTCTCAGAGCGGCACTCAAGCGCCTTACTGACTTTTGGCACACTGTTTAGTTGTCAAGGAGCCTGCTTCGGAACTGCCTGACGCTTGCGCGGGCAGACAGAGACTTTACCATTCTTGACGCCCTGTCAGACCGCCTGATCTCACAGGTCAAGAATGCGACGGGGCAGACCCGCCGCTCGGAGGAGATTAGCCCCTCCGGATTCCGTGTCAAGTTGAGGCGCCCCGGCTCTCGGCGAGCAGGCACCTCGTACTCCATATAAGGTATCACGAAGACGCGCCAAATGTGCTGGAAAGATGAAAACTGCCTCACGGGGCGGATCCCGAACTGCGGACACCCCCTCGAGCCGTGATACGTTGTACGTCCTCATGCACTGGCTTGACCGGCTCGCCGCCACCCTTACCGCCCGACCTTATTTCTACGATCGCGTATTCGCGGACGGGTGGGGTGATGGGTCGACACTACGAGATCTCAGGGCGGGGGCACAACGCGTAGGTGATATACCCCGGATACGGATTTCATGGGGCCCGGCAGTCGAACGGAGAGGAGTCCTGCACACGGACGGCTCGTTCGAGAGCCCCCTGGCCGAGGCCCTGCCGGAGGCCAGCCGTATGGTCAGGCTGCTGCGTCTTGAACCCCGGAACGAAACGAAAGCGATCTGCCTGATCATGGCCGCCTTCAATGATCATGGCTTTGCAACGCGCTACAAGCTCGCAGTTCGCCTCTCCGACCATGGTATCGCTTCATTGCTCCTCGAGAATCCCTTCTACGGGACTCGCCGGCCCACTGCGGGTCAACCCCTCCGCACCGTCGTCGACTTCTATGCGATGGGCGCGGCGGCCGTACTCGAGGGCCGAGCAATCCTTGCCAGCATCCGTGCAGTCCATCCGATGCCGATCGGGGTAACGGGCTACTCAATGGGTGGCAACATTGCAGCCCTCATCAGCGCCACGGTTCCTTTTCCCGTAGCTACCGCAGGTTTGGCCGCCTCTCACTCCCCCGGACCGGTGTGGACCGAGGGCTTGCTGGTCACGGCCATCGCCTGGGACGCCCTCGGTGGAGTGGAACAGAGAGACGAGATCGCCGAGGCGCTCGGTTCAGCGTCGGCCCTTCACTTCCCGCCCCCGCCGCATGCGGCAAGTGCCGTGCTCGCCGCTCCCTCGGCCGACGGATACATACCCCGTCACGCGTTCGAAGCCCTTCACGCTCACTGGCCCGGATCGGAACTCCGCTGGATCAAGGGCGGACATGCCAGCGTTCTGCTCTGGCATAAGCACGAGCTCGCACAGGCGATCGTGGACTCGTTTGAGCGATTACGTCGCAACTCCGAGTTGTAGGTTCTGAGTTCTGAGTTCTATTGCCGGCAACGCGGCAGAACCCATAACGCCTAGAACCCAGAGAATTCAGATCAAACGAACGAAACGGCGTTTGCCCACTTGTAGCACCGAGCCCGACAAGGCGGCACGCGGTACCTCCATGTCCGGGATGACCTCGCCATCGAGCTTGACGGCTCCCTGGCCGATCATCCGTCTGCCGTCGGAGCTCGAACCGACTAGGCCGGCATCTTTCAGGAGCACCGGCATGAACACCGGGTCCTCGTCGGTCAGCGTGTACTCAGGAACGTCGTCCGGTGCCTCGTGGCGTTTGAACACTTGATCGAAGGCCGCTTCGGATGTGGCCCCGGCCCCGGCACCGTGATACAGATCCACAATCTCACGGGCCAATCTCCGCTTCACGTAGCCCGGATGAAGCTCACCGGACGCCAGACCTTCACGGATTTCGGCAACCTCCTCGAGGGGCACTCCAGTAGCCAACTCGAAATACTGCACCATCAACTTGTCGGGAATGCTCATCAGCTTGCCGAACATATCGTCCGCGGCGTCGTCGATTCCGATGTAGTTGCCAAGCGACTGAGACATCTTGAGCTCGCCGTCGGTTCCAATCAGCAGCGGCATCGTCATCGCGATCTGAGGGCGCTGGCCATGACGTTCCTGGAGGACACGCCCCATCATCAGATTCCACAACTGATCGGCGCCCCCGAGTTCAACATCCGCCTCAACAGCCACCGAATCCATACCCTGTAGAAGTGGGTACATGAACTCCATCACCGAGATCGGCTGATGAGCGCCAAACCGATTGGCAAAGTCACTTCGTTCCAACATCTGTGCGACGGTTACCTGTGCGGTCATATCCAGCACATCCGCCATATCCATTCCCGCCAACCACTCGGAGTTGTACCGGATCTCGAGACGGTCCGGAAGGAGCACTTTGCGGAAACCCGCCAGCACCGACTCAGCGTGACCGCGCACCTCATCCGCGCTGAGCCGGCGACGCGTCTCGCTCTTTCCGGAGGGATCACCAACCTGCGCCGTGAAGTCGCCGACGATCAGAACGGCGGTGTGCCCTGCTTCCTGGAACTGTCTGAGCTTTCGCAGCACAACGGCCCAGCCAAGTGTCACAGCAGGTGCGGTTGGGTCCATCCCCAGCTTGACCCGCAAGGGCCGGCCCTCTGCCAGGCGGCCTTCGAGGTCGCCGTCGGGAAGCACGGTATCCGTTCCCCTGAACAGTGAGTTGAGGTTTTCCGCCATCGAGCGCGCAGCCTAGCGGGGCGCTCGAACAGCCACGATCAAATGCGCAATACAGGTTCGGAGGACCGGTACCCTGCGGAGCAAGAGATAGGGCCCCTCATGAAGCGACTGCCGGCGCTGGCGGTCGCCGCAGCAATCTTCGCTGCGGCGTGCAGTTATCAACCTCTCGACGATCCAGGGTTAGGCGAACTCGGCTTGACGTCTACCGTCTACGCGGCCGATGGCTCAATTCTCGCCCAGTGGCATGCTGAAGAGGATCGAGTGCTCGTCGGCTACGACGATCTCCCGCAACATCTCATCGACGCCATCGTCGCAATCGAAGACGAACGATTCTGGGTGCACGCCGGTATTGACCTCAAGTCGGTCGCCAGAGCCCTGGTGCAAAACATCGAGGCCGGCACCATCGTGCAGGGCGGATCGACGATCACTCAGCAGTACCTGAAGAACGTCCTGCTGACTCCGGAGGTGACGGCGGATCGGAAGATCGAAGAAGCGACGCTGGCGTTGAGACTCGAAGAGAATCTCACGAAAGAGGAGATCCTCGAACGATACGCCAATACCGTCTACCTCGGCGGTGGCGCCTACGGGGTGGGGGCCGCGGCAGCTCACTACTTCGGCAAACAGGTGGACGAGCTGTCGCTGCCGGAGTCGGCAATGCTGGCCGGGTTGATCCAGTCGCCGTCCCGGACGGACCCATATCGACATCCCGCTGCTGCACTGGAGCGCCGCAGGGTCGTCCTCAACAAGATGGCCGAACTTGGATGGATCACCGCCGAAACAGCCACGACCGCCGATTCCGTAGACCTGCGACTGGCCCCACCACAACCCCCAGAACAGATGCGATATCCGTACTTCACGGAAGAGGTCAAGCGGATGCTGCTGGACGAACCGGCACTCGGAGCGACGCCTACCGATCGCTACAATGCTCTCTTTCGAGGTGGTCTGCGTATCTTTACCACACTCGATCCCCTCACCCAGGACGCAGCCGAGCAAGCGGTGACAGCCACTATCCCGGAAGACGGCCCATCGGCGGCGCTCGTTTCGATCGAGCCGCGCTCCGGTTACGTGCGCGCCGTAGTAGGCGGAGCGGACTTCTACGACCCGGCGGATCCGGTTGCCCAGTTCAATCTCGCCACACAGGGTCTGCGCCAGACCGGTTCCGCCTTCAAACCGTTCGTGCTCGCCGCCGCCCTCGAACACGGGCTGACTCTCACATCAACGTTCTCCGGCGGATCGTCGATCGTCATCTCGACGAGTTCAGGGCCATGGCAGGTCGAGAACTACGGAGGTGCAAACTTCGGCAATCTCACCCTGCTCGACGGCACGGTGTGGTCGGTGAATGTCGTGTATGCACAGGTGGTCGACGCAGTTGGGCCGCAGGCTGTTGTGGACATCGCCAGAGCAGCAGGAATCACCTCTGAGCTCCAACCCTTCCATGCCGTGGCACTCGGAGCGCAGGAGGCAACGGTGATCGACATGGCGTCCGCCTACGCAACATTCGCCGCGGAAGGCATCCACATTTCCCCAATATTCGTCACATCAATCGAAACGGCAGGCGGAATCAACATCTACGACGCGGTACCGGTCGTCACTGAGGCAATCGATCGAGGCGTTGCACAGCAAGTGACCGCCGCGCTGAGCGAGGTTGTTGCCCGGGGGACGGGTGCCCGGGCCGGCATCGGTCGCCCGGTGGCCGGCAAGACCGGCACATCGCAGGAGCACCGGGATGCCTGGTTCGTCGGATACACGCCTGAACTGGCAACAGCCGTGTGGGTCGGATTCCCAGAGGCGCAGATTTCAATGGCCCCGCCGACTACCTCGATCACAGTAACCGGAGGCAGTTGGCCGGCCCAGATATGGGGGCAATTCACCGCCTCCGCTCTTGTCGGCACCGGATTCGGCCGGTTGGCCACTGCCGACCTCGGTGACCTCATCGCCGTCGATATCGACGTCTCAACGGGATTGCTGGCCGGCCCCCTGTGCCCCCGCGAGAACGTGCAACGGGTCTTCCTCCCTGCCAACGAGGTTCCATCGGTAATCTGCCACATCCACAATCCGCAAGGGTTCGTAGCGATCGGGTCGGGCGAGGTGCCACAACTCATCGGCCAGGGAATCGCCGGCGCAGTCCATCTCGCCGAGGAAGCCGGTTACCGGGTCTCGGTGGAGTATGCGGAGGCCGGACAACTCCCAGACGGCACCGTCTTCAATCAGGTGCCGTCACCCGGCGAGCCGGCCCAGTCAGGTAGCACGATCAACATTCTCGTGTCGGGTCCGGAACCCGGCACCGAGTTCCCCAGCGTGGTCGGCTACCCATTCCAGCAAGCGCTGGCAAGGCTCGAAGAGATCGGAGCGAAGTTCGATCTCCGGTTCGAAGCCGAGTCGGACCCGGACGATGCCCGCCGCCGAACGGGAGTTGTCTGGAAACAAGATCCGGCCGGTGGAGCTCTGAACGAAGGAACGATCGTCCTGTGGGTCAATCCTTGAGGCCGGTGCAACGCATCGGCCGGTACTAGGTATCCGATCCCACGATGGTGAACCGCCAGCAGAGGTCGACTGCTTTGCTGATGCCGATGCGCGGGGTCGCCTGCACCTGCAAAGCGGTTCGGCCGACTGGGGGCAAGAGGCTAATAGGGCCATCGACCAACGACGTGCCGTCGTGACTGCCATCGATTCCCATGGCTTCACACAGCTTGCCGGGGCCGTCGGTCAAATGGTCGGTCCGTCGACGTCTGGCCTCCATGGCCGGGCGATTCATCGTTGGTCGTCCGGCTCGGAGCAACACGGCTCTACCTTCGCCGGCCGGTCCGGTCACCACATTCGCACACCAGTGAACGCCGTAGGAGCGGTAGACATACAGCGTCCCCGCCTCCGCGAACATCGACGCATTCCGGATCGTCGGCCCATGAAACGCATGGCTGGCCGGATCGTCACATCCGCCGTATGCCTCGACTTCGCTCACCACTACCTCGGTTGGAACGCCTCCGATGACGCTCCGAAGTCGCCACCCGAGCAGCTTCCGAGCCACTTCCGCGACAGGACGGTTGAGCAGCGTGGGTAACCTGCTTGTCACTGCGTGAGGTGAAGCAGGATTCCCTTGAACGAGTGCATCCGATTCTCGGCCTGATCGAAGATACGTGATCTGGCATGATCGGCGACCCCATCCGTCACTTCTTCGCCGCGATGCGCCGGGAGGCAATGCAGGAAAATAGCCTCGTCTCCTGCCCGACCGAAGAGTTCCTCATTGACCTGATATCCCTCGAACAGCCGCCGCCGCTCCGCCGCTTCCTCCTCCTGGCCCATCGAGGCCCACACATCCGTGTACACGAAGTCCGCTCCATCTACTGCGGCCGCAACGTCCGAAGTGACGGTCACCCGGCTGTATCGAGACGCAAGATCAACGTATTCAGGACGCGGCGCATACCCTTCAGGAGCGGCCACGCGGACTTCGACTTCGAGCATGGCGGCAGCAACCATCAAGGAGTGGCACACGTTGTTGCCATCGCCAATGAAGGTGAGCACCGATCCCGGCAGCGGTCGCGCCTCGGCCATGGTTTGCACATCGGCCAACGCCTGGCAGGGGTGCTCGATGTCTGAAAGCAGGTTGATGACCGGGGAATCAGCATGGGCGGCGATGATGTCGAGGTGCTCGTGGTCAAAAACCCGCAATGCCAGTATGTCGAGGTACCGGTCGAGGGTGCGGGCGACGTCGGCAGGGGCTTCTCGCTTACCGAGACCGACCTCTTCGTTGCGGAGGGTCATCGGTCGGCCTCCGAGCTGCGAAACGGCCACCTCAGTCGAAACGCGGGTTCTCGTAGACGGTTTCATGTAGAACAAGCCGACTTCGCGGCCGGTAAGCGCGTTGGCGAACTCCGACGGGTGCTCCTTGGCCCGGGTTGACAGGTCGAGGGCACTTCGCAGTCCATCGACACCAAGATCGGCGACTCGCAAGTAGTCCATGTCATACACCTCTCAGCTGGCCGCCGGTGGCATCCGTCACCGCGGCAATGATCTGTTCACGATGAGGAGCGAGTTCCTCGTTGGTCAAAGTGTGGTCGGGAGCCCGAAACACGAGGCGCATAGCGACGCTCTTGCGGCCATCACCTATTGATGATCCCCTGAACTCGTCGAAGACCTCGACATCCTCCAGCCAATCACCGGCTGCACCCGCCACCGCCTGCACGAGCGCTGAGGCCGCGGTCGACTCATCGACGACGAAAGCAAGATCAAACTCAACTCGCGGATATGTACTTGGCGGGTCGAGTTGCCACCGGCCGGAGATCAGTTGAGCCAGATCCAGTTCACCGGCCGCCACCCGCCCCTCTAGTCCGAACGCCCGCCCCACGGCCGGATGCAGCTCACCGACGGCGCCGACCCTTTCCCCGCCAACGAACACTTCCGCTGCCCGCCCGGGGTGGAATCCTCCCGGTGTCGCCTGCCGAAGATCACACACAATTCCGAGACCGGCCAGCAACGCTCGTGCCAGCCCGGTGGCCGTGTACACATCTGTCTGCCGAGGCGAGGAGTGCAATCCACCCTGGCCCGTTCGTCCGACTGCTACATATCCGAGACGTACCGGCTGATGAGGAATCCTTGCATCGCCGGGATCCGGCTCGGTTAGAAAGACCCGTCCGACCTCAAACAGGGCGACATCGGGCATTCCGTGGGAAACGTTGTACTGCGCGGCCTTGAGGAGATTCGGCAGCAGCGTGGTCCGAAGATAGGCCTCTTCCTCCCTGAGCGGGTTGCGCACCCGGATCGCCGCTCGACGGGGATCGTCAAGTGGAAGGTTCAAGCCGTCGAGTTCACTCTGCCCCAAGAACGACATCGTCTGCGCCTCGTGAAGACCGATCCCAACCATGATTTCGCGAAGCCGACGATCGCGTCGCTGGTCGGCGGAGAGCCCACCGGCCGGCCCAGACGGCAACGTTTCCGGGAACCGGTCGTAGCCGTACAAACGGGCGACCTCCTCGATGAGGTCTATCGGTCGGGTCAAATCTGGCCTATTGGTTGGAACGGTGACCTTGATCGGCGAGTCCCCCTCGACGTCCAAGTGGAGTCGGGTCAACAGGTCGGCAATCACCGCACGGCTGAACGGTATGCCGAGGATCCGTTCGACTTCACCCGCCTCAAGGTCGACCTGCCACGGCGTAACGACAGACGGGTAGTTGTCTTTGACATCCGCGAGGGCTTCTCCCCCGGCCAGGTCGACCATTAGTCGAGCGGCCCTGGCGGCCGCCAGCGCAGGCAGATTCGGATCAACGCCCCGTTCGAAGCGGGCCGACGCCTCGGTGCGGAGGCCGTGACGTTTCGAAGAGAACATCACTGAAGGGGCGTGAAAATGAGCAGCCTCAATCATCACCCGGGTCGTGGAGTCGGTGACCTCGGATTCCTCCCCGCCCATGATGCCGGCGAACGCAACGACGCCGCCTCCATCGCAGATCATCAGATCCAGCACATCGAGGTCGCGCTCAACGCCATCGAGGGTGCGGATCGATTCGCCCGCGTGAGCCCGGCGAACCACGATCTTCTCATCGGCAACCTCGTCGAGATCAAACGCGTGCAACGGCTGACCCAGCTCGAGAAGAACATAGTTGGTGATGTCGACCACGTTGTTGATGGGCCTCACGTCCGACGCCCTGAGGCGGAGTTGCATCCAGAACGGCGACGGACCGATCTTCACATTGTCTATCTGCCGACCTACGTACCGGGGGCAGCCCTTCGTGTCCTCGATCGTCACCTCTATCGCGGACGGACGATCAACCGTTGCGGGAGCGGCGTCCGGGAGCCGCACCTCGGTGCCGTAGTAGGCAGCAAATTCGCGGGCAAGGCCGATAACCGACATAGCGTCCGGCCGATTCGGAGTGATCGAAACATCAAACACGACATCCGGGAACGGCACATATTCGGTGAACTCGACTCCGATCGGGACAGCAGGGTCGAGAACCATGATGCCCTCATGGTCGTCTCCGAGACCGAGTTCGCGGGCAGAGCAGATCATCCCATGCGACGTCACGCCGCGGATGGAGCGAACACCGACCTCGAGCCCACCGGCCAGCACAGCACCCGGCACCGAGACCGGAACGACGTCGCCGACCTCGAAGTTCCACGCCCCGCAGACGACTTCTTGTGGATCACCCTTTCCGAGATCGACTCGACAGAAACGGAGGCGATCGGCATGCGGGTGCTTTTCGATCTCGAGCACCTTGCCGACGATGACCTTGGTGAACGGCGCCTGAAGCACCTCGTAGCCTTCCACCTCGTGTCCGAGTGACGCAAACACCGATTCGATCTCGAGAGGGTCGTCGGTGGGGATGTCGACGTATTCCTTCAACCATCGCAGAGAGATCTTCATGTGAACTGCCTCAACACACGCACGTCATTCTCATAGAAGTGCCTGATGTGGTTGATGCCATGGCGCACCATGGCGATCCGTTCTGCACCCATGCCGAATGCGAATCCTGAGATATGCTGCGGGTCGTATCCAACGGCCTCGAGCACGTTCGGGTCGACCATTCCGCAGCCCATGAGCTCGATCCATCCCGAACCGCTGCACACGCGACAACCGGACCCGTCGCAGGCGAAGCACGAGACGTGCATTTCGGCCGACGGCTCCGTGAACGGGAAGAAGTTCGGCAGCAACCGGATGGTCCGATCGGGCCCGAAGAACTCTCGAGCGAAATGCGCAAGCGTTCCCTTGAGATCGCCGAACGTTATGTGTTCGTCGACGGCCAGCCCTTCGATCTGGTAGAACACAGGCGAATGGGTGGCGTCGAGTGCGTCCGCACGAAACGTGCGCCCGGGGACGACAACATATACGGGTGGTTCATGCTGCTCCATATAGCGAGCCTGCATCGGTGAGGTATGCGTGCGGAGCAGCATCTCATCCGGTTCTTCGCCGTACTCAACATATAGCGTGTCCGACTCGAGGCGCGCAGGATGGGTCGGCGGCGTGTTGAGGGCATCGAAGTTGTACCAGGCCAACTCGACCTCGGGTCCAGACGCCACCCGATATCCAAGTCCGGCGAAGATATCGACCACCTCGTCAACCGTCTGGGTGAGGAGATGGTGCCTGCCTACGGACGGTTCGTAGCCTTCCAGAGTCACATCAACCCGGTCCCCCGCCAGCAGGCGGTCCTCGGCCATCCGTTCGAGCAGCTCTCTTCGGGCTGCCAGCAGGTCTTCGAGTCGGCGTTGAGCTTCGTGGACCTGGGCTCCAACCTTCGGGCGTTCGTCGGGTGGAAGCTGGCCCAGGCCGCGTCGAGTCGACGCGATGAGCGACTTCTTCCCGAGTAGTTCGGATTCGAGCGCGCTCAGCGATTCCAGGTCGACGATCGCGTCGATCCGCGCAGGAGCCCCGGTCAGCAGTTCGTGTAACAAGTCCATCGAATCGAACAGGTTAGTCGTGGAGTGGTCTGTCCAATCCAGACCGGCCGGCCAGCTCGTACATAATGATCGAACCGGCCACTGAGGCGTTCAGGCTTTCCTGGCCGGCGGCCATCTGGATTGTGACGCGCAGATCACATACTGCCACGAGATCGTCCGGCAGCCCTCGAGCCTCGTCACCCACAATGACGGCCCACGGACCTTTTCCTCCCATCTCAGACGGCGATCCGCCGCCTGCAACGACCGTACCGATCGTTTCGAAACCACGCCTTGAGAGCTCCTCGAAGTCATCCAGACCCCATTCGATTGGTATCGAGAAGTGTGCCCCCGCCCCCGCCCGCAGCACTTTGGGGCTCCACGGGTCCACCGTTCCTGGTCCGAAGATCGCGCCGAATCCGAACGCGGCGGCGGTTCTGATGAGAGTCCCGGCGTTGCCCGGATCGCCGACTCCCCACAACACCACCGCATTGCGGTCCCGAAGCGGAACCGAAGCCGGAATGCGCAACACACCGACGGGTCCACGCGGATGCAGGGTTGGAGCCAGCCGATCGAGGACTTGCTGTGTGACGATCACCAACTCGTATCCAGCACCGGCTGCCAGCGAAGTCGTCGCTTGATCTTCCTCCAGCGCGAACACTGGACCCACCGGCGCGCCGGCCGCAGCAGCAGCCTCGAGAAGGTGCGGACCCTCCAGCAGAGTCGACTGGGCATCTCCACGATCCCGTGCGCGACGAAGCCGAATCGCGGCAGCCACGCGCTGATTGCGCGGCGAGCGGACCGGCTCCATGGTGATCTCAGTCGGTGCCCGCGGTTGCAGCCTCGACGAGTTGTCCGAATGCCTCCGGATCGTTGACGGCCATGTCGGCCAGCATCTTGCGATCGATCTCGATGTCGGCTGCCTTGAGCCCGGCGATCAGCTGGCTGTAGGTCGTACCATTCTGCCTGGCAGCTGCGTTGATCCGGCTGATCCAAAGACGACGGAACTCCCCTTTGCGTGCGCGACGATCCCGGTAGGAATCCTGCATCGCGTGCATCGTCTGCTCACGGGCCGCGCGATACCGGCGACTTCTCGCGCCGGTATACCCCTTTGCCCGCTCCATTACCTTCCGGCGCTTCTTGTGGCCGCCGACAGCGCGTTTAACTCGTGCCATGACTCGTGCTCCTAGCGTCCCAACAGCCGGTTGACGCGCTTCTCGTCACCCGGACTCAGATCTGTTTCACCGGACAAACGACGGTAGCGTTTCACGCCTTTGGCCGCTTTCAAATGCCCGCGACCGGCCTGGCGGCGGCGGACCTTACCGGATCCTGTGATTTTGAACCGCTTCTGGGTTCCTTTGTGTGTCTTCATTTTCGGCATGGGATCCTCCGTCAGTCGCCATCGCCTGCAGCGTCGGTGTCATCGATCGCATCATCAAGTTCGCCTTCAACAACCTCGTCGACCGCCGCATCAGCCTCACCGGCGATCTCGTCAACCACCAGTTCAACCTCGCCGTCGATCTCGTCGACCGCCAGATCAACCTCTTCGCCAACAACCTCGTCAACCACCACCTCAACCTCGCTGCCGACGACATCCTTGTGGCCCTTGCCGGTGGGCTTGTGAGAGGCCTTCCCCTCCTTGGCCGCGGCGGCGAGATCCAGCGCTTTTCTGGTTGGAGCCATGACCATCGTCATGGTCCTGCCGTCCTTGCGAGCAGATTGCTCAACGATCGCCAGATCTTGAAGCTCCTCGAAGAGTCGCTCGGCAAGTCGGTGGCCCAATTCCGGTCGCTCGTTCTCACGGCCCCGGAACCTCACCGTCACCTTGACCTTGTCTCCTTCGGATAGGAACTCCTGAGCCCTTCTCCGAACGATCTGGAAATCGTGTTCTCCGATTCGCGGGCGAAGCCTGACCTCTTTGATCACCGTTCTGGTCTGCTTCTTGCGTGCCTCACGTTGCTTGACGGACTGCTCGTATTTGTACTTGCCGTAATCCATCATTCGGCATACGGGTGGCTTGGCATCCGGGGCGACCTCCACCAGGTCGAGACCCAGTTGGTCGGCCAGCCAGAGCGCTTCTTCGATCTTCTTCACTCCGACTTGCGAGCCATCGGGTGCGACGACACGCACCTCTCTTGCCCTGATTGCGTTGTTCACGCGTGGTTCGGCGATCTCGTGACCTCCTCTACGAGAAAAATGCAGCACAGAAGGGATGCTGCATTCGTCGTGGTGATCGACCGCGGCTCACGCATGCGTGGCCGGGTGGGAAGCAGCATGCCTCCTCTTGCTCCTCAATTGTCCGGCGCAGTATACGATGCCCGGAGCAAAGGGCAATGTGGGGAACCGGAGCAGCCTGCTCCAGGGTCGAGGTTTTCCGTCAAGGGTTCTTGATCCTCGCTCAGATCTGCCGCAATGCATTGACAATCATCACCGCGGCCTTGGCGGCTTCTGCTCCTTTGTTGCCGGGGCCCGGCAGGCTCCGCTCCCTGGCATGTTTGAACTCGCGCACAGTCAGGACCGCACTCGTAACGGGAATACCCGTTGCCATCGCCACCTGGGTAATAGCGGCCGATGCCTGGGTGGCCACATGCTCGTAATGGTCGGTTTCGCCCTCGATCACCGCACCGATCGCAATGATCGCGTCACGACCGGTCCCTGCCAGCCTGAGAATTGCCGGTCCGAGCTCTAGGGCTCCCGGCACTCGCACGATGGTGCACTCCTCGACGCCGGCTTCTTCGAGCGCGCTCAGGGCTCCGACCAGGAGCCCACTGGTGATCGTCTCGTTGAACGTGGACAGCGCAATCCCGATGGTGAGCCCGGTCCCATCGGTGTTGCCATCGATTTCATGCAGTCGCATCGTCGACCTCCGGGAGGTTCAGAATGTGGCCCATCCTCGCAACTTTCGCCCGGAGATACTCCAGATTCTCAGGGTTCGGAAGGGTTTCGAGCGGAACGCGTTCGGTGATCGTCAGGCCGTATCCCTCGATTCCTGCCCGCTTGGTCGGATTGTTGGTCAGCAGACGCATCGTGGTCAGTCCGAGATCGCTCAGGATCTGAGCACCAACGCCGTAATCGCGCGCATCGGCCGGAAATCCCAGTTCTAGGTTTGCGTCGACCGTGTCGCGGCCCTGATCCTGCAGCGCATAGGCCGCCAGCTTGTGCACGAGGCCGATCCCCCGACCCTCATGCCCGCGAATGTACAGCAGAACCCCCTGCCCTTCCTCTCCGATTCTCCGAAGCGCCTCGCTCAACTGAATCCCGCAATCGCACCGGAGGCTGGCGAACGTGTCACCGGTCAAACATTCCGAATGGACCCTCACGAGCACGTTCTGCGCGCCGGCGACGTCACCCATGACCAGGGCAATGTTCTCGCGGCCATCGACCAGCGATTCATACCCAACCGCGCGAAACTCGCCGTAGGCGGTCGGTAATCGGGCCTCGGAAGATCGGAGCACCAATTGCTCATGCCTCCGGCGGTATTCGATGAGGTCCGCGATCGAGATCATCACCATGCCGTGTTTGGCCGCGAACTCGGTCAGGTAGGGAAGCCGGGCCGGCTCACCATCGTCGGTAACGACCTCTGCCAGGGCCGCGGCCGGGTACAGGCCGGCCAGCCGAGCCAGGTCAACTGCGGCCTCAGTGTGTCCGGCGCGCACCAGGACGCCGCCCGGTCGGTACCGCAGCGGAAACACGTGACCGGGTCTTCCAAAGTCCTCCGGTCGGGTTGAGGTGTCGACAAATGCCCTGATCGTGGCAGTCCTGTCTGCCGGGGAGATACCGGTAGTCGTACCGTGGGTGAAGTCGATCGACACGGTGAATGCGGTGTTCCGACGATCGGTGTTTTCAGACACCATCATCGGAATCCGCATCTCGTCCAACCGTTCACCGGTGGCCGGAAGGCAGATGATTCCGCTGGTGTGACGAATCATGAATCCAATTCGCTCAGCAGTAGCAGACTCGGCCGCCATGATGAGATCGCCTTCGTTCTCCCGATCGGCATCATCGACCACGACCACCAACTCGCCGTTGGCAATTGCCTCGATTGCATCATCGATGGGGGCGAAGCTCATCGCGGCCCGCCCGACATCATGCGTTCGACGTATTTAGCGATCACATCGACTTCCAGGTTCACCCGGGACCCCTGGGTGCGTATTCCGAGCGTGGTGTTGTTGAGGGTGTGCGGAATGATGGCGACTTCGAATTCGTCTCCGGCGACCGCCGCAACCGTCAGGCTTATTCCATCGAGGCTGATGGATCCCTTGCTTGCGATGTACTTCGACAGGTTCCGAGGTGATCGAACTCTCATCCGTTTGCCGTCCCCCTCCTCCTCCACCGACACGATCCGCCCGAGACCGTCAACGTGACCCTGGACGATGTGCCCGTCAAAACGGCCGACGGCCGCCACCGGGCGTTCTAGGTTAACCCCCGTTCCGATGTCGAGTTCCCCGAGATTGGTCTTCGAAAGCGTCTCGAGTACGACATCGGCATCGAACCCGCCGTCTCGCACGTCGACCGCAGTCAGACACACGCCGTTCACCGCGATCGAATCTCCCATCTTCAAAGCAAGGCCGGGAGCTCCGACTGACAACCGCATACCCCCGGCAGTCTTGTCCGCCGCCTCCACGCGACCCATGGTCTCAATGATTCCGGTGAACATCAGCCCTCCATCACGAACTCGACCCGGAGGTCGGTTCCTACCTTTTGAATGTCGACGATCTCGACCGTCCCGGCCTCGGCCAGCGTTTGGAAATGGCCGGAAAAAACGTTGCGACCGGAGCCCCCGGCGACTCTCGAGGCGAAGTACCACACCCCGCGGTCGATGAGGCCGGCGCGCCACAAACTGCGGGCGATGGTCGGCCCGCCTTCAATCATCACGTCGACCAACCCTGCCTCTCCGAGGGCGGCAGCCACGCCGGCGATATCCGGTCGGCCGTCCGCATTTGAAGGCACGATGAGGAGATCACCCGGTTGCTCCGTACTGCCGGTGGCAACCACAAGGGCGTTCCGCGCAAGTACCTGCGCTCCGTCCGGCAGCCTGCGCCTTCCGCTGAGGACCACCGGCCGCGGTTGCGGACCCGCATAGCCCGGCAGACGAACGTCAAGACGGGGGTCGTCCGCGAATATGGTTCCTGCACCGACCAGGACGGCATCAGACTCAGCACGCAACCGGTGGCCGTCGAGACGAGCCTCCTCTCCGGTTATCCACCGGGCGGTCCCATCGCGAGCGGCGACCTGGCCGTCGAGCGTGAGCGCGCTCTTGAGGGTGAAGCGCGGTCGACCGGTTCTCCGGTGTTGGAAGTAGCCAGGGTCGAGGTCTTTCAAAGCCGGGTGAGATCCATCGACTTCGACACCGACTCCGGCCGCCCGCAATGCCGCAATCCCCCTACCCGACACCTGTTCGTCGGGGTCGAGCATGCCGACGACGACCTTCTCGACATCGGCCCTCACGATGGCCGCCACGCAGGGACCGGTTCTCCCGGTGTGGTTGCAGGGCTCGAGGGTGACATACATCGTCGAACCGGCCGCCTGAGGCCCCGCTGCCTCCAGGGCAACGACCTCGGCGTGTGGAAGGCCCGGGCGCTCATGAGCGCCTTCACCGATGACGTTACCGAATGAATCAACGACGACTGCTCCGACGCGGGGGTTCGGGTGAGGGCGAAATACCCTTGCCAGGCGGATCGCACGATCCATTGGATGTTCACTCACGCAACTTCTCCTTCGAGAATGGGAGCGCGCGCGACAAAGCCCGCCCTCCTTCTCCCATCCGGACTCTCACCGTCGGCCCCGGATTTCCACCGGAATCAACCCCGAAGGGTTCGCGGGCTCTAACCGCCGGTCGGGAATTACACCCTGCCCTGAAGGGGGCTGGAACCGATTGTACCGCGCCGGGAGCACGAAAGAACTCAGGACATCTGAGCTCAGCCCATCCGACGATCAATCTCGTAGCTCGACCCGGATACCCGTTTGGCGTGTTCCTTCATCTCTACTGCGATGGCAGAGGCTTGCCATTGCGAGGTGATCTCCCTCGTCGTATTGGTTGCAACGCCGAGAGACACCGACACGACCGGAAAGGCATGCCGTTCCCCGCGCCGGTCCGTGACCTCGATGTAGCCGCGTAATGCGTCTGCGGTTTCGTAGTAATCGAGAACTCCATCGTCGAACACTGAGATCGCTTGCCGGCAAAACTCCTCAGATTGGTCGGGAAGGATGATCGCCACGAAGTCATCACCGCCGATGTGCCCCACAAAAGCAGTCTGGTCCGCCAGGGCTGCGGCCGCTTCCAGGAGGGCATGCGCCGTGAACTTGATCACCTGATCACCACGCATGAACCCGTAGTGGTCGTTATACGCTTTGAAATTGTCCAAGTCTGCGTACACGAGGGCAAAGTCGTCGCCCGACTCGATGCGCGCCTCGAGTTCACTGGCGATGCGGAAATTGCCGGGTAGCCCGGTCAGAGGAGACACGTCACGCAAAGCTTTGGTCCGGCGAAGGACCGCCTTCACCCGCGCAACGAGCTCGTTGATATCGAATGGCTTGGTGATGTAATCGTCGGCTCCGAGATCGAGTCCCGTCACCCGGTCCTCCGGGAGCGCCTTAGCCGTCAGGAGAATGATCGAGGTGTTGGCGGCTGCGGGGTGACTCCTGAGCTGTTTGAGCACATTCAGTCCGTCCATACCCGGCATCATCACGTCGAGCACGACCACATCGGGCGCACCCGTCAGTGCAGCGCTCATCGCTTGATGTCCGTCGCCGGCGGTGTCAACGTCGAACCCTTCGAGTTCGAGGTTGACCCGTACAAACTGGACGATGTCCGGATCGTCGTCGACGACCAGAATCCGTGCACTCATATCACATTCCGTCTATTGACTGGCGCAGTCGCGTGACTGCCGCAACGGGATCGTCCGCCCGGAAGATCGCCGTACCGGCGACGAACACGTTCGCCCCGGCATCCCTGGCCAGGCGCGCGGTTTCCGGGTTGATACCCCCGTCGATCTGTATATCGACTGTCATGCCCTCTTTATCAACCCATTTCCGCGCGGCCTCGATCTTTGGCAGGACTTCCAACATGAAAGACTGGCCACCGAACCCAGGATGCACCGACATGATGAGCACCATGTCGCTCAGTTCGACGAAAGGTTCAATTGCCGTGAACGGGGTAGGGGGATTCACAACCAGCCCGAATCCGAGGCCGGCCCGTCGTGCCTTGGCCGCGGCTCCGGTTGGGTCCGTAATCGCCTCGATGTGGATCATGGCGAGGTCGCCGCCTGCCTGTTTCAGCTCGTCGAAGTAGACATCGGGATTCGTCGTCATCAGATGACAGTCGAAGAGCAGATCCGTATGCGTTCGCAGGGACTCTATGACCGGCATACCGAAGGAGATGTTCGGAACGAAGTGCCCATCCATGATATCCAGGTGCAGCATGTCCACATACGGTGCGATTCTTCCCACCTCTTCAGCCAAGTTGGCGAAGTCGGCGGCAAGCAGTGAAGGAGCGATCTTGACCTGATCCATGAGAGGCGAGTGTATCGACGTTATGAGCGCCTCACGACACTGATGAACATCCCGTCCGTCCCCGTGAGGTGCGGACCGAGCAACACGCCGCTTCCCCACGCCCGGCCCGGTGTTCCGGAGGGCGCCTCCGCTTCCAGACCGGCGACGACTCCAACGGTCTCTTCAGCGGTAACGGTGCAAACCGAATAGGTGACGGTGCCGCCTGGTTTGACGAGCAGAAGCGCCGCCTCGAGGAGCATCCGCTGGCGATCCCCCATCGCCGAAACGGAACCGGGGTTGAGCCGGTACCGGACTTCCGGGCGGCGCCTCATGGTTCCCAGCCCCGAGCAAGGGGCGTCGAGCAACACATGGTCGAAGGAGGACGCTCTGAAGGGGGCGGACAGGCCGTCCGCAACCAACCACGCCGGTCCCGGCGAGCGGCGGCTCCCGTCCCGGACCCGGCGGAGGTGCCTGTCGGCGGCCACCACTCTGGCCCCGCGGTCGAGGAGATGGACGGCTTTCCCGCCCGGTGCGGCGGCCATGTCGAGCACGAGATCCCCGGGCGCGAGGGGAACTGCGTTGCCGACCGCCACACTGGCGGCGTCTTGAACGACGAATCCACCGTGCACCGCACCACGATCGCTCCACTCGAACGCCCCGGCAATCCCGACCACCGGAGTGAGTTCATCGGTGTCGGCCCCGGGCCGGGAACGCACCTGACGTGGCGCATCACCGAGCGAGGAGATCAGAAAGGCGGTGACTTCCTGCGTCGGCCACTCTGCGTCGAGTTGTGCTACGAGCCAATCAGGGTATTCGTCCCGCGGATCCTTCACCGCACCATCCTCGCTCCCGGCCCGAATCACCGCCCGCAACACACCATTCACGAAGCCGGACGCCCTGCGGCGATCCCCCGACTTGATCGACTCGACCGCAGAGTCCACGATTGCATGCTCGGGAGCTCGACCATAGAGCAATTCGGCCACTCCCACCCGCAGCACATCGACAACGTCGGCGTCGAGGCCGGCGACCGCCTTGTTGCTGTTGCTCTCGATGACCGCATCAATACGCGCCAGGTGTCTGAGAGTCGTGTACGTCAGAAACCGGAACAGATCTCCGTCTGGCCCCTGCAAGGACGAAGCATCAACGAGCCGGTTGCTGTATGCGCCGCTCCGAAGGACCCTTCCCACCGCCGTCGCCGCGGCACGTCGTGCAGCAACTCCAGGCTTCACTGCAGAAGACCTAAAGGACCTTGACGGCCTCTCGCCCACTCGGCGCCCGCCATCCGGCGGCTGCCCTCCGCTTGGACTTCGTGAAGCGCTAACGCCCCGTCTTTTAGGCCGAGACAGAGGTCCTCGTCGACCACCCGAAGCTCTCCAACCGCGAGACCAGTGGCCGTCGAACGAACAGCTTCCCAAACCTTGAACCGGGCGCCGTTGACCAGTCCGAACGCACCCGGCCGCGGATTGAATGCCAGGATACGCCGCAGGACTGCGTCGGCCGGAGCGGTCAACGGCAATCTTGCCTCGTCCGCGATGATCTTCTCGGCATAGGTGACACCGTCGATCGGTTGCGGTGCAGCAATTAGGAAGCCGTCCACGTATTGCCCCAGGTCACACTCCAACAGACCTGCACCCAGATCTGTCAATCGGTCGAGCAACCGCCCGGCGGACTCCGCCGGTGCGATGGCGGTACCGCGACGACTGATGATCGAACCCGTGTCGAGGCCGCGATCCAGTGCCATGAGAGTGACTCCGCTCATTTCGTCACCCGCCAGTACGGCCCGCTCAACCGGAGCAGCACCACGCCAGCGCGGGAGCAAGGAGAAGTGCACATTTACAAAGCCTCGGCGTGGAATGCTGAGAACCTCCGGGCGGAGAACCATCCCGAACGCCACCACCACGCCGACATCGAAAGGCGACAGACGGGCGAGGATGTCGAGAAGCTCTGCACGGTTGGCAGGCTGGGCAACAGATAGATTCAACGCCACCGCGGCTTCCTTGACCGGCGAAAACCGGGGAGTCTTCGACCGCCCGCGCGGGCGGTCGGGGCGAGTGATGACCAGGCGAACGTCTGACACTCGCAGTGTCGCCTCGAGCGCCGCCACCGATGCGGCCGGAGTGCCGAGAAAGACCGATGAGATCAAAGCCCGAGTGCCTCGTCGCGGAGCTCCCGGAGCGCTTCCTTGCGGACGCTCCGTTCGAGCCGCTCGATGAGCAGCGTTCCCTGAAGGTGATCGAACTCGTGCTGCAATACCCTCCCCAGAAGCTCATCGCCGGCGTATTCGACCTCGTTGCCATCGAGATCGAGGCCGCTCAGTCTGGCGAACCCGGCCCGCCGGATCGGCCAATACCGGCCGGGTACGGAGAGGCAACCCTCTTCGAACTCCCACTCTCCTGATGTTTCAACCATCACCGGATTGATCATCACATGGGCGCCGGTCCCGTCTGCCCAATCGAACACGAACACTCGCCTGGAGATGCCGATTTGCGGAGCCGCCAGCCCGACACCAGGAGCGTCATACATCGTCTCGATCATGTCATCGACGAGGCGCCTGACGCCGTCGTCGATCTCGTCGATTGCCGCGGCCACAGTCCTGAGAACCGGATCACCGAACGTGCGAATGGGAAAGACGGCCATAACCGGAGAGAGGCTAGTCGCCTGCCGGCCGGCGCCGGCAGGTTCGAGTTTCTCCGAAACTCTGCACCCCCAACGGGCAACGCCTACAAATCAACCGGATCAACGTCGATCCGCAGGCCGGCTCCGGCATCGCGCCATTCACCGGCGACAATCCGAAGTTCGGCACGGGTCCGGGTGAGATCGTGACCTTGCAGGAGCCACCGCAATCCCCCATCGATGGGAGCGGGGCCGAGCACGGTGACACCCGGCAGGCGCCGCCGGAGCTTCTCGTCCGCGGCATCGGGGCAGGTCCGGCACTCGAGGACGATGAGATCGCCTGCCGGCGGAAACCCGAAGGTGGCCCGCTGTTCGAGTTCTGACGCGAGAAACGAACCAACTTCACCCCGGGTGAGCGCTTCCAGCACCGGGTGCTGGGGATTCGACGTCTGGACGATGGTCCGGAGTCCTTTACCCGACCCGACCAGCGCGGCCACTCTCGCCAGCGACCGTAAGGCGTCCTCGCCTGCCCGGTAATCGGTGCCGAGGATCAATCCGTCGGCGTCCACGACCACCGCCAACGAACAGCGACCTACGGCAGGAATGTCCCGCACCGACCCCACTGTGACCAGGCGTCCCTCACCGGAAACGCCCACCTTTTCGGCATCGACGAACCGCCGCACGAGTTCAACCACGCGTTCGACGCCCGCCCCGAGCGGTTCGAAATGGTCGCCGCCACATGAGGCACACGGCCCGTGAATGGCACCACAGCGCCGGCACTCCAACGCCCTGCCCGCTCTGGCTCCACACGTAGCGCACACCCTCAAGGCTCGACAGCGAACGCAGCGAAACACTGGGGCGTAACCCCGCCGATGGGTGAAGACGAAGACGTGCTCTCCGCGATTCACGGCGGTCGCAATCGCCGTTTTGGTTCTTTGGGAGAGTGGGCTCGTCCCCGGCGGATCCTCGCTCCGATCGACGAATT
The DNA here is from genome assembly GCA_024641245.1 of Actinomycetes bacterium. GTDB lineage: Bacteria > Actinomycetota > Acidimicrobiia > Spongiisociales > JAHEDJ01 > JAHEDJ01. Next base: position 21,530 of record JAHEDK010000017.1, read on the forward strand.
CGACAAGCGACCATGGTCGGCGGGGAGCCGCGGCAGTTATCTCGATCCCCGCCGCGATCGTCTCGGTGGACGGAACCAATCCGGTCAGGACGAGCGCGAATCGCTCGACGCCGCTACGCGCCCGCAGCACATCGCGAACGTGGATGGTCGGTGTTTGTCGATCTTTCATCGCACGCCGCGCCTCCCCCACGATGATCGCCGCTCCGAGTCCGGCAATCGGCCAGAGAGACACCCTGGGAGTTCCAACAACGATGAAGCCGGTGTGTGAAGCAGCCTTGCTCCAGGCTGTTGTCACCTCGCGATCGGTGGTTCCGGGCGTGACTGCGAGAACGACCTCACCGAAGTCCCGGTTCAGCCGATCGAGAATCTGCTCCGCTTCGAAGGCAGTGGGAGCCACGATCAACACCGACGATCCGCTTGCCACAACCGGTGCGACGAGGTCGGCCAAGTCGTCCGGGTTTGCCGCCTGGAGGTAGGCGTTGCGGGTGCTTCCTGCCGCGATCCGGAACCCAAGGTCGGCCGCCGCTGTTCCGGAGTTCACCGGCGTCACCAGCGTGCGGGGCGGTCGTTTCGGGATACGCGGCAGATTCGGCGGCGCAGCCCTGCGCAGCAAAGTCGAGAGCGGGGCCACGTAGTGATGTGATGCCCAGCGGAGACTCTGCAACAGTCGCTCGTTGAAGACGGGACGATCTCCCGACCGGGCGCGAATCGATTTGAGGCCTTCGTCTGGTCCGCGTTCGAGTCCCACAACGAAGCCGCGTACCTTCCGACCACCCAACGGGATGCGAACCATGGTCCCGAGTTCGACCGCGAGGTCGGGAGGAATCGTGTAGCGAAATCCACCGTCGACCGCGAAACTCGGGATGTCCGGGACGACCCGGGCGATCATCCCGCCGCAGCTTGAAGGGCGGCCACCGCGTCCGTGTGCTCCCAGCTGAACTGGGGTCGACCGAAGTGACCGTACGTGGCCGTTGGCTCGTAGATCGGCGTGCGAAGCCTCAGGTGGTCGATGATCGCGGCCGGCCGGAAGTCGAATGCCGCCGCCACCATCCGTTCCAATTCGTGATTCGGAATCCGGCCGGTGCCGAAGGTATCGACCAGGATCGAGAAGGGCTGTGCGGTGCCGATCGCATATGCGATCTGTAGTTCGACCTTGTCGGCCAGCCCGGCGGCCACGATGTTCTTGGCTGCGTAGCGGGTGGCGTACGAAGCGGATCTATCAACCTTGGTGGGGTCCTTCCCGCTGAAGGCTCCTCCCCCGTGTCTGGCAGATCCACCGTAGGTATCGACGACGATCTTCCGTCCGGTCACCCCTGTGTCGGCCGCAGGGCCACCCAGCTCAAATCTTCCAGAAGGATTAACCACCAGATCTGTGGAGTCATCCACGAGGTCGGCAGGGATAACGGCATCCACGACGTACTTCGCCAGGTCGGATTCCATGGTATCGACCGAAACATCGGGGGCGTGCTGAGTAGAGATCAGCAACCGGGAAACCCGTACGGGGCGGGTCCCGACGTATTCAACGGTGACTTGCGTCTTTCCGTCCGGACGCAGATAGCCGAGCGTTCCATCCCGGCGCACCTCTGCCAGCTGCTCGGCCAGGCGGTGCGCCAGCTGAATAGGCATCGGCATCAACTCCGGCGTTTCGTCGGAGGCAAATCCGAACATGATCCCCTGGTCACCTGCGCCGAGTTGGTCGTACCGATCGTCGGATCCTCCCCGCTCCTCAGTGGCGTGATCGACTCCCCCGGCGATGTCGGCGCTCTGCTGTTGGACTTCGATTTGTACGCGACACGTCTCGGCGGAAAACCCAAGACGATCATCGGTGTACCCGACATCGGTAATGACCCGGCGAACGATCGACTCGAGATCAGGGGCATACACGGAGGTGATCTCGCCTGCGACGACCACGAGCCCGCCGGTGACCAACACCTCACACGCCACACGCCCCACCGGATCGTGTTCGAGCACCGCATCTAGCACAGCATCGGCAATTCGGTCCGCAACCTTGTCGGGGTGGCCTTCTGTCACGGATTCAGAGGTGAAATAGGAGGGTCGCACGGCCAGCAGTATACGGGTCAGGACTGACGGATCTGAAGTACCAGATCCCACAAGCGATCGGCTACCTGGCGCTTGCCGAGAAGAGGCCACTCATCGGTTGAACCATCGGGACGCATGATGGTGACTCGATTGGTATCGGTGCCGAATCCGCTGCCCTCATCAGAGACATTGTTCGCAACCAGGAGGTCAACCCCCTTGTCGGTGACCTTGCGCCTTGCCCCTTCGAGCGAGCCGGTTTCTGCCGCGAAGCCGACCACAAACGGGCGATCGTCGAGTTGCGTCACACCGGCCAGGATGTCGGGGGTTGGCTCGAGGATCAGCTCGGGGATGCCATCGGCTCGGCGAAGCTTGGAGTCGAACTGTGCGACCGGCCGGAAATCTGCAACCGCCGCAGCCAGCACGGCCACATCGACGGTATGAGCCAGCCTCCACACCTGATCCGCCATCTCCTCGGCAGTCTCCACCGGAAACGACTCGACGCCGGCCGGCAGGGGCAAGTGGGAAGACGTCACGAGCAACACCTCAGCCCCGCGTGCTGCGGCAGATTCAGCTATTGCATAACCCATCTTCCCTGATGATCGGTTGCCGACATACCGCACCGGGTCGATTGGCTCGCGGGTGCCACCTGCTGAGATGAGGACACGCCAACCGCTGAGCGGGCCTGCGAAGGCCGCCTCAATGGCCTTTACGATCTCCTCCGGTTCGACCATTCGACCGGTACCTTCATCCCCCCCGGCGAGCGAACCGACGGCAGGGCCGATCAGGCGATGGCCGTCCTGGATCAGCTGCGTCACATTACGCTGCGTCGCAGGGTGCTCCCACATCTCCGTGTGCATCGCCGGCGCCAGCAAAACGGGAGCAGCGGTTGCCAGCAGCGTTGCCGAGAGGAGATCGTCGCTCAGACCCGCGGCCAGCTTCGACAGCGAAGCGGCGGTCGCAGGGGCAACTACGATCAACTCCGCCCACCTGCCCAATTCCGTATGGGGACTGACGCGATCGGTTCCAAACAAATCAGTCGTAACGGGTTTTCCTGCCACCGCCGCGAAGGTTTGCTCTCCGACAAACTGCCGGGCGCTCTCCGTCATGATGACTTCGAGGTCGGCGCCTCGTTCGACCAGTCGACGGGCGAGATAGACGGCCTTGTAGGCGGCTATCCCGCCGGTCACGGCCAGAAGGATCCGGCGATCCTTCACCACGGCGCTACTCGGTGTCTTCGAGAATGGCTGCAGTGACCTTCTGCTCGGCAATCTCTTCGAAGGCGATGGTGAGCGGCTTGCGGCTCAAAGAATGGACCTGCGGAGGCACGTAATGGCCAATGCCGCCGCCTAGTTCATTGAAATACGCGTTGATCTGGCGCGCCCGCCGTGCAGCGAGCACTACGAGACTGAAACGACCGCCCGTCAATTCGAGCGCGGTTTCCATGGGGGGAGGGGTATTCATAGCTCCATTCAGTGCGAGGGGGACCTGATTATACGCACGATCTCGTCAACTACTCGATCCAGCTCATCGTTGACCACCACATAGTCGAATTCCCCTCGTGCCATCTCTTCTTGCCAGCCGGCGACTTCCAGCCTGGTCTGGATGTCCACTTCATCGGTATCACCCCGGGACCGCAAGCGCCTCTCGAGTTCGTCGCGAGACGGAGGAGCGAGGAAGATGGTCGTCGCCTCGGGGTAGCTGCGCTTGACCTGCATCGCTCCGAGGTTCTCGATATCGAGCAACACATGCTCGCCCGCCTCGAGCCTGGTGATGACGGGACCGCGCGGTGTCCCGTAGCGGCGACCGGAATACTCGGCCCATTCGAGCAGTCGACCGCCTTCCACCAGCTCCTCGAACTCGTCCTCTCCCACGAAGTAGTAGTCGACCCCATTCCGCTCCCCTGACCGGGGCCGGCGCGTCGTGGCCGAGACGCTGAAATGAAACGGAATGCGCTCTCGAAGACGCGCTACGACGGTGCTTTTTCCAACCCCGGACGGGCCGGAAATGACGAGGAGGGTTCCGGTGTTAGCCAAAGAGTTCGAGGAGGGTCTCCCGCTGACGGGTTCCGAGTCCGCGGATGCGCCGGTTGGAGGCGATTCCATGCTGCTCCATGATGCGTTTGGCTTTGACCTTCCCGGTTCCCGGAAGTGATTCCAGCACCGAGCCGACCTTGATCCCCGCAATGAGATCATCCTCATCAGCACGGTCGAGCAACTCCGGGAATGTGATTGTTCCCATTTTCAGCAGTTGCTTCACCTCGGCCCGGATCTTGCGCGCATGCGCCGCCTTCTCGAGCGCAGCCTTGCGCTGCTCTTGAGAGAGTTCCGGTGGTGCCATAACAATGTCTCCTCTCGGGTCCGTTGGCACTCTACCAACGGGGTGCGCGCCGCGAGTCGCCGGACTGGAATCACAGCCTCGTCAAGACGTCAGACGCCCCCGTATGCTCGCACTCTCGCGGCTACCGCCGCGGCCGCGACCGGTGGATCGTCGGCCCTGGTGATCGGACGTCCGATCACCAGCAGATCGGCGCCGCGCCGCATCGCTTCCTCCGGAGTAGCCGCTCTCCGTTGATCGCCGGCATCCTCGCCTTCCGATCGGATTCCCGGGGTCACCTTGATCAGCGACGGCGCAACATCGTTGACAACACCCAGTTCCTTCACCGAGCAGACGACTCCTTCTACGCCGGCCTCGGCCGCCAACCTCGACAACCGCGAGGTCAGTTTCCCGGCCGTCACCGGTACACCGGAGTGAGCCAGCATTGCATCGGTGAGGCTCGTGAGCACCGTGATGCCGAGAATGCCGGCCGGTCGTCCACGGGCCCCTACCTCGAGACCCTCGACGGCAGCCTCGAGCATGTCGGCTCCTCCGGACGCATGCACCGTGACCCAGCGGGCTCCCGCCCTGCCAAGTTGCCTGGCCGCCCGGCCAACGGTATGAGGAATATCGTGAAGCTTGGCGTCGACGAATACGGGTTTACCAAGTTGGTCGAGGACGCCGATCAGACCGGGTCCGGGCCCCATCAGCAACTCGAGTCCAATCTTGAATCCTCCAACGGATCCCGCCACGGCCTTGGCCAACCGGACGGCCTCTTCGGCCGTCGGCACATCCAGGGCCACGATGATGGGGGGATCGACCGGCGCATTCACCATGGCTGGACCGCTCCGATGTAGTCACGAATCGATGTCATCTCGTGGTCCGCCATCAACAATCGAACCTCGTCGAGGATCTTCCCGGCGATACGCGGACGGTCGAAGTGAGCGGTACCAAGGCAAACGGCGGAGGCCCCTGCCAGCAGGAACTCGAGAACATCCGCGCCGCGGGTCACACCCCCGCAGCCGATGATCGGCACTTCGGGCAGAACCCTGCGCGTCTCGAGCACACATCGCAGTGCGATCGGCTTCAACGGCGGTCCCGAATAGCCCCCGATCAGACCGGACAAAAGCGGTCGCCGTGTTCTGATGTCGATCCCGGCTCCCCACACTGTGTTAGTGAGGACGAGCCAATCAGCCCCGGCCGCGACTGCCGCCGAGGAGATAGCGCCGATATCCTCGGCGTTGGGAGACAACTTGGCACCAATCGGGATACCGACCGCTTGCCGAACGGCGCCGACTACTGCGCCGGTAGCGTCCCGATCGAGGGCGAACATCCCGTGTCCTTCGAGGTTCGGACATGAGAGGTTGATCTCGATGGCCTGCACGCCCGCCCGTTCCAGCCCGGCGGCAACCCGCCCGAATTCGGCCGCCGTCTTTCCGACGGCCGAACCCCACACAGGGACATCGAGGTCGGCGAGATATGGCCCTACCTGCTCAACCCAGGCCTCGATGCCCGGGTTCTGAATGCCGATGCTGTTGAGCATGCCCAATCCGGAAGGTGCCAGGCGGGGGGCAGGACGGCCCTCCCAGGGTTCCTCACTCACGGATTTCGCAACGGCGGCGCCGTACAAGGACAGGTCGGCCACGCCCGCGAAGTCGACCACCGAGCCGACGGTTCCCGCCGCGCCGATCAGCGGCGTTCGCAGTTCGACGGACCCGAGGGTTGTTCCTAAGTCGATCACCGGTGCCACTCTTGCAGGCTATTCACTTCCAGCCCCGACTGCTCTCCGGCCTGGAGACTGCGTGCGACTGCCAGTGCCCCCTGCACCGTGGTGACGCACGGAATGTTTCTCCGGTGAGCCGCCTGGCGGATCAGCCGTCCATCATTGCGCGCCCGGCCGCCTCGCGGGGTGTTGACGACGAGGTCGACATCCCCCGCTTCTATGCGCTCCACTGTGTCTGCCGGCCCTTCGCCCACCTTATTGACCGGTTCGGCGGCGAGACCGAAGTGGGCGAGATACCGGGCGGTTCCCGGGGAAGCCAGAACCCGGAAACCGAGCATTGCGAATGCCTGGGCGGCGGCCAGACCCGTTGCTTTGTCGCGATCGGCCAGCGAGAAGAAGACGGTTCCGTCGCGCGGCAGTCGATGACCGGCGGCGAGCAACGCCTTGGCGTAGGCGACCCCAACGTCGACACCGATCCCCATGACCTCGCCCGTTGCCCGCATCTCCGGGCCGAGCACGACGTCCTCACCAGGGAACCGATCCCAGGGAAGGACGGCCTCCTTCACCGCATAGAACTGCCGGTCGGTCCGCATCGGTAACAGCCCTTCGACCCGAAGGCCATCCAGTGTGGATCCCAGCATGACCCGTGCCGCGACCTTGGCAAGGGGGACGCCGCTCGCTTTCGAGACGAAGGGAGTCGTCCTGCTCGCTCGTGGGTTCGCTTCGAGCAGGAAGACGTCCTCGCCCTTCACTGCGAACTGCAGGTTGATGAGACCGCGCACGCCCAGCGCCTCAGCCAGCGACTTGGTTACCCCGACGATCGACTTCATCGTCTCGTCCGACAGCGTCGGCGCCGGGATGACACACGAGGAATCACCGGAGTGAACGCCGGCTTCTTCCACGTGCTCCATGATCCCTCCTATCAAGAGCTCAGCGCCGTCGAATACGGCATCCACGTCGACCTCCACTGCCGATTCGAGGAAGCGATCGATGAGCAACGGGATGTGGGCGAGGTCGAGCCCGACTCCCCCATCGTCACCGTAGAGATCTCGTAAGTAGTCAGAGAGATCTTCATAGCTCCACACGACTCTCATCGCCCGTCCCCCGAGGACAAACGATGGGCGCACCAGTACCGGCAGCCCGATCCGGTCGACGATCTCTTCGGCATCCAACGGGGAGGTGGCTATCCCGTGTGGTGGTTGCTTGATGCCGAGTTCCGCGCATAGCGCCGAGAACCGGCGACGGTCTTCAGCGACTTCTATCGCGGCGGGTGACGTACCCGCAATAGGCACGCCGGCTGCCGCCAGATCCCCGGCAAGGTTGAGCGGAGTCTGTCCGCCCAGCTGTACGATGACCGCCTCCGGTTTTTCCCGCGCAACGACTGTAAGAACGTCTTCGAGGGTCAAGGGCTCGAAGTAGAGGCGATTCGAGGTGTCGTAGTCTGTCGAGACCGTCTCGGGGTTGCAGTTGATCATGACCGTCTCATAGCCGGCCTCCTGCAATGCGTACGAAGCGTGGACACAGCAGTAGTCGAACTCGATGCCCTGCCCGATCCGATTCGGACCGGATCCAAGGACGATGACCGTACGGCTCCGGGCTGGTAGCGCCTCATCCTCCTCCTCGTATGTCGAGTACAGGTACGGCGTCGCTGCCTCGAACTCCGCTGCGCAGGTATCGACCGTCTTGTAGGTGGTCATTACCGACCAGCGGTCACGGAGCCGGCGGATCTTCCGTTCGGGTAGATCCCAGAGGTAGGCGAGTTGGGCGTCGGAGAAGCCGAAACGCTTGGCAGTCCGCAGCGAGGTCGGGGTCGGCCGCGACTCCTCTAACTCGGCACGGATCTCCACAATCTCGAGCATCTGATCGATGAACCAAGGGTCGATCCCCGTGGCGACGGCGAGCCTCTCGACGGAGACGCCTCGTCGGAGCAACTCTGCCACTTCGAATATCCGATCTGGAGAGGGGCATCGGGCTCTCTCCTCGAGGTCTTCCCTGTTCGCGTCCATAAGCGGGCGTTCTCGCCCGTCCGCGTTGAGGCCTTTGCGCCCGGTCTCGAGGCTCCTGAGCGCTTTCTGCAACGCCTCGGGGAAGGTTCGACCGATCGCCATGGCTTCTCCGACACTCTGCATCGATGTTCCCAAACTGGGTTCGACGGATGGAAACTTCTCGAAGTCGAAGCGCGGGACCTTGACGACGATGTAGTCGAGAGCCGGCTCGAACGAGGCAGGTGTCGAGCCGGTGATGTCGTTGGTGATCTCATCGAGGGTGTAGCCGACCGCCAGCAGCGCGGCGATCTTGGCGATCGGGAAACCGGTTGCCTTCGACGCAAGTGCGGACGACCTCGACACTCGTGGATTCATCTCGATCACAAGCCTCCGCCCCGTTGCGGGATCAACGGCGAACTGGACGTTGGATCCGCCGGTTTCGACGCCGACGGCCCTCAGGCAAGCGATGGCCTCTTCGCGCATCTCTTGATACTCCCGATCCGAGAGCGTCTGAATCGGTGCAACCGTTATGGAATCACCCGTGTGTACGCCCATGGGGTCCAGGTTCTCGATCGAGCAGACGATCACGGCATTGTCTTTTCGGTCGCGCATGACTTCGAGTTCGAATTCTTTCCACCCGGACACCGACTCTTCGACCAGAATCTCACCGGTCGGCGATGCATGGAATCCCTTTCCGGCAAGGGCTATGAATGACTCCTCGTCCCGCGCAATCCCAGTACCTCCCCCACCGAGAATGAACGAGGGGCGGATCATCGCCGGATAACCGATCCGGGCGACGGCGCCCATGGCCTCATCCATCGACCGGACGTACACGGCGTTGGGAGTCTCGAGGCCCGCCGCCTCCATGAGTTCCTTGAACCGGCCGCGATCTTCAGCCGCTTCGATAGCCTCGAGGCCGGCTCCTATCAGCTCCACCTCATATTCATCGAGCACACCCAGGCGAGCGAGCTCGGCGGTCACATTGAGGGCCGTCTGGCCGCCCAGGGTGGGCAGCAGGGCGTCCGGTCGTTCCTTGCGAATGATCGCCTCGATCACGGCCGGAGTGATCGGCTCGAGGTAGGTCGCATCCGCGAACTCGGGGTCGGTCATGATCGTGGCCGGATTTGAGTTGATCAGGATGATCCGGAAGCCTTCCCGGCGCAGGACCTTGGCAGCCTGCGTACCGGAGTAGTCGAACTCGGCGCCCTGCCCGATGATGATCGGGCCAGAACCAATGAGCAGGATCGAATGGAGATCGGAGCGGCGGGGCATCAGGAGTCCAGTGCCCTGACGAACTCACCGAACAGCCCGTCCGCATCGCGTGGGCCCGGTGCGGCCTCGGGGTGAAACTGAACCCCAAACGCTCCGACCTCTCCGGCCCGCAAGCCCTCGAGAGTCCGGTCGTTGAGGTTCAGGTGGGTAGGCTCAACGGGGCCGTACGGCGACTCGACGACTCCCCGCTCGTCTGCCGTCCCAAGACCGGCCAGGTCCACAGAAAACCCATGATTGTGGGCAGTGATCGACACGCGACCGTCGCTGATCCTACGCACGGGGTGATTGCCTCCGTGGTGACCGAACGGCAACTTGACCGTCGCGGCGCCGAGGGCCAATCCAAGGACCTGGTGGCCGAGGCAAATGCCGAACACCGGCATGATGCCGAGCGTCGCCCGCACAGTTGCGATCGGACCGGCCAGAGGCTCCGGGTCACCCGGTCCGTTCGACAAGAAGAGGGCGTCGGGTCGGAGTGCAGCAATGTCCGCCGCGGATGTTCCGGCGGGAACGACGGTGACGTCGAGGCCCTCGTTGGCCAGACGGGCGCAGATGTCTCTCTTGATTCCCAGATCGAGCGCAACGATCCGGCCGCGCCGCGGGCCGACTGCCGCTACCTCGTACGGCACAGGTGTGGTGACTTTCGCGACCAGGTCGCGACCTTCCAATCGAGGAGCGTCCGCCGCCGCCGCCCGAACCGCGGCCCGTTCCACACCGCCACCAACAGCGGCGGGCATCGAACCGAACCTCCGCACGTGGCGAGCCAGACTACGGGTATCGACACCGGCCACCGCGATAACCCTGTGCAGATCGAGGTAGGCGGCGAGTGAACCCTCCGCTCGCCAGTTCGAATGCCTTCGAGCCAGCGCCCGCATGACCAGTCCTGCACCGTAGGGACGGTCGGCCTGGGCATCCAGGAGTGTCGTCCCGTAGTTGCCGATATGAGGCGATGTCATCAGGATGATCTGCCCCGCATAGGAGGGATCGGTGAGTATCTCCTGATATCCGGTCATCGACGTGTTGAAGACCAGTTCCCCGGTGGAGATGCCCTCAACGCCGACACTGTCCCCCTCGAAGACGGACCCATCGGCGGTGATGACGTATCCGGGCGTCATCGCTCGCCGACCTCGCTCGTCAACCGACCGTTGAAGATCGTGGCGACGGGCCTTCCTCTCAGCGGGGTTCCCAGCCAGGGCGAGTTCTGCGACCTCGACTCGAAACGCTCGGGCGTCCACACGTGATCGGGGTCGAACACCACCACGTTGGCCGGCCCACCCGCTTCGAGCCAGCGTCCCTGGTCGATGAATCCGGCCAGGCGCGCCGGCGCGACCGCCATTCGTTGAAAGAACGCCACGGGATCGTCTTCGAGGATCGACCAGGCGATTGACGCTGAGGTCTCGAGTCCGATGATCCCCCTCGGGGCGTCCTCGAGGGTCACATCCTTTTCCATGCTTGTGTGTGGTGCATGATCGGTAGCGATCGCCTCAATCGTCCCATCACGGACGGCGCCGGCGACGGCAGCAACATCCTCTGGGGTTCTCAGCGGCGGATACATCTTCATGATCGGGTTGCGATCGCGCAGGCGGCGATGATCGAGCGAGAAGTGGTGCGGTGCAGCCTCTGCCGTGACCAGGACGCCTTTGGATCGCGCCGCTCGCACGAGCGACACGGTGCCGGAGGTCGACACATGCTGGACGTGATAGCGGACGCCCGTTCTGGCGGCGAGGACCAGATCGCGAGCGACCACTCGCTCTTCCGCCTCCGCAGGGAGGCCCCGGATGCCGAGCTCGGCCGATACAACGCCCTCATGCATATGCCCGCCTGCCGTCATCGTGGCCTCCTCGGCGTGCTGGGCGACGACCCCGCCGAGCTTGCCGATACGGATCATCGCCTCCTCCAGCACATCGGAGCCGGCCACGCTGTCGCCATCGTCGCTGAAGATCCGCACGCCCGCTTCCCAGAGTTCTTCGATCGGCCCGACCTCATCGCCCCTTCGCCCGACGGTCAGCGCCCCCGCCGGCCGTAGCTCGACGAGTCCTACCTCACGCCCTCGTCGAACCATCGACTCGACCAGATGCCCGCGGTCGGTTGCCGGATCGGTGTTGGCCATCGGGACGACTCCGGTGAAACCTCCGGCTGCTGCGGCACGCGATCCGGTTTCGATGTCCTCCTTCCACGTCTGACCTGGCTCCCGAAAGTGAACATGAACATCGACGAAACCCGGCCCGATCAGACAGCCTGAACAGTCCAGGACCTTGCCACCTGAAGAACCGGCGCCGATGATTGCTATGTGACCATCCTCGATCGTGAGGTCGGCGCGACGAATCCCGCCGGGAATCACGAGCATGCCGCCGCGCAGGGTGATCATGGTTTGGAATCCTCCAACAGCACCTGGTCGACGCCGTCGACTTCGCATACTTGCACCCTCACGCGCTGATTCCGGGCGGTGGGAAGGTTCTTGCCGACATGGTCGGCCCGAACGGGTAGCTGACGATGCCCGCGATCCACGAGCACCACCAGCCGGACGGCGGCCGGGCGGCCTCGCTCGATCAACGCGTCGAGGGCGGCGCGCGCCGTGCGGCCCGTGTAGAGAACGTCGTCAACGAGAATGACGGTCTTCTCGACAACGGAAAAAGAGAGATCAGATCGGCCGGGCTCCGTCTGCGCCGGCCGATCGTCCCGATGCCGGCTCACATCCAATCCCCCGACCGGCACGGCGAGTCCTCCAAAGTCGTTCAGGTTGCGGGCGAGCCGTTCAGCCAGTGGTACCCCGCGAGTCTGGATTCCGACCAAGGCGAGATCGGCGGCCACCGTCGCTTCGAGGATCTCATGGGCAAGACGTCGCAGCGACCTCTCGATGTCGGCGGCGGTCATCACCATGGTCATGACTGCGCTCACAAGAAAGCCGCCTCTCGGGCGGCATGAGTTGCAGGGATCGCCATCTTGGCTCCTTCTCGGCCTCACAGGACCGACTTAAAGGATGTTTCGGGGGCAGCGTAGCACCGGAGCCGGCCGCGACCCGGGATCATTCCTCGGCTGAGCGCTCTGCCCTCGCCAGATGACCGAGGACCCCGTTCACGAAAGCACCGCTTCGCTCCGTGGAGTAGGTCTTGGCCAGTCGAACGGCCTCAGACACGATGACCGCTTGGGGGACATCTTGCTCATAGCGAAGTTCGTAGAGGCCGATGCGCAACACCGTGCGATCGACGGGTGGCATCCGTTCGAGACTCCAGTGTTCTGAAGCCTGTTCAATCGATCGATCGAGGTCGGCCTTGTGTTCGAGAACGCCCTGGATTATCCGGTTTGCCTTGGTGGACACGGTATCGATGTCCACGTGATCAGACTTTCGCTGCTCTGCTTCATACAAGTGTTGAAGCGCTATATCGCGCGGCTCGACAGTCACGCGCGAGTGAGGTAGGCGCCGCTGCGCGTATCGACTTTGATCACATCGCCCGAGTCGACAAAGAGGGGAACCTGTACAACCAGGCCCGTCTCGACTGTGACCGGTTTCGTGGCGCCCGATACGCGATCTCCCTTGACGGCCGGTTCTGATTCCGTGACCTTCAGTTCCACCGCGGCGGGTAGGTCGACACCGATGGGTGTTCCCTCGTGCATCGCCAGAACGACGGTCATCCCCTCAATCATGAAGCGCTCAACTTCGCCGATCAGTTCCGTCGAGACGGCGAACTGGCTGTACGTTTCCAGGTCCATGAAGTGGAATCCCATATCATCGCGGAAGAGATACTGGTGATCCTTCCGCTCGATGATCGCCCTATCGACGTCTTCACCAGCGCGAAACGTTCGGTCGATGACGGCTCCGGTCTCGACGTTTTTGAGCTTCATGCGGACGAACGCTTTGCCCTTGCCGGGCTTAACGTGCTGGTACTCGACGATATTGAACAGGCCGTTGTCGAGCTGCAAAGCCATTCCAGGCTTTACATCGTTGGTGGAGATCATGAGCGGATACCTCTGGGTTTCGGCGGGCAGCAGTGTAACCCGCAACCCGAGTGGCCGGCCGACGGGGATTCCCCGTCATGTGAGTCGTGGGCCGGAACCGCTGCAGCTGTTCGGCTGTGCGGCACTCGTGAACGACGACCCAGCACCAGGAAGTCACCACTCAAGGCATCCTCAGCCGCCCGGCAGTCAGACCAGTCCGATCGCGGCCAGGCCGACCGAGACATCGTCATCGGTGACGTACTCGAGTTTCGCCCGACCGAAGTCTTCGAGGAGTGCCATCCGCAGCCCTTCTGCATCGCGTTTCTTGTCGAGACCGATGAGGCGGCGCACCACTTCGAGATCCACAACCGGTGAAACAACGGGGAGGCCGAGCCGTTCGAGCAAGGCTCGCTGTCGGGCCGCGCCGCGGAAACCACATCGGATTTCGCTCACTGCACCCGCCGCCACCATCCCGATCGCCACAGCCTCGCCATGGGAAATCCCGGCCGCAACTTCGATTCCGTGGCCGATTGTGTGCCCGTAGTTGAGTATCCCTCTCCTTCCGCTTTCGCGGAAGTCGGCGGACACGACGTCGACCTTCACCCGCACTGCCCGGGTGATCACCTGGGCGAAATCGGGTTGGCCGTCGGCGCGGTCGAATAGATCGACCAGATCCGGGTCGGCAATGAACCCCGCCTTGATCGCTTCCGCGAAGCCTTCTCGAAGGAGATGCTCCGGCAGTTGCTCGATACCGTTGATATCGATCACCACTCTGCTGGGATGACGGAATAGGCCGATGAGGTTCTTGCCTCTCAAGTTGAGGCCGGTCTTTCCTCCAACAGAGGCGTCGACGGCACCCAAGAGCGTGGTCGATTGGTAAACGACCTCGACACCTCGCAACCACGTCCCGGCGATGAACCCGGCAAAATCGGTGATGGCGCCACCCCCGACGCCCACAATCGTGTCGTGCCGGCCGACGTTGAGGTCGGCCAGCCACTCGTACGTCGAGGCAGCAACCTGCATGGCTTTGACGGCATCACCGTCCGGCATGACCTTCAGCGTTGCATGCGTTCCACCGGATCGAATCGCCCGGACGGTGCGTTTGGCGACGTCACCCGCTCCGGGCTGGGCAAGGACCGCTGCTTGTGTACGTGAGGCCCGCGGTGGCAAAAAGGGATCCGGCGTTCCGCGCCCGATCAGAATCTCTGATGTTTCGTTGATCAGGATCTGTTCCATCGGACGATTGCCTCCCCAGCAACCTGATCGGGAGTGAGATCATCGGTTTCTATCACCTCGTGGCAGGCACGATCGTACAATCCGCTACGAGCCGCCAGGACTTCCGTCAGGACGGCCAAACGATCCTCGGTGGCCAGCAGCGGCCGGCCCGGTTCGTCACCGATCCGTCTCGCCAGTGTCGCCGGACTTGCGACCAGGTAGACAACCGTCCCGGTGGCGCGCATCAGGTTGGTATTCGCCTCACTTAGAACGACTCCACCGCCCGTCGCCACCACCGTCTCTCTCTGGCCGGCCAGGCTGCTCAACACTGCGGCCTCGGCCTCTCGAAACGATGCCTCTCCGTCGCCTTCGAACATGGCGGAAATTGACCTGCCCGTCTCCGAAACGACGCGGACGTCGGTGTCGGCGAAACGACAGCCGGTCAACTCGGCGATGCGCCGGCCCACCACCGTCTTGCCGGATCCCATCATGCCGATCAGCCAGAGGTGCGCCATCAGAATGCGTCGAGCCGGGTCCGATACGCATCGACGGTCCGCCGGAGGTCATCCATCGTGTCACCACCAAAGGAGCGCTGGATCTCTGCGGCAAGAACGAATGCGACCATTTGCTCGGCTACAACCGCGGCAGCCGGAACGGCGCAAGTGTCAGAGCGTTCCCGGAATGCGACATCCGCTTCCTTGGTGGTGACATCAACGCTGGCCAGAGGGCGCATCAATGTTGCGATTGGCTTCATCGCGGCGCGAACGCGCAGAGGTTGTCCGGTCGACATTCCGCCTTCGGTTCCACCGGCCCGATCGCGATTGCGACGCCACGAGCCCTCTTCGTAGAAGATTTCATCGTGCGCCGTCGAGCCACGCTCGTGCGCGGTAGCGAAGCCGTCCCCGACCTCGACCGCCTTGATCGCTTGAATCGACATGAGCGCTTCCGCCAGCAGAGCGTCGATCTTTCGATCCCAATGAACGTGGCTTCCGATGCCGGCCGGCAGCCCGTATGCGATGACCTCCACCACGCCCCCGAGCGTGTCACGATCGGCTTTCGCCGCCTCGATCTCGGCAATCATCGCCTGCTCTGCGGTCGGATCGAACACTCGCACCGGCGAATCATCGATGGCCCGGCGATCGGTCGGGGTCGGAACTGATTCTGTGGATGTCTCCACCGAGCCGATGGCGACCACGTGGCTGACGATTTCGACGTCGACCCGGGAGAGCAACTGCTTGCACAGGTATCCAACGATCGTTCTCGCCGCCGTTTCGCGAGCTGATGAGCGCTCGAGAATATCCCTGGCGTCGTGTGTGTCGTATTTGAGCATACCGGCGAGATCGGCATGGCCGGGGCGCGGCGTTGTCAGCGGTCGTTTCGGCTCCGCTGGTTCTGCCGACATCTCCTCGGCCCAGCGCGGCCACTCGGTGTTGCGAATCAGGACCGCCACAGGGCTGCCCAGCGTGAACCCGTGACGGATCCCACCCAGCACCTCTAGTTCGTCCTTTTCGAGCTTCATCCGATTCCCGCGCCCGTAGCCCATGCGACGCCGCGCCAGTTCGACCGAAAGCTCCCCGGTGGAAAAGGGCAAACCGGCCGGGAGTCCTTCGACGATGGCGACGAGGCCCGGACCGTGCGATTCACCTGCGGTAAGGAATCGAATCATGGCCAAGAAGGTACCAGGAAACAGGTTTGAGGTAATCGGTTCTAGAGAGGTTATAGGTTCTAGGTTCTGGGTTATGACCAAGAGCGGGCCGACGAGGTAGAACCGATTACCTACAACCTAGAACCCTGTCGCTATTTGATGATCTCCTGGCCGATCAGAAGTTCGAAGGCGTTGTCGCCGAAGAGTATCACCGCCGAGTCTGCGTCGAGGCTCACGATCTTGAAGTTGGTGGCGAAGGTCTCGCCGACACCGACGTCGTATTCGACACCGGCGACCTCGACCTTGGCCCGAAGGTCCCCCCCGACGTCGGTGATATCGAGGAGCTTCACCACCGTGCCGGTGACGGTTCCTCCGCCACCCGACGGGGTTCCATCGGTAATGATCACACCGCCTGCGACGATGAGCGGCCGGAAGGGATCGCGGGGTTGAGAGAACTGGAAGTTGGCAGCCACCTTCATGCCCTCCAGCAGTGGGGCAGCCTCGACTGCGATGATGTCCGACGACGCCAACTCGCCCGACAGAACCTCGGTCTGGGCGCCGGGAACGATGGCCAGCCAGACGGCTGCCACGCCGAACCCGATCAAGAGGATCGAGACGGCTATCGCGGTTCCGGCTCTCCGTATCGTATTTGGCTGCATGTCAGCCCCCCACCGTTGTGATCGTCGTCGTTGTCTCCGCAGAACCATCTCCTTCGGCGGCAGGTTCCTCGGCGGGTGCATCCTCCGCCGGGGGCTCCTCGGCGGCCGGCTCCACCGGCAGGAGCGAAGAAAGCTCGAGCGGTATGACCACTTCGCTGGTCGTGAATACAACGCCGGCGATCGTCGCAGTCATTGAGTGGAATCCGGCCTCGTCCGAAGTGGCAGACAACGTAACCGAGTCGACCCGCACAATCCGATCCAGATCGGCGATGCCGTAGAGGTACCCGAGAATCTCGAAGAACTGACCCTGCACCTGCACAGTGACACCGATCTCAAAGATCTCTGTACCCTGGATGAGACTCGGCACCGTGTAGCTTCCGCTCGTCCAGGCAAGTCCGTTCTCGTCGGCCAGGTAGTTCAGATCGTCGATCAACTCGGCGAGCCGGGGGGTAGATGGAATCCCGGTCTCGAGTTGGCCGATGGCGGTGGCGTATTCGAGCTGGTTCTCTTCGATCTTCTGAAGTCGCGACAGCGTCGTGCGGAGAGTGAACTCCTCGGTTTGTGCAGTTTCGAGGTCGATCTGAGCGGTATCTTTCCGTTCGTTGATCGGACCGACGACGAAGAAGTACCAGACGGCGGTGATCAGAACCGCAATGAGCAATCCGACCAGTATGCGCCTCACTCCGGAACCTCGGGGATCAGGTCGACTACTCGAGTCGACAAGGCGGCCGACGTCAGCGCGGCGGCAGAACTGAAGTTGACGACCGGTATCTCCTCGATCTCGGACACCGAGGTTGAACTGACCCACCCGGCGCCCACCGCCGGCCAGTAGCTCGAGTCGAGGACGCGCAACCACGAGGAGGCGTCTTCATACCAGAAGGCCGTCCCGCTCACACTGAGCGTGCCAAACGTGACGTCAGTTTCGGATGGCGTCGACGCTTGGGCGGAGAGTGACGACAGCCAGGCTCGATCGTTGATGATTCTCGCCAGATCGTTGAGCAATCGGCCCCATGCGATGTCGTTGGCGAGCGCCAACTGCACTCGGGAGACGCCGCTCTGGTAGTCCGCCCGCAACTGCCGGGCACCGTCCAGCTGGCCGATTTCCGCCTGCAGGCGCTGATTCTCCTGCCGTTGGGCCTCGAGGTCGGCCTCCGCATTGTTGGCCTGGCCGAGCAGCCAGAATGTGGCCAGGGCCAGCACCGCCATGAACGCCACAACGCCGAGCATCATGCCGAAGATCTTCCGCCGCGCCTTCGACTTCTCCGAAACCTCCGCCGGAAGGAGATTAATCGGTCGCATTAGGTTTCGCCCCAGAGGGCCAGGCCGACCGGCACCGGTAGAACCGGCTGCGCCTGGGCGAGTTCGGCTTCCGAAAGCCCGACCTTTCCAATGCTCAAGCGGTCCCCATCCAGCATTCGGATCGGGGCGACCTCGATATTGAGCGAACGCCCCAGGCGGTTGGCCAGGTGCGGGAGCCTGGCCCCGTTACCCGCAACGTACATGCGCTGAATGCCGCCGTCGGTCGCCTGCGACAGGTAGTAGTCGACCGAACCCCGGATCTCGTCGATCAACGCGTCGGCCTGCCTGGTGAGGAGAACACGAGCTTTGTCATCGCCCTCGCTGCCGGTCGGGGTGCCTTCAATGGCAACGCCGACCCGCCGTTTGGTCTGCTCGGCTTGAGCCGCATCCATTCCCATGCCGTCGACGAGCGCTCTGGAGAAGTCCTCACCGGCCAGAGAGACGATCCGGAGAAAGCGGACGGTCCCTCCCTTGACGATGACCACTTGCGTCAGACCAGCCCCGATATTGATGACCGCTTGAGGTGCTGTGTCGAGATTCAGATCGCCACCGAAGAGCACTCGCACGAGCGCGAATGCCTGGAGGTCCACGGCCATCGGTTTGATGCCGATGCCCTGGACCACACGGAGCACATCCGTCGCCATCTGCTTCTGAGCAGCAACCACGAGAACCGACAACATGGGTTCGCCGTCGGGTGTCGTGAACTCCTCGAGCGGGATGAAATCGAGGATGGCGTCCTCGATCGGGATGGGGATGTATTCCTGTGCCTGGAACGCCAGCGACTCGGCCAGCTCGTCTTCCGCCATGTACGGGAGATCAACCCGGCGAACGATCACCCTTTGGTTGGCGATTCCGAGGACCACGCGCTTCTTGGGCAGCTTGGCCGTTTTCCAGAGTCGGGTGAGGGCGCCCCGTACGAGGTCTTCATCGACGATCTCGCCCCCGATGACGGCGCCCGGCGGCAGCGCCACTTCACCGTATCGCTGAAGCGTCGGGGTGCCTTTGCCGGCGTTGACGACAGCAGCACGCACAGCAGTGGTGCCGATGTCTAACCCCACATTGACCGCCATCAGTTCTCCGCTCCAGGCGACCGCATAGATATTGCGCCTCTCGCGGTGCAGCGCGCACCGCGTTGATTACGAACATGTAACTACACAAGTGTAACCAAGGCAAGTGCATCCGGGAAGATCGGACCTGGCCGCAAAGCGGCACCAGGTTCAGGTTTGAAGGCTCCATCCCCCCGACGCCGACGACGCCTGTCGGATAACCCAGAACCTAGAACTCAGAACCTAGAACCAAGAGTTCGAAGCTACGCCACACTTGGTACCGAATCGGCTAGATACCCAGATACCAATCCGCGATCGGAAGACCATAGGTAATCCCAATCCACGCGCCCAGCACGAGGCTCGGGCCGAACGGGATGGCGTCCTTTCTCCCCCGCCGCCTGCTCACGAGAAGTGCGATCGAGAGCAGACCACCAATGAAGAAAGCAAGGAAGATTCCCACCACGAGATGCTTCCACCCTTGGAAGGCCATGAACAGTCCCAGCAGGAAGGCGAGCTTGACGTCGCCGAAACCGAAGCCACCCCGGGCGATCAGGGCGAGCAAGAACAACCCTGCGAAGTAGAACAAGCCCCCCAGTGCGGCCCTGCCGAACTGACTGAGCTGACTATCGAGGGCCGCCCCACTTCCGAGCAGCAGGACTCCGACAATCGTCCCCGGATAGAGGATTCGATTCGGAATGCGCTTGTGATCGAGATCGGTGAGGATCAACACCAGCGTCACCGCCGTGAACCACAAGTAGGCAGGCAACACCCAGTTGATGTCGACGACGAACACCGTTGCCGCCAACAAGACGCCCGTGAGAGCCTCAACGATCGGGTACCGCGAGGAAATCGGCGCAGCACAGTCCCGGCACTTGCCGCGCAGGACGAACCAGGAGATCACCGGAATGTTGTCTCGCGGACGGACGGGAGCCCCGCATGCCGGGCAGGCAGACGGCGGATTGACCACCGACCGTCCGAGCGGAACCCGGTATGCCACCACGTTGAGAAACGAGCCGAACACAAGCCCGAAGAGCCCGGCAACGCCGGCTAGCAAAGCGGTCATCTCGACACCCTATTCATGATCGGCCGCAGCCTAAACCCCCTCGACGACGCGATTGCGGACCCCGAGGAGTCCGCAATCGCCGCGATGTTGAGTGCGGCTACCAGCCACCGGCACACTCGACCAGTGAGTCGAGGTCGGCACCATTGCCCGGTGGATCAACCGTGCCGTAGTACGTCCCGGCTCTGCTCCCACTGGCTTCGTCCAGAAGGCAGAACCATGAGCCCGAGGCACTCTGGCTGATGAATACCACCGCCTGGTCTACGAAGCCGTCGGTGTTGGCCAGCGCGATGAACCCGACCTCCTTGAGCGCCGGTGCATTACCGGCAATGAAGGCGAGGTTGGCGTGAACTGCCGCCAGATCCGCGATGGCGAACGCGTAGTCCTGCGTTGTCTTGTCCGCGTAATAGACCTTGGCTGCCGTGAGCGCGTTCCGAAGGTCACTCTGAACGGCGCGATTCTGGGATCTCGTCCTGGCACCCATGAAGGTAGGAACGGCAATGGCGATGAGAATGGAAATAATGAGCACCACGACCATCAACTCGACCAGGGTGAACCCATCGTCGCGTTTGTGAAGTCTCTGCATGTCACCTCCTCTCGCACAGCTAGAGCAAGAAGGGCGGGCCCTCGCCCGCCCTTCTCACCGTCCGTATCTGTGCTAGCGGGTTACCAGCTGCCCGCCACGCAGTCTGCGCTGTTGAAGGTGACATCGGTAGCCGTGGTGTCTACGCAGTAGTAGGTGCCGCTACCGGCGCCGGATGAGACGTCCTTGAGACCAAAGGTCTTGCCGGACTCCGAGTAGGCGGTGAATGTGATGATCTGCCGGTCGCCGGCGACCACGCTCTCGACCACATAGCCGACCTCAGGGTTGCCTGCCGGAGCAGGAATCGTGATGGCACCGGCCGTGAAGGCAAGGCTCGGCTCGATCGCGGTCAGCTGGGCCGCGGTGACATCGACAACGCCTCCGTCCGAGTAGTTCTCGGTGTCGGTGTAGTGAACCTTGGCAGAGGTCAATGCATTGCGAAGGTTGGACTGAGCTGCACGGTCCTGGGCACGCTCACGGGCGCCGAGGAAGGTCGGGATGGCGATGGCAATCAGAATGGCAATAATGAGCACGACGACCATCAACTCGACCAGGGTGAAGCCCTCATCCTTGTTGAGGCTTACACGCATCCACTTGAACATGTTGGGACTCCTTGTGTCCTGGGGGTCGTCTTTCGACCCATAGGTGAGTTATCGGCCGCTGACCCCACCGGACTTAAGCGGATTTATCGTGAATTCTCCGGTCGCGAAAGCATTGGATGTCGAGTTCGATGGGGTCGACCGGTAGGCAGTATGCACAAGGTCCAGACATTCGGCCCCGCTGGTACAGCGTAGATTGCCAATTGCCGGGGCCCTCAGAGCGACTCCGAGGGCCCGTACGAGGCACGATGACACATCGGCCTCAGTCGATCAGGTTGATGACGTTGAACATCGGCATGTAGAGAGAGATGAGCATTCCACCCACCGTCGCGCCGAGCACGACGATGAGCAACGGCTCGATGAGACTGGTAAGACCGTCAACCATCGTCTGCACTTCCTGGTCGTAGAAGGAGCCGATCTTCTCCAGCATCGTGTCCAATGCGCCAGTCTCCTCACCGACGGCGATCATCTGGACCACCATCGGCGGGAAGATGCTGTGCGACTCGAGTGGCTTGGCTATCGATTCACCTTCACGAACGGACGCTTTCACGTCGAGAACGGCGGCCGAAACAACGGCGTTGCCGCTCGTCTCGGCCACGATGTCCATCGCCTGGAGGATCGGAACGCCGGTCTTGGTGAGCGATGCCAGCGTATGAGCAAATCGGGCGATCGCCGTCTTGTGGACCAGGTTGCCGAAGATCGGCAACTTCAGTTTGATCTTGTCAAAGGTGGTCCGTCCTGAATCGGTGGCGATCCACCTGCGGAACATGAACAGTGACCCGAAGGTCACGATCATGAGCGCCCACCAGTAGGAGGTGACGACTTTCGAGACGGCCAGCAACATCTTGGTCGGCACCGGCAACTCACCGCCGAGATCGGCATAGAGATCCTCGAACATGGGCACGATGAACATCAGCATGGCGGCCACGATCATGATTACGAGACCGAAAACCGCGATCGGGTACATCATTGCCGATTTGATCTTCGCTCTCAGCTCAACCTGCGACTCGAGTGTGTCTGCGAGACGGACGAGGGTGTCGTCCAGCACACCGCCGACCTCGCCCGCCTTCACCATCGAGGTGTACAGACGGTTGAAGGCTTTCGGGTGTTTCTCCATCGCCGCCGAGAGACTGGTGCCTCGTTCGACATCGTTCTTCACCTCGATGATCGTCCTGGCAAAAGCTTTGTTGGGCGTCTGCTCGGCGAGAATGTTCAACGCCCGCAGCAAGGAGAGTCCGGCGTTGATCATTGTGGCGAACTGCCGGGAGAAGATGGCGACCTCTTTTAGCTTGATCCGGTCGGTCAGACCCGGGATCCGGATCTCCTTCTGGAGTGCCGAGTCCTTCTTCTCATCTACCGCCAGCGGCTGAAACCCACGGTCGCGCAACGCCTTCGTGACGGCCGACTGGGAGGACCCCTCCATCTCCCCCGAGTGAACCTGGCCCTCACGATCTTTGACCTTGTATGCGAATGTCGTTGCCATGGTTCCTCCCTACGCGACCCTGCCGACCAGCCGTTGCAGGTCCTCGATGTCTGTGCACAGTTCCGAGGCGGTCTCAAAGGCGATCAAGTGACGTTTCACAAGGTCCGCCAGTGATTGATCCATCGTCTGCATGCCGTACCGTCCGCCGGCCTGCATCGCCGTGGTGATCTGGTGTATCTTCGCCTCTCGAATCAGGTTGCGGACGGCAGGTGTGGCAACCATCACCTCGACCGCCGGAACCCGGCCGTCACGATTGCGGGTCGGCACCAGCTGCTGGGTGACGACCGCCTGCAGCGTCGCCGCCAGCTGCACACGAACCTGCTCCTGCTGATGTGAAGGAAACACGTCGACAATCCGGTCGATCGTCTGGGGGGCGTCCTGGGTGTGCAGCGTGGCAAACACCAGGTGCCCGGTCTCCGCAGCCGTGAGCGCCGTCGAGATCGTCTCGAGATCACGGAGCTCACCGACGAGGATCACGTCCGGATCCTGGCGAAGAGCGTGCCGCAGCGCGAACTGAAATCCCATGGTATCGGCTCCGACCTCGCGCTGGTTGACGATTGCCTTCTTGTGGGAATGAAGGAACTCGATCGGATCCTCGACGGTGAGGATGTGACAGGCCCGGCGCGTGTTGATCATGTCGATGATCGCTGCCAGCGTCGTCGACTTCCCGGAACCTGTCGGCCCGGTCACGAGAACAAGGCCGCGCGGCATCTCAGCGAACTCACCGACAATCGGCGGGATGCCCAGGTCGGTGAGGCTCTTGATCTGTTCCGGAATCGCGCGGAACACTGCTCCGATCGCGTCCCTCTGGAAGAAGACGTTGAGACGGAAGCGCCCTTGGCCGGGCAGCGGGTGGGAGGCATCGAGTTCGAGCGTCTCCTCGAGTTTCTCGCGTTGCTTCACCGTCAGAATGCCGTACAACATGCGGCGCAGTTCTGCCGGCCGCATGTTGCCGTGCTCTTCGAGACGGCGAAGTTGGCCGTGTACCCGGACCTGAGGAGGCGAGCCGGCAGTTAGATGGAGGTCCGATCCACCGACCTCGAGGAGATGGCTCAGCAACGAGTTGATATGAAGTTCAGGTTCCGAGTCCTCAGTCGCTTGTGCAGCCAATCCCCCATCACCCGGGTGGCGGAGCACGGGGATCACCTCGGGACCATGCACAAAATCGATCGAACGTCCGATCCCATCTTTGGTGGCCAGCGCCAGTTTCACCTTCAATCCCACCAACTCTTCGAGGCGTGCGTGACGGTCGGGGTCGAAGGGATCGGCAACAGCGATGACGACGACATCGTCGGCGAATCGGACGGGCATCGCGATCAGCGACCTGGCATCCGAAGCTTCGAGTCTCTTGACGGCTTCGGGGTCGAGCAGTTCGTCATCGATCTCGACGTATTCCATACCGACGCGTTCAGCGACCGTACGCAGCAGGTCTTCCTCGCGGACGTACTTCTCGTCGACGAGGAGCTTGGCAAGCGGAATGCCGGACTCCTCCTCGCGCGGGAGGAGGAACTCGAGATCGTCCCTCGATAGCAGGCGCTGGTCGACCAGCAGCTCTCCAAGTTTTCGTGATGCCGAAGTCATTCCCACCTCTGTGTGTCACAAGTATGTCGGCATGCAATAGGTCGGTCTTGAGGAATACCGCGCCGCAGTTGGCAGCAGGCATTGACGCACTCTACGGCTCATGGCACCGGCTCAACCTGGAGCCAATTGCCGATTGCCACACCCCTAGACAACCACCCGCAAGATCTCTTCAATCGAGGTTTGACCCGTGCTGACCTTGATCAAGCCGTCCTGGCGAAGTGGTCGCATTCCCTGGGCAATGGCAACCTTCGCCAGATCCTCGGTCGAGCCACGCTCAACCGTCATCCGCTCGAGCTCTTCGGTCACCAGCATGAGTTCATGGATCGCCAGCCGGCCGCGATAGCCCGTGTTGCTGCAAGCAGCGCAGCCTTTGGCCCGGTAGAGCTCAGGGATGTCTTCGCCGAGATCCTCGAACGGCCACCCGACGTCGCGGAGAGCATCGAGCGTCGGCTCGTACGGTTCTTTGCATTGCTTGCAGAGTCGCCGTGCCAGTCGTTGTCCGAGTACAGCGTCGATCGCCGATCCGACCAGGAAGGGCTCGACACCCATCTCTGTGAGACGGGTCACGGCAGACGGCGCATCGTTGGTATGCAATGTCGACAGCACTAGGTGGCCGGTTAGGGCCGACTCGATCGCGATCGTGGCCGTTTCTTTGTCGCGGATCTCACCGACCAGCATGATGTCGGGATCTTGTCGGAGGAAGGACCGAAGCGCAGATGCGAAATTGAGACCGGCTTTGCGGTTGACCTGCACCTGGCTGATACCGCTGAGGCGGTACTCGACTGGATCCTCGACGGTGACGATGTTCACCTCGGGCTTGTTCAACACATTGAGCGTGGCATACAGCGTGGTCGACTTTCCGGAACCAGTCGGGCCGGTCACCAAAATCGTCCCGTACGGCTTGGAGAACGCCTCCGCGTAGCGAGTTTCAGTATCCGGTAGGAAGCCGAGATCCTCGAGTTGGAGCAGCGCCTGGGACGTGTCGAGGATACGCATGACGACCTTCTCGCCGTAGATCGTCGGGAGGGTCGAAACCCGTAGGTCGATCGAACGCCGCCCGACCTTCAGGCTGATGCGGCCGTCCTGGGGACGTCGGCGCTCAGCGATGTCGATATCTGCCATGATCTTCAGACGGCTCACGACCGCGTTCATGATCGAACGCGGCGTGCGCATGATCTCGTGTAACACACCGTCGATCCGATAGCGGACCCGCAGATCACGCTCGGTCGGCTCAATATGGATGTCCGAAGCCCGATCAGCGGCGGCCTTCGAAATCAGCATATTGACCAGCTTGACCACCGGCGCATCTTCGGTGGCCGCCTCGACGGAGGCCAGATCCTGCGCTTCGATGTCGTCTTGTCCGGCGAAATCGGCCAGATCGGAAACCGAATCCTCCAGGCCCGCGACACCACCGATTGCGCGCTCGACATCGGAACGAGTGGCGACCCGCGGCAAGACGTCTCGTCCGGTGAGAGCGCGGATGTCGTCGATGGCGAGTACATTTGCCGGATCTGCCATCGCAACGATGAGCGCATCACCCTCAAAGGCGATGGGCAAGGCGGCGTAGCGCCTGGCCAGGGTCTCTGGAATCAGTGCGGCGGCCGCGGGGTCAACGGTTACCGCATTGAGGTCAACGAATTCGATCCCGATGTGCTTGGCGAGGGCACGGACGAGGTCGGACTCCTCAACGAGACCTTCCTCGACCAGTACGCGACCGAGCGGACGCCCGGTCTCCTCCTGGAGAGCCATGCCCGTCTCCAGAGTTTCGGGAGTTACCAGACCTTCGTCAAGAAGGAGGGTTCCCAGGTGCCCCGTGTCCCCGCTCACAGATACTCCTACTCCGTCAAATCGCTGAGCTCGCGAGCAAGTGCACCGAGACCGCGGCGCCGACCGAGCGTCCGCTCGGTTCCATCAGAGCTCTCGTTTTCGGTCTCGCCGCTGAACCCGCTCAACACGCTCTGCAGCAACTCGGCATCGTCGTCGACGTCGGAGTCCTCATCGACGACGTCCTCTTCGGCGGCTGCCGAGTCGTCGCCGGGTCGAAGGATCGTGATCTCATCGGATGCTTCTTCATCGGAGGCGTGCGAGGACTCTGCATCCTCAGCGGGGGCTTCACCCTCGCCGTACGAGTACCGGGCAGGAGCAAGTTGGTCGACGACCTCGAGCAGGCCCTGGCGAACCATTTGCGCCATGACCTGGGCGATCTGGAAGTCGGTGGAACCCAACCGGGCGGCGACCTCTTCGACCGTCCCCTGGCCGTTGAGCGCCGAAAGGAGGCGCCACGTGTCAACGGTGATCGTAACCTCCCTGGCATCTTCCGGGAGGATGTGGACCATCCGCAGTCTGAAGTTGACTCCGGGGATGACCTCTTCGATCAGGCGCCACTGTGCGATCCGTTTCTCGGCCTCGTCGAGACACACCTCGATATTGATCTGCTGTTCGGTCGGGTAATGCGGGCCGACATCTTCGCCGAAGTCAAAGGTTCCATGGCCCGGACGGCTGAGCCGGAACAGAACATCGGTGATCTGTTCGGAGATGAACCGGGTCAAATCCTCCCGAGCGAAGCCGTCGGTGAGCACCTCGGCGATCCCACGTTCACGTCGTTCAACGTGCTTCCATCCTGCCTCGTCGACCATGCCGGCCGACATGAGGTCGGCGCGAAGATCCTGATCGCGGCGGGTAGTTGCATAGGTCATCCAACCATCTGTCAGATACACCTTGCCCTGTAGCCCTCCTGCATCGATCCGAAGGCAGCCCGACTTGCGCGATCGCGCCAGCATCCGAAGCACCTCGGGCAGAGGGATTGATTCGAGCGTCCCTGTCAACGCCATAGTTCTACTCCTCGAGTTGACCCCATCTCCCGAAACTTCGGCGTCAGGATCACCACCCTTGAGCGATTTGCGCTGCCCGGAGCATGACTTCGAAAGGCGCCGAATGGCCCGTCCAAGCCTCAAAAGACAGGGCAGCCTGAGCAACCAGCATGTCGAGTCCGTCGGCGGCCGGCAACCCCAGCGTCCGGGCTGCAATCACTGCCGGAGTCGGCAGCAGCCCGTAGGCCATGTCGAAGACACCGTCTGATTGCGCCACGAGACCGGTTGGCAGGGTCTCATTGTGCATGCCGAGAGGCGTGGCGTTCACCACTACCGCTCCCGGGACCGACGTTGCCCATGGAACAACTGTCGCCGATATGGCCAGCCGATCGAGCAGTCCGGCCAGTCGGTATTTCGACCGGGCAGAAATGAAGATCTCTCTCTCACCCAGGGCTACGAGTGCGGCGGCTGCGGCGCCGCCCGCGCCGAGGATCAGGACAGATCCGGCCGGCAGATTCCTCCGACTCCACACCTGACGAATTGCCGGAATGTCGGTGGAGAGCCCGACCACATCACCGTCAACTCGAACCAGGGTGTTTACCGCTTCCGCTCGGATGGCGTCACCCTCGACACGATCCGCCAGTTCGAATGCCCGGTGCTTGTGCGGCATCGTCACGTTGACGCCGGAAAGGCGTCCGGTCCGGAGGTCATCCAGAATCGCCGCCAGGCCCGCTCCGTCGACGCGGATGGCCGTGTAGCCGGCATCTATACCCAGCTCATCGAAGGCCGCTTGGTGAATCGCCGGGGAGAGCGAGTGCGCAATCGGATCGCCGATGACCGCGTAGGCGGCCGTCATGGGAGGACTCCGTCCTCCTTGGCCTGATTCTTGAAGTTGAGGAACTGGTCGTAGTCCGCTGTGAACGAGTGCGTGCCGTCGAGACTGGTCAGAACGTAGTAGAGATAGTCGACCTCGGCGGGGGCGGCGGCGGCCGCCAACGATGCCCGGCCCGGTCCACCGATAGGTGTAGGGGGCAGTCCCGGCTGACCGTACGTGTTGTAGGGGGAGTCGACTTCTAGATCGGCGAGCGTCAATCCGGTCCGGCGCTCACCGAGCGCATACAGAACCGTAGCGTCGATCTGGAGTGCCATTCCGAGGTCCAACCTGTTCCTCACCACGGCAGACACGAGGGGACGTTCGTCGTTGACGCGGGTCTCGGCTTCGACCAATGAAGCGATGATGATGCCCTCATAGGGAGTCGAGCCGGCCGATTCGAGTCCCGACCAGTCGATCTCCGCCACTCGTCGTTCCATGGTTCTCGACAGCAGTTCGAGGATCACTTCCGGCCCTGATTCCGCCAGGAATTCATAGGTGTCCGGAAACAGAAGACCCTCCCACTGCTGCAAGTTCGCTGGTTGGCCGTCCGGGAAGAGCGACGTGGTAACCGAGCCGTCGAGTAACGCTCCTTCGAGCTCTGCAATGGAGAAGCGAGACTGTTCTGAGATCCGACCAAGTATTTCGCCGATCCGGAGGCCTTCCTGGACGGTGATCCAGTACGTGTCCACAACCGGGCCCCGCCTGAGCACCGTAATCACATCGTCGTTGGTCATGCCTGTGACCAACTCATATTCGCCCGCCCTCAGTTCGGCGCCGGCTCCGGCCAGGCGGACGGCAGCTTCAAACTGCAACGAGGACTCAACGACTCCTCGCGAGGCGAGGAGTTCACCGATCGTGCGGGCGGAGGCCCCTTCCGGAATCTCAATTGCGATCGACTGTCCGGCGTCAACCGGCGGAGCGGTCACCTCGTCCGCTCCCCCGCTGGTGATCCCGCTCACCCAATCTGCTGCTGCTTTCGCTCCGAGTATCGCCACTGCCGCGATGAGCAGAATCGTCACAACGACGCTGATCGACCGATTGGAACGACGCGACTCATCTATGGGATCGGAATCATAAGGCTCGTGTGTCATGTTCTGTCCAGGTAGTGCTGAAGCATTACCGCCGCCGCCACTTGATCAATGAGCTGCCGGCGTCGGCGACGTCGCACGTTAGCCTCGAGCAGCGACGACTCAGCCATACGGGTCGTGAATCGCTCATCGGAGAGTTCGACCGGAAGTCCGGTCGCCGCCGCAATTCGTCCGGCCAGATCACGGGCGCCTTCCGCCGAAGGGCCTTCGTTGCCCGACAGCGACACGGGCAAGCCAACGACGACCATTTCGACATCGCGCTCTCTGGCAATCTCGGCGATCGCGCCGACGACATCGACCGCTTTCACGTCGAGCACGCTGTGACCTTGGGCAGTGATGTGCAGCGGATCGGACAGAGCCACTCCAACGCGGCTTGTTCCATAGTCGATTCCCATGATGCGCGACAGGTCAGAGCCCCCCGAGAGCCTTACCGACGGTTTCCCGAACGAGGTCGAGTGCGGCCGGCATCGCCTTCCCTGCAGGTCCCCCGGCCTGGGCGAGTTCGGGATCGCGGCTCCCGCCACCTCCGAGTAGTCGCGCCGCCGGAGCGAGCAGCTCCGCAGCCGACAGTCCTCGGGCGACAAGATCGACCGACACGGCCGCCACCAGGGCACCTTTGCCCTCGTTGACCGAACCGACGACGACGACGCCGGATCCCAATCGATCGCGAACCTGCAAGGCCAGCGCTCGCATGGCGTCGGGTGACATATCCCGATGGTCGAGCACGATGAAGGCAGAATCGCCAACCTTCTCAGCGGCGGCGGCAGCGTCGCCGGCAGCCTCGGAGCGAACACGTTCGGCCATTCGCGAGATCTCTGACTCGAGTTCTTTGTTCCGCTCGATCAACTGTTGCACCCTGATAGGCACCTCGGATGGGGTTGAGCGCAGCAGGCGGCCCGAGGCGGTGAGGGAGTCGCGTACACCGACCAGATGCGCATATGCGCTGGTGCCGGTCAGCGCCTCGAGTCGACGCATATTCGAACCTATGGAGGACTCGCCGATCACAATGAGCGGTCCAACCTGCCCGGCAGCCGGAGTGTGAGTGCCTCCACAGAACTCCGTGGAGAAGTCACCCACCTTGACCACACGGACGGTGTCGCCGTACTTGTCGCCGAAGAAAGCGATCGCTCCCATCTCCTGGGCCTCGTCCTTGGTGGACTCGATGGTCTGAACTGCAGAGTTGGCGATGATTTTCTCGTTGGCGAGTCGCTCCACTTCCGTGATCTGCTCTTCGGTGAGAGCGGCGAAATGGTTCACGTCGAAGCGCAGCCGTCCGGCCTCCACGAGCGAACCAGCCTGCTTGACGTGATCTCCCACAACGTCGCGCAGAGCCCAGTGAAGGATGTGCGTCCCGGTGTGGCTCTTTCGGATCTTCTCTCGACGCGGGGAATCGATGGCTGTTTCGACAGCCTGGCCAACCTGAAGAAACCCGGAGACGATCTTGCCGCGATGGGCGTAGAGGCCCTGCACCGCGTGCTGGGCATCGGAGACCGACAGGACGCCGGTCTCGCTTCCGATACGCCCGATGTCGCCTACCTGTCCGCCGGCCTCGGCATAGAAAGGCGTACGGTCTAGGAACATCTCTACTTCGTCGCCCTGTTCGGCACGATCAACCGGTTCACCATGTCGAAGAATGGCGAGAATCCGGCCGTCGGCTGCCTCCAGGTCGTATCCAAGGAAGGCGGTGAGGCCTACGTCGTCGAGGATTCGCCGGTAGAGATCTTCGGCGGCCGCCTCTTCTCCACCCTTCCAAGCTGCTCTGGCCCGTGATCTCTGCTCGTTCATCGCCGCATCAAACCCGCGCTCGTCGACAGCGTATCCTCGCTCGGCAGCGATTTCCTTGGTGAGCTCGATGGGGAACCCGTAGGTGTCGTGCAGCTTGAAGGCCACATTGCCTTCGAGTTCGCTTCCGCCGTCGAGGCCGGCCAGCTCAGTGTCAAGGAGATTGTGACCGCTCTCCAATGTCTTGCGGAACCGGCCCTCCTCCCTCGAGACGATATCGAGTATGAAGTCCTGTTGATCGACGAGGGCAGGATAAGCGCTTCCCATGATCTCGATCGTGGTGGAGACGAGCTGCGGTGTGACCAGTTCCACACTTCCCAGTTGCCAGGCATGCCGCACCGCCCGCCTGAGCAGGCGCCGCAGAACATAACCGCGTCCCTCGTTTGAGGGGACAACGCCATCGGCGATCAGGAAGGTGACGGCTCGCCCGTGATCCGCCAGCACCCGGAGCGAAACATCGGCCAGCTCATCTGTACCGTAGGTGACCCGGCAAGCGGCTGATCCGGCGTCGAGGAGTGGCCGGACGATGTCCGTGTTGAAGACGGTGTCCGCCCCTTGGAGAACCATTGCCATACGATCGAGTCCCATGCCGGTGTCGATGCTCTTCGCCGGCAGATTGCCGATCACGTGATACGGCTCATCCTGGATATTCTGCATGAAGACGAGGTTCCAGATCTCAACGAAGCGTTCTTCCCCGCCCCCGATCGGACCACCCGGTTCGCCCCAGCGCTCGCCACGGTCGACGAAGATCTCGGAACTCGGGCCACACGGTCCCGGCACGCCCATCTGCCAGAAATTGTCCCGGCCGCCTTTCTGGACCCGGTCGGCCGGGACGCCAACCTGATCGATCCAGATTCCGGCCGCTTCGTCGTCGGTGTCATACACGGTGTACCAGAGCCGGTCCGGATCGATACCGAACACTTCCGTAACGAGTTCGTAGCTCCACGGAATGGCGAGTTCCTTGAAGTAGTCGCCGAAGCTGAAGTTGCCCAGCATCTCGAAGAATGAAAAGTGACGCGTCGTCGTCCCGATGATGTCGATATCCGTCGTGCGGGCACATTTCTGAACTGATGCCGCCCGCAGATAGGGTGGGGTTTCCTCGCCGAGAAAGTACGGCTTGAAAGGAACCATGCCGGCGCTGGTCAGCAGCAGCGTCGGGTCGACCGGAATGAGTGATGCCGACGGACGAACGACATGGCCCCGCTCTTCGAAGAACGACAGGAACGACCGGCGAATCTGATTGCTGTTCATGGGGGCCACAGGTTAGCTCTTGTCGGATGACAGCCTTTTGTCGTCTTGAGGTTTGCCGATGAGGAGACGTCGTGCACAACTCACGACTGCAGACTTCGCGATCCTGCGTCCAGGAGGTCCGCAACGCTGCCGGCCGCGGCTCTGCCGATGTTGGCCGGCGTGAGGCGTTGGCGCGCCCTGCGCAGTCTCGTGACCACCCAGGCGGAGCCACCCACTCCGGCCGCCATACCCAGCGAGAACCAGCGCACACGACGCAGCATGATCGGGAGCCTACCGATCCTGCCTGCTCGAGCGCCCTAGATGGAGATCCCAGGCGGTCAGGCGATCGGCGATTTCCTGTTCGTGCCCCTCGAAATCCGGAACGTAGATCCGGTCACCGGCCAGCACATCCGGAAGATATTGCTGGGCGACGATGTGGCCTTCGTAGTCGTGGGGATACCGGTAGTCGGCACCATGGCCGAGTCGTTGTGCTCCGGCGTAGTGAGCGTCTCTCAAATGGGCGGGCACCTGCGCACCAGGATGGTCTTCGACTGCCTGTCTGGCGCGCCCCATCGCTCGAGTTACCGAGTTGGATTTCGGTGCGGTCGCCAGGTAGACCGCCGTTTGACTGAGGGCGTACGAGGCCTCCGGGAGACCGACAACCTGCAGCGCATTGAAGCCTGCCACCGCCAGCGCCAGAGCCGACGGGTCGGCGAGACCGACGTCCTCAGAGGCGAAGATGATCATCCGTCGGGCGATGAACTCAGGGTCCTCTCCTGCGCCCAGCATCGTGTGTAACCAGTACATCGCCGCATCGGGATCCGATCCTCGCATCGACTTGATGAAGG
This sequence comes from Actinomycetes bacterium, assembly GCA_024641245.1. Classification (GTDB taxonomy): domain Bacteria; phylum Actinomycetota; class Acidimicrobiia; order Spongiisociales; family JAHEDJ01; genus JAHEDJ01. The sequence goes on from JAHEDK010000017.1 coordinate 54,598, forward strand.
CGGAGATGATGTCGTAGTGCTGATCGCCCGATTTGTCGTACCGGATGATCCGGCGTTGCAGAGATTCCTCGATGTCGGAGTCCTCGATGACGGTCGAGCCGCGGGCCGAGGCAACGTGTCCCGCCATCTCGAGTGCGTTGAGTGCGAGACGGGCATCTCCGCCGGTTCGTTCGGCCAGCGCTGAGGCAGCCTGGTCGGAGATGTCGTATCCGCTGGTTCGGAGTCCGCGCGTCGGATCGCCGACGGCCCGCCGAATGAGTTCCGTCAGGTCGGCGGGCGTAAGCCCTTCCAACCGGAACAGTGTGCACCGGCTGATCAGCGGTGAGTTGACCTCGAAGAACGGGTTCTCGGTCGTGGCGCCGATGAGGACGACCGTCCCGTCCTCAACCCCCGGCAAGAGGGCATCCTGTTGGGACTTGGTGAATCGGTGGATCTCATCGAGGAACAGCACCGTGCGCCGCTCATCGGTCTCCAGACGATGCCGTGCCCGCTGGAGGACCTCACGAACGTCTTTCACTCCGGCTGAAACCGCAGAGAGCTGTTCGAAGACTGCCGAGGTCTCGCTGGCGACGAGACGGGCAAGGGTCGTCTTTCCGGTGCCCGGCGGACCCCACAGGATCATCGAAACCGGCCGACCTTCCTCGACCATCGAGCGAAAAGCCGCCCCGGGTTCGAGCAGATGTTGCTGTCCGACGACTTCGTCGAGGGTGGCCGGTCGCATTCGCGCCGGCAGCGGTGCGACGCCAGAAAGGCGGGCGGCGCGCTGTGGTGCGAAGAGATCGTCTTGCATCAGACCATCCGGTCGCTCGTCAGCACGCCGGCGTAGGGGGTACGCGGCGCCTGGTACCCGGTGCCCATCAGTCAGTCGTCTTTCTCACCGGATAGTGCCGCACGCACGTCCGGGCGGAGGTCGATACCTAGCTCTATCAGCTGAAAGTCATCGACCCGCGTCGGTGACTCGGTCAGAGGATCGGTACCCGTCTGTGTTTTCGGGAACGGAATGACGTCGCGGATGCTCTGCTCTCCCTGCAGTATTGCGAGCAGACGATCGATACCAACTGCGAATCCGGCATGAGGAGGCGTCCCATAACGCAACGCCTTGACGAACCACCCGAAGCGGCTCTCCGCCTCCCGATCTGAAATTCCCAGGACCTCGAAAACCTGCTTCTGGACTTCCGGGTCGTGGATCCTGACGCTGCCGGACCCGAGTTCGCTGCCGTTGAGCACCAGGTCGTAGGCCTTCGAGACGGCCTCCCTGGGGTTGTCGCGCATTTCCGAGACGCTGACCGGCGACGTGAACGGATGATGAGCAGGCGCCAGGTCCCCCCCCTCGGTTTCTTCGAACACAGGGAAATCGACGACCCAGAGGAAACTGAGATCGTCGTGTCCCCTGGGACGGCCCAGATCGAGTCGCAACTGCCCGAGAACCCGACCGACGACCTTCGCCTGATCCGCCGCGATCAGCAGGGTGTCGCCGGGTGAGGCAGTAATGCGGGAGGCAATGTCGCTCATTTCGAGGTCGCTGAGGAACTTCGCAACGGGTGAGCGAAGCGAACCATCGTCCTCGACCACCATCCACACCAATCCCCCGGCACCGAGTTCCTGTGCCCGCGCCACCAGACCGTCGAGGCCGGACCGAGACAACCCGAGCCGTCCGGCGTTGATACCGCGCACGACACCTCCGGCTTCGAGGGCGCCGCTGAATGTACGAAACCCGCTGTTGGCAACGGCCTCACCGAGGTCGATGATCTCCATTCCGAACCGTAGATCAGGCTTGTCGGTGCCGTATCGGGCCATCGAGTCCGCATAGGTCAGCCGCGGGAAGGGCCGCGACAATTCCACATCCCGCGCCTGCTGCACAACGGAAACGATCACCTGTTCGAGGGTGTCGAGAACACCTTCTTGTCCCCAGAAGGCTCCCTCGATATCTAGTTGGGTGAACTCGAGTTGCCGGTCACTGCGGAGGTCCTCGTCCCTGTAGCAGCGAGCGATCTGGTAGTAACGATCGACACCGCCGACCATGAGGAGCTGTTTGAAGAGCTGCGGCGACTGCGGGAGCGCGTAAAACGTTCCCTTGCTGAGGCGGCTGGGAACCAGCATGTCGCGTGCACCTTCGGGCGTCGAGCGAATCAGCGTGGGAGTCTCGATTTCGAGGAAGCCCAGGTCATCGAGGGTTTGCCGCATGGCCCGGACCGCGCTCGATCGGGCGCGGAGGTTCGCAGCCATACGCGGCCGGCGCAGGTCGAGGTAGCGGTATTGGAGTCGGATCCGCTCATCGATCTCGATCCGGTCGTTGATCATGAAAGGCAAAGCGTCCGCGCTGCTGAGCACCTGCACCTCGCCGGCAACGACTTCGACCTCACCCGTCGCCATCTCGGAGTTCTTCGTCCCTTCCGGGCGGACCCGCACTGTGCCGGCAACGGAAACGGTGTACTCCATCTTGAGATCGCGGGCAGCAGGCAATTGCTCAGGATCAACGACGACCTGCACGAGACCCGATGTGTCGCGAAGATCGAAGAAGATGATCCCGCCGTGGTCACGCCGCCGGTCCACCCACCCGGCCAATCGGACGTGGTCGCCGATCCGCTCCGAAGTGAGCGT
>JAHEDK010000048.1 GCA_024641245.1 Actinomycetes bacterium
TCGAGGTGCAGGCGTCTGCTTCGGTGCGCTGGTGGACCGACTCCTCCGAAAAGAACGAGAATGTGCGCACAACCGACAGCGGGTTGGGAGTCCACTACGTCGATCTAGACACGAAACGCCTGACCTCGCCGTCGAGTATCTCCTTCACTTTCCGTTGGCTGAACGCGAGTCGCTGGGAAGGCACCGATTTCAGCATCGTGGTCGTCCCGGCGGAAGATCGCACTGGCGGATTGCCGGAGCCCAGGAAAGTAGAGGACTGAATGGAACGAGCAAACTGCCTGGTGCTGTTTGGTGCCACCGGAGACCTCGCGCGAAAGAAGCTGTTCCCGGCGTTCTACCACCTCGAAGCGCTACATCTCCTCGAGATGCCCGTGGTCGGAGTGGCAATAAGCGACTGGACCGAAGGCCAATTGGTTGACTTCGCAATTGAATCCGTTCGTATGGTGGTCGATGATGTCGACGAGGGTCACCTCGCCCGCCTGGCGCATCGCATCCGCTATGTGGCCGGCGATTACCGGGACCACGCCACCTTCGACGCCCTTGCTGGCGTTGTGGGAGCCGGGTCCCGACCCGTTCACTATCTGGCCATACCGCCCGACATGTTCGAAACTCTCGTCGATGGTCTAAAGGCGGCCGGTCTCTCGGACCATGGCAGAGTGGTCATCGAGAAGCCATTCGGCCGCGATCTTCTCAGTGCCCATCATTTGAACACGGTGCTCCATCGAGCGTTCCCGGAGACATCGATCTACCGCATCGATCACTTCCTCGGGAAGGAATCGGTCCAGAACCTGCTGGTGTTTCGTTTCGCCAACCTCTTGCTGGAGCCCGTGTGGAACAGACACTACGTCTCCAGCGTCCAGATCACCATGGCCGAAGCGTTCGGCGTCGAAGGTCGCGGCAGACTATATGAGGAACTGGGCACGATCCGGGATGTCGTGCAGAACCATCTCCTCCAGATCGTCGCGCTCCTGACCATGGACTCACCCGGCGACACCAGCGCAACTGCACTCCAAAACGAGAAGGCCAAAGTCCTCAAAGCCATTCGACCCCTCAACCCGAACGACGTTATGCGGGGGCAATACAGGGGCTACACAGAGGAACCAGGTGTCGATCCGGGTTCGCAAGTCGAGACCTATGTCGCCCTCAAGCTCGACATATCATCGCTTCGGTGGGCCGGTGTGCCCTTCTTCATAAGGGCCGGCAAGCGACTACCGGCAACGGCGACCGAGGCGGTAGTCGAGCTTCGTCGCCAGCCACCCCTTCCGTTTGCCGATTCGACTGTCGCACCACATCGCAATCTGCTCCGCTTCCGCATAGGAGTAGATGATGGAGTGGACATCGATCTACAGACCAAGAGGCCCGGTGAGCGCGTGATCACCGAGTCGATTCAGCTCAGTGTTTCCTTCGAGGATGTGTTTGGGCGTCGAGCTGATGCCTATGAGCGTCTGCTCGCCGACGCCATCGACGGCGACCCGACGCTCTATTCCCGACAAGACGTCATCGAAGAGGCATGGCGGATTGTCGAACCGGCCCTTCTATCCCCGGGACAACCTTTTCTCTATGAACCCGGTTCATGGGGGCCCGAACAGGCCGATCGGATTCCGGCCGGGATCACCGCTTGGCGCGATCCGGAACCGCCCAACGGTGCTTGACTGAGAGCGGCGTCGCTCACCGTGACGATCACCCTATATCTCTACTTGAATACCGATTTCTATGACGTCGCGGGCGGGGAGCTGAAAATAGCGCGCCGCGCTGGTGGCGTTCCGGTGCAGCAAGGCGAAGAGCCGTTCCCTCCATAAGGCCATGCCCGGCTGTCTTGTGGGGATGACGTTCTCCCTGGCCAGGAAATACTTGGCGTCCCCGGGATCGAAGCCGAAGGTACGCGCAACGATGCTCTCGAGGGCGTGAGGCACATCGGGTTTGTCCTGGAAACCGAACAACAAGACCACTTGGTGGAAGCCGTCGCCGAGATCGTGGACGGTCGAGCGGCGCGCAGCTGAGATCCGCGGCACATCGGCAAACTGCACAGATAGGAGAACGACCCGTTCGTGAAGAATCTCGTTGTGGCGAAGGTTGGCGAGCAGTGCCGGCGGTGTCGGCCCCGGCTCTGGAAACATGTACACCGCGGTGCCCGGCACCCGGTGTGGAGGGCTGGCGGCGATGCTGGCAATGAAACGCTCAATTGGCAGGTAGCCGCGTCTTAGGCGAGCGGCGACCAACTGCCTGCCCCTCTTCCAGGTTGTCAAGCCGGTGAGTACGACCAATCCGACGACCAGCGGAAACCACCCGCCGGCCGGGATCTTGAAGAGATTGGCCCCGAAGAACGACAAGTCGACCACCATCAGGCCGGATACGACGGCCAGCGCGACGGGCAGAGGCCAGTGCCAGCGGCTACGAGCCACAACGTAGAACAGGGCCGTGGTGATCACCATCGTGGCGGTCACGGCCACGCCGTAGGCGGCGGCGAGATTGCCGGATGATCGGAACCCGAACACCAGACCCACACAAGCCACCATGAGCATGTAGTTGACCGAAGGTATGTAGATCTGCCCGATCTCCTGTGAGGACGTGTGCTCGATCCGGACTCGCGGCAAGTAGCCGAGTTGCACCGCTTGTCGGGTCAACGAGAAGGCACCGGAGATCAAAGCCTGAGAGGCAACCACGGTCGCCACCGTGGCGAGAACCACCATCGGGTACAAAGCCCACGAGGGAGCCATCCGGTAGAACGGGTTGTCGATTGCGGTGGGGTCGCCGAGAAGCAGCGCACCCTGACCGAAGTAGTTCAGCAACAGAGCGGGCAGGACCAGCGCGAACCACGCGAGTTGAATGGGACGCTTTCCGAAGTGCCCCATGTCGGCGTATAGCGCTTCACCACCGGTGACGACGAGAAACACCGAGCCGAGAGCCAAAAAGCCGAGGCCGGCGTTGCTGGCGAAAAACGAAGCTGCGTGGACGGGGCTGAGCGCGGCCAGGACTGACGGTTGCCGGACCAGTTGAGCGAGGCCGAGCACTGCCAGCACTGCGAACCAGAGAAGCATTACCGGCCCGAACACCGCACCGATCTTGGCCGTCCCGCGCCGCTGAATCATGAACAATCCGACGAGAATGAGCGCCGCCATGGGTACCACATAGTGTTCGAGTGCCGGAGTGGCGACGTGCACTCCCTCTACCGCCGAAAGAACGGAAATGGCCGGAGTGATCATCCCGTCGCCGTAGAGGAGTGCCGTACCGAAGAGACCCACGAGGATCAGAACACTGCGACGGCGACTCGCTACGCCGTTGCGACCGGGTGCGATCAGGGCGGTGAGAGCGAGGATCCCGCCTTCGCCGTCGTTGTCTGCTCTCATCACCAGCGCCAGGTACTTTATCGAAATGACGATCACCAGCGCCCAGAAGATCAGCGAGAGAATGCCCAGGACGTTCGCCTCGGTGACTTCGAGGCCCTCGTGCCCCAGGAATGACTCCCGAAGGGCGTAAAGGGGGCTTGTCCCGATGTCCCCGAACACGATGCCCAGGGCTGCAATAGCCCCCGCCACCGGCATAGCCGACGGCTCGCTTCTGAAGCTGGTCCGCCGGCTCATCTCGTCATCCGAGTAGTAAAAGCGGCGCAGAGTCGCCAAATGGTTCGGTTCTTAGACACTGCTGGAGCATGGTAGGTACGAGTAGCACGACGAAAGGTACCATCGCGGCGTGAACGGATGTCGGGCCCGATCTAACCACAACCTCTTCGACCTCCTCCTGTCCGAATCATGAGCAGCGCCGGTTGGCCGAAAGGGCTGCGTTTCGCGGTCGTCCTGGCCGGCATCGGTTTCGCCGTTCACGTCATTCTCCCCCAGGTCAAAGAGCTGCCAGCCGCCATCCACCGCGTTGAGACCGGGTCGTCCTGGTGGATACTCGCGGCTTTCGGAGTATCTCTCATCACCTATGTCGGCGCGGCCATCTCGCTCCAGGGGTCACTCGAACAGCACATCGGGTTCTGGCCCGCCGTCTCCACCCAACTTGCAACATCCTTCACCAGTCTCATGGCACCCCAGGGGGTCGGGTCTATGACCACGTACATCCATTTCCTCGACAGGCAAGGCGTGCAGCCGGCTGCCGCGGCAACCGCGGTCGGACTCAACACTGTTGCAGGTGTCATCGTCCATGTCTCCACCCTCATCGGCGGCCTCTTGCTCTACGGCCGCGCCCTTGTCGGCGACATTCGCGTTCCACCACGATGGGAACTGCTGGTCGCGGCGGCCGTGGCAGCAATCGTGCTTGGGATCCTCGTCTGGAGCCCACTCGGCAGGAAGAAGATCATCCCGGGCCTGACCAAGGCGCGCAGCGCGCTGGGCGCAACGCTCCGCCACCCCGCACGCGCCTTCCAGCTGTTTGGCGGGTCTGCCCTGATCACCTTCTCGAACGCAATCGCCCTGGCACTGACCATGGATGCGTTCGGACGGGTCATCCCGCTCGGCAAGGTAGTCGCCGTGTATTTGGCCGGCGCGGCGATTGCGTCCATCGCTCCCACCCCCGGCGGCCTGGGAGCCCTGGAGGCGGCGCTGGTGGCAGGGCTCACTGCGGTCGGAGCCGAGGCGGGAACTGCCGTAGGCGGCGTTCTCGTGTTCCGGCTCTTGACCTTCTGGCTCCCCATCCTTCCGGGTGCCTGGATGCTCCGGAGACTCCGTCGTCAAGGTCTGGTTTGAACCCAGCGCTATACGTCGCGGCTCTCGAATCGTCGTCGAGATCGTCGTACGGAGGGGTCCTGACGGTAGTACGACCGCAGCACACCGTAGAGGTCCGGTCGATCGCGCAACAGGTGTTCCGGCCGATTGAAAAAGGCTTCGGTTGCGACCGCGAAGAACTCGGCCCGGTTGGTAGTTGCGTAGAGGTCCAGAAAGGCATGCCCTTCGCCCGCCACGAGTTCCTCGTAGGCACGAGCAGTCACCTCAGAGAACTCCTCCCGCTGCCGGTGATCATGAATCGGCGGGACCCCGTCCGCGAAACCGTCCAGCATGTCCAGCTTATGGGCGAACTCATGCTGAACCACGTTACGGCCCTGCACCGATCGGCGGCCGGTCG
>JAHEDK010000049.1 GCA_024641245.1 Actinomycetes bacterium
GACTTCCCGGTCATCTGGTCGGTGATCGGCGCCGCCCTGTTCGTGGCGGTCCTCAACCTGATCAGCGGCCGGGGCCGCTCGTAGCGCCCCTGCCCAGAACCCGGAACTCAGAACTCGACGAGGAGGTAGCCTCGCCACATGGACAAGCTCGACATCGCCCGCAACTGGCTCCCCCGCTACACGGGAATGCAGCTCGAGGAGTTCGGCGACTACATCCTGCTCACCAACTTCAGCGACTACCTGGAACGGTTTGCCGAGCGGTACGGATGTCCCATCCGCGGCGAGGGCCACTACATGCAGGCCGCTACCAACGAAGAGGGTCTTACGATCATCAATTTCGGAATCGGCACCGCCAACGCGGCGACGATCATGGACCTCCTAGTAGCCGTCGACCCGAAGGGCGTCCTGTTTCTCGGGAAGTGCGGTGGCCTCAAAGCGTCCACCGAGATCGGCCATTTCGTTCTGCCGATTGCCGCCATCCGGGGTGAGGGCACGAGCAACGATTACTTCCCTCCCGAGGTACCGGCCCTCCCTTCGTTCAAGCTCCACAAGTTCGTGTCCGAAAAGATCGTCGCCCGCGGCCTCGACTACCGGACCGGCGTCGTATACACGTCTAATCGCCGGGTGTGGGAACACGATGAAGCCTTCGTCGAACGCTTGAAGGGATTGACTGCACTGGCCATCGATATGGAGACGGCCACGATCTTCATCGTCGGCCACCACAACGACATCGCCCGGGGAGCGCTTCTACTGGTATCTGACGTGCCGATCAGCCCCGAAGGCGTCAAAACTGAGAAGAGCGACGCAGCCGTCACCCGCGACTGGGCGGACATCCACCTCGACCTGGGCATCGAGGCGATGACGGAAATCGCCACACAAGGCGAAGCAATCAAGCACTTCCGTTTCTGAGCGTTCGCCGACGCTGCTCCGCGCGACAGGAGCTCCCCCCGTAGCCATCGCGTTCCTCCACCGACGCAGTCGAGGAAGATGGCCTGCGGCTAATGCCGCAGGCCGGAGGGGGCAACGCACAAGATGGCCCCCGTCGCCCCTTCGGGGCACTTCCCCCACACCTGTGGGGTAAGAACGCCTGTTGCGCGCCTCCCACGATCCGGAGCACTCCCCAACCAGGCGCGGGAAAAACGCGAAATCGAGGCCTACCCGACGGCGCCGGCTTCGATCATGTTGAGTTCTATGAGGCGGTTCATTTCGACCGCGTACTCCATGGGGAGTTCCTTCACGATTGGCTCTATGAAGCCGGCGACGATCATCGAGGTCGCCTCCTCCTCCGAGAGGCCGCGACTCATCAGGTAGAACATCTGCTCTTCACCGACCTTCGAGACGGTGGCCTCGTGGCCGATCTCTGCGTCGGATTCCTCGATCTCCATGTACGGGTAGGTATCCGAGCGGGAGTCGGCGTCGAGGATGAGGGCGTCGCAGCGGACGAAGGACTTCACACCCTTGGCGCCCGGCTCAACTCGCACGAGACCTCGATAGCCGGCCCGGCCGCCGTCCTTGCAGATCGACTTCGACACGATCGTCGAGGTGGTGTCCGAGGCGGCGTGGACCATCTTGGCGCCGGCATCCTGGTGCTGGCCCTCGCCGGCAAAGGCGATCGAGAGCACCTCGCCGTGGGCGCCCGGTTCCATCAGCCAGACGGCCGGGTACTTCATGGTGAGCTTCGACCCGAGGTTGCCGTCGACCCATTCCATGGTGGCGTCGGCATAGGCCGCCGCCCGCTTGGTGACCAGGTTGTATACGTTGTTCGACCAGTTCTGGATGGTCGAATAGCGGCACCGGCCGCCCCCCTTGACCACGATCTCGACCACGGCCGAGTGGAGCGAGTCGGTCGACCAGATCGGAGCGGAGCATCCCTCGACGTAGTGCACGTAGGCACCCTCGTCGACGATGATCAGCGTCCGCTCGAACTGGCCCATGTTCTCGGAATTGATCCGGAAGTACGCCTGGAGCGGTTGATCGAGATGCACCCCGGGCGGCACGTAGATGAAGGAGCCACCGGACCAAACGGCCGAGTTGAGTGCTGCGAACTTGTTGTCGTTCGGCGGGATGATCGTCCCGAAGTACTCCTTGACGATCTCCGGATACTCGCGAACTGCAGTGTCCATATCGGTGAACAGCACGCCGAGCTTCTCCAGGTCGTCTCGATTGCGGTGGTAGACGACTTCGCTCTCGTACTGGGCCGTCACGCCGGCCAGGTACTTGCGCTCGGCTTCCGGGATGCCGAGCTTCTCGTATGTAGCCTTGATCTCCTCGGGAACCATGTCCCAGTCCTTGGACTGTCCCTCGGTCGGCTTGACGTAGTAGTAGATGTCGTCGAAGTCGATGTCGTTGAGCGCACCGCCGCCACCCCACGTCGGAATCGGGCGACTCAGGAACCGCTTGTACGCTTTGAGACGGAAGTCGAGCATCCAGCCCGGCTCCTTCTTCATTTTGGACATCTCACGGATGATGTCTTCGTTCAGCCCCTTGCGAGGCTTGAAGACATATCCCTCTTCAGAGTCGTGCCATCCAAGCTGGTAGGCACCGAGATCAAGTTCGACAGTGGCCATTGGTCACCTCTAATTAGCACTATCCGGATAGGTGGAATGGTAGCAGTGATCCTGAAATCCGGAACAGCCGACCAGCGGGGCCGGCGACGGCGCGCCGCCACCGACAGAACGCATTCTGATAGGTTCGCATCGTGCCAGTGATTGTCGTCGGAGCCGATACCCCGCTGGGAGCCGAAATCGTCGGAAGACTCGCCGGAGCGGGCGGAGAAGTGCGCGCCTTCATCACAGATCCGCAGGCAGGCGAGGAGCTACGCAGAAGAGGATGCAAGGTGGCAATCGGCGACGTGTCCGACGGGTCTCACGTCGAAATGGCTGCCCTCGAGTGTTTCACCGCGGTACTCGTCGCCGAATCGGCCGGCGACGATCGGGAACGGGCATTTGCCGGCACCCCTGGGGAGGTGGCGGTGGCCTGGATGGAGGCGGTGCGGGCGGCGGGAATTCAGCGTTTGATCTGGGTCGGTTCTCCGGCCCTGCCGGGACCACCGATGGAAGCGACCATCCCCGAGGTGGCCGTGGTCAGCGCTGAAGATGAAGCGACCGCCGCCGAGGTGGTCCGCCTCAACGAGCTCGAGACGCTCTCCTGATCAGCTGAACGGGACTTCCTGGCGCTCGATGAGCTGTTCGAGTTCCCACCGCTCCCAGGCGACCTTCAAGAACGGATAGGGGTTGATCGCCCTCCCGTTGAGATGAAGTTCGAAATGGGTGTGGTGGACCGATCCTTCTGCGTTACCGCTGTCACCGACGTAGCCGAGCAACTCGCCCGCTTCTACCGTATCTCCGACTTCGAGGGTGGCCACGTAGGTGTATTCGGGAGCGCCCCGACCGTCGTCGGTACCGGGGGTGTCGTTGTTCATGTGCATGTACCAGGTCTCGTAGCCGTCGCGGTGGCTGATCACGATGTAGTACCCGGAGCGTGGACCGTTGCCGAATTTCTTGATCTCACCGTCGGCGGCGGCCACCACCGGAGTCATCTGCGGTGCCAGGAGATCGGTGCCCTGGTGGTGACGGCCACCGGACCGGGCGTTGCCCCAACTGTTGACGAACTCGGTCGCCTCGCTCGGCTGAGGAAAAACGAGGGTGAACTCGTCCTCGGCGGCCTGAGCGGGCAGAGCGAAGATCGCGGTCGCCAGACCGACCATGAGTGCGAACGCGTGTATACGTCTGAGTTTCATTTTGGGAGTGTCCCGGATAGGAGAAAGCCTCGGGCGTGCCGAGGCGAGCCGTCACCTTACTCGCCGGTAGTTGTTAAGCAAACGGGCCGGGTGGAGATCCACCCGACCCGTTCTCGTCCTTACTACTTGTTCTTGCCTTTGCCTTTGCCGTTGTTCGACTTCTCGGATCCCCGGTTCGACTTCACGGGCTTGACCCCGTCGGCCTCGTCGCCGTCGAGTTCGGCGACCTCGAGCTCGACGAGTTCATCGTCGTCGTTCGCCCAGACTTTCAAGTCGCCCTTGCCGATTTCCTTGTCGTGTGCGAACTCCTTGACCCATTGACCGAAGGGACCGTAGACGTCCTTGTCGTAATCGGCCTTGAGGTCGTGCACCATGTTCGAAACGAACTGCCCGTGATTGACCTGGCCGTTCGGGCCTTCGATCAAAACTGCGCGGCAGCCTTCGGAAAGCACATAAGGCTCTTCTCCGACTTCGACAACATAGGTGACCTCACCGGTCTCTTCGTCGACCTCGACCGTCACGCCCTCCGGGAGCGTGCAGTCGAGTGGAGGGGTCTCGTCTCCCTCGCCGGGAAGTTCACCGATGCCGTAGAACACCACGTGCGAGTCCGGGTCATAGTTGTAGTTGAGCTCATACGTTGCCGCATCAGAGGCATCTTCCAACGAGGGGCTCGCCTCAACAAACAGCTCCTGTGCCGCCGCCGGTAACACAAACAGGGCCAGCACCAGGCCCACTACCACGAGGGTGATCGTTCTCCGCCGCATCCATCCACTCCTTATTTCACTCAGCTGGTAGGTCGCACTACCACCCAAAGTGTTACATGCCACCCAACGTGAATGGTATCGGTGAAGGGCTCAATAGCTTTAGCCCCCGACGGCGACGTCGCTAACGGACGATCTCCGACTCCATCGTTTCGAGTCCCAGCGAGATCTCCCCGGCACCGTTCTGGCCGTTGGCGCGCCGGGAAATGAGTCCGCGCGAGGCGGAGGCGCCGATGGCCGCCGACAAGATGATGACGTACGCCATAAGAAAGAGCCAGAGGAGGAGCACGGCCACCGTGGTGAACGCGATGAACGTCGCGCTGAGTCCTCCCGAGGTCTCGACATACAAGCGGAAGCCGAGCGTCACGCTGATCGTGGTGAGGGTGCCCACCAATGCCGCTATCCAGAACCCGGGGAGGCGTTGCGGCGGTCCCCAGCGGTAGAGAGCTGTGAGAAAAGAGAAGAGCGCCAGAACGCCGACCGGCACCGACAGCAGTTCCCAAAGCGTGACCGGCCATTCGAGATCGGTGAG
>JAHEDK010000018.1 GCA_024641245.1 Actinomycetes bacterium
TAAGGCAACTCCTTACTATACGGACAAGGTAAGGATACCATGAGTTGAGGTGGATCACGACCCGCCGTGGCGGTTCCTTTGCGGTCGGTGAGGGCACCGGGCGCAAGTGCCACGTGCCAACTGTCAAGAGTCGGTTGATCCGTTCCGGTTTGTGGTCAGTTGACGTGTTCCACCGTTTTGGGCTTGTTTGAGGCGGCGGGTGGTCTTCTGTGGTCGGATCTGGCGGATCGGTTTGTCGGTTTGGCGGCCGAGGGTCTTAATGAGGGTGCCGTTCAGGTAGACGTGCATTATTCGGCCGGTTACCGCCACAGTGACGATCCGGTAGGCGAGATGTCTGCCTACCGAGAAGGTCTCTCCGGCCACGGAGATGATCCCGCCTTCAGCAACCCGCCGTTCGATCACCAGCTGCCCCTCTGGTGGCCTTCCCGAAGGTTCGAGGAGCCCATCGGGGATCCGGTCATCGGGTTTGGTGAACCGCTCGGCTGGGGTAGCCATCTCCAGAGCCTGATGAGGTCGACGATGGTTGTATTCCTCGACCCAGTCGTCGATGGCTGTTTGGGCCGCCTCGAGATCAGCAAAGACCCGTCCTCGGAGAAGTTCGGCTCTCATGGTCTTGTGGAACCGTTCCACCTTGCCGGTGGTGGTGGGGGAGCGGGGCGCGGTCAGCCGTGGAGTGATGCCGTTCTCGCGGCAGATCCGCTCGAACAGCACCTCACCGGGTCGGACTCGCCGTCGGCCGGTGAACACGGTCCCGTTGTCGGTGAGCACCTCCTCGGGGATCCCGTAACGCCGTAACGCTCCAGCAAACGCTGCGGCCACTGCCCGGGCGGTCTCTGAGGTGATCACCGCCGCGAGCACACAGAACCGGGAATGGTCGTCGATGCCAGTCACTACCTTGAGATACCGGCCGCTGGGGAGGGCGACTCCACCGACCACATCCAGCTGCCACAACTCCATCGGGCGTTGCCGTTGCCAGCGTTTGTAATCCTGGCGGCGACGCCGCCGTTGGCGGACTTGCACCAGCCCTTGGCGTCTCAGACTCCGATAGATAGCCGACGCCGACGGAGCCGCCTCCACGATGCCGCGCTGCTCCAGCTCCCAGGCCAGACGTTTCGGACCCCAATGGGGATGCACCATCCGCAAAGCAACCAGCGCCGCTTCCACCCGAGCCGGCATCTGATGCGGACAGGCGTTGGGACGATGCGACCGATCCTCCAACCCGTCCAGCCCGTCAGTCTCGTAACGGCGCAACCATCGGTGCACCGTCTGGCGGGCCACCCCATACCGGGCGGCCACTTCGGTCACCGTGCGGCCCTGATTGACCACCTCCAACACCGCCGCCAACCGCTGCTCCACCACACCCATCACCACCAAAACCATCAACAACCCTCCAGGTCCGACCCCTCAAGGATCGGACATCGGAAGGCCCGATGTCACCCGTCAACCGAAACAAATGACACCCATCAACCGGAACCGATGTCGCACATCAACCGGCACGATGTCACCTATCAACCGAACATCCAGTGACAAGTATCAACCGAAGTCGCACAGGCTCCGGCACTCTCCATCGCGCGTCCATCGCGCGAGAGGGTGCGATGGGAGGGGAATCAACGCGAAATGACGCGAAACGAAAACCGCCTGTGAGCAGGCATTTCGCGCATTTCCCCAGCTCAGCTGATACCCCGGACTCGGGCTCATAACCCGAAGGTCGTAGGTTCAAATCCTACCCCCGCTACTAGCAAAGGCCCTGGTCAGATCGTTTCTGACCGGGGTCTTGTCGCGTGATGGGTCGATCTTCTAACGGATCTTCTAGCGGGACTGGCTGAGCTGCTAGATCGGTGGCGGAATCGGTTGGAACGTCTGGAGGGGTATCGTCGGCGTTCTCTATCTGGCGGCTGCCGTGTTCAACCTGACCTACACCCTGCCTTTGATAGCTCAGGCCTTCGGTCGCGGACCGCAAGCCACTCCCGATGACACGAGCCGTCGTGTACGGGTCACCTGATGATGTCCCTGAACTCAATGAGATCGACAGGCCGGTGACTGCGGCGATGAGGTATCGGTACGAGTCCGCGCTGCTACAGCAAGATGGGCCTGGGACATCTCGGTAGGCTTGTGCCACCGGTACGCGCGCCAGATCAGTTGTGGTTCTAGAATTCTAGTTTTATAGTTGGCAGATGGGTGAGAAGCGACAGATGAACCTCTGGCTGGATGAGGACCTCATCAAGGAGCTCAAACACGCGGCGATCGAGGCAGAGCAAAGGCTCTCCGAGTTCGTGGCTGCCGCGCTCAGCCAGCACCTTGACCAGGCCGAGCGTCGAGAGGAAAGCGAATGAAGCTGCAACCGATCGTATATACAACTGATATGGAGTCGGCGGTGGGCTGGTATTCCGCCGTCCTTGGATCTGGTCCCGCCTTTCGGTCCGATGTGTGGACGTCCTTTGCTGAGGGAGGCGCGTATCTCGCCCTGCACCGGGTCGATGTGTTGCCCGAAGAGTCAAGAGTCGAGCTTTCCTTGGTTGCCGGCGAAAGCCTGGAGAAGATCATGGACCGGTTGGCCGCTGTGAACATCCCGGTTGAGAGGGGTATCCAGGAAGAGACGTTTGGCCGTTCCTTCCTTCTGCGGGATCCTGAAGGTCTCGTCATCCAGGTCAATGAGCACCAGCGTGACGACTGACCCCGAGTAAGACCTCGTCCGATTTCGAGATCCGGGTAGCGATGACACCAAGTGATAGAGACTATCAAAGCGATGACGAGAGGAGGGGCGACATCAACAGTGCATCCGGCGGGGATGTGCGGATGCTACGGCCGGGTCGTATCGGTTTGGCGTGGCTGATAGCCGTCGGGGTCGACTTGTTCTTCAATGCCGGCGTATTCGCTCCGCTCTTCGTCCAGTCCAGGGAGCCCACTCTCCTTCCGTCCGAGGTGCTCTTTCGCCGGGTCCCTGTCGCATACGCCATTCTGGCTCTCGCCGTCGCGGCTCTGGCTTGGTTGCTCAACGTCGTCGCGGTGCAGGGACAAAGGGCGATCCGGATCGGCGCCACGGCCGGTCTGGTGCTCGGACTGGCCGGTCTTGGAGCGATGTGGACAGCCCTGGACGTGACCGGGCTGTTCGTGGTTGCGGGCATCGTGGTGGTAGTGGCGGAGGGCGCCACCGTCGCGGCTGTGTTAACCAGTCGTCGGTGCGGCTCGAGTTTGAGGCTCCGCGTCTTCGGAGCATTTGCGCTACTGGCAGGGGCTGGTCAGGTGGTGGCCAACGTTGTGAAAGGGTGATGTGGAGTTGTGATGGTGCGGGATCTCAAGATTGGGAAGGTTGCGCAACCTGATGTCGTCGGCCAGCTGGGGGGCTGAGGCTCTTGTAAGGTCGTGGGGCAGGTTCGCCGCAGATGCACCGTCGCTCGCAGAGTGCGGTCGGAAGGTCTTTGCAGCCGAGCGTGGACCGTCATTCCTCTCGACCGTGCGCGGCGAGTCACTTCCACGTGTGCACCCGGGTTGAGAATCCACCGATCTCGGGCGTACCGGTACCCGGGGCGAACGGCGGGTCGAGCACGTCGATGTCGATAGAGAAATAGACGGGCCTGGTTCAATCGAATGCCTGCCTCGACATCATCAAAGAGGACTACATGATCGGTTGACAGCGCTGTGTGCAGGCCATGGCGTCGGCATTATCGCCATGTCCGTCTCTCGGCCCTCTCGAAACGTCGCTCGCTCCCGCGCCGACCGACAGTGTTTGAAAATGGGCCCACTTGAAGGCGGGGGACTGACGCCGGTCACCAGCGCCTGCTTCTCGTTGAGCGAGATCCCCTCGACGATCCGGCATTCTGAAGAGGGACACGCCCGAGGGAAAGTGGTCATCACCGTGTGAGAAGCCGCCCGCCGCTCACATCACCCGATCTGCCCCATGAACGCACAGGTCGCCGAGTGCCATCGATCGGCACCTCTTGGGCTACCTCGTGACTCGGGATGGGTTGGCTTGCGGTCACGCCGGATGGGAGAACCAGATGACAACCCACCACAGTCTTGGTGCCTGTTGCCAGTCGCCCGCGGAGTGGTCAGCGGAGGGGAGTCGGTTCACGGGCTCCGCTGGCAACCTACCCAGTTGCCCTGGTCGGTGAAGAAAAAGGGCTCAAACCCGGCCTGGTCGCAGACGACCAACACGGAGGTTTCCGGCCCAGGAATCGTCACCTGCTTAACGGTGCCGCCGACCGGACTGGCCACATCGCTCATGGCGGCTTGTGCGAGAGCAGATTCAGGACCCGGCTCAACCCCATCCATGATTGAACAGCCCACCCAGTTGCCCTGGTCGGTGAAGAAAAAGGGCTCAAACCCGGCCTGGTCGCAGACGACCAACACGGAGGTTTCCGGCCCAGGAATCGTCACCTGCTTAACCGTCCCGCCGACCGGACTCGGGACATCCTCCAAGACGGGTTCGATGACGCCGTCGGCGTCTTCGGTGGGACTCGTCGTGTCGGTAGCCTCATCACCCCCACCTTGGGGTTGGGGGACAGTTGTGTTGTCCTGGACGGTCGTGTTTTGGGTTGTGGTCGTGTCTGAGGGCTGGAGAGTGGCGGAGTCGGTATCCCCACAGCCGGCCAGAACGAACAGAACTCCGGCAATGGCTACGACCAGCCGCAGCTGCCCGCGGTATCCATGGTTCAGTGATGAGCTTTGGGCGGAGGATCCGCGTTGAAGGGTTCGAATCGTCACTTGCCGGTCCTCTTTCCCACGGAAACGAGTCAGCCACGTAGCTGGCCTGTGAGGCTAGTCACCTGAACCCGGCAGTTGGCGCCGGCGGCAGTCGCATCGCCCACTTCGACAACACCGGAGCAGCGGATCACTTTCCGGCCAACGAGTTCAGCCTCTACGTCACGTCGCTCAACGCATCCGACGCCGCTTCCCAGACAACCACCATCCAGAAGGACGCCGGAGGCGAAGAGGGTTCCGACTGACATTCGTACCGGAACTGCAATCTGGCCTTCCCGCCTCAGGTTCCTCTCAGCGTTCTCTCAGCTACGGCTGTGTACCGTCGGGCGTAGGTTGGGAGTGATCTTGCGTCTGACAGGATGAGTGATCGATGCGTTTGTTGGTTGTCGAAGACGAGGTGAAACTCGCCTCGTATCTCAAGCGGGGTCTGGAGGCGGATGGCCATGCAGTCGACATCGCCGGCGACGGCGAGGAGGGGTTGTGGCTGGCCCGCAACCAGTCGTACGACGTAATCGTGCTCGACATCATGCTGCCGAAGCGGAACGGCTTCCAGGTATGTGCCGACCTTCGGGGAGAGTCGAACTGGACGCCGATTCTGATGCTAACGGCAAAGGACGGGGAGTTCGACATTGAAGAAGCGCTCGATACCGGAGCCGACGACTACCTGACCAAACCGTTCTCCTTTGTCGTTCTATCTGCCCGGATCCGGGCCATTGCTCGTCGGGGGGCGCCCGAGCGGCCTGCCGTATTGGAGGTCGATGACCTTCGCCTCGACCCAGCTGCGCATACGGTCGAGCGGGGTGGGACCGAGATCAAGGTGACGGCGAAAGAGTTTTCTCTGCTCGAGTTCCTCATGCGGCATTCGGGGGAGGCGGTCCGCAAGACCAACATCCTCAATGCGGTGTGGGATTGGGACTTCGAAGGAGATTCAAACGTAGTAGAGGTGTACATCGGCTATCTGCGGAGAAAGATCGACGATCCATTCGATCGGGCCTCGATCGAAACGGTTCGCGGGGTCGGTTACCGGCTGAGGGTCGGCCGATGAATGCTCGCCGAGTCTCGGTCGGCAGTCTTGGCGTTCGCGCCCGAACCACAGTGATCGCCGCGGCCGTCGTCGGCCTCGTTTTGGCCGGCTCGAGTGTCCTGTTGGTGGTAGCGACGAGATCGGCGTTGTACCAGTCGGTCGAAACCACCGTGAGCGCCCGTGCGGTCGACCTGGTTTCTCAAGTCGGAGATGGCGCCACCCCTCGACCCGTGCCTCTGATCCGGGGGATCTCGGTCCAGATCGTGAGCGACGGAACCGTTATCTCCTCGACCGGGGACATCGAAGGCCAACGACCCCTCGTCGATCTCGTCGTAACCCCCGGTGCCGTGTCCACGATCCAGGTGCCTTCACTAGATGCAGGCGACAATGAGGGTGAAGGACAGAGCGAGGCTGGCGACGAAGGGCCGTTCCTGGTGGCGGTTGGTGCCGTTAGCTTCGAAGGGAGGCAGGTGATCGTGCTCGCCGCCGGTTCTCTGGGCGCTGTCGAGAACGCCACCCGGACCCTCATACCTCTCCTGGCTCTTGGCGTTCCTGCGATCACCTTGTTGGTAGGTCTGACGATCTGGCGTCTCACCCGCCGGGCCTTCCGGCCGGTGGAGGCCATGGCCGGCCAGGCGGAGGCGATCTCGTACCGCGATTTGCATCTCCGGGTCCCGGAACCGAAACCCGACGACGAGATCCGGCGGCTGGCGGTGGTGCTCAACCGGATGCTAGAGCGTCTCGAGATCTCGGTATCCCGGCAGCGCAGGTTCACCGCCGATGCCGGACACGAGTTGAAGAGCCCGGTCGCCACCCTCCTCACCATGGCCGAGGTAGCGGAGGCAAACCCGCAGGCCTTCGGGGTCGCAGAACTCGCTTCCGATGTTGCCGGGCAGAGCCGCCGGCTCGCCTTGCTCGTTGACGATCTGCTCGCACTGGCACGTAGCGATGAACAGCATCTCGACCTCAACCTCGAATCGTTCGATCTCGCCGAGGTCATCCACGAGGAGATCGCGGCCGGTGGTCCGGCGCTTGTCTCGATGGACACGAGCGGAGTGGAACCGGCGTTCGTCTTCGCCGACCGCCGCAGGTTCGGCCGGGTCGTACGGAACCTCCTCGACAACGCCGTGCGTCATGCCACCGAAACCGTGCGGATCGAAACGCACACCATCGAACGCGAGACCACCATCAGCGTCGCCGACGATGGGCCCGGCGTTCCGAGCTCTGATCGTGAGAAGATCTTCGATCGGTTTGTACGGCTCGACGAGGCCCGATCCCGCCAGGCCGGCGGTACCGGACTTGGACTTTCGGTGGTTAAGAGCATCGTCGAGGCACACAGCGGGCGGATCACCGTCGGTGATGACCCCGACCTGGGCGGGGCGATGATCACCGTGTTTCTGCCGGTCGAACGAGACCACGGTCTTGGGTCATAGCCGGTGGCGGCGCTACCTACCGATTGACGGACCTCACGCGGGAGGGCCGGACCCAACTCGAGTCCGGCCCTCTCTATCTGGGTGGCGAGCTGTGCGGCTCAACCGTTGGTCGTAGCCTCGGCAGCCTCGTTGGCATCATCGGCGTCGGGGATCCCGTCTCCGTTGTTGCCGATCTCTTCGCCTTCGAACTGGTGGTCGACTCCGTCGACGTCTTCGTCGCCGGGTGCCTCTGCCTCGTCGGCCTCGATTTCGTCGGCCTCATTCACATCGGCGATTCCGTCTCCGTTGTTGCCGACTTCCTCGCCTTCGAACTGGTGGTCGACTCCGTCGACGTCTTCGTCGCTGGGAGCTTCGACTTCGTCGGCCTCGTCATCGGGAGCAGTCGCCTGGTCGGGAGCATCCGTTTGTGTCTGACCTACAACCGCCGGCGTGTCGGCAGGCGAGGTGGCAGCAGCCGCCACCCCCATCGTTCCGAGGGCGAGACCGATCGCCGTAGCGAGGGTGTAGATCGTCTTGGCGGGCTTCTTCTCCGTTGACATCATCAAACCTCCTGGTTCCTCGCGGCCCTGTGGACCGTCATGAGGGCAGCATGCCGGAGTGCACCTGTGGCGAAGCTGAGAACACCTGAGAGTCGCCTAAGCGGCGGGGTGAGGGACCGGGTCATGCCGGCTCGCGGATTCTGCCCACCGTTACGAGCCGGGCCAGGCTGCGGACGAAGAACAGTGCGTTGGCGACCAGGACGGTGACACCGGCGCCAATCGCCGCCGTCGCCCCAACACCCGAAGCTACTGCCAGCACCGTCCGCGCCAGCGGAGCCGAAGGGTCTTCGGAGAACTCTTCACGGGGCTCTACGCCAACCCACGTACTCGGTGAGATGCTCGCCGGTCAACGTTGAACGAGCGGCAACCAGATCGGCCGGTGTGCCTTCGAACACCACCCGGCCGCCGTCATGCCCGGCGCCGGGGCCGAGATCGATGATCCAGTCGGCATGCGCCATCACTGCCTGGTGATGCGAGATGACGATGACAGACTTGCCCGAATCCACGAGCCGGTCGAGTAGACCGAGCAGGTGGTCGACGTCGGCGAGGTGAAGGCCGCTGGTCGGTTCGTCAAGGACGTAGACGCCGCCCTTTTCGGCCATGTGGGTGGCCAGCTTGAGTCGCTGTCGCTCGCCGCCGGACAGGGTAGGGAGCGGCTGGCCGAGGCTGAGATAGCCGAGCCCGACGTCGGCGAGCCGGTCGAGAATGGCGTGGGCGGGCGGCGTGCGCGCCTCGCCGGCGCCGAAGAACTCAACGGCCTCGGTCACCGACATCGCCAGCACCTCGCTGATATCTCGCCCGGCGAGTTTGTATTCGAGCACAGATGCCTCGAATCTCTTCCCCTCGCACTCCTCGCAGGTGGTGGTGACGGTGTCCATGAACCCCAGCTCGGTGAAGATGACGCCGGCGCCGTTGCAGATCGGGCAGGCGCCTTCGGAGTTGGCGCTGAACAGCGCCGGCTTGACGCCGTTGATCTTTGCGAACGCCTTGCGGATCGGGTCGAGCAATCCTGTGTACGTCGCCGGGTTGCTGCGTCGCGAGCCGCGGATCGGGTCCTGGTCGATCGACACTATCCCGTCCCGCCCCGAGACCGAGCCGTGGATGAGCGAGCTCTTGCCGGAACCCGCCACACCGGTGACCACGCAGAGCACCCCGAGGGGGATGTCCACATCGACGTCCTGAAGGTTGTGCGTCGTGGCGCCGCGGATCTCCAACATGCCGGCGGGCGCCCTTACCGTATCCTTGAGGGTGGCCCGGTCGTCGAGGTGGTGGCCGGTGACGGTGTCGCCGGTCCGCAACCCCTCGACGGTGCCCTCGAAGCAGATGGTGCCGCCCGCAGTGCCGGCGCCGGGGCCGAGGTCCACGACGTGGTCGGCGATGGCGATCGTCTCCGGTTTGTGCTCAACGACCAGCACGGTGTTGCCCTTGTCCCGCAGCTGCAGCAGCAGGTCGTTCATCCGCTGGATGTCATGGGGGTGCAGGCCGATGGTCGGCTCGTCGAATACGTAGGTGATGTCCGTCAGCGACGACCCGAGGTGGCGGATCATCTTGGTGCGTTGGGCTTCCCCGCCCGAGAGCGTCCCCGACGGCCGGTCGAGAGAGAGGTAGCCCAACCCGATCTCCACGAAGGCGGCGAGGGTCTCGCCCAGCGCCGCTAGCAACGGTGCAGCAGACGGATCGTCGAGGTCGCCGACCCACTCGGCCAGATCGCTGATCTGCATCGCGCAGGCGTCGGCAATGTTGATCCCGTTGATCTTCGACGAACGGGCGGCCTCACTGAGCCGGGTGCCGCCGCAGTCGGGGCAGGCGGTGAAGGTGGCCACCCGGTCTACGAACGCCCGGATGTGCGGTTGCAGCGAGTCGCGGTCCTTGGAGAGGAACGACTTCTGGACTTTGGGGATCAGGCCCTCGTAGGTGATGTTGATCCCACTCATCTTGACCTTCGTCGGGTCCTTGTGGAGGAAGTCGTTGAGCTCCTTCTTGGTGTACTTGCTGATCGGCTTGTCGGGGTCGAGGAACCCGGACTCGGTGAACGACCGCACCATCCAACCGCCCGCCTTGTAGCCGGGGATCGTGATGGCGCCCTCATTGAGCGACTTCGAGTCATCGAAGAGCTGGGTGAGGTCTATGTCGGAGGCCGTGCCGCGGCCCTCGCAGCGTGGACACATGCCGCCGGTGCGGGTGAAAGCGACTCTCTCTCGCTTGCTGTCGCCGCGCTCGATCGTGATCGAACCGCTGGCCCGGATCGAAGGTACGTTGAACGAGTACGCATTCGGTGACCCGATGTGCGGCCGCCCGAGCCGGCTGAAGACGATGCGCAGCATGGCGTTAGCATCGGTGGCGGTGCCGACCGTCGATCGGACGTTTGCACCCATCCGCTCCTGGTCGACGATGATCGCGGTCGTCAGCCCATCGAGTACGTCGACGTCGGGCCGTGCCAGCGTCGGCATGAAACCCTGCACGAAGGCACTGTAGGTTTCGTTGATCATCCGCTGCGACTCCGCCGCGATCGTGTCGAACACCAGCGAACTCTTGCCCGAGCCTGAGACACCGGTGAACACGGTCAAGCGGCGCTTCGGGATCTCGACGCTGACATCTTTGAGGTTGTTCTCCCGGGCCCCGGTTACCCGGATGAGGTCATGGCTGTCGGCCGCCTGCATCAGTCTTCAGGAAGAGCCGCGAAATCACGCTTGGTGTTCTTGTACCAGCTCATTCCTTTGATGGGGTTCTTCCATCTCCCCTTCATGTCGTTCAAGGCACTCACGTGCGCTTCATCGCCGGCTGCGACAACCTCTTTGAGATGCTTGTCTTGCGCCTTGATCACCTCATCGGCTGTTTCACCATGGTGGGGGAGATCGCATGCTCCACCCAGCTGTCTGCATGTCATTGTTTTCATCGGTCTCTTTCGATTCTGTTCGGTTGTCGCCTGGCTCCGACCTGATCTCGGTGGCTCGAACGAAACATGTGGATCAAGCGATATTCGTGTTCGGCAACTCTAGGCAACGCGCCCGAGGATATGCCGGCACTGAGGGGGTCTTGCACCGGCAATAGCAATCAGGTCCGTTCTCCGACGAGAAGCTGCTGCACACTTTGAGACGAACGAGCAGCCCACATCAGGTAGATGCCGAGGGCGAGGTTTCCGGTCAGTATGAGCCCCAGCCACCACGGTGCTGCTCGGGCGACTGAGGCCTCACGCCATCCGATCCAAACACCCGCCACCAACAAACCGGAGGCAAGATCAGCGAGCGTCACCCGACCCCAGGCGTCTCCGACCACGACGCGAAGGCCTTCAACGAATCCGCCCGAGGCCATCCCGTAGGCGATGGCGGCAAGCATGATGATGGCAACAACAGGGCCAATAGCCCTCGCGGTCCGCAGTTGCATAGGATCCCTCTCTCGGCGGCACGATCGACACTGGACTCTACGCCCCCTATTGGAAGAGGGGCGAGAGTTCGGACTCGAGTCGGCCCGACCGGCCGCCGACTGATCGGATGACTTCCTCGCCAGGTTTCACAATTACCAGCAGATCGCCGGTTGAATGCTCAAGCGTTTCAACAGCACCTGTGACAATTAGCCGAGGATCTGGCCGGCGTTCCGATTGACCACTTCGAGTTGGGACGAGGTAACCCGCTCCAACCAGCCGGCCTGATCCGTGGAGAGCTGCTGGCAGATCCAGTCCCAGTGCAGCGCGACGGTGTCGCCCGGAGCGATCAATCCGGCCAGGCCTCCGTTGGCCCCCCACTCGGCCGTTTCCACGATCGGGTTGCCCAGTGATAGCGCGGTGCCGGTCCACCGCAGGGGCCGGCTGCGGACGGTGGCGCGCTCGCCGGCCACATCGACAACCGCGCCCCAGCGGATGCGGCAACGGTCTAGCACCCGGAGTGGCTCGGCACCCCCGATGCCATCCCGCAGCAAGCCGACCCATGGATACACGCCGAACACGTGGTAGGCGTGGTTGGGGACTGCACCGACGGCGACCCCGGCGGTGATCCGGTGGATTGCGCGGCCGCTGCGGGGACGAAATCGATCGTCCAGGTGGTTACCCCAGCGACCGGCGCCGACGTCGGTCAGCAGGGCATTGCCGATCCAGTAGGCCTCGACCACATGCTCGTCGAGCGGATCGTCGACCGGAGCGGCGTCGTTGAGGAGTTCTAGGTACGGCCAGGCGCCATCGAAGGCGCGGGCCAGCAACTCGAGCCCCGGATCGGGAGGCTGCCGGCCTGCTCCGTAGGCGAACAGTTCCTCGGCCCCGGCCGGCCCGCAGTAGCCAGCCAGATTGGGCGGGAACGCGAAGCGGGCGAACATCACCGCCCCGGACGCGCTCACGACCCGACCTTCGTGGAGGGTGAAGCGGAAGGCAGATCTGTGGGATTGTTCGACCCGGCGATCTGCCCGAGTCCAAGATCGGTGCGGGCCTGCGCAATGGCGGCAGCCTCCTCATCGGTCAGCCGGCGCACTGCCAGACCGGTGGCCTCGAGCACCCAGTCCCCGGGGATCAGTACCTGACCTTCGAACGTCAGCACGGCCAGGGAGACTGAGACGGTCCGGCCCTCCGAAACCCCGATAGCCCGCGTGCCGTCGGCGTCGACCGCCTCGATACGTACGAGCCTGCTCAGGCACACAGCGATCGCACCTCCTCTGCCACTTGATGGATTAGGCCCGGCAGAGCCAGCTCGACAGCCTTCGATAAACCGTGGCCGTCGCTCAGATCGGCCGGTTCGATGCCGTAGACGACCAACCCCCCGGGATTCCGGTCGAGAGCCCGTCCGAGCGCGACCGCCGACTCCAGCCCGGCACTGTGAGAGCTGAGGTGTGGGAACTCGGCAGGCAACGGGTCGGTGCCCACCTCGACGCGGTACACGGTGCCGGGTGGGTCACCGCCGCGCACGGCGTCCAGCACGATCGCCAGCCGTCGGCCTGCCCAGGCGTCCACGAGCCGCGTGGGCTCCCCATCGAGGAGCAGCACTTCTGCATCGGACACCATGCCCATGAGTGCCTCGGCGGCCGCGTGTCCAACGCCGTCGTCGCTCCGATAGGTGTTGCCGATCCCGATGATCACAACGTCGATCATGTTCGTACCACCGTGAGGTCGAGAAAGTGGGTCGCGCAACTGATGCATGGATCGTGGTTGCGAATCGTCACTTCCGCGCCCTTCCGAAGGTCTTCGTCGTCCAGGCCGATATTCGCCTGGACGTAGCGGGCCAGGTCGTCTTCGATGGCCGCCTGGTTCTGTGAGGTCGGCGGGATGATGACTGCATCGGCGATCACCCCGTCATCGCTCAGGGTGTACCGGTGGTAGAGCAAACCGCGCGGTGCCTCGGTGGCGCCGTGGCCGGTGCCGGCGCCGATCGTTGCCTCGAGGTGCGGCCGGTCGGGTTCGTCGTAAGCATCGACGATGGCAAGTCCCACCTCGATCACGTCGAGCGTCTCGACCGCTCGCACCACGATGCTTCGGAACGGATTGCGGCAGTCAGAGGTCAACCCCACCGCCCCGGCCGCGTCGGCGGCGACCGTCGTCAACCGGTCCGAGTTGAGGCGGTAGCGGGCCAGCGGACCGACCAGATAGGTGCCCCGGGCGCGGATCTGCGAATGCAGAGCCGTCGAATGCTCGACGTGTTCCTCCACGAAATGCTCCGGGTACTCTTGCTCGGTGATGTCGAGGCCACCATCGGAGGTGATCCGGCCGTCGAGGATGGCGTACTCGCGGGGATGGCGCAGCGCCACCATCTCGTGCTCCACCTCCAGTTCGGGGAAGTCGAGGCCGCCGACCAACTCCACCACCTCTGCCGCCATTTCCCTGGCATGCTCCAGTTTCGGCCGGAATGCCACCAACTCCCTTCGCGTCGGCACCTTGTAGAAGCCGCCCACGCGCACGTTGATCGGGTGAATGGCCCGTCCGCCGATGAGCTCGATGAGCTCGTTGCCGATCTTCTTGAGAGCCAGGGCGCGCTCTACTGCCGGACGGTTGATCCCGGCCAGGTCCACGGCGCTGTCCAGACCGAAGAAATCTGGAAGGTGGAGGAAGTGGATGTGGAGGACGTGGCTCTCAATCCATTCGCCGCAATAGAGAAGGCGGCGGAGTTCCCTGAGTTGCCCGTTCACCTGGAGGCCGAGGGCATCTTCGATGGCCCGGCAGGCGCTCATCTGGTATGCCACCGGACAGATCCCACAAATGCGGGCGGTGATGTCTGGGGGTTCGCTGTAACGCCGGCCGCGTAGAAATCCTTCGAAGAAGCGGGGCGGCTCGTAGATGTTCAACTGGACCTCGTCAACTCTCCCGTGGCGTATCTCCACCCGCATGGCTCCTTCGCCTTCGACGCGGGCGAGCTCGGAGGTGGCGAGGGTGCGGCTCGGCTTGGCCTTGTGGGTCATGGCCTCTCCTCCCGACGGCCGGCGTGGCGGAACGGTTCGGACCACGCGTTGAACGTATGGAACACCCGGTCGACGTCTTCTGGCGGCATGCCCATCTCGGTCAATGCGCAGATGAGCGATTCGACATTGGGAGACTCCATGGGCCCGAAGCAGCCGTAGCAGCCCCGGTTGAATGCGGGGCACAGCGCCCCGCAGCCCGCATGGGTAACCGGACCCAGACACGGAGTGCCGTGGGCGACCAGCACGCAGGGGTTGCCGCGCGCCTTGCACTCCACGCACACGCAGTGGTCCGGAACGTTGGGTTTGCGACCGGCCAAGAACGCGCCGATCACCTCGAGCAGTTGGCGTTTGTCGATTGGGCAGCCGCGCAGCTCGAAGTCGACCGGTACGTGGTCCGAGATCGGCGTCGAGGTATCCAGTGTTGAGAGGAACGAGGGGGTTGCATAGACCACCGAGAGGAGTTCGTCTAGGTCGCTGAAGTTTCGGAGCGCCTGAATTCCACCCGCGGTGGAGCAAGCTCCGATGGTTACCAGGGACTTCGACTCTGCGCGGACCTCCTGGATTCGATCCACGTCGTGAGCGGTCGTGATCGAACCCTCCACGAGCGACAGGTCGTACGGTCCCGCCAGGCGGGCGCTCGATGCCTCGAGAAAGTGAGCGATCTCGACGCGGCCGGCGACTTCGAGAAGTTCGTCCTCGCAGTCGAGCAGGGTGAGCTGACACCCGTCGCAGCTGGCGAACTTCCACACCGCCAGCTTCGGACGTGAACCCGCTCCGCTATTCATCGCTCCCTCACGAGCATCAGCTTCTCCATTCGGTCCCACGGGAACACCGGGCCGTCCTTGCAGACGAATTCCGGCCCGAGCTGACAATGCCCGCAGTGGCCGATGGCACACCGCATGTTCCGTTCCATCGACAGCCGGATCTGACCGGGCGGCACGCCGCGGTCGGCCAAGCCCGCCGCGACGAAACGCATCATCACTTCGGGGCCGCACACGACGGCAGTCGTATTGCCGAAATTCACGGGCGCGCGGGAGAGCAGCTTGGTAACCACACCGACATCGCCGCGCCACGACGGTGGGGCCGCGTCGACGGTGACCGCCACATCGATGTCGAACCGCCCCCGCCACCGCTCGAGTTCCTCTACAAACATCAGCGATCCGGGGTCCCGTGCACCCACCAGGAGTACCAGCCGCCCGAAGCGGTGGCGGTTGGCCAGCGCCTCCAGCATGGCGGGTCGCAGTGGAGCGAGGCCCAGGCCACCGGCGACAATCAGCAGGTCGTGGCCTGTTGCCCGGTCCAGGTCCCATCCGACCCCGTAGGGGCCGCGCACCCCGATCAGGTCGCCGACGGCGCTAGTGCACAGCGCCTTGGTGACCGCTCCTACTGATCGGATCGTGTGTTCCAGCTCACCGCCGCCGTCGCCGAGGCCGCTGATCGAGATCGGTATTTCCCCGACGCCGAAGGCCAGGAGCATCTCGAACTGACCCGGTTCCGGATCCGTGAGCCGCTCTGTAACAGGGGCGATGCGGATTGTGACCGTGTCGGCCAACTCCTGGTGGCGCGCCTCGACGCGGTAAAGAACCGGGGTCATTGGGCCCCGGCCCGTGGACTCGTCGGAGTCAGCCGGCATGGTTTCCGTAGAGGTCGAGCAGTTGGAGTCGCGTCGCCTGGAGGCGATCTCGCATCAGACGGGCGAAGCTCTTGAACACCTGGTAGCCGAGGACCGGCTCTTGATCGCATTTGCTCCGCAGGCACTCGGCGTCCATGGCGATCGCAGAGGTGGGATCGATCGCCGTTGAGCTGAACTCCCACCGGTAGGGAGGGAACGGCCAAGAGACGCCGATCACCTCGTCCGGTCCGAGCGTTTCGATCAGAACGGTGCCCCGATTGGGAACCGTCACGCCCACCGATGCTTTCCCACTGCGGATCAGGTAGAACTCGCTGGCGGGCGCACCCTCGGTCAGTATCTGTTCGCCTGCCTCGAAGTGCACGTTGTGCCCGCAGCCCGCCATCAGCTCGAGCAGGTCGGGGTGGAAGTCTCGAAAGAGCAGATGCTCTCCGAGCAGGTCCCGGATCGATTTCATGACGGGCCTCCAGGGTCGAGAGCGAGGGCGGTCATCTCGGCGGTGAGGTCGATTCCGACCGGACACCAGGTGATGCAGCGGCCGCAGCCGACACAGCCGGATGTGCCGAACTGGTCGTGCCAGGTGACCAGCTTGTGCAGCAGCCACTGGCGATAGCGGGATTTGGTGGACGAGCGCACCGGAGCGCCGGCCAGGAACGAGAAGTCGAGTGCAAAACAGGAGTCCCACCTCCGCCACCGCTCCGAGACGGCACCGCTCAGGTCAGTCGTGTCCTCGGTGGTGCTGCAGAAGCAGGTAGGGCAGACCATCGTGCAATTGGCGCAAGCCAGGCAGCGGCGGGCCACCGCCTCCCATTGCGGGTGCTCGTACCGCTCGGCGGCCGCCGTGGGGTGGGTGGGGTCGAGTTGGCGGCCCATATTTTGGGTGGCGTTGCCCACCAGGTGGTCGGCGGCTGCCAGGTCGGCCTCCGTTGGTGCTCTGCCCTCCAACCGGCCGAGAAGAGCCCTGCCCCGGTCGGTAGCGGCTCGAGCCAGGAACTCGTGGCGGTCTCCGGCCCACAGCTCGGTGAGGGCGATGTCGTAGCCGATGCTGGGAGCAGGACCCGTCCCCATCGATACACAGAAGCAGGTGCCGCCGGGCCGGGCGCAGGTGGCGGCAACCACGAAGAGCTTCTCGCGCCGTGCCGTGTAGGTGGGGTCGGCCGGATCGAGGAAGACTCGATCGAGGATGTCGAGTGCGTGGACGTCGCACGATCGGATGCCGAAGAAGGCGAAGGGTTCGGCGCCGGGCGTAGGCTTCTCGATGGTCACCGACCCGTTGTCCCGGTTTGCCCGCATCAACATGGTGCGCGGTGGGTACAACCAGCTTTTCCACGGCAACGCCGGTGTGGCATGACCGAACAGTTCGGGCCGGTCGAGCCGTTCCAGCCGGTAGCTCCCGCCATCCTGGTGCTCCGTCCAACCTGCGGGCAGGTCGTCGACGCCATCGATTTCGTCGAGGCTGATCGTGGCGTTGCGAAGGACCGGCCCGATCACCTTCCGACCGTCGTTTCTCAGATGGTCAACGAGCGCCGCCACGGCGTCGAGGGACAGCATCATCGCCATGAGTCGACGGTACGCCCGGCCCGTGCCTTGCGCCAGGGACGGAGGTCCTATCCGTCACGGCGACCGGTGGTGCTTGTACGACGCGGGTGCCGGCGACTAGATCGTGAAACGGCCGGTTCTGCGAGTCGAAAGCCATGGTGAGCGTTGATGCCAGGACCAGGGCCTGGGCGGCGATCGACAGAATCAGGTATCCGGCCGCGTCGCTCCCCGCGAGAAGCTGAAACACAGCAGTGTGCGCCAATTGCCACGGAAGGAACTTGCCCGTCGACCGGGCCAACGACCGGCGGACGCTGAGCCTTTGCCCCATTCTGTTGACAACCACAAGCCCGAGCCGCCGTTTGCCGGGGGTGGCACGGCGGGGCGAAGCTTCCATCAGGGCGAACGTGACCGTCACCGGTAGCACCAAAGTGGAGAGGGCGAACAAGTCCCAGGCGGCGGGTGTGTTGAAGTCGAGGTTCAAGAGCCGGAGTGCGCCGCCGGTCACTCCGGCAAAGACCGCCCAGCCGACGATGATCGGGAGGTCGAGCGCAGCTGCCTGCAATCTCTCGATCCAGTTGCGATAGCGGCCGAACAGCGACTTCCCGGAGACGGAAGACACCTCACGCTCCTGGTGCCGGCTGAGAGGCGGGGGTGCCGGCTACATCCTCAGTCCCTCGAGCCCGGCCGGATCGGATGGCTTCCAAGCCGTACCACAGGTAACCGATCCCGAACATCACCCTCTGCACTAGACCGGCAACGCCGGTGATGTTGAACATCACCATCGGGATCACCATTGCCGCCGCTATCGCAACCCAGTCGAAGGCACGGGCCCCAACGGCGTTCCTCGAGCGCCTGAACGTGACGATGAGCACTCCCGCGGTGAAGGCAAACCCCATCCCAGAGGCAGCAACCGAGTGCAGGAAGTCCTCGAAGGCGTCATAACGGACATCCAGCCAGGGCATGTGGGAGAAGGCGGCTGCACCCACCATCGAAACGCCGTAGGTGCGGTGGGCGATCCGTCCCCAGACGCCCCAACGTGTTCCGGCGATACCGGCCGATGCGAGGACTGCAAAACCGAGCAGCAGGAATCCGAGCCTGGCCAGCCAGGCACCTTCCACACCCTGGGCGGCCGATTCGCTGACCGAGTGCTCGACCACCGAATACGAGTCGGGCATGAGTGTTGGAGCGATCGCCACCGCCACGACTGAGGCGAGCAACATGGCCACAACTGTCGCAACGATCATCCGGCTGTGCGCGGAGGCATTCTCAGTTGCGCTGGTGAGGGTGTTTGCGGTCATTGTCGGCCTCCATGCTGGCTGCAGGGACTTACAACGGGTTGAGGTTTGGTCAGGGGGAGTACCGTTGGATCAGGGCTTCTGAGGTGGTGGCAAGGGTCGAGTGGGTGAAGTCGGCGGGGATGAAGGGGTTGATGATCGCCAGGGCGGTGATCCCGTGCACGATGGACCAGAAGGCCAGTGCCGTTTCCCAGGGGTCGGCCGGTCGCATCAGTCCGACCTCGGTGGCCCGGGCCAGGTTGTCGATCAGTTCCTTGAGGCCATGCGCATCACGGGGATCGAGCGTCTCGGCCCCGCTGTAGGGGGGGTAGGGGGTCATGAACAGGATCCGGTAGTGCTCGGGATGTGCAACACCCCAATCCAGATAGGCGTGCCCTCTCGCCCGTAGCTCAATCAGGGGATCTTCAGTGTCGGGCAGGGACGTTTGGAGGTCGGCGGCGAACCGTTGGTACTGTCTCTGACCAGCCTCGAAAATGAGATTCTCTTTGGTCGGGAAGTAGTAGTAGAGGGCGGGCGGCGTGCAGTCAACGGCTTGCACTACTGCGTCGATCGACACCGCATGAACGTCACCGGTTGCGAACAACAACCCATCGGTGGCATCGAGAATCATCTCTTTGAGTTGTCCGCGCGGTCTGCGTGGCATCAAGCCCTCTGTGAAAAGTTAGTCGCACTAAAGAATGCGAATTCATCCTATCGGGCATTTGACGCCCAAAGAAATCCCGCCACAGGGCCACCGGCCTCAACGGAATGCATATATAGTCCAACTAAAGAATATGCCCGACTGTGAGCCCAAATTGGGATCCGGTCCGAGGAAGAGAGGAGCCGGCGCAGATGTCCACCTGTGAGTCTCTTGGTCGGACAGCAGATAGCAACCTTCTCCAGGCGGGAGCCGCGTCGTGACGACTGCGACACGCACCGCCGAATGGCTGCTGAAACGATCAAAAGCCATCGTCGTCACGTCGATCCTGCTCACCGCGGTTTTGGCAGTGCCGATGTTGACCATGGCGCCCGACACGACCGCCTCGCAGATGCCGAGCGGCGAGGTGGTCGACGCGCAAGATCTCGTGTCGGAGCGATTCGCCTCGGATCTCTACGTAGCCTCCTTCATCGTCGAAGGCCGCGACGGCAACGCTTTGTCTCAGACCTCCTTGCTCGAACTCCAGCAGAACGAAACGGTGCTGCGCGCAGACTCTGATCTCAGCACGAAGTTCTTCAGCTACTTCAGCCCCGACTTCGACACTGAGGTCATCGGGATTTACTCCATCGCGGATGAGGTCGATGCCCGGCTCCAAAGCATCGGAGTCGATGGCTTGGCCGCGGCGGATGACCGGCAAGTGGCGGACACTGTGACGGCGATCCTCGGTGGAGATGTCGCGCCGTCATCCTGGGGTCTGCTGAGCGCAGCGACCTTCGATCCCGCGACCGGTGAATGGGTGTCTCCGGCTTTGATCGTCAATCTGGTGGCGCACAACGAGGCGCTGGGCGGCGGGGGACAGGCGGTCACGCTCGGGAGCGACGACACCACCAAGGAGGAGTTCGCGCGCGATGCTCAGAGCGCCCTGCGCGGCGAGGAGCGTTCGATTCAAGTGTGGGGGATAGCGATTGATGTCAACCTGACGGTCGGCGAGCAGGCCGCCGCGGCCGGCCCCTTCATCGGGTTCACGATCCTGGCGGTTCTGGTGGTGGCCGGGGTCATCCTCAAGTCCTACTGGGCGGTGGCGGTGCTTGGAGCCGGTCTGGGAGCACTGATGATCTGGCTCAAGGGGATCTCGAACCTGATCGGGCTGGAAAACGATCAAGTGCTCAGCTTCATCGTGCCGATCGCCATGATCTCGTTTGGAGTTGACTTCGCCTTCCATGCTTTCGGTCGATATCGGGAGGAGTCGGCCGCCGGTTATGAGCCGCGGGCAGCTTTTGTGGTCGGCATGGGCGGAGTCCTGGCGGCGCTGGTACTGGCCCTGGCCAGCGACTCCGTCGCGTTCCTCTCGAATGTGACATCGGGGCTCGAGTCGATCATTCAGTTCGGCATCGCGGCAGCCATCGCCCTCATCGCCGCATTCTTCGTGCTCGGCATCGTGACTCCGCTTGTGCTCATGCACATCGATGAGCGGATCGGGTCCGGTCAGACCAGAGGACTTCGGCGAGTGGGCCGTGAGGTCGGCTCGGGCTTCGCAGCAACGGGCGCCATGGCGGTCGTTCTCTTTCTCGTCTACTTGATGCCGGTTGTAGGAGTGGCCCTGTGGGCGATCTACCTGCTGGCAGCCGTCGTTGGCCCGTACATGTTCGCTCGCCGCCGCCTGGCGGAGGGCACGGCCCCCGTTGCGCCGGCTCAGCTGCGGGGCACTCTGATCGGCCGGGCCGTGGCCGCAGTTGCCAGACGACGGATGGTGATCCTGCCGGTCGTGCTCGTGTCCTGGCTGATCGCGGTCTTCCTCGCCGTCCAGATCGAGCCGAGGTTCGATGTGAAGGACTTCTTCGCGGCCGACTCCGACTTCGTGGTCGGGCTCGAGAAGCTCGACGAGCATCTCGGCCAGCAGGGAGGCGAGAGCGCCGACGTCTATGTAGAAGCAGATCTCACCAGGCTCGGAACCTTGCGTGCGCTGCGTGATTTCGCAGCCGCGGTGCGTGCCCTCGACGTCGACCAACTCGCCATAGACGACGCCGGTACCACCCAGCTTCGGGATGGAGTGCTGGGCCTCATCAGCGACGTGATGGACGCTCCGTACGCGATGAATGCGATCGGTGCCGCGACGGGGACGACTCCGACTGATACCGACGGGGATGGGTTCCCCGACTCGCCCGATCAGGTAGCAGCACTGTATGCCTTCACCGCCCAGGCGGGGGTTCCTCTCGACGCAGAGCGCTTGATCCAAACGCCCGATTCAGTGGGTCTCAGCCTGTGGCAGGAGGAGGGAAACCCGACCCAGGCCACGTACCTGTCGGTCGGGGTGGTGGGCAGCGGCTCCCAGGAGAACGTCGCCGCCGCACGTGAAGCGCTCGAGCCGCTGGTCGATGACCTTGAGGTCGCGTTGCGAGCAGCCGATTCTGAGGCTCGGGCAGTGCTCACCGGCTCGGCGATTACCCGTCACGAGCAGCTCAGGGCGATCACGCGGGCGCTGTTCGTGGCTTTGCCCATTTCGGTGCTCCTGTGTCTCCTGCTTGGCGCGCTGTTCATGCGGTCGCTGCGGCTTGGGGCGGTGAGCATCGTTCCCATTCTGGTGGTGGTGGGCTGGCTCTACGCGTTCATGCACCTGGCCGGATATGGCATCAATGTCGTCACCGCCACCATCGGAGCGGTGTCGATCGGCATCGGCATCGACTTCGCGATCCATTTCATCATGCGCTACCGCGAGGAACTGGAGCGGGTCCCCGACCGGCTCGAGGCCGTCGAGGCGGCTGGGGCGGGGACGGGGGCGGCACTGACCGCGTCGGCTCTGTCGTCGATCGTCGGGTTCGCCATCATGGCGCTGGCTCCAATGCCCATGTTCGCCACCTACGGGTTCCTCACCGCCGTCATGATCGCGATGGCCCTGCTGGCGACGCTGGCGGTGCTGCCCGGGCTTCTGATGTTGGTCGGGAGCGCTCCTTCCGAGGCCCCATGAGCGCCGTTCTCCTCTGGAAGGCCATCGCGTTCGTCGAGCACGGGATCACCTCGTGTAGGTGAGTCGAGCCACGGCGATTGAATGCGGTTTGGTGAGCAGGGCGCAGATCGTGCCATCGGGGGCGAGCACAAGGGAGTGCTCGACGTAGACGAACTGATCTGAGAGTGGGAACACCGATCCGCCGAGGCGCCGGCCATCGCTGTTGAAGAGGTGGAGCGTCTCGGCTACTTCAAGGGTGCCCCCGGGGCCCTGGGTCACTTCGTCCATCTGCAGGACGAAGCTCCCGTCCGGATTGACCCCGATCAGCGTCACTCCACCGAGCCCGGCCGTCGAGTCGAGTTGGACCCTGTGAGGTCCGGCCTGGTAGGCGAACGGATCTGGGCCAGGGGAGAAAGCGCCGCCGGGGTAGGGGTACCCCAGCGAGTCTTCAAATGTGACTACCGGGCCGTCGATCGTCAGGAGTGCGGTGCGATTGCCGTACTCGAGTTCGACCCAGATGTGTCCCTGCGGGCTCCAGGTGACGCCGGTGAGCCCATCTTCCAGCCACAATCCCTTTGGAAGGTCGTAGGCCGCTTCAAAGCTCCCTTCGATGTCGAGTTGCACCACGCGATATCGTTGAGTGGCGGGATACACGTCGAGGAGCAGCAATCCGTACGGACCGGCCGCGAGGTCGGCAGGAACGGCGACCTCGTATTCGGTGAGGTCGATCCCGTCGATGTGATCGCCGGCAACGGAGTACCGGTGGAGGCGGTTATTGACAACGTCGGCGATCCAAATGTCGCCTTCGGGGGTGACGGCAAGGGCACTGGGACCGTACGCTTGTGTCTCTTCTCGTCCGACATTGGCATAGCCGACTCCACCGTCACCGACAGGGACCTCGAAGAGGATCTCCAACTCACAGGTACCGGCGCAGATTGAGGGTGGATTCCAGGGATCATCCGGTGGGCGGAAAGCCGTCGTCGGCGGCACGGCGACCGATGTCTCGAAGGTCGACACCCGTGGTGCCGACGTCAGATCATCAGCGGTGCCATCAGCACAACCGGTGGCCACGAGTGAGAGAGCCGCTATCAACCAGGCGACGCTCCGAGCCGATCTCATATCGGGCATGTACCCTCCGTCAATTCTATTTAGTTTCACTACAATATAGTCGAACTAAACAACCATGAGAACGTGGAGCGCAGAAAACCGGCTTGCCGCGGCCGTCTGGTGCTACCAGGCGCCGCCGCCACCGCCGCCACCGCCGCCACCGCCGCCACCACTGAACCCGCCGCCTGATGAACTCGGTGGGGCAAACGCGCCGCTCAGAGCCGACTGCAGCCCGGCCAGGGCGTTGGTTGAATGGCCGCCCGAGAAGCCTTGCGTGCCGTACCAGTAGATATGACTGGTCTGGGCCAGTTCCTCCGGTGCGTGGATCCGTGCAGCCTCCAGCACATCGTCGGCCACTCCCAGGGTGATCGCATACACGAGGTACTCGTCCCAGAGGCCGAGCGCGATCGGCGGTGCTTCGTGCAAGCGGCTGAAGTCCTGCAGATACCGCTTGAACGCTTGCCAGCGTACCGCCAGAAGTGCACCCTCTGTGGTGCGTTTCACCCAGCCCGTCTGTTTGACCCCGAAAATCAGCAAGACGGCGGCGTTGATGAAAAAGCCAATGACCAGGCCGGGCACCAGCACCGGCGTCCACCTCGCGCCGGCCACGGCGAGGGTGATCATATATACGACCGCGAACACGGCGATGAGGATGCCAATGGTCAAGGCGAGCGGTTTGCCGCCGCTGCGGTCAAGCAGGCCGAGTCGGACCTGCTCCTGTCGTACTTCGCTCTCGAAGGCCTTGTAGCTGGTGGCGTTCACCGCGGCATCCTCGCGAATCTCGTGGCGGAACTCGGTGAGCGGAAGGGGGCCGTCCGACAAGACTCTCTCGAGGATCTCCATCACCGGCTTTTCTGTGGCACCGTCGGCGAGTTCGGTCTTGGCGAGTCCGATCTCTAGATCGGAGATGTCCTCATGGCCCAGCCCCAGCCACGTCTTCTTCTCCACGTTGACCGGCTGGGCGCGCAGGGCGCCGCGGCGGATCAAGTCGAACATCGTGGCGACGAAGTCCTCCGTGCCTGCCGGGCCCTGCCGCAGCAGTCCTCCGATCACGGCGGGCGGATGGTCGGAGGGTGGCTCCTGTTCATACTCCCGGTCGTAGGAAATCGCCGGTTCGCGTCCATGCCGGCGATAGATGACAAATACCGCAACGGTGGCCGGTAGGAACGCCATCAATCCAATGATTACGGCCAGAACGACGAGCAGGGACCGGGCAGTGGCCGCCTGGCTGTCCTGGGATTGCTCATATTTGAGTATCTCATCGAGGCCGTTGCCGGCAATGACGGTTGCACCATCGGTCGATCGCAGGTCGGAACGAGGGAACACGACCCGGAGCTCCACCCACTGGCCGGCGGGGATGCCTTCAGCCGTCAGGCTCGGTGAGGTTCCGCTCGACCCGAGCGAGGTCGCACCGTTGACCGAACGAGGGTGTCCCCACAACAGCACGTCGCCCGACGACTGGTCTCCCGGCAAGTACATAGCTGCGAAGAGCCTGTCGAGCGGCTGCTCCCACTGATCGCCCCATACCTTCAAGTTGACGTCGACCACATCGTCGTATGCAACGGCCAATCCAAGGATCCGATAGCTGATCGTGAAGGTGCGTGCCTCGATGAATGCCTCGTAGTGCCACACCACCCGCACCGATCCCGCCCGCCGCTCGACCCCGAAGGTTCCCGGATCGCCGTACGAGCCGAGTTCCGTCGATGCGCCGGGTTGATAGGCGACACCCGCCTCGGCGACCCGGACGTCGACCACCTCTTCCCCGGCTCGGAGTGGGATGTCGCGCCAGGCACCCGAGAACGAGTCATCGAACACGAACGTGATGTGTTCGGCGACCGAAACCGAACCGTCCGGTTCAACGACGATTTCAACGTCGGCGTTGGTGAGGTCGAACGATTTGGCGCCCGCAGGCGCGGCAGCGAGAAACGAGAGCAGCGTCGCCAGGAAGGCGACGAAGCCGATCGATCGATCGCGCCCGATTCGCTTCAGAAACGCACCTCCGGTGCCTGATCCGCCTCACCCGGGGCGTCGAAAAACGGCTTCACTGCAAAGCCCGTCACTGCCGCCACCAGGTTCGACGGCACCGTCTGGACACGGTTGTTGAACGTGAGGACGGCGTCGTTGTAGATCTGGCGGGATACCGCCACTTTGTTCTCCGTCTCAGCCAGCTGCCCCTGGAGTTCCGAGAAGTTCTGGCTCGCCTTCAGGTCCGGATAGGACTCGGCCAGGGCGAAGAGTTGCCGAAGCGCACCGGTGAGGAAGTTCTCAGCCTTTGCCTGCTCCTCGACCGTCCCGGCCGCCAGCGCCTGGTTCCTCGCTTCCACCACCTGCTCGAACGTGGATTGCTCGTGGGCGGCATAACCCTTGACGGTTTCCACGAGATTCGGGATCAGGTCGTACCGCCGCTTCAGCTGGACGTCGACCTGCGCCCATGCATTGTCGGTCCGGTTGCGGAGCCGGACCAGCCCGTTGTAGATAACGACGACTGCCGCTATCAGGAGGATGACCACGCCACCAATCGCATACCCCACGTGCTTCCCTTCTCGTCGGCTGTCGAGGATTCTAGGGATTCAACACGGAGGAGGCCCGGGCCGGGGTAGTCGGGCCGGACCGACTCAGGAGGATTCCTCGGCGCGGCGCGAGAAACGCTGAGCGACGACGATCGGAACGAAGGTCAGGACGACGACGGCCAGTGCTACCACGTTGGTAACCGGGCGGTTCCTCGGCCTGACGAGCGACGAGAAGATCCAGATGGGAAGGGTTTGCTGGTTTCCGGCCGTGAAGGTCGTGACGATGATCTCGTCGAACGACAGGGCGAAGGCGAGCATGCCGCCGGTGACCAGCGCCGACGACAACTGGGGCAACAACACATGTCTGAAGGTTTGCCAGCCACGAGCCCCCAAATCCATGGACGCTTCGATGAGCGACGGCGAGGTACGGCGCAATCGGGCGATCACGTTGTTATAGGCAACCGCCACGCAGAACGTGGCGTGCCCGATCACGATGGTCCAAAACGAGAAGGACAAGTCGGCCAGGTTGATCGCGGAGCGGAGCGCAATCCCGGTGATGATGCCGGGCAATGCGATCGGCAAGACGATGAACAGCGACAGAGCTTCGCGACCGAAGAACCTGGTGCGCCACACAGCACCGGCGGTCAGCGTTCCGAGGATGAGCGCCACCACCATCGCCACGAATGCCACTCGCAGCGACAGCCCGAGCGCGGCCCGGATATCGGCGTTATTCCAGGCGACCTCGAACCAGCGGGTGGTCAAGCTCGGTGGTGGGAATTTGAAGCTGGCGTCCTCGGTCGTGAATGCATAGAGGAACAAGATGGCGATCGGCACGTGGAGGTAGAGGATCGCGCCGAGCGCCGCCGCCTTGAGACCGAGTCCGGCGGTTCTCATAGCGCCTCGAATGCTCCGAGTCGTTTGGCACCGAACAGGTACAGGCCCATGACCGCGATCGGAACGAACGCGAACGCGGCCGCCAGTGGCAGGTTCCCTGCCACACCCTGGTAGCTGTAGATCGCCAGCCCAATGAAGGGTGAGGAATCGCCGATAACGGTGGGGATGATGTAGTCGCCGAGCGTTAGCGAAAACGTGAAGATCGAGCCTGCC
This sequence comes from Actinomycetes bacterium, assembly GCA_024641245.1. Taxonomy (GTDB): domain Bacteria; phylum Actinomycetota; class Acidimicrobiia; order Spongiisociales; family JAHEDJ01; genus JAHEDJ01. The sequence goes on from JAHEDK010000018.1 coordinate 26,839, forward strand.
GCCACACCCGGGATGGCGAGCGGCCACACGACCTTGCGAAAGGTCGTGGCAGGGTGAGCGCCGAGGTCTGCCGACGCTTCGATGAAAGATCGCGGAACCCGCTCGAGCGCGGCCTGGATGGGCAGCACCATGTACGGCAACCAGATGTACACGAAGACGAGGAACTGGCCGATGTACGAGACCGAAAGGGACGGTCCGCCGATAGCCGGAAGCGCTAACACCGCATCGAGGAGGCCGCCGATACCCAGTCGTTCGAAGAACCAGTTGACAATCCCGTCTGCGGAGAGGATGAGCTTCCACGAATACACGCGCACCAGATACGACGACCACAGCGGGATCATGACCGCCAGCACCAAGACGGCTTTCGTGCGTCGGGACGCGTGACGGGCGATGAAGTAGGCAAGCGGAAGTGCGATCACGATCGAGGCCAGTGTGACGGACGAAGCCATTCCGATGGTCCTGGCGGCCACCGACATGTTGGCGTCTGTGAACAGGTCGCGCCATGTTGCCAGCGTCGGTGAGCGATCGATCGTCCCGGCGAAGCTGTCGAGTCGAAAGAAGCTCTGAACGAGGAGCGCGGCGAGGCTCCCTCCGTAGACGCCGACCATCCAGAACAACGGCACGCCGAGCAAGAGGGCGAGCCGCAACTTCGGCCTCCTGTAGAGGGCCGATGCGAGCCGGTGAATCCGAGAGGTCGGGGCTGAACTCATGGGTGAGCGCGGGTGGGAACGCCGGACGGCGCTCCCACCCGGGGATGGGTCAGCGTCCGCCGATGACGGCCAGGTAGTCGGTCACCCAGCGGTAGTACGGCACACACGATCCGGCCGCCTCCGTCCCGTTGCAGTCGTCGGTCGGCGTCTTCCAGAACGAGATCCGGTCGAAGTTCTCGAATCCGTTGGTCGTGCAGCCTTCGGCGCCCAGAAGTTCGTTGCCATCGCAAGCCGCCGGAACCGACGGGACCGATCCGAACCAAGCCGCCAGGTCACCCTGCAGCTTGGGATTGAGCGACCAGTCGAGCCACTGGTAGGCGCAGTTTGGATGAGGTGCGTTGACGTGCATCATCGTCGTGTCTGCCCACCCAGTGGCTCCCTCGGTAGGAATCGTTGAGGCGATCGGCTCGCCGCTCGCTTGAAGGATATTCACCTGGAATGGCCAGCTGGCCGATGCAGCCACACCTTCGTTGGTGAAGTCATCGATCTGAATAAAGGCGTCGTGCCAGTAACGACCCACCAGCGAGCGCTGCGTGCGCAGCACGTCGAGAGCCTCGGCGTATTGCTCGTCGTTGAGCTGGTACGGGTCTTCGATTCCGAGTTCGGGTCGGGTGCTCTTCAAGTACACCGCCGCGTCGGCCACGTAGATCGGACCGTCGTATGCCTGGACCCGCCCCGCATTGGGCTCGCCGTCGGGCAGGTTCATCGGCTCGAAGATCACGTTCCAGGACGTGGGCGCGTTGCCGCCGAAGGCTTCGGTGTTGTAGGCCAGCACGTTCGCCCCCCACTGGTAGGGAACCCCGTAGTGCTTGCCGTCGACCGTATGCCAGGGAGCGTCCTGGAGTCGTTCATCGACCGTGTTCCAACTCGGAACGAGGTCGGTGTTGACTTCCTGGACGGTCCCGCCGGCGATGAGGCGGAGGCTGGCGTCTCCCGAAGCCGTGACGAGGTCGAACTCGTCTGACCCGGTCATCAGCGCCACCATCTCGTCCGACGTACCGGCGGTCTTCACCTCCACGGCGCATCCGGTGTCGGCTTCGTACTGAGTAACCCAGTCGTAGGCGGCTTCGGTCTCGCCTCGCTCGATATATCCGGCCCAGGCAACGATGACGACCTTGTCCTCGGAGTCGCCGATCTCCTGGAGGGGACCGTCCTCGGCGGACGTGCCATCTCCTCCGCAGGCGGCGACCGCCAGGACAAGCGCCACAACCAGGCTCGTTATTCGTCTCATTCCTATCCTCCTCATCTCATCGGATTTCATTCAATCGACCGCTCCGGCGGTCGGGATGTTGTCGGTTGCGGCCGGAGATTCAGACAGCGGCCGGCAAGCCCGGCTGTTCCAGTGAAGGCGCACCCGTCTGCCATGGGTTGCGCCTACTTCGCCGTGGTCGACGTCGAGGTTCTGGCCTGCGACGAGCAGTACGGCGCCATCCACGTCGACCCGGTAGCGGCTGTACATGCCGAGATACGTGGCTTCGACCACGGTTCCGTCGATGAAGACTGAACCCTCGGGTGGGTCGATGGCCGGGTCGCTCAGGGTGATCTTCTCGGGTCGTACAGTGAACGGCATCGGGTTACCCCGGAGTCTCGTTGCGAGGGCACCCTCGACGATATTCGATACGCCGACGAAGCCGGCGACGAACGGGTTGCGCGGGCTCTCATACACCTCGGCCGGAGTACCGACCTGTTCGACGCGCCCATGGTTGAACACGGCCAGTCGATCGCTCATCGTCAGCGCCTCCTCCTGGTCGTGGGTCACGTAGATGAACGTAATTCCCACCTCGCGCTGGAGTGACTTCAGCTCCAATTGCATTTCCTGGCGTAGCTTGAGATCCAGGGCGCCCAGCGGTTCGTCGAGCAGCAGCACCGCCGGCCGGTTGATGAGTGCACGGGCAAGAGCCACTCGTTGGCGCTGACCTCCCGACAGTTGGGCCGGCCTACGGGCGCCGAGGGCTTCAAGGTGGACGAGGGCGAGTGCACCGTCGACGCGGGTCCGCCGCTCTTTGTCGCCTACCTTCTTCACCATCAGACCGTACGCCACGTTCTCGGCCACCGTCATGTGTGGGAACAGCGCGTAATCCTGGAATACGGTGTTCACGTCCCGGTCGTATGGGGGCAAGCCGGAGACATCTGCACCGTCGAGGAGGATTCGCCCGGCGGTCGGGATCTCGAATCCGGCGAGCATGCGCAGGCACGTGGTTTTGCCTGATCCCGACGGGCCCAGCATGGCGAAGAATTCGCCGTCTGCGATCTTCAAATCGACATTGTTGACGGCCTGCACATCGCCGAACGACTTGGAGACTCCATCGAACTCGACGGCGACGGTCAACGTGGCTCCCTGCACTCATGCGCCCGCTTCGCCGGTCCGACGCACGCCCTGCATGCCGTGCGCCGGATCAGCACTGAGGGAAGGACTGATCGGGCTCTCTCACCGGCGCACTATAGGCAGGGAAGGGTGCCGCAGGAGGTCCGAATCGGCATCGAAAACGACGTTCGGCTGCCTCCGTGCGTAGGTTCAGATCTATGGGATGCACGGTGCGGGTCCGCGTTCTCAGGCTCTGGGTGGCCGTCTTCGTCGTGAGTGCGTTCGTCACCGGATGCGGCCGGGGCGTATCAGTCAACCCGACCGGGGAACCGAGCACGATCGTCACCCGCCCACCCGTGTCGACCACCACCCCGACCTCGACCACCGAGCATGCTCGGGGCGATTTCGCAGCTCTCACAGTGGCTGCAGTAGGTGACTGGTACGCAGATGATCCCGGTGAGGGTCGGTTTGTTGAGGATGCCGAGCAGACGCGCGATGCGATCATCGAAGCGTCACCCTCACTGTTGCTGGTCCTGGGCGATCTCACCTACGACGGGAACTCACCGGAGCCGTTCTTCGAGTTCCTCGAGCCGCTCGAGGCCACCGTTCCCGCCTTCCCGACCTACGGGAATCATGACGGCATCGTTGAGGGCGAGGTCACCCGTCCCGGGTTCTACTCCGAACTGCGCCGGCACTTTTCACTCAGTGATGAGTGGTACTCGTTCGATGCCGGCCCGATTCACTTCATCTCGATCAACTCCGAGTATCCCGAAGGATCGGTCGAGTTCGAACAGCAGTTCCTCGATATCAAGGAGGATCTCGCCGGAGCCTATTCGGACGAGTCGGTGAAGGCGATCATCCCGTTCTTCCATCGGGCAATGGCCAATCCCATTTCCCCTGATGGACCCGACCGCACGCTCCAGGAGTTCGTCTACCCGCTGCTCGATTCCTACAGCACGAAGATCCCGCTCGCCCTCCAGGCTCACCATCACATCTACACCCGGACCCACGCGATCGCCTATTCCGAGGAGCGGAACCCGGAACGCTGCAAAGACGACGAAGTCGCCACGATGTGTGAGGCGCTGCATCGCGTTGTCGACTTCGGGACCGGGAACAACCCGCCGGTTTACGGGCCGGACGGCATTGTGTTCGTGACGGTGGGAACCGGCGGCGCCTACCCGACCGGTTTGACTCCGGATGCGGACTACGTCGCAGTCCGCCTGAAACCGGTGTCGACGGTCAAGCACGATCCGGAGGCGGGCACCTTCGGATATCTCTATCTATCGATCGACGCCGATCTCGAGTATGTCGAAGGGCAATATCGCGCCAACAACGGGCAGGTACTCGATTGGTTCTTCATAGAGCTGCCATGAGTTCGGCATCGCCGCGACGCCGCGATCGACCTCCGCGCAGAAGTCCGGTCCGACGCTATCAAACGCGGCATGCGAGAATGTACATGGCCGTCAACCCGGCTACCGATCTGGAGGCAGTGATGGCAAGCAAAGACAAAGGTGGCAGAAGCGCCAAGAAACCAGCCGCCAAAGATCTAAAACAGAAGCGCCTCGAGAAGAAGGCGAAAAAGGGTTCCCTAGACGGAAAACCGAGCAAGGTCGTCTGAAGAGACCGGCGCCTCGAGTCGCCGGTGGGTCAACCATCCTCGATCTTGCCGATCGGACTCATCGGGCGTTCACGAAGGCGCCCGATGGTGTGATGCCCGCTTTCCGTTGTTATCGGCTAACCTCGCTCATTGCATAGGCATAAACATTGAGGACGTCACCTCATCGTTTGCCGATTCCACACGGGTCCTGGGTGTGAAAGTCCGCGGGTATTGCAGCCCGGTTCACTCGCCAAAGCCGGTATGCAGACCCCAGGAGGTCACCTCAATGACATCGACCGCAGCTTTGGTTTGGGTCAACCGACACCTTTGCCTCAGTTCCATCACCTTGTCCGCCGATCGGCCGGCCTGATATGGCGCAGCGAGGACGCGAAGGCATGGCAAAACGCGCTCGAGAACGGGCGCGGCAGGAACGACAGGACGCCAAGCGCACAAGGCGCGAATCCGGCCCCGACGACGCTTCTGAGCCTGTCGAGGCCGCCGACGAGTCGGCACTCATGGAGGAGTTCCATGAGTTGAGCGAGCGCCACGCCGCCGGGGTGGTCGGACAGGACGCCTACGACCAGGAGCGTCGGCGGATATTCGTCGAGCTCGGCATTGAATCCGAAGAGGACGGCTGAGCCACACAGCTCGCCGTCTCAACCACCCGGTCACGCCCCGGTATTTCCCTCGGGGTTCGACCGCACCTCTATATCAACTGCCCCACCCGGGGCCGACATCAAAGGAGTGCCATGAGGGCACAAATACAACCGCGAGAAGCGGCAACCATCGACATCAACCACCTCCAAATCGGTGGCATCTATCAAGCGACAACTCAGGCGGGTCACGTCACGCTTGGGGAGTACCTCGGTATCGAGGTCGCCTACGACGACCGGCGGATCTTGCTCCGCGGACGCGCAGGCACCGACTCGATAATCGTTGATCACCTAGCCTCGGTGGCCTGAGCCTCCCGGCGCCACCAGCCGTTGCCGTCGGGTTATTTCATCCTCGAGTTTTCTAGTCGAGAACCGGCGCCGGCGCCCGCCGTCCGGCGGCGCCTCGCCTGTGGCCGACGGCGAATCGGTACAGGGCGACCAGCAGTACCGCCCCGATCATCGCCAGCGAGGTGACTCGGTACCAGGTGGCGGTGGTGTCTGCGCCGGAGAGTGCGGCATGGATCGATACCATCCAGAAGAGAGCGAAGCTGGTCATGTGTATCCCCTTCCAGAGGCGCTTCGGCATCTTCTTCATCAGCAGAGAAGTGCCCTCGACTGCCACCAGCAGATAGAGGCCGAGCACTCCCAGGGCAACCGGTACCGGCCGCCATTCGGAGGCAAACGGCACTAGCAAATCTGCCCATGAGAATTCGACGAAGGAATCGAGCATCAGTCCTGCCAGATGGATTCCGGTGAAGACCACGCTCAGCCCTCCCAACCAGCGGTGTAGGGAGAGCAGCCAGGCCGGGCGCCGGTGGTTCTGGAGGATACCGGTTGACAGAAAGACTCCCCATAGGGTGGCGAGCGTCACCAGTACCCAGGCGACGATTCCCGACGAGCGGGCCAGATACCAGTAGATCTGTTCATTCATTGGAAGGCCGCCAGATTCGAACTCACTTCGAGGATTCCTTCTCGTGTCATGACCAGTCCGGCCAGGCCGGCGTCTTCGATCATCATGAGGGCGGCATCCGGGGTTGAGGCGAGCATGGCCACCTTGGAGAACGCCTCGGCCATCCATCCGCTCCCCGCTACGACGCTGGCCGCCACGACATCGTTGGATGGACCGTCTCCGGTTCGGGGGTCGATGAGATGATGCTCGATCCTTCCCTCGTGGACCCATGTCCTGATCAACGTCGAGGACGACGCGATAGCGCCCTCTTCGAGTCCGAGCGTGGCAAGGGACGCCTCACGGGCAAACGGATCCTCAATCTCGACGACCCAGGAATCGTCTCCGGGCGCGTGACCCCGGACCCGGAGATCTCCTCCGAGATTGACCAGTGCGCCGGCCGCGCCGGCCCGGATCATCTCCTCGGTAACGAGGTCCGCGGCCAGACCCTTGCCGATGCCGCCCGCGTCGAACGCACTGCCCTCCGGGATGCGCACCGTATTACAGGTCGGGTCGATCTGGATGCCTGCGCAGCCGGGGGCGGTGCCGGCCGCCACTGGTGCGGCGATGCGGCACTCGTCGCCTCCTCTTTCGCGACTGCGCGTGTATCCCTTCGCCATCAACGAGGCCAGCACGGTCGGATCGAATAGGCCGGCGGTCAGGCGATTGGCTTCGACGGCAGCCGAGAACAGCAGTATGGAATCGCTGGAGACGGTCAGTTCCTTCCCGGGCCGGGCGTTGACCCGGTTCACCTCGGACTGTGGGAGGAATCGACTCCACTTGCTCTCGAGGTCGAACAATCGTTGCTCTGCTGCAGAGAGAAGGCCTTCGTCTCCGCCTACCACCAGCAGATGCGCCTCGCTGCCCATGACCCGCAGGCGTCGCTCGGCCATCATCGACTGCCGCCGCTCCTGGTGATACTCACCATCTGCCGGGTCGGCGTGATGACCGCCGGCGCCGGAATCGCATTGACCGCGGAGCGGGTTTGAGCAAGCAGCCCGGATGGTGCCGACACGGTAAGCCGTGGTGACACTTCGGCCGTTGAAGCCACTGCCGATGGAGCGGCGATCGTGGCCGCCTGAAGTGCCGCGCTCCAGGCCATTCCGGCCATCATTCCCAGCACCATTGTCGTCGACGCTCCCAGCACCGCCACCCGGGAAGCGATTCCGGGCCTTCTTCTGCCTGAGCGCCCTGCGCCGGAGAGGCCGCTCGAGCCATCCCGACGCCTCTCCTGGAGACGACGGATTCGTTCTTCTTGTGAAAGATCAGTCATCGTTGTCGGACCCCCCTTCGTGATCGTCGCTCTCGAAGTGATCGTCGTCGCCGGCCACCTGGTTGGAGATCGATGCCTCGGCAACGTTCACCGCCACCCGACCGTCGACGACCGATGCCGAGAACTCCATGAGGCGAGTTCCATCTGTCAGCCTCACCACGAGTTCTGAACCGTCGGCCGCGATGAGCCACTGCCAGCCCGGGGCGTCGACCTGATAGGCAGACAGTTCATCTCCCGAACGTGCGACCGTGATGACGCCCACCTGCGGGATCTCAAAGGCGAGCAATTCCGGTTGTGCGATCGCGGGGGATGACTCGATCGCGGTTTCGACGGGGGCAACGGCGACGGTGGGGTCGGCTGTGCCCAGCGCCGGCTCCGACGTAGTGCTCAGGATCCCGAAGTTGGCGGCGGCGGCGGTGGCTCCGGCGAGGAGGACACCGACGATCGAGAGTGCTGTGACCAGAGTTGTCCGGTTCTTCATTGTGGCTCCTTAGAGGAAACGTTCACTGTGGACAACGGTACGGGGAGGCGGGTGAGGAGCAACCGAAGCCCAGGTAAGGATTCGGCAAAGGTTCCGCTCCATGCTGCCGAAACCTGGCATCCTGCACCTATGAGGATCTTGCTCGTGGAAGACGATTCGTCGATCGCTGAGCCCCTGGTCAGCGGTCTCGAACGCCAGGGCTACCAGTTGACGTGGGTATCCACCGGAGCCGACGCCTTGAACGCCGACCCCGGCGATATGGTGCTGCTCGATCTCGGTCTACCCGATCTCGACGGCCAGGTTGTATGCCGGCGGCTCCGCGACAAGACCGATGTTCCCATCATCATCGTGACTGCCCGATCTGATGAGATCGACCGGGTCGCGCTGCTGGAATTGGGCGCGGACGACTACCTAACCAAACCGTTCGGGTTCCGGGAGTTGGTGGCTCGTATGCGGGCGGTGGCCCGCCGAAGTCAGCGGTCCTCCGGACTCGCCGCAACCGACTCGCCGGACGAGCCGTTTGCAGTCGGTGAGGTCACACTCGATCGGAGAACCCGCAAAGTCATGGTTGGTGGAGTCCCGGTGTCCTTGACGCCGAAGGAGTTCGATCTTCTCGCCTTCCTGGCGCAGGATCCGGGTGCAGTTCAGGCCAGGGGGCACATCATCGAGGAGGTGTGGGACGAGCACTGGTGGGGATCCACCAAGACGCTTGATGTTCATATTGCATCGCTTCGCAAGAAACTGGGCGAGGCAGACATCATCGAGACGGTGCGCGGAGTGGGCTATCGACTGGCCGTCGATGAAGAGGACCAGGAGAGATGACGCGACGCTTGACGCTTTCGTACCTGACCGTCACGGTATTCGTCCTCCTCGTTCTCGAGATCCCGCTGGTCGCCTTCTTCGCCGATCGCGAGGAAAGCCGGCTGCTCTCGGCGATCGAGCGAGATGCGCTGGTGCTCGCTACCACCTATGAGGACGCCCTGCAGTTCGGCAGCCCCTACAGTGTCGATCCGGCCATCGACTACGCGTCGCGGGCCGGAACCCGGGTGGTGGTCGTCAACTCGGCCGGGCAGTCCATCATCGACACTGCCGGCGAGGCATACCAGGATTTCACCAACCGATCTGAGATCAGCAACGCGCTCGGTGGTGCTATCGAGTCCGGCACCCGCTTCTCCGCGACGCTCGATGGCGACCTAGCCTTCGCCGCCGTACCGGTCGCTTCGGGTGGGGACATTCACGGTGCCGTGCGGATCACCTTTCCCACCAGCCAGATCGGCGATCGGGTTGGTCGGTTCTCTCTAACGCTGGCCGGAGTTGCGGTGGTCGTGCTGGCTGCCGTCACCGCGGTGGGATGGGTGGTTGCCAGATCCGTGATCAAGCCGATTGAGCATCTTCGGGACGGAGCCCGGCTGGTCGGGGAGGGTGACCTCGATGTTCGAATAGACGTTGGCGAAGCACCGGCCGAGTTGTCGGAATTGGCGAGAGCGTTCAACGACATGGCGTCCCGCCTACAGGAACTGCTCGAACGCCACCGGGAGTTCGTTGCCGATGCATCCCACCAGCTCCGGACACCTCTGACCGCCTTGCGCCTGAGGTTGGAGAACGTCGAGCACTCGATTGGATCGGAGGACCGGACCGAGGTCGAATGGGCGCTGCGCGAAACCGACCGGCTCGGTGAAGTGATCGATCAGTTGCTGCAACTCGCCAGAGTCGAAGAAGGACGAGAAAAGCCGATCCCCACTGAGATCGCTCAGCTCGTTAGGGATCGAGCCGACACGTGGTCGACCGTCGCCGGTCAGTCGGCCGTCGAGCTGATCGTGGACGGCCCGCAAGCGGAATGGGTCTACGCGGTGGGAGGGGCGATGGAGCAGATCCTCGACAATCTGCTGTCGAATGCGCTGAAGGTGGCGCCTCAGAATTCGTCGGTCACTCTCCGAGTGGTGAATACCGGTCAGACCGTCGAGGTCCACGTCATCGACGCCGGACCGGGTTTGACCGAGAGGGATCGGCAGAGCGCCATGCAGCGGTTCTGGCGGGGAACGGCGGACGGGACCGGGTTGGGTCTCGCTATCGTCAACCGGCTGGCCGAGGCCTCTGGAGGTTCGGCCCGGCTGGAAAAGGCAACCTCCGGCGGTCTCGACGCCGTCGTCACCTTCCCCGCAGTGCCTCATTACCTCGTTCCTGCGTAGCGGGCTCGCCGGCCGGGAGAAACTCAGCGCTGCAGAACGGCGCCGGTCTCGGTCATCGGGATTCCCTGCTATCGTTCCGCAAGCCGCACCGGGTGGAGGCCAGCGAATAGTCGCTTCCCCGGAGATCTCACGGCTTAGTTTCTCATCCGGTTGGACTGCCTCTTCGGCCGATTCTCGATCGCCAAGGCGATGGACGCCGCGCGGTCGAGCGAGACATCGGCATATCCAACTATCGGTCCCCTTGGGGCCAGGAGTCATCATGACCACTACGTTCGCCCATCTCGGGCTACCCGACACGCTCGTCCGTGCCCTCGCCAAACGGAACATCATTGAGCCCTTCCCGGTACAGGCTGCCACCATCCCAGACGCCATTGCCGGCCGGGACGTGTCCGGCAAAGCCCCAACCGGATCCGGCAAGACACTGGCGTTCGGACTACCCCTGCTCGCTATGGTCGACAAGGCAACCCGCCATCAACCGCGGGCGCTGATCCTGGCTCCCACCCGGGAACTCGCCGAGCAGATCAAGCAGGAACTCGGCCCGCTCGCCAGAGCGGTCGACCGCTCCGTCCACGCTGTATACGGCGGGGTTTCCTACGGCCCTCAAAAGGGCGCCCTACGCAACGGTGTCGACGTGCTGGTGGCCACTCCCGGGCGGCTCGAGGACCTCATGGAGCAGCGATCCGTCGACCTGAGCCGCGTTGACATCGCCGTGGTCGACGAAGCAGACCGCATGGCCGACATGGGTTTTCTTCCTGCGGTGCGGCGAATCCTCGACCGCACGGCCAAGCGTCGCCAAACCTTGTTGTTCTCAGCGACGCTCGATGGCGACATCGCAGTGTTGAGCCGTGACTATCAGACGAATCCTGTTCGCCACGAGGCCGGGACGGTCGAGCCGGAGACGATCGACGCCCGCCACCTGTTCTGGCTTGTGCAACACCACGACCGTGTTCAGCACACCGCAGACCTCATCGAGGCGGCCGGTCGCTCCATAGTGTTCACGCGGACCCGCCACGGCGCCGACCGGCTCGCCAAGCAGTTGGACAAGTTGGGTGTTGCTGCGGTTGCCATGCACGGCGGGCGCTCCCAGAGCCAGCGCAGCAGGGCCCTCCAGACGTTCTCATCCGGGCGCGCCCAGGCGCTCATTGCAACGGACGTTGCCGCAAGAGGAATCCACATCGACGCGGTGGCATCCGTGATTCACTTCGATCCGCCGGGTGACGCCAAGGACTATCTCCATCGGTCGGGGCGTACGGCTCGCGCCGGCGCCACCGGAACGGTGGTCAGCCTCGTGACCGGTGAGCAACAGAGAAACGTCCGCATCATGCAGCGAGATCTCGACCTGCGCGTGCCGATCGAGGCTCCCCGACTCGACGAGATCCATCACGGTGGTCACCCGATCGGTAGCCCTTCGCCGGTGAGTCGCGGGCGGGGAGTCGCCGGCGCGGCTTCCGGTCCGAAGACCGGTACTCATCGCGAACGGGCCGCCACCAGTCGGCCGGCTCCGTCCGAGAGCGTTCCGCGTCATCCTGCCAGGGATGAGCAGAGTGTCTACGTGGCCAACCTGCCATGGGATGCGACCGCCGACGACATCCAGATCTTGTTCGGCCGCTTCGGAGAGGTACGCCAGGCGACGGTGATCATCGACCGGCGTTCCGGGCGGTCCAAGGGATTCGGCTTCGTCGATATGTCCGAGACCGCCGCCCGCTCCGCGATCGAGGCGTTGCACGGGTCCGACTTGAATGGTCGCGACCTCACGGTTCGCCTCGCCCAACCGCGGCAGTACGGCGGCTAACAGTCCACCCTCAATGTTACAGATGGATCAACTCCCGGGTCGCAAGGCCCGGGAGTTCCAGATGGCGGGCAGCAAGGCCGGGTCTGCAGAGATTCAGTTGTAGTGGCGCACATCGTCCCAGATGTCGGCGAGTTGGCGCTCGGGAGCCAGACACAGGAACAACGGCAGGCCGGCCTCCTCGTTCTCCACACCGTACGGGTTGGTGATGGTGCCTGCCTGGACGGTGGTCGGACAGATCCCGGCGAGAACGTCGCCGATCCTGCCAACGCCGATGATCGGTCCATGGTGACCAGGCGGGCCCCACAACCAGTAGTTGTTGTGCCCGCTCGTCGCGGGCGGCAATCCCGCCTCCGGCCCGAGCACGTCAATCGCCCCGGCCTCGCCGTAGGAACCGGTGAATATAGCGACATCGGCGCGCTGATCGACGGGAATCGTCTCAAAGACGGCGACGATCTGTTCGATCAGTTCGGGCCACCCAACCGTCTCGCCGAGTTCACCGGTGGCGTCCAGTGCCGACATGTCCGACGGCGGGAGAAGCGGGAGGGCGATGAACAACCCGATGAAGATTCCTGCTGCAGTGGCACCGATCATGATCTGCCGCCGCCTCCCCTCCAGGCCTTCGAACCAGAGGGAGCCCGCCGCCATCAGCGCCGGGTACATGGGCGCGACGTAGTACGCCTTGCCCCCGGTGAGCAGAAAGAACACGAACAAGAGCACGAAGGCGAGGCCGATCGGCCGCCAAGGGTGCAGGTCCTCCGATCTGAGAAGGCGCCACAGTCCGACCGCGGCCGGAACTGCAAGGATGATCGAGAGCAGGCCGATCTGCTGCAATGCGAAGGCCACGGGACCATCGCTTCGCCCGGCGAGGGTGCGTGCCATTTCGAGCTGCGGCAGGCCGTTGGTGACCTGCCAGATGAGGTTGGGAAGGGCAATCAGGGCGGCAACGCCTGCCCCGATCCACGGCCAACTCCCGGCCAGCAGACGGCGCCGGGAAGTGGCGAGCAACGAGATCAGAACCGCCAGCGCAAAGAGGCCGATGAGGTGTTTGTTCTGAAGGCCGACGCCCACGGTGAGCCCCAGACCGAACCACCAGCGGGGGTCGTCGCCGTCGAGCAGCCGTACGAGGATCCAGGCGGCAAGGGTCCAGAGGAAGTAGTCGAAGGTGGCGGTGCTCAGGAGGTGCCCCATCGCCAGGGCCACACCCGCTCCGCCGGCCGCGACGGCCGCGTACACCTGGCTTCTGGTGCCGCCACCGAACCGTCCGGCCATTGAGGCCGCCAGGATGACGACAGCGGCTATGGCCAGCGCCGGGAGGACGCGCAGCGCCACCGGTGAAGTGGCGCCCAGTATCTCAGCCGTGCGGGCAATCAGGGGTGTGAGCGGTGGCTGGTCGACGAAGCCCCAGTCGAGTCGCCGGCCGGCTACGAGGAAGTACAGCTCGTCGCGATGGAAACCGTATCTCCCCGACATCGACAACAAGAGGACGACGACGGCACCCGCGGTCAGCCACACCCGGCCCGGCAGCCGGCTCGGTTTGGTGTCAGTAACGGCCATCAGCTGTGCCCCGCTCGATCAGGATCTCCTCCGTTGTGGTCCTCAGTGAAGCAGGACGTCGGCACGTCCCTCGCAGTAGAGGAGAAAATTCTCAGCTCGTTCTCACACTCCGCGGTTTCGCCAGGTAGGTTGACTGGCAGGCTGGTGAGATTCCGACGGTCACATCGGAATCCGGATTGGGGTTGTCGCATGGGAGGCACTGACCGGAACCTGCTGGGTTGGTACGACGGAGCCCAACCTGGGGATCATGGGTGGGCAAATCTCCGCCCGGGCTTTCGGCCTGCGGCATCCGACACCTTCTCGGTGCCGCTTTGGCGCGTCCACGAGTCGACTTGGACGACACGTCGGCGCCGCTTGGCGAGGATGGCAGTCCATTCTGAAGGCGGAGGTATCGCAACATGATGCGCTGGTTGGTTGAGTGGAGTCTGAATTTCCGCCGGATCGTTCTTGCCCTGACTGCGGGGATGCTGGTCTTCGGCATCGTTCAGCTCGACGAGGTCAAGAAAGACATGCTGCCTGAGTTCAGCCCGGTGACGGTCGAAGTGCAGACCGAGGCGCTCGGTTTGTCGGCGGCCGAAGTGGAGCGCCTCATGACGATCCCACTCGAGCAGGATCTACTCAGCGGGGTCGCCTTTCTCGAGAGCATCGAGTCGGCCTCGTTGCCGGGATTGTCCTCAGTGGTCATGACGTTCGAACCTGGCACAGACCTGTTGGATGCCCGTCAGGTGGTCGCAGAGAGGCTGGCGCAGGCGGCCGGTCTCCCCCAGGTGGCCGCCCCGCCGCTGATGATCCAGCCTTTGTCATCCACGGGGCGGGTGGCGATGGTGTCGATGTCTTCCGACGTGCTGAGTCCGATTGAGACGTCGGTGCTCGCCCGCTGGGTGGTAGTGCCGCGGCTCCTCGGGGTCAAGGGCGTTGCCAACATCTCGATTTGGGGTTTCCGGGACAGGCAACTGCAGGTGCTGGTGGATCCGGAGCGGCTGCAGGCTCAAGACGTGACTTTGAGTCAGGTGATTCGTACTGCGGGCAACGCGCTCGAGGTTTCGCCGCTCACCTTTCTGCAGGCTTCCAGCCCGGGAACCGGGGGCTTCATCGACACGGTCAATCAGCGACTCCACGTATTCCACGAGCAGGCGATTTCGACCCCCGAGGAACTCGCCCGGGTTACGGTGGAAGGCGAGGGAGGAGAGGCGGTCTACGTCGACGGACGACCTCTCTCGCTGGGCGAAGTAACGCAGATCGTGACGGGCCACCAGCCGCTCATCGGGGACGCCAGGTGTAGCTCCGGTCCATGCGTGTTGCTGGTGATCGAGAAATTCCCGGGGGCGAACACGCCGGAGGTCACGAATGACATCGACGCCGCGCTCCGCGCCCTCGGTCCGGGACTTCCCGGGTTGAAAATAGACAGTTCGATCTACCGGCCGGCGTCCTTCGTGGCGACTGCATTCAACAACCTGGGGACGATCTTGCTCATCGGTGCCTTCTTGCTACTGCTCGTGCTGGTGCTGGCGTTCCTGGATTGGAGGATGGTTCTGATAGCCGCCGTATCGATTGCCGCGGCACTCTTCACGGCCGGCCTTGTGTTGTATGCCACCGATGCGACGGTCAATGTGATGACTCTCGCCGGCCTCGTGCTGGCGGCCGGGTTCATCGTCGATGACGCGATCGTCGGGGCCTGGGCTCAATCGGCGGCTGCCCTCGAGCAGGGGGTCGAGGAGCGATCACCACTTCACCGTGTCCGCGATGCGGTCCTCCAGAGGCGGGGACCAACGCTCTACGCGGCAGTGATATCGGGTGCGGTGGTCCTCGTGTTCTTCTTCCTCGAGGGTGAGGGCGGCGCGTTCCTGCCGCACATCGCATCCTCCTATCTGCTGGCGATAGCAGCCGCGCTGGTGGTGAGTTTGTCGGTCACACCTGCGCTGAGTGCGCTTCTGTTGCAGGATCCACACGTCGTTAGAGCCGACGGTCGCCTCGTTCGTGCGATGAAAGAGAGGTACTCCGTAGGGATAGAGCGAATCGTCGGAAAACTCACCGCAGCTGCGGTCGTCTTTGTCGTGTTCGTCGGAGCGGCTCTGGCTGCCGTTCCGTTCTTCGATCAGTCCCTGCGCCCCGCCCTGCAACAACGCGACGTGCTGGTCCGGTTGGATGCGCCGCCCGGTACCTCTCTGGTTCGGATGGATGAGATCGCCGCACAGGCGGTCTACGACCTGGGGTCCTTGCCGGACATCACCGGTGTCACCGCCCACGTGGGTCGTGCAATGACGTCCGACCAGGTGGTCAACGTCAATTCTGCCGAGATCTGGGCGAAGCTGGATGCAACAGCCGACTATGAGTCGGCACTGGGCGCCATCGAGCAACTGGCAGCCGGCATCGAAGGAGTGACCAGCAGAGTGCAAACGTACTCTGATCAGCGTGTCACCGAGATTCTGGGCAGGCCGGCGAACGAGCTGACCGTCCGTGTCTACGGCAACAACCCTGACGTCCTGCGGTCATCTGCCGAAGAGATCCTGGCCCTCGTCGAAGAGACGGATGGTGTGGCGAGCGCCGGCATCGATCTGCCTGCGGAGCAACCGACGATCGAGGTCGCCGTCGATCTCGACCGGGCGTACGCTCACGGCCTGAAACCCGGGGATGTCCGGCGGCGGGCGGCGACGCTGGTGTCGGGCATCGTTGTCGGGAATCTGTTCGAAGAGCAGAAGGTGTTTGACGTGGTCGTGTGGGGCGCTCCCGCCATCCGCCAGACGGTTGACGACGTTCGCGCCATCCAGATTCCGACTCCCGGCGGAACGGTTGTAACCCTCGGGGATGTTGCAGACGTGTCGGTGGAGCCGAATGCCACCTTAATCCGGCACGAAGCGGTGGAGTCCTACCTCGACGTTCTGGCAGCCGTCGATGGTCGCAGCATCGAAGACGTGGCAGCTGAGATCGATGGCGGCCTGGCGATGCTGGCGCTACCCCTCGAATACCACGCGGCAGTGCTCGGCGGCTACGCGGCAGAGCGCGATGCACAATCCCGCGTTATTGCGGTCATGGTTGCCGCCCTCATCGGCGTCTTCGTCTTCCTCCAGGCTGCATTCAGCAGCTGGCGACTCGCGCTCCTGGTGTTCGCGGCGTTGCCCCTGGCTCTGTCCGGCGGCGTGCTTGCCATTGCGGCAACCGGTGGCGACGTGTCGCTCGGCTCGGTTGCCGGACTGGTTGCAATTGTCGGACTGGCCACCCATGGGACCGTGCTGCTGATTCGCAACTATGAGGAGCGGGAGCAGCGCGGCGAGCCCTTTGGCAGACAACTGGTGGTGGACGGCACGACCGAGTTGTTGATGCCGGCGCTGGTTCCGCTCGTTGCGCTCGCCGCCGTTTTCATCCCGGCGGCCGCCGCCAGTTCGCTGGCCGGACTCGAGATCGTCGGACCGATGGCGATCGTCGCGGTCGGTGGATTGATCACGACCGCGCTCTTGCTGGGAGTTGTGGTCCCATCGTTCTACCTGCACTGGGGATACATCGCGAGTCCCGACACGACGGCGCACGACCTCTTCGAACCCGCAACGCCCCACCTAGTGATAGGCGGTGACTGATCGTGGATGGAAGATTCGGCATCGCGTTCGTCGGATTGGCCACGGTGGCGATGGTGTTCGTGCTCGGTTCGCTCTCGGCTCAAGAGGATGAACCGGACGGCGAATCGCCGGTTGCTTTGGAACCGGTCGCAGCAACCGGCTTGCAGCGTCTTACGCTGACGGAATCGGCCGCAGAGCGCCTCGATATTCAGACGGCCACCGTCCAGGCGACGCCGGACGGGACACTATATGTGCCCAGCGCAGCGCTGATCATCACTCCGGATGGGTTGCATTGGGTTTACACCAATCCGGCGCCCCTGCAGTACGTGCGGCATGAAATTACCGAAGTCGTGGAAGACGACTTCCAAGCTTCCTACGTCTCCGGCCCTGCCTTAGGGACATCGGTTGTGATCCGTGGTGTTCCGGAGTTGTACGGCGCCGAGTTCGGAATCGGGAAATAGGCGGTCGGTATGTTTCGTTGGATCGTCGGTTCGAGTCTCAGATACCGGTTCATCGTCATGTCGATCGCATCCGGGCTCATGTTCTTCGGGGTCCAGCAGCTCCAGGACACGCAGATCGATGTCTTCCCGGAGTTCGCTCCACCACGCGTCGAGGTCCAGACACCGTCGCTCGGCCTATCGGCCTCGGAAGTCGAGGCCCTCGTCACAATCCCACTAGAGCAATCACTGGCCGGAATCCCCGGGCTCGATGAGATCCGTTCGAACTCGGTCGAGCAGCTTTCGTCGATACTGATGATCTTTGAGCGGGGGACAGATCTTCTCGACGCTCGCCAGCTCGTCAACGAGCGTATCTCTGTGGTCGGGCCGACGCTTCCCACTTGGGCGAGTCCGCCGGTGATGATCCAGCCGCTCTCCTCGACGAGCCGGGTGATGAAGATCGGTTTGACCAGCGAGGACCCTGAACTCGACCTCATCGACATGTCGATGGTGGCCTATTGGACGATCAGGACACGTCTCTTGCAGGTGCCGGGCGTTGCCAACGTCCCTATCTGGGGAGAACGGCTGGAGATGCTGCAGGTGCAGGTCGATCCGGACCGGCTACGCGACAACGCGGTCACCCTCGACGCGGTGGCTACCAGTACCTCGGACGCACTGGCGGCGGGGCTCTACTTGCATTCGGAAGGCCACATCATCGGCAAGGGTGGCTGGGTGGAGTCGAACGGCGAGCGCCTGAACGTCATGCACATTCCACCCATCATCACCGCAGCAGACCTGTCATCCCTGCCGGTGCCGACCACCACCGGTGAAACGCTGCTGCTGGGTGACGTTGCAGAGTTGGTGAGGGACCATCAACTACTCAACGGCGATGCCGTGATCAACGACGGGCCGGGCCTGATGTTGATCGTGGAGAAGCTTCCCTGGGCCAACACCCTCGAAGTGACGAGGGGAGTGGAAGCGGCGTTGGAGCAGTTGCAGCCGGGTCTGCCCGGCATTTCTATCGATGCGGAGATCTTCCGGCCGGCAACCTTCATCGAGGAGTCGATCAACAACCTCGCGATCGCGATGTTCCTCGGTGCCATTCTCATGATCCTGATTCTCGGCGCCTTCCTGTATGAATGGAGGACGGCGCTGATCAGCGTCCTGGCGATTCCGCTCTCACTCGTGGCGGCGGGCCTCGTGCTGGACCTACGCGGGGCAACGATCAACACAATGATTCTGGCCGGGATGGTGATCGCCCTGGGCGACATCGTCGACGATGCAATCATCGATATCGAGAACGTCGTCCGCCGCCTTCGACAGCATCGGGCTGAGGGCGGGACCCGTTCGACGGCCAGGGTCATTCTCGACGCCTCACTCGAGGTGCGCAGCGCCATCGTCTACGCCACCTTGATCGAGGTGGTCGCGATCGCACCGATCTTCGCCTTGAGCGGGTTGTCTGGAGCATTCTTCCGACCCCTCGTCACTTCGTATGCGCTGGCGTTGCTCGCGTCGATGGCAGTCGCTCTCACCGTGACGCCGGCCCTCAGCCTCATTCTGTTCAGAAACCCGAAATCGTTGATGCATCGTGGCTCACCGTTGGTGCCGCCCCTCAAGCGCTGGTACTCCCGGGTGCTCGAGGGCATCATCCGCAAACCCCGGGGGGCCTATGCGACCGTTGCAGCGGCGGCCATGGTCGGAGTTGTGATCGTTCCTCTGCTCGGTCAGTCGCTCCTTCCCGACTTCAAAGAGCGGGACTTCCTGATGCACTGGCTGACCAAGCCGGGAACGGGTCAGATCGAAATGGTGCGCATAACCGAGGAGGTGAATCGGGAGTTGCTCACCATCCCCGGAGTACGCAATGCCGGTTCCCACATCGGGCAGGCCCTCCTAATGGATGAAGTGGTGGGCATCGACTTCGGTGAGAACTGGGTCAGTGTCGATCCGGCCGTGGATTACGACGAGACCGTGGCAAAGATCCAGGAGGTCGTCGATGGTTATCCGGGGCTGTATCGGGACGTCCAGACCTATCTGAAGGAACGGATCCGGGAGGTACTGACAGGGTCTAGTGAACCCATCACGATCCGCGTATTCGGACCTGATCTGCAGGTCTTGCGAGATACCGCAGCCGAAGTCAACGAGATCCTCGGCGCCATCCCCGGCGTCAAAGAGAATCACGTGTCGTTTCAAGAGGATATCCCGCAGGTTCGAGTCGAGGTCGATCTAGAGGCTGCCCAGCAGTTCGGTATCAAACCGGGAGATGTGCGCAGGGCCGCAGCACGGCTCATCTCGGGTGAGGAAGCCGGCGACATCTTCTGGGAGGGCAAGGCTTACGACGTGCAGGTGTGGAGCACTCCTGAAACCCGGCGGAGTCTCACCGACGTCAAGAACCTCCTGCTCGACACGCCCAGTGGTCAATACGTTCTGCTGAACGACGTAGCAGATGTCAGCATCGCGGCGGTCCCGAACAAGATCCACCACCAGGATTTGTCACGAAGCATCGACGTTGGCGCCAATCTCGATGGAACCCGTGACCTGGGAGCAGTAGTCGATGACCTCGAGGATAGGCTGGATACCTTCCAGTGGCCGGCCGAGTATCACGCCGAACTGCTGGGCGAGTTCAGCGAGCGCCAAGACGCCTCCCAACGCATGATGACGATCGCGGTGATGGCCGCGGTCGGCGTCTTCTTGTTGTTGAATGCTTCTTTCGGTTCCGGGCGACTTGCCTTGCTGTCGTTCCTGACTCTGCCGGTCGCGCTCGTGGGGGGTGTGATGGCGGCCTACATGGCGGGCGGTGTGATCTCGCTGGGGTCGCTGGTCGGGTTCTTCACAGTCCTGGGCATCGTTGCTCGCAACGGGATCATGTTGATCAGTCACTACCAGCACCTCGAACGTGAGGAGGGTGTCGCGTTCGGGCCGGCGCTCGTTCTGCAGGGCGCATCGGAGCGCCTCGTTCCGATTCTGATGACGGTGCTCACGACCGGCCTGGCGCTCGTCCCACTGGTGGTACGCGGCGAGATCCCGGGCCAGGAGATCGAATATCCGCTGGCCGTCGTCATCCTCGGCGGCCTCATCACTGCTACGTTGCTCAACCTGTTCGTCGTGCCGAGCCTCTACCTCCGCTATGCGAAACGTCGCGGACCGGCAGGAGGGGTAGATTCGCTAATACCGGAGGCGACTGCCTGAAGGACTGATCGAACTCGAGAAGCGATGTCGTGAAGTACGGAGCTCGCAAGAGGCTGGGTGTGGCCGGTATGGCGGTTGCCCTTCTTTGCGCCGGGTGCCGCGCGGATACGGTACCGGCAAGGGACGATGAGCGCGACGCCTACACAGTGCCGGCCGCGGAGCCGGCCCCGGACCCCAACGAAATGCCGGGAACGAACGCGGTTCCCGGCACCGACGCGTCACCGAGCACAAGGGGGCCAGCGCCGGGTTCGTCGGTGGCGGCGGTGCAGGACCCGTCCTGGCAGAGCGAGTTCGCGATCGAACAGTGCGAGCTCTTAACCGTCGGCGGCAACGACTTCTTCGTCCTCCAACCGGGCTTCCAGCTGGTACTCGAAAGTGCGGCCGAGCGCCTTGTGATCACCGTGCTCGATGAGACTTCGACGGTCGACGGAGTCGAAACCCGGATCGTCGAGGAACGTGAATGGAGGGGCGACCGGCTCATCGAGGTCTCGCGCAATTTCTTCGCCACCTGTGCGGCGACGGATGACGTCTTCTACTTCGGGGAGGAGGTTGACGATTATGTGGATGGGGAGGCCGTCGGCCATGCAGGAGAATGGCTGGCCGGCGAGGACGGTGCCCGGGCCGGTCTCATCATGCCGGCGACGCCATCGATTGGGATGAGGTATTTTCAGGAGGTCGCTCCCGAAGTTGCCATGGATCGGGCCGAGGTCGTGAGCCTCACGCACGCGCTGGAGACGCCGGCGGGCACGTTCTCGGACTGCCTGCGAACTCAGGAGGGATCGGCCCTCAAGCCGGGTGAACGTGAGTTCAAGACGTATGCACCCGGCATCGGTCTCATTCAGGATCAGTCCCTGCTGCTGGTGGCATTCGGGTACGACCTGGTTCCGTGAGCCGAGTTCGTTACCCGCTGATCGGATCAGTCAATCCATAGACGTCGGGACTGATCTCGTACGCATGAGCCTCCAGTTCCAGGACTGCAACTCGCGTCACCGCTCGATCGGCGCCATTCAACGCCGTGACCGAAACGAGCTCTAGCTCCTCACGACCCTCGTCTGATCCACTCCAATCGACCTTGACGTTCCCGATGCCCGGCGCGAAATACTTGTGCTGGAACGCCCCCGGTTCTTCGACGTTGAACTCGTCGATGATGAGGACATCCTCGTAGCATCCGGCGACGACGCACGTCTCGTCCTGGAACCCGCCGACGACCGCGCGATCGATGAATTCGACGGCCGGTCCCCATCCCTGGGAGTAGCTGCGCGATCCCTCTTGCGGATCGCCCCGCATGGCGATGCCGGCGTGAGCACCGGCGATGCCGGAAATCCAGGTGGGAGCGTCGACGAACGCGCCGCCGTCGTACTCTTCGGGATGCTCGCCCATTCGCCACACATTGCCGTCGTCGTCCTGAGCAAAGAACGCCAGTTCCGTTTCGGCGAGTTCTCCGGCGCTGTAGTCGCGAGCCCAGACCACGAGCGTCTCTATCCCATCGATGACCTTGGTCATGTCCGTAACCGTGTAAACGACCCGGTGCTCGATCACTTCCAACTCGTTCGTGAACCCCTTGTAGACGAGCTTCGTCCAAGGTTCGAACGGGAGGTAGGGGTTGTCGATCACCGTCGGATCACTGAAGCGGTCGGGGTCGAGCGTCTCGAACTCAGTCCGGGGCTCCTCGACCTCCGGGAGTGGCATAACCGTCGATGCCGTCGGGTCGCTGGCCGCCAGGCGGACAGACTCCGAAACTGGAGCCAATGTCAGGGGCGTCGATTCTGCTGCACAAGCAGCCGACATGATCAGAACCACCACGCCCGTATACGCCGCCACGTCGAAACGTCGCACCTCGTTCACCTCCTTGGCACCGGCATACCGGCGCCTCCCACACCATTGTTACTCACCCTACGTGTTCGGCGGCGACCTTGGGGGTAGAGACGTGGATTGTTCGATACGAGGTGGAATCGGCGCAGACTGAAGGGCGAGGAGGACCATTTGGCGGTGAAGTCCTGAACCGCAGACGTACCTGTCTAGGCCACGAGGGGTTGCGTTACGGTTCGCCGGTGTCGAGCCAGTCCGCTGCCCGTGTAGATCGCCAGCGCGATCCAGACCAGGACGAAACCGATCAGACGATCCCTGCCGACGATCTCCTCGTACACGAACACGCCGATCAGGAACTGCATGGTCGGGGCGATGTACTGGAGGAGACCGATAGTCGAAAGCGGAATCCGAGTGGCTGCTGCGCCGAACAGCAGCAGTGGGAGCGCCGTCGCCAGTCCGGTCAGCAGCAAGAGAACCGTGGTGTGAGTCCCCGCCACCCAGAACGAACCGGATCCCCCGGCGGCCAGGATGACCAGGAACGCCATTGCCGGGATCAGTACCAGCGCGATCTCAACGGTCAGGCTCTCGAAGGGACCGAGCGCCACCATCTGCTTCTTCAGGAAGGCATACAGTGCGAAACTGGTAGCGAGCACAAGGGCAATCCACGGAACCGAACCGACCGTGATCGTCATGTAGACGACACCGGCTGCGGCCACTCCGATCGCCAGCCACTGAGCGGGATCGAGCCGCTCTCGTAGGATCATCACGCCCAACGCCACATTCAAAAGGGGATTGATGAAATACCCGAGACTGGCTTCGACGATGTGGCCGTTATTGACGGCCCAGATGTACGTCGCCCAGTTGACGGTGAGCAATGCGCCGGCGATGAGCAGCCGTATCAGTGAGCGGCGGCTGAGATTACGGATCTGCGGCCACGACCGGCGGATGCCCACCAGGGCGGTGAGCAGCACCATCGACCAGACGATCCGATGGGCGAGGATTTCGACCGCGCCGACCGTCTCGAGAGCTTTCCAATAGATCGGGAGGATTCCCCAGAGCAGGTATGCCCCCACGCCGAGCGCCATACCCCGGTTCATACGGACAATTCCCTTTTCTCCGCAATGCAATGGCGCGTCACGCGCCACAGTATTGCGGAGAAAACCATGTGTCGGGGGGTCACTCCGCCGTGCTGAGATTACGGCCGTTTATCTCATCCGGTTGCTCTCCGAGGAGACGGCCCCGGAACGTCCCGGCCGATCGGATGAACAAGACGGACGGGAGACCATCGGCGAGCCCCTCGATGCGACGGGCATAGTCAGCCTCGTCGCCTTGCGCGGTGGCGCGCAGGCCCATCAGGACGACGTCTGCATTCTGTGACTCCCGGAAGATCAGCTCGCTGATGGAGAGCTCGTTCGACTTGGGCAGGATCTCGATCTGGGCATCAATGCGAGCCGCTCCAATGACGCGCTCGAGCAGCGATCGATTCCTCTGCATCATCATCTCGGAGGTGGCGATGCTCTTGAGGGTGATTGCGGCATCGCGCCACTCGACGTTGAGCGAGATGAGGTGGGCGAGCAGAGCCAGCATGTCACCGTTGTTCTGGAGACCGCCCCACCACACCACGATGTGTCTCCGCTTGCGAGACGAGAAATCTTGAGGGTGGCAGATCACTGCCGAGATCCCGATGGAGGCGAGTCGCTCGATGATGCGAAGCACGTCTGCCTGCCGGTCGGTCTTGTCGCTCCATCCGAACATCACCGTGTTGGATGAGATACCCGCAATGCCGTTGGCCTGGGCAACGTGGATGACACCGGTGGAGAAGTCTTCGACGACGTCGACCTCTCCGAAAGCAACCACACCCATCTCATCCAGGTCACGGTTCAGGGCGGCCGTTCGTTCCCTGACCGACGGGCCGAGCTCTTCAAGGACCCCAACTTGCAGGTCGCTCACAGTCAAGATGCCGCGGTCCTGGACGAGCCAGGCCGCGAATCGGACGAGCGACTCCCTCTTTCTGGGGTCGCCCGCGAACAGCAAAATGTTCGGCCGCCAGTTGCGCGGGTCCTCGGGTAGACGGCGAAGCTGGAGCACGGTCGAGCGCACCAGTGCCATCAACGCTCCCCGTCGCAGGTCGCCCCAGGGGGCCGCCATAGCGCGACGACGCATTATTAGATACACGCCCACTTCAACGACGACGGCGACCGCCAGTGCCAGCGGGTTGATGAGGAACATGACCCAGAAGCATCCGAATGCCCCAGCCAGTGAAATCCAGGAGGGAATCTTCAGCGATGGCCGGAAGGATGGGTCTCCGGTGAGCCGCTCGATGCCGGCAACGAGATTGACCATCCCGTAGGTCGTCAGGAAGAACATGGTCAACACGGGGGCGACGGCGTTGAGGTCTCCAAGGGCAACGGCTCCAAGCGCAACGGCGATGGAGATCAAGAGGGGTACCCCGGGACCGTCGATGCGCCGGATCTGCTTACCGACCATCCGGG
Organism: Actinomycetes bacterium; assembly: GCA_024641245.1. Classification (GTDB taxonomy): domain Bacteria; phylum Actinomycetota; class Acidimicrobiia; order Spongiisociales; family JAHEDJ01; genus JAHEDJ01. The sequence goes on from JAHEDK010000018.1 coordinate 51,814, forward strand.
GAAGCACCCGATCGTTGACCATCGCCTCGAGGGTGCGCGGGGCACCGAGGATGCTTCCCACCGCCGAGGAGAAGATGGCTCCCCACAATCCCGGGAAGATGAGGAAGCCGAGGCCGCCCGCCAGCGTGAACCACAGCAGGTTGTCGTTGAGCAACTCCTCGGGGCCGGCCGCCAGGCCCAGGGCGACAACGACGCCTAGATAGACCACGAATCCAACGAGCACCGCCGCAATCGATCCGCGCGGGATCGATCGTTCAGGACGCTCGAGATCGCCCGAGAGTGAAACGCCGGCCATGATTCCGGTGACCGCCGGGAAGAACACTGCGAACACCGGCCAGAAACCCAATCCACCGGGGGATCCGGCCAAGTCCACGGTGTCCGGCATGTTGCGAACCACTCCGATGCCCAGTGCAACGAGCGCCAGCAAGATGCCGCCCATGATCGGCAATTGCAGCCGTAGCGCGAGATTGGCGCCGCGGGCGGCCAGCAGCGCAACCAGCAGCACCGTGATGGTGGCGGTCGGCCGGAGCGGGAGATCCGGCCAGATCAGCTGGAAGCTCTCTGCCAGACCGAATGCATAGAGGGTCACGCTGAAGGCCTGGGCAAGGAAGAGGGGGATGCCGATGGCGGCACCGATCTCTACTCCGAGGCTGCGAGAGATGATGTAGTAGGCGCCACCCGCTCCCACCCGCATATTGGTGGCCACCGTGCTCACCGACAACGCAGTGGCGAACGTCACCGCGTTGGCGATCACGACGATGCCGACCGCCCCGAGCAACCCGACGTTGCCGACTACCCACCCGGTTCGCAGGAAGAGAATGACACCCAGGATCGTGAGAATCGAGGGCGTGAATACGCCGAGGAAGGTTCCCAGTTTCTCCGGGCGCGCCGGGGTTGGGCGGAACCTGCGGCGAAGGGCGGTTATTCGGTTCAAGGTCGAGCGGAGGATAGGCGGGCAGAGGGATGTCGCGCAGCACCCGAGCGCGGCCGTGCTTCGCCCGGTCGTCACACCATTGATCCGGAGATGCTCTCGCGAGAAGTTGGAAGATCCTACGCGCTCGCGAACATGTGCAAAGTCTTGCCTGTTCACAGACGCTGGCGTGCTCCGAGCGGCCGCACAAGCGCGCCGCGTGGGCAAGACAGCAGAAGTTAAGCCCAGACCTGCTTCAGTCTGTGACTAGTCATCATGTGTGTGCTTGCAACGACCCGCGGGTTTTCTGCCGACTTCCCGATATCCAACCCATAGATCTGGGAGGTCTGAACGTGAACGAAACTCATTCGGTCAAAAGGGAAGGAACGCGCCGCTGGTACCTGGCGGTGCTGCTCGTGGTGGCGATGATCGCCGCGCTGGTCACTCCGATGCCTTCTTCGGCCGATGATTCGCCGTTGCTCCAGGTGATTGTCGAGAAGACGACCGGTGCCGATGGTTCGGTTGAGCAGTTTGTTGAGATGCTGGGCGGAACCGTCCTTACCGACCTCCCGATCATCAACGGTTTCACCGCCGAAGTGCCGCAGTCGGCCATGGCAACACTCGAAGCCATGCCTGGGGTGGCTGCCGTCACTCCCGATGGGACCGTCCAGTTGATGGGCAAGCCGGGTGGAGAAACGAATGATCCTGATCCGACCGGAGACGGATCGGTGACGTTTGGCGACATGAAATACGCGGCAACCCTCGACGGTTCGATGTATCACGTCCTCAACGACGCGATTGGAGCTTCGGCTGCCTGGTCTTCGGGTGCGACGGGTCAAGGTGTGACGGTGGCGCTGATCGACTCCGGGGTGGTGCCGGTGCTGGGTCTCAGCGGTGCGGGGAAGGTGATCAACGGTCCCGATCTGTCGTTCGAGTCCCAGGATCCCGATCTCCGGTATCTGGACACATTCGGGCACGGCACCCACATGGCCGGCATCATCGCCGGCAACGATTTCGGTCTCACCAGTCCCAGGAATCCCAGCAAGACCGACTTCTTTGGTGTTGCGCCTGGCGCCAGGATCCTCAATATCAAGGTTGCAGACCGCGAAGGTTCGGTCGATGTTTCACAGGTGATCGCGGCGGTCGACTGGGTTGTGCAGCATCGTAACGACAACGGGATGAACGTGCGGGTCATCAACCTGTCATTCGGTACCGACAGTTCGCAGAGCTACCTCCTCGACCCGCTCGCCCATGCGGTCGAACAGGCGGTATGGAACGGGATCGTGGTCGTAGTGGCGGCCGGAAACGACGGCAACGTCGATCCCCTCCGGAACCCGGCTCTCGACCCCTACGTGATCGCGGTCGGTGCCCTCAACACGCAAGGCACCGCAGTCACGACCGACGACAACGTGCCCGACTTCTCGAACTGCGGTACAAAGAGCCGCTCGGTCGACGTGGTGGCACCCGGCGTCTCGATCGTCAGCTTGCGCAACCCCGGATCGCACGCAGATATCGACTATCCGAACGCTGCCGTCAATGATCGGCTGTTCAGAGGAACCGGCACTTCTCAAGCCGCCGCTGTTGTATCGGGGGCAGCAGCAGTGATCCTGAGTTCGAAGCCGAACCTCAACGCCTACCAGGTGAAGAATCTGCTGACATCAACGGCGCATTACCTCACCGGAGAGCATCCGCGCTGCCAGGGTGCCGGATTGATCGACGTCGGTGCCGCCGTGAAGGAGCGGAAGAACCCGTCCGGGACAACTCCCTACACCTGGTCCAACGGCAAGGGTTCGATTGACGCCTCACGCGGTTCGTTCCATCTCGAAGGTCCCGACGGGGTCGTGCTCCAGGGTGAGATCGACATCTTCGGCCAGCTGTTCGACAGCACCCGGCATGCTTCGGATGCCTGGTACGAGCGGGCGTGGGACGGCGGCACCTGGAACGGTTCCGAATGGACGGGAGTCTCCTGGTCCGGAGTCTCCTGGAGCGGTGTCTCCTGGAGCGGCGTGTCCTGGTCCGGTCTGTCCTGGAGTGGTCTCACGTGGTCCGGCCTGTCGTGGTCGGACATGACCTGGAACGGTCTCTCGTGGAGCGGACTCTCCTGGTCCGGACTTTCTTGGAGCGGCCTGTCCTGGAGCGCCAGCGCCTGGTCGGGTGTCAGCTGGGACGGACCGAGACCCCGGTACAACTGAAAGCAGAGTCACTCAACCAGATGAGCCCCCGGCACCCTCCCCGGGGGCTTCTCTCTGCGCCGGCGGATTTCGCCTCGGACTCCTAGGGCCAAGGGCCAAATGCCAATCTGAGCTTCACGCCGATCTCTCTGGTAACTAGTAATTCCGTGTGCGCCGGCAACGACCCGCGGGTTTTCGGTCCGTTTCCCGATAACTAGTCCATTGGATCTGGGAGGTCTGAGCGTGAACGAAACTCATTCGGTCAAAAGGGAAGGAACGCGCCGCTGGTACCTGGCGGTGCTGCTCGTGGTGGCGATGATCGCCGCGCTGGTCACTCCGATGCCTTCTTCGGCCGATGATTCGCCGTTGCTCCAGGTGATTGTCGAGAAGACGACCGGTGCCGATGGTTCGGTTGAGCAGTTTGTTGAGATGCTGGGCGGAACCGTCCTTACCGACCTCCCGATCATCAACGGTTTCACCGCCGAAGTGCCGCAGTCGGCCATGGCAACACTCGAAGCCATGCCTGGGGTGGCTGCCGTCACTCCCGATGGGACCGTCCAGTTGATGGGCAAGCCGCCCAAGTCTGATGGCGGTACCACGTCTGATCCGGCTCCCTCGGGCGACGGAACGGTCACGTTCGGTGATACACGGTACGTATCGACGTTGGACGGATCGATGTATCACGTCAACGCAGAGGCGATAAAGTCTGTCGCCGTATGGCCATATGGGGCTGGTCAGGGTGTGACGGTGGCGCTGATCGACTCCGGGGTGGTGCCGGTGCTGGGTCTCAGCGGTGTGGGGAAGGTGATCAACGGTCCCGATCTGTCCTTTGAGTCGCAAGATCCCGACCTGCGCTATCTGGACACGTTCGGGCACGGCACTCACATGGCCGGCATCATTGCCGGCAACACCAGTGGTTCAAATCCGACCCGGGAAGACACGCGTGACTTCTACGGAGTTGCTCCCGGTGCCAGGATCCTCAACATCAAGGTGGCGGATGGTGATGGGTCCGTTGATGTTT
>JAHEDK010000019.1:0-27783 GCA_024641245.1 Actinomycetes bacterium
GCTTCTTCTACTTCCACGACACCTACCACACCGGCCAGACAGAAATCCTCCGCCAGTTCGCAGGCGCGAACGACAAAGTCATCTAGAGAAGAGGTTATGGGTTCTGAGTTCTAGGTTCTAACCCTTCGTTGCGGTGAAAAAACCCAGAACCTATGACCTAGAACCAAAATCCTAGAACCTATGACCTTGAACCTCTTTCGTGACCGCATTCGTTGCAGACTCTCGGGGCCAGACAGAAATCCTCCGCCGGTTCGCAGGCGCGAACGACAAAGTCATCTAGAGAAGAGGTTTTAGGTTCTGAGTTCTAGGTTCTAGCCCTTCGTTGCGGTGGAAAAACCTAGAACCTATGACCTAGAACCCTATGACCTAGAACCTCTTTCACTCGCTCAGGTCGATCGACACGTGACCGCACTCGTTGCAGACTCTCCGGACCAAACCGCCGGAGATTGCGTGCTGTGTGAACAAGTGCTCGTGGATGACGCCACTTCGTGCATTCCTAACTCGATCGAGAACTCCAGGGTGGCGACGGATGCCGGGCGCCACCTCGACGAGATCTGCGGGCTCCGGCTCGAGTAGGCCCGTGTCGGGCTCCGGTGCGTATGGATCTGCGGGCTCCGAGGCGACGGACTCCTGGACTCTCGGCGCGGCCGGAGCGGTGATGTGGGCAGGACGGTGGACGTCAACGGGCGGCGGCAGCTCGACAGTCGGACTCGGTGGTGCCGGTTCGGTGGTTTGATCGAGGCCGTGGACCCTGGCGACCAGAATCGCCTTGAGTGACGGTATGGGATCCTTGTGCCGCTTGAACCGGCCGGAGTAGCTCTTTTTCGTCTTCTCCTTGGCGGTGGCGATTGCTTTGAGTCCCTCATAGGAAAAGGCGATCGGATCGTGGGCGATGAAGGCCGAGTGCTCACCGTCCAATGTGATTACGAACCGTGAGCTGCCGACTCGATCGATTTCGACCGACCCGATCGGCCATGTGCCGAGCGGCTTGTCACGGCGCGCCAGTGTGAGACCTCGTTCTTCGACCCAGAGTTCGATATCCAGGTCTAGATCCGGTCGGTCGATGGGCGCGATACGCCCACGGAAGCGCTTGCGATGGATCCCTCTCATGTCGCCCTCCGTAGATAGGCGGCCCCGGCTCTTGGTGCCTCCTGAATGGCTTCATCGGCATCGATCGTGGCGCACATCGCTCTGGCCAGGCTGGCCAGAGCCAACGCCGTCTCCGCGTCCATCCGACCGGCGCGCACCTCACCAACCGCCCGCTTCAGCTGGCGGAAGACGGAGGCCAAAGATGGATCCTCCACCGGGACGCCACGGGTGGTCGATCGATTGGGGTCGTGCGATGCGCAGAAGCCCGATTCCAAGACGATGCCCGAGCGACACGGTTGGCCGTCGCGGCGGGTTCCACGGCAATGCTCTGTGTTCAGGACTTTGATCTCCGATGCCACCGCTGTGTCTGGAAGGTTGGAAACGACCTCGAGGTGAGGATCAGCCCTCAAATCGATGCTGCGCACGGGAATCGGCGTCTCAGGTGCTGCCAACGCCGCGCGGATCTTGGTCAGCATTCCGGCTCGTGTTCGTCGTCCATCGATATGGGGGAGGGCCTCGTACGAGAAGGACAGGATGTCCTCGGCTTCGAACATCATGTGTTCATCGCCAAACGACATCGAAAACTGGTCGCTCGAGGTGCGTGATGCTGAGACATCGGACAGGCTCCATTTTCCGACTCTCTCACCGTCGGCTTCGATTGTCAGCCCGTGGTCATCGAGGATCACATTGACGGGTAGCCCGGGACCTTGGTCCTCGGGTGAACGTAGACGGCCACGAAATTGCATCACACAACCTCTGCTCTAGCCGCCCCGTGTGGTTACTCTCGCGCTCAGAGTGGGGATTGTCAAGAGATTCCGACGAAGGCACGCACCTGTCTGATTGCCACAATGGCCATGGCGGCGTCGTCAACGCCGTCGGCTTCGAGTGTCGCGATGAATCGCCTGAGGCGAACGAGGCCATTGTCGTGCTCATGGAGGTAGCCGGCGACCATGTCGTCGGGATCGGACGGCTTGATCGTCATCAGCACAGAACCGGCCAGGTCGCGGCGAAGCCGAATGAGGTCATCGTCGAGTGTTCGGGTCGCCCAGCGCTGCCAGCGGGTCACCATCGGCAACCCGGCCACCTGGCCTTCCAGCCAGTCGAGTTCGAAGACCTGTCCGATCAGGAAGAACACTCGGGCAACGTCGAGGAGAGGATAACCGGTGTCGCGAGCAAGCTCGATGATGTCGGGACCGTGGATGAGTTCCTTCTGGAACACGTGACGTCTGGCTATGTCCTTTGGAACGCCCGCCTCCATCAGCGCCTCGACGGCTCCCTCCCTCTCCCGACTCCAGAGCACCGGTCCGACGGTGGCGATCGCTTTGGCGAGATCGGCGAAGGCGGTCTTGGTCTCTGCGATCGCCACGGCCGGCTCTTCGCGGCCCGGCCGCGTCAAGTACCAGCGGGTTAGTGCCTCAACCAACTCGTCGACACCGAACATCAGCCGGCGCTGTATGTCGATATCCACCCCCGCCCGGAGCTGTTCGACTGCCTCCCACCTGGCGGAGGCGCCGGTTACTTCTCGCGTTATGCGGAAGGCGCCGACGATGTCGGCGGGCGTCGAGCCGGTTTCATTCATCAACCGGGTCACGAAGGTGATGCCTTCCGAGTTGACCAACTCGTTGGCGAGAATCGTTGTCAGCAGCTCGCGCCTGAGCGGGTGTCTCTCGATGAGGTCGCCGAATTGTTCTCGAATTGCTTGCGGGAAGTACCCCAACAGGTCCGAGACATACTGAGCTTCGTCGGGCAGGCCGGTGGTCATGAGCGCGTCGGCCAGGCTCCGCTTGGAGTAGGCAAGCAGCACGGCGAGTTCTGGTCGCGTCAATCCGAGTTGGCGCGTGGCACGGTCGTTGAGTTCCTCGGCAGTTGGCACCCCTTCGATCGCACGGTCGAGCAGGCCGGCGGTCTCGAGCATTGTCATCAGATCTTCGTACGCCTCGATTTGTCGCGGCGACTGCTCGAGTTCCTGTGACAGGATCTGCGCTTGTAGGAAGTTGTCATACAGGACGGCTTCAACGACATCATCAGCCACAGAGGCGACGAGTTCATCGCGCGCTTCTCGAGTCAGGTCGCCGCGCTCCTCTGCCAACCCGAGCAGCACCTTCAGGTTCACTTCCCGGTCTGAGCAGTGCACGCCACCGGAGTTGTCGATGAAGTCCGTATTGATCTTGCCTGTGGCTGCGAATTCGATGCGACCCCGCTGGGTGAATCCAAGGTTGCCTCCTTCGGCCACGACCTTGCAGCGCAGGTCCCGTCCGTTCACTCGGACGGGATCGTTGGGGCGGTCGCCAACTTCTGCATTGGTTTCGGATTTCGCCTTCACATATGTGCCGATGCCACCGTTCCAAAGCAGGTCGACGGGCGCTTGCAGAATCGCCGAGATGAGTTCATTCGGTGTGAACTCAGATCGGTCAACGTCCAGAGCCTCCTGGGCCTCGGGGGAGAGGTCGATCCGCTTGAGGCTGCGGGGATAGATGCCGCCACCCGGCGAGAGGAGGTCGCGGTTGTAATCCTCCCAGGAGGAGGCCGGAAGCGCGAAGAGACGCTCGCGCTCGGCGAACGTTGCCACGGGATCGGGGTCGGGATCAACGAAGATGTGGCGGTGATCGAAGGCTGCAATGAGTCCCAACGTCCGGGACATGAGCATGCCGTTCCCGAAGACATCACCCGACATGTCTCCGATGCCGACCACCGTGATTGGATCGTTCTGGGTGTCGATCCCGTCCTCCCAGAAGTGGTACTTGACCGACTCCCATGCGCCCTTGGCCGTGATGCCGAGTGCCTTGTGGTCGTAACCTGCCGATCCGCCGGAGGCGAAGGCGTCACCGAGCCAGTAGCCGTACTCCGCCGCGATGGCATTCGCAGTGTCCGAGAGCCTGGCGGTGCCCTTGTCGGCTGCCACCACCAGATACGGGTCGTTGCCGTCATGGATACGGACCTCTGCGGGGTGTACGACCTTGCCTGCTACGAGGTTGTCTGTGATGTCGAGCATGCCCCGGATGAAGATGCTGTAAGCGGATGTGACCGCCTCAGCGAGTTTCGCCCGGTCGGATGGGGGTCTGCGGAGCACGAAGCCGCCCTTGGATCCGGTGGGCACGATGATGGCATTCTTGGTCATCTGAGCCTTCATGAGGCCCAGTACTTCTGTGCGGTAGTCCTCCCTGCGATCCGACCACCGCAGGCCGCCGCGTGCCACCAAGCCACCCCGGAGGTGGATTGCTTCCACCTCCGGTGCGTAGACGAAGATCTCAAACTTCGGGTGGGGGAGAGGCATCTCTGGCACGCGGGCTGAATCGAACTTGAAGCTGAGCGATTGCCGGTCCGTGCGATAGGTGTTGGTCCGGACGGTTGCCTGGATCAGGTGCAGGAACCCGCGCAGAATGCGGTCCTCTTCAAGCGACTCGAGGGCGTCGAGTTCTTGAGTGATCTGTTCGATCAGTACGGGCTCCAGCCCTTGCTCCGCCTCCGGATTGAAGCGGGCATCGAACAACTGCACGAGCAGATGGGCGATGTCCGGGTGGGCGGCGAATGTATCGTTGATGTAGCGCATCGTGTAGGAAGAGCTCACCCGCCGCCAATAGGTCCGGTACGCACGCAGGATCCCAACTTCAAAGTGCGTCAGGCACGATGACACGATTAGTCGGTTGAGAGAGTCGGACTCGGCCTTCCTGGCGAGGATTGCCTGAACGGCCTCGCCAACTCTCCCGGCACATGCATCCAGATCCAGTTGATGGCCGCTCAGGTCCAACACGCCGAAATCGTGGATGAACGCCGAGCCGTCACCGTCGGCAATGCGGGTCGGGACCTCTTCGACCACCCGGAGCCCCAGTGCTTCGAGTACCGGCATGATGGCGGAGAGCTGCATTTTCCCCGCCTTGCGGTACACGGCCAGCCTGGTGAGCAGCTCGCCGTGGTCGTTCTCATTCTGGAGTCCGATGACCACCGGCACTCCGGACGTGATGAGCTCCTCGAGCTTGACGACATCGTTGACGGATAGATCGATCGGTACCGACGTCTTGTAGTACTCCGGGAACCGGCTCGCCCACGTATCGGCCAGCTGACTCCCGCGTTCCGGTCCGAGCCTCTCCGCCAGGACTTCCCGAAGCCGGTCCTCCCAATTTCGGGCGACCGCGACGACTTCTGCCTCGAGCTCGGTGAAAGAGACCTCGGGTACGGTGCCTCCGCCGATCCATATCGTGAAGTGGATGCGGGCGCCGCCCGTTTCGCCCAGGGACAGACGGAAGTCCGATGAGGTTCCGCCGAACTTCCGGATGAACAGCGCCTCGAGCTTCTTGCGCACCGTCGCAGAGAATCGATCGCGAGGAATCGCAACCAGAATGGAAACGCTTCTGTTGAAGAGATCCCGTCTGACGAACAGGCGGATTTGCCGCTGCTCTTCGAGGTTGACGAGACCCATGATGTTGAACCCGATCTCGTCGGTCGGCGTCGAGAACAGCTCGTCCTTCGGGAAGCTGTCGAAGATCTGCACGAGTTGCTTGTAATCGTGCGACCCCTCGATGAGATCTTCTGCTTCGATGATGTGGTGCAGCTTGCGTTGGAGGATCGGCATCGTCGAAGCGGGTGCCATATACGCCCTCGATGTGAACAGGCCCAGCAGCCGTGCTTCGCCGACAACGTCCCCGTCCTGGTTCACACGGCGCAGACCGACGTAGTCCATGCGGTCCGGACGGTGCACCGTCGACTTGCGGTTCGTCTTGGTGATGACGAGAAGCTCGCCTTCGACGTGACGGGCGCGTAGATCGTCGGGAAGATCGGCCAGCGCGACCGGCTCGGCGAAGGCTGACTCCGAGTCATCCGCCAGGATGCCGAGCCCGGTATCAGCCACGATCTGGAGCGCCGGTCCATCGGGCCGGTCGATGATCTGATACTCGCGATATCCGAGCATCACGAAGTTGAAATCGAGCAGCCACTCCAGGAAGCTGCGAGCGTCTTCAATCTCTTCTGGTGGGTAGCGGGTCGCGCCCTCGGCGGCGTATTCCACCATCCGCCGCACGGCATTCTGCATGGGCGGAAAGTCGCGAACGGCTGCCAGAGTGTCACTGAGGGCTTGCCGCACGCCGTTCTCGAGTTCGAGTGCGTCGTCGCCCACCGGGCGGTTGAGTTCGATGTGCTGGATGGACTCTCGCACATCCGCGCCCCGGGCCGGCAGGATGTCCACGATGCGGTCGTGGTCGTCACGAAGCGTGCCGATAACCGGGTGGAGGATTCGCTCAACGTTGAATCCCTGGGCCTGAACGGCGTTGCCGACCGAGTCGATCAGGAAGGGCCGGTCGTCACAGACGATTTCCACAACGCCGCCGGGGAGGTCGTATCCCCATTCCTCCAGGGAAGGGTCGAAGACCCTTACGGCGATCTGATCGGTTCCTCTGGCGTCGAGGAACTCGAACAGCCGTCTGATCTGGGCGGCCATCTCCGGTTCCGAGACTGCGGCGGACCACTCATCCGGGAACCGTCTGAGAAAGGCGCGGGCGAAGTCGGTGACGGCTTCGCCGCCGGGGGTGTCGGAGGGTGAGGCGAGGTGCTCGATAACCTGTTCGATATAGGCGATGGATTCCCGAACCATGTGAACCCAACGTTACTGCCGGGGGAAACCATATTGGGTGAATAGTGGCGGGCAATGGTGGGTTGCTCCAAGGCCTTTCGGACTATTCGCAGGTGACATGAGCTGTTATCCGTTCCTCTTATGTTGCTGTAGCGTGTGGGTGTTGAGAGCGTCGGAACAAGCGGGAGAGAACATATGGGCCGGATGTGGCAACGCTGGCGAGTTGTTGGAGTGGCGACGGTGGTAGCGGCGATCGTTCTGGCCGTGACCGGTTGCGGAGACTCCGCTCAGGACCGTGCACCGGGCTTTTCGTTGGAGAACGCCCTGGGCGCGCCGGTGGCTCTGGCCGATTATTCGGGAACCCCCGTCCTGTTGTTCTTCCATATGGCAGATGGCTGACCGCCTTGCATGCAACAGATCGTGGATCTGGAAGTTGATGCGGGATTTCAGGCTCTGGGCGTAGAACTGGTGTCCATCGCGTTTGATGATGGGGCCACGCAGAAGCAAGCTGCCGAGGCCGTCGGAGTGGTCGACACACCTATGTTGGTCGACGCCGACCACAGCGTCTCGGAAGCCTACGACGTGCTGCAATGGGCCGTTGCCACCGGCGAACCCGGCCATACGTTCGTGTTGGTCGATGGTGACGGTGGGATTGCCTGGCTTCGTGATTATGGAGCCCAGGAGAACGGCGGCTCCATGTATGTGGAGCCTCAGGAACTCGTTGACCAAATCGATGTGGCATTGAATGGATGAAGCAACCCTCAGCTAACGCAGACCAGCCGAGCAACGGCCACTTTCGGTATCGTTGAGTCGATGAAAGACGACTTCGTCGCGGCCTGCGAAATCCTCGACAGAGCGCGGCGGGTTCTCCTTTTCACCGGTGCCGGGATCTCTACGGAATCCGGGATTCCGGATTTTCGTGGACCCGACGGGCTCTGGTCCAGAGTCGATCCTGCCGACTTCACGATCGGGCGGTACCTGAACGACCCGGAACTCCGCAAGCGACGGTGGCGCATGCACCTCGATGGTGAGCTGTGGGGATCCCGTTCGGTGGTCCGGCCGAACCGTGCCCACCACGCCATCACCGACCTCTGGAGAGCCGGGAAGCTGAGTGGAGTCGTCACGCAGAACATCGACGGTCTGCATCAGGAGGCCGGTGTATCCGACGATCATGTAGCCGAACTGCACGGGAACATCCGAAGAGCGCACTGCGTCGGCTGTGGTGAGGACTGGGCGACCACCGAAGTGCTGGCGCGAGTGGAGGCAGGTGAGGCCGATCCGATGTGTCTCGACTGTGGAGACATCATCAAGACCTCGACGGTCATGTTCGGAGAGCCGCTCCCCATGAACGAATGGGGCACGGCACTGGTCATGGCGGCCCAAGCCGAGGCGGTCCTCGTGATCGGGAGCACGCTAGGCGTCTTCCCGGCTGCCGACGTGGCCCTCGAACCGGCCCGTCGCGGAGTGCCGATGGTCATCGTCAACCTCGGACCGACGGAACACGACCATCTCGCCAGGGTGAAGCTCGATGGCATGGCGGGGGAACTCGTCCCCCAGCTGGCACAGGCAGTCCTGGGGCGCTAGCCGCCTGAACCTGGCGGTCCCTCGAGGAGAACCCGCGATTCGCAACCCGCGACTCGCAACGAGACAGGAGGACACGATGCCGACCGAGTTTCAGCTCAGGGAGTACGTCGTCGAGGACGGCAAGTGGGACGAGTTCATCGAGGTCTTCGGGAAGGTGGTCGAGGCGCGTACCGCCGCCGGATTCGAGGTTGTCGGGGTGTGGACCGTTCCCGAGGAGAGACGGTTCGTCTGGATCGTCTCCACCGACGATCCGGGCGGGATCGAGGGTGCATCGCTGGTCTATTACGACTCGCCTGAGCGGAAGGCGTTGAGTCCCGAACCTGCCTCTTTCCTGACCGAGGTCAGCACGACCACGATGACGGCCCTCCCCGGGTTCTGAGGGCGGCCGGACCTGCCGGCTGCTTCTCTACACTCGGGACAGATGCAGCTGCCAATCGCCGTACTCGTGTCTGGATCGGGATCCAACCTCCAGGCGATCATCGATGCCGCGGCATCTGACGGCGATTTCGGAGCTTCTATCGTCACGGTGATCGCTGATCGTCCCGGGGTGCGCGGTCTCGAGCGGGCGGTGGCGGCCGGAATCCCGACCAGAGTTGTGCCCTGGGCCGGTGCCGCCACACGTCGGACGTTCACGGGAGCCGTCTGCGATGCCGCCGAGCAGGCAGGAGCTCAGGCGCTGGTTCTGGCCGGGTTCATGCGGATCCTCACCCGGGAGGCCGTCGACCGGTTTCCGAACCGGATCCTCAACATCCACCCTGCCCTGCTCCCCGCCTTCCCGGGCGCGCACGGTGTGCGGGATGCCCTGGATCATGGAGTCAAGGTCACCGGCGTCACCGTCCACTTCGTGGACGAGCACGTCGACCACGGGCCGATCATCGCCCAACGCGCGGTGCCTGTTGATCAGCAGGACACCGAGGAATCACTGCACGCCCGGATTCAATCAGAAGAACACGATCTCTTCCCGGAGGTCGTCAAGGCGTTCGCACACGGTCGGCTTCGCGTTGAAGGTCGCACCGTTGTGTGGGAAGGAGCTTCATCGTGAGTCGTATCCCCGTTCGCAGAGCGCTCGTGTCGGTTTCGGACAAACACGGACTCATCGACTTCGCTCGCCGCCTCGTTGAATCCGATGTCGTGATCGTCTCGTCCGGAGGCACTGCTGCACTCCTCGCCGAGGCAGGACTCCCGGTGACGCCGGTTTCGGACGTAACCGGGGCTCCCGAGATTCTGGGGGGTCGTGTCAAGACATTGCACCCCCGAGTGCACGGCGGCATCCTCGCCGATCTGGCTGAGGAACATCACCGCCGGGAACTGGCCGAGCAGGGGATCGAGCCGTTCGAACTCGTCGTGTCGAACCTCTATCCATTCCAGAAGACCATTGCCCGGCCGAACGTCACCGAAGGCGACGCGATCGAGGAGATCGACATCGGCGGCCCGACACTGGTGCGGGCCGCAGCCAAGAACCATGCCTGGGTCGGGATCGTGACCGCGCCGGATCAGTACCAAGAGGTGGCGGCGGCGGTCGAGTCCGGTGGGCTCGATGCCCCACTGCGGCGGCGGCTGGCCAGGGAAGCGTTCTTTCGGACGGCTGCGTACGACGCTGCGATCGTCGGCTGGTTCGAACGCGTAGACCATGGTTTGCCTGAACGGATGGTGCTGCCCCTCGAGCGCACGGCCGAACTTCGCTATGGGGAGAACCCGCATCAGCCGGGAGCCGCCTTCCGCACGCTAGGGCAATCGGCCTGGTGGGAGAGTGCTACCCAGTTGCAGGGCAAAGAGATGTCCTTCAACAATTACGTCGATGCCGATGCAGCCTGGCGGCACGTGCAGGAGTTCGAGGAGCCGGCCTGCGTCATCGTCAAACACACGAACGCCTGCGGTGTGGCGACGGCCGCCGACCTCGCCGGAGCGTTCCGCCTCGCCTGGGACGCCGACCCGCAGTCGGCCTTCGGAAGCGTGATCGCCCTCAATCGTCCGCTCGACGCAGCAACCGCCACCGCGATGGCCGCCGCCGGCTTCATCGAGGTCGTCATCGCCCCCGCAGTAGAAGACGCAGGGCCGCTGGAATCGAAAGCCAATCTGCGGGTCATCGTCGCCGCATCACCCCGCCGACCGGGTTTCGATCTGCGGATAGTCGATGGGGGGTTCGTCGGTCAGGAGTGGGATACGACCGGCGTGGACGACGAATGGGCGGTGGTATCCGACCGGCCGCCAACGACAGAGGAGATGCGCGATCTCCACTTCGCCTGGCGGGTGGCCGCCCACACCAAGTCGAACGCGATCGTGATCGCCAGGGGAGGTCAGGCAGTCGGAATCGGGGCAGGTGACCAGAGCCGGATCGGAGCGTCCGAGCGGGCCGTTCGCCAGGCGGGCGACCGGGCTAGCGGAGCGGTGGCGGCCAGCGATGCGTTCTTCCCCTTCGCCGACGGCCTCGAGGCCTTGGCGAGGGCGGGCGTAACCGCAGTAATCGAGCCGGGTGGATCGAAGGGCGATGCGGAGGTGATTGCGGCCGCCAACACGGGCGGGCTCGCGCTGGTCTTCACCGGACGTCGCCACTTCAAGCACTAACCAGACCCGTTCTTGCGTCAGAAATGGGGCTCTCGCGCCCCGGAGTGACGCAAGAACGAAGAGAGGGAACAGGATGATCGAGACCCAACTGTTGAGCGGGACCGTCGTGGCGGCGGCCGTCAAGGAAGAAGTGGCGGCACGAGTCGTCGCGCTGGCGAAACGGGACAAGAGCGTCGGCCTCGCCACAGTTCTGGTCGGCGAAGACCCTGCCTCCGAGGTCTACGTTCGCAACAAACGGCGCACTGCCGAGAACCTCGGTATCAAATCGATCCATCATCAACTTCCCGCCGATACCTCGCAGGGCGAGGTCGACGACCTCATTCTCCGCCTCAATGAGGATCCGGCAGTCAACGGCATCCTGGTCCAACTTCCGCTACCGGCGGGACTCGACGGGGAGCGAACTGTCAACCTCATCGACCCCACCAAGGACGCCGACGGGCTGCATCCGAGCAATCTCGGGAAGCTCATTCTCGGCAGGCCCGGTCTCACCCCCTGTACCCCGACCGGGGTGATGCGAATCCTCGAGCACTACGGCATCGAGGTGACCGGCCGTCACGCCGTTGTAATCGGTCGCTCATTTCTGGTCGGCCGTCCGCTCGCCCTCCTCTTCAATCAGAAGGGTGTTGATGCCACGGTGACGATGGCCCACTCGCGAACGCCCAACCTGGCCGCGGTTGCCCGTGCGGCGGACATCGTCGTCGCCGCAGTCGGCGTCCCGAAGCTCGTCGGCCCCGACTTCGTCAAGCCGGGAGCCACCGTGATCGATGTCGGCATCAACCGGACCGATGACGGTCTCGTCGGGGATGCCGACTTCGAGGCGCTTCAGGGCATCGCCGGGGCGATGACGCCGGTCCCCAAGGGGGTCGGTCCGATGACGGTGGCGATGCTGATGCACAACACCGTTACCGCCGCTGAAGCGGCTTGTAGTCGCGGGAACCGGCCGTCGTCCCCGGTCGTTGTTGAGAGATGAAGAAAGCCTGCATACTCATCGTGGCACTGATCCTCGTGGCCGGGTGTGGTGCGGCCGCCCCAGAAGACGGGTCGACGTCGACGTCGACCTCGGCTGCGGCCGGCACGACGACCTCCGTGGTCACGACCACGTCACCGGCCACCCCATCGACTCCGGCCACCACCTCCACAACAGTTGGCGATTCGCCCGACATCGTCCTCGACGCCGCGCTCAGCGGTCCCTTCGCTCCGTGGCATTCGGTGGCGGTGGCGAGTCCTGAGCTGCAGGTGTCGGGCCACGTCACCCCGGGGTCGGAGGTCGTCCTCATGGTCTCCAGCCCGGACGTCGAGGGAGAGATAGTCTTCGAGCGAGCCGCCACCGTCGAGAACGACTACTTCTACGGCGACGTGAGCCTCGTGCCGGGACCGAACATCGTTACGGCTATCGCCACTTCACCAGCCGGCACGACCACCGCCGTTGCACTCGCCGCCCGCTACGAACCCGACGCCGCCGTCGAGTTCGGCTTCCTGACTGCCGTGTCGGCAGGCGAGATCGTGGCCGACTACGCGCAATGGCTCTCCGGCGATGAGGCCAATCAGGCGGCCTTCGAGGACGGTGTCATTTCGTCCGTGGAGGAAGGAGTTCCGAACGACTACTACATCCGCAATGTCAATCCGCAACTGAGGACGCTGCCGCTGGCGGACGACGTCGCCGTGTGGTTGATATCGCCGGTCGAGGTGACCAGTGTCGAGGTGGCGATAGGGGAATGGCTCGGCCTGTTCAACGACGGGGCTCCATGGGACTACGAGACCGATCAGGTCCCCACCTGGGATGAGCCGTATTTCGGCTATTACGGGGCGGCGATGTTGCAGACGCCGTATTGGTTTGTGATCCTCGACGGCGAAGTGATCGCTATCGAGCAACAATACGTCCCCTAGTCGCGGGTCGCGGGTCGCGGGTCGCGGGTCGCGACTTCGGGCGGAAATGGACCTCTGTTCGCTCGGCTACCCTTTCGGCATCAAATCAGAGGAGTGAAGCCATGGCGACTGCCATCACCATGGGAGCCGACGGACTCGTAGTCCCCAACGACCCCATTCTGCCGTTCATCGAAGGTGACGGTATCGGACCGGACATCTGGGCAGCAGCTCAGGCCGTGTTCGACGCCGCCGTTGAGAAAGCTTACGGCGGCGAACGGAAGGTCGAATGGAAAGAGGTCCTCGCCGGAGAGAAGGCCTACAACGAAACGGGCGAGTGGTTGCCCGACGAGACCGTCGAAGCATTCCAGGAGTACCTGGTCGGCATCAAAGGTCCGTTGACGACTCCCGTCGGTGGCGGCATTCGCAGTCTGAACGTGGCCCTTCGCCAAATCATGGATCTATATGTGTGTCTGCGCCCCGTGCGCTGGTTCACCGGCGTGCCGTCACCGGTGAAGCACCCCGAACTGGTGGACATGGTGATCTTCCGTGAGAACACTGAGGACGTCTACGCCGGCAAGGAACTCGAAGCCGGCACCGACGACGTGAAAAAGCTGATCGAATTCCTGCGCGATGCCTACGGGTGGGACATCCGGCCCGACAGTGGACTCGGTATCAAGCCGATCTCAGAAACCGGTTCGAAGCGCCTGGTGCGGGCGGCGATCAAGTATGCGATCGCCAACAACCGCAAGTCGGTGACGCTGGTTCACAAGGGCAACATCATGAAGTTCACCGAAGGTGCGTTCAGGAGCTGGGGCTATGAGCTCACCCGCGACGAGTTCGAGGGCCGGGCGGTCGGCTGGGACGACTGCGGAGGCGATCCCGGTGATCGGGTCCTCGTAAAGGACGTGATCGCAGACGCCATGCTGCAGCAGATCCTGACCCGGCCGGCGGAATACGAAGTTCTGGCGACCATGAACCTCAACGGCGACTTCATCTCCGATGCCCTGGCCGCCCAGGTCGGCGGCATCGGCATCGCTCCGGGAGGCAACATCAACTACGAGACGGGCATCGCGGTGTTCGAGGCCACCCACGGCACGGCCCCGAAGTACGCCGGCATGGACAAGGTCAACCCCGGCTCGGTCATCCTCTCCGGTGAGCTGATGTTCCGCTATTTGGGATGGCCGGAGGTTTCCGACCTGATCGTCAAGGGACTCGAATCCGCGATTGCCGAAAAGATCGTCACCTACGACTTCGCCCGTCTGATGGAGGGCGCCACCGAGGTCAAGACCTCCGAGTTTGCCCAGGCGATGATCGATCGGATGTAGCCAGGAGGTGAGGGCCGCATGGCGGCCCCCACGCAACGGCGTGAATAGCGGGACCCGCCGCGTTCACTTTGCTCGAATACGGAGTACGAATGAGTTTTGACCTCGACCACGTCGCCATTGGTCTGCACGACATCAAAGAGACGCTTTTCGCCCTTGTCGGAGAGCTCGGCGGTGTGCCGATTCACGGAGGGGAGATCGTCGGGTTCCGATCCATGCAGATCCGGCTCGGAGATGGCCACCGCGGGATGACCGTCGAACTCCTGGAACCGTTCAACGTGCACCTCAACGACTTCCTCGCCCGGTTCCTCGCCCGCAGCGGTATCGGCCCTCACCACCTGACGTTCAAGGTGAAGGACATCGCCGCCGAACTCGATCGTCTCGAAGACCTCGGGTACCAACCGATCAACGTCAACCTCTCCAACAAGATGTGGCAAGAAGCATTTCTGCATCCGAAGGAAGCCCACGGGACGGTGGTCCAGATCGCGCAACCCGGAATGCACACTCCGATGGCAACGTTGCTGGCCGACTCACTCGCCGGGCGCCCGCATGCGATGACCCAGTGGTGGCCGCAGCCACCGGAACGGGCGGCGCATCCCGTAACCCTGGAACGTGTTGTCCTCAACACACCGGCTCCCGGGGCCGCCCAAGCGTTCTTCATCGAGGTGCTGGGCGGATCGCCGGATCCCGACTGTGCAGATGAATGCCAGGTCGTCTGGCCGGGTGGGGCTCGCCTCGCCCTGGAGCACAACCCCGACACCCCACCGGGTATCGATCGTTTCGAGCTTACGGGCCGGGAGCCGGGAGAGCGGGTCATCGGCGGCACGACATTCAGATTCATCTAGAACACAGAAGGTTGTGGGTTCTAGGTTCCACGCAGAGGTTCTAGGTTCTGAGTTATAGGTTTTGTCGTCGCCACGGTGCGGGCCGCACTCAGAACTTACAACCAATACAGAGCTTCGTTTGCATCCAGAGCGGGTTTTGGGTTCTAGGTTTTAGGTTTTGCCGTTGTCGGCGTGTGCGCACTGGCCAGCTCTCCCGCCCGCACTCAGAACCTACAACCCATAACCTAGAACGGCGGCGGCCTTGCCGCCGCCTATAGGCCCATTGCGGACCGCACCTGGGCGGCCAGCCGTTTCGGCAGCTTCTTGAGCGGTTTGCGCGGCGAGCCCGGCGTGAGACCGGCGGCTTCGGCGGCCACCTTCACGCCGGGAACCCCATACTGCTCGACGGCGAGGCTGAGTTTGGTGAGCTGTGCCTGGGCTTCCGTGGCGGAGGTGGCAGACCGGCGAGCTTTCCGCACGAGCCCTTGCACGAGTTCGGGCGCATAGTTGCCCGAGGCGGTGATCGATCCGTAGGCGCCGGCGGTGACGGAGAGGGCGATAGCTTTCGAGGAACCTGCGAAAAGCACGAAGTCGTCGCCGGTCGCCTCGATGATTTGTGCTTTGCGGGCGGGGTTCCCACCCGAATCCTTCATGCCGACGATGTTGTCGAGGGCGGCAATCCTGGCGACGACCTGGATGGGTGGTTCGTAGGCGCTGTAGAGGGGCACCGAGTAGATGAGCACCGGCAGCGCTGAAGCTTTGGCGACGTCCTTGAAGAAGCCCTCCACGTATTCGTCGCGTCCGCGGGTCAGTGTGGTGGGGGTGAGGACGAGGGCCGCGTCGGCGCCGCCGTCGGCCGCCTCATCGATCTGGCGCAATGCACCTCGCAGGGATTCCGACATGATGCCCATCATCAGGAAGGGTGTGCTGCCCAGCGTCGTGCGGGCGGTGTCCAGCAGGGTCCGGCGCTCGCCGTTATCGAGATACGGTCCTTCGCCGGTCGAGCCACCGATGAGGAACCCGGTGATTCCGCGCTCGCTGAGTGCCGTGAGGTTGGCGGCGTGGGCGTTGAGGTTGAGGTTGCCGTTGCCGGTGAACGGCGTGACGAGGGCGGGCATCATTCTTGGTGGTGTACGCATCCGCATACGGTAGCGGGTCACCATATGGCGACGTAAGTCAGCACCATGTCCTCTCCTTCGTCGGCCCGAGTGAGATCCCACAACTCAACTAGAAACACCACGCCGTCGGCGCGGTTGAAGCTTCCCCGGTAGCTGGGGAAGCCGTCGGCCGTGACAGATCCGAATGTGCCTTCTAGGCCACGCTCTCCGAGCTGTTGCTGGATCTCATCGACGAGGCGCGGGCCGTCGGTGGGGGGCAAAACGAACGAGGCAGGCTCGATGTGTTCGGCACCTGTACTCACGGCCAGGTCGGCAGCCAGCGATTCGTCGAAGAGGGGATTGGACGGCAACACTTCCTCCGAGCCGGCCGGTATCCACGGCATTCCTGCCGAGAGATCCTCCACGGATACTCCGAGCCAGTTGGTGACCCAGTCGAGGCGCGTCTGATCGACCCAGTTGGATCGGCCGACGGTGACGAGTGCCACGGTCTCGGCGAGGTCCTCGACCGGGTTGGCCCCCGCATAGGCGGTGGGGGCGGGCTCACCGGTTGGGCGCCAGTCGGGTTGGTCCGGATCGGAGGATTCGTCGACCCAACCGATCGCAGCGGCGTAGTCGCGTACGACGCTCGAGGCGGGGGCAAGCTGTACGTTCTGTATCCGGCCGGCGATGGCTCGGCGCACGTAGTCGTCGTCGAGGGCGAACCACTGCGCAACGTGAGCAAGTTCGTGGGCGAGGGCATAGGTCAGGTCGAGGCGGGAGATGGGCCGGTCCCGGCCGGTGAACGTGCGATCCAGCAGGTAGACATCGGGTCCGAACGTCAGGGTCACGGCAGAAGTGAGAGTCTCGGCCCCGGCGATGTCTGCGACCCTCACCAGGAACCTGGGGGGGCCGTATGCCAGCAGAGGCGCGGGGACGTCGGACAGGGCGGCGGTCAGCAGGGTCATCTCCCCGGGGTCGGCGGCGGGGGTGCGTCCGAGGACGGTCAGGCCGCCGACGGACCTTTCCCAGACCACTCCATCGGGTGGTGGTGAGCCCAGCGCCGCCTGGGTCGCCGGGTCGTTGAGGTCGATGGCTGCCGGCCCGGTTGTGGTTGTTTTCACCGGGATCGTCGTCTGGTTGGTCGCCGCGCAACCGGTGAGGAAGGCCAGCAGCAGCATCGAGGTGATTACAGAGGTGGGTCGCACGTCCCCTTCATAGCATCCGAAGGACCCGGGGCGGGGGAGTCGTAGATCACGTACGCTTGGGAGACCGACCCCATCGGAGGAGAAACGTGCGCAAAGTAACAGTTGTCGGCGCCGGGAAGTACGGGTCAACGACCGCAGAGAAGATCGCCAGGATGGACCTGGTTGATCAGGTGGTCATGACCGATATCCTCGAAGGTACCCCGCAGGGCCTGGCGCTGGATATGAACCAGGCTCGCCCGGTTGAGAAGTACCGGACGCTGGTCGTGGGTACCAACGACTATGCGGATACTGCGGGTAGCGAGGTGGTCGTCATCACGGCCGGGTCGCCGCGCAAGCCGGGAATGAGCAGGATGGACTTGCTGACGGTCAACGCCAAAGTGGTGAAGAGCGTCACCGAACAGATCATCCAGCACTCACCGGAGGCCATCCTCGTAGTCGTCACGAATCCGCTGGATCACATGACCACACTGGCCGCCGAGGTATCGGGGTTGCCCAAGAACAAGGTGATGGGTCAGGCCGGCATCCTCGACAGTTCGCGGCTGGCGCACTTCATCAGCGAGATGTCCGGAGTGGACATCTTCGAGGTGGAGGCGCTGACGCTGGGCAGCCACGGGCCGACAATGGTCCCGGTGCCCTCACAGTGCAAGGTCGGCGGTAAGTCGCTCGAAGAGGTTTTCTCGGCCGAGCAGATCGATGGCCTGATCGAGAGGACCCGCGGCGGCGGCGCCGAGATCGTCGGACTGCTGAAGACGGGCAGCGCCTACTACGCGCCATCGTCTGCGGCGGCGGCGATGGTCGAAGCGATCCTGACGGACTCCGGGGCCGTGTTGCCGGTGTGCGCCTACACGAGTGGCGAATACGGCGTCGTGCACGGCTACCTGGGCGTTCCCGCCAAACTCGGTGCCAACGGCGTTGAAGAAATCGTCGAGTTGCCGCTGACCGAGACCGAAATGGCTGCCCTGCACGAGGCTGCAGACGCGGTAGCCGCCAACGTAGCCGAGTTGCACAACGTGGATTACAGCTAGGCGACGGCTGCGCCGTCGCCGTTAGAGGTTCTGAGTTGTGGGTTCTGAGGACCTGTCACAGCCTCCTGAGAAGATGCGCGAAGCATTGCTCAGGAGGCTGTTGTGCAGGACTATCGGAAACTTGACGTTTGGAAACTCGCTCATGAGCTGACGCTCGAGGTGTATCGGGTCACGGCGGGATTTCCTCGATCGGAGTCATTCGCGCTGACCCGACAGCTGCGAAGGTCGGCCATCTCGATCGGTTCGAACATCGTTGAAGGTGCGGGGCGGTCATCACAGAAGGAACTCCGCAGGTTCCTTCAAATTGCCCGGGGGTCCTGTGTTGAGGCCGAGTATCAGCTGCTTCTTGCTCGTGATCTGGGCTACCTGGACGTGACTGCCTACCGGAGGTCGGCCGGCAAGGCCGACCGGTTGCGAAGAATGCTGACATCTCTCGAACGCAGCGTGGCAACCACAAAGAACTCAGAACCCAAAACCTAGAACCGCTGCGGCAGCCCGTGTCGGGAACTAGCGACCCGCAACCCGCGACTAGCAACCCGCGACTAGCAACCCGCGACTAGCAACCCGGCTTATACTTACAACGTTGTAGTTACCCCTCAAAGTCTGGAGGCAGACGCATGAACAAAGGTGAGTTGATCGACAAGGTGGCCAAAGAGGCCGACATCACGAAGGTTGCCGCCAAGGCGGCGGTCGACACGGTATTCGGTGAGATCACCGCTTCGATGAAGAAGGGCGATCGCGTCCAGATCGCCGGTTTCGGAAGTTTCTTCTCGGACAAGCGTCCCGGTCGCAAAGGCCTGAATCCAGCGACGGGCGAGTCGATCCGTATCAAGGCCAAGTTCGTTCCGAAGTTCAAGGCCGGCACCGCGGTCAAAGAAGAGGTGGCCAAGCGCCGCAAGTAGGTGAAGAGGTTCTAGGTTTGACAGCAGGTCCTAGGTTTTGAGTTCTAAGTTCTGAGACGAATGAGGCGGTCCGCAAGGGCCGCCTCATTCGTTCCTCTTCTGCCGCCTAAGAAGGTCGGCGCGTTCCTCCCCCGGCGTTTGAGCCGGAGGAGGAAGGTGGTCGCCGGCAGGCGAGCAGCGGAGGGGGCAATTGCATCGGGAGCGGCATGCCGCCCCCGAGAAACAACTCGCGACCAGAAACTCGCGACCCGCGACTCTCTTAGTACTCGACCTCCATGCCCGCCGTGGCTGCGCCCCACTGTTGGATGACATTCTGGTGCATCATGAGCTTGGCCAGGTTGCCGGTGACTTTGAGTTTGCCGGTCATGAACGCCGTCTGCGTGTTCAGCTCACCTTTGGCGATCTCGGCGGAGGTCTCGTAGTTGCTCGTGATGCCAACGTCGGAGCCTTCGACCTCGCCCGAACTGGCGGTGGGCGCGCCGTTGTCGATCTTGAGGTAGTAGTTCTCGACGGCGCCTTCCGGCACTTCGGTCACATTGAACTGGAAAGCGAGACTGATGCCCGAGGCGGCGCTCTTGAACCCATCGTGGGCATTGAGGGCGGCATTGAGGGCGGCGACCCAGTCTTCAGTGAGGAACTTGACGGCCATATCTGGCTACTCCTTTTCAGCGAATCTACCGAAGGGTAGCAACAGGAACGAAAGACGGGCGACCGGAGGTCAACCGTCTTTCTGCGTCCTGACGGCGATTGTCCTAATCCTCGAGTTCCAGTACTACTCGGGTGGTGCCGCTGGCCGAAGCGGTCGACGTGAAGCTGATGTCGGATCCGCTCAGGTTCACGGTGTAGGCCAGGAGCGAGCCGTCGTAGACGTTGTTGCTGGCCGCACTCATGTCGATCGCCCCGTTGGGGGCATATTGGATGCCGCCCCACGTACTGTTGCTGGCAGACCACTTGATGGCGTTCGTGTTACAGGCCGGCCCGGTGCTGGCCTTATAGTTCGAAAACAAGGAGAGTCCGAAGGGATCCCAAGGGTCTGTCGTCGTGTTGACCGCCGTCGTGCCGGTGATATCAATGCTGCCCGTGGCGACGATGGTCACGCCTTCGCCGGTCACGTTGTGCATGCGCAGATTGCCGGCGACGTAGTAGAGCCCGGCGGCCAGGTTGATGCCGCTCCAGTTCTGGTTGCCGACATAGGAAACGTACACCGAGGGTAGCGTGGCGGCCTGGATGGCCCGGTCCCCTCCCGGCGCATACCGGCCGATGCCGAAGTTGAGAACAACGCTCGGGAAGGGGAGCGTCGGACTGACGAACGGGAACCCCTCGTTTACGCCGGGAGGGGCTAGGTCATCCCAAAGGTTGACCGACGACAGGGCGATGTCCTCGACGTAGCTGACCGGACCGTAGATGTTCGAAGGGTCGGCTGCGTTGCCGCTGATCTTGAGCTCACCGTTGGAGTGAATGCCGCCGATGATCGTCTGACTGCTTCCTGTGAGGTTGAGCTCAATCGGACCGCAGCCGCCGGCCCTCGCGAAGATCGCGTAGTCGCCGGGACCCGTGATGGAATCGCAATTGGCGATCGCATAGCCCGTCGCCGACACGATGTCGCCCGCTCCGAACGCCTTGGAGAAGGTCCCGTCGATGTCGGAGTTGATTGTGACCTCATACCGGTGCTCCGGGGGAGTCAGCGTGAGATCTCCGATGAACGCCACGGTCACCGTGTTGTTGGCGACGCCGTCGTAGCCGTTCTCGGTTGCAGTAGCCGCCCCTTCCGCGAGTCCCGCCGCCACCGGATTGGCATACGTCGAGGATTCCGCACTCCACTGGCACGAGGACCAGGCGGCGGTCAGCGCAGCGTGGTCGGCAGCATTTCTCGCCTCCCGCCGTTCGGTCATGCCGCGGCCACCGTCGATCGCGATTGCGGACAAGCCCAGCAAGACGATCATAGATATGGCCACGGTCACCGCTACTGCACCGCGCTCGTCACCGGCATTGACCGAGTTGATTTGCTTCATGATGGTCCTTCTCACGGGCAATGTCCTAGGAAGATCTCGCCGTCGATCTCACTATGAAGTGTCACGCTTCCGCCTAGCCAGGCACCGACCGGAGTGATAAGCGGGTACACGTGCGTGACGGTGATCGTGAAATCGTCGGGGTTTTTCGGGCCGGTAGGGCAGGAGTAGGTGATCACGGTATCGGCGCCACTCAGATCGGGGTTGTCGACGCTGGCGATTATCTGATCTCGCACTTCAGTCGCGGTCCGCACATCGAACGAGGCGAATATTGCACCTTCCTGGGCGGCCTCGTTGATCGTGATATCGGTGTAGAGGGCTCGACTCAGATCGATGATCCCGAATGCCAGCAGGATGAGGAACGGAGCCATTAGGGCCATCTCGACCGTGGCCGCACCGGAGTCGTGTTTCTTGAGCTGGCGGAACCTCATCATGGTGTATCCATTGGTCCGATGAAGATGCTTCTGCGATCCACGGACTCAACCGTGCGATCCGTGAGGATACTGGAGACGATAGGAGCAACGCTCGAGAAGTCTCTACTGACGGTGACGACGACCTGATCACCCGGCTGAATCTCCGTGGCTCCGACGGTCGTGAGATCGCCGTCTGGATCGAATGGGGTTGGAGCCGTGGGACAAGTTGTGTATGGAGCGCCGGCTCCCTCGCGGAAGTATTCAACGGTGATGTTGACGTCCTCGATGTTCGACACGGAACTGAGAACCTTCGTGTAGTCGAGAATCGCAGTGCAATCACCGAAGTTGTTTGTGGAAGAGGCAAAACGTGCGCCCTCCCGTGTCGCCGTGTTCACCCCTTCGACGAAAGCAACGTACCTGCCGAACTCGATGATCCCGAACATGAGCATGAAGAGCAGAATGGCGACGAGGGAGAATTCGACGAGGGCAGCACCCCGCTCGCCATCACCTTCGACACGCCGATTCAGCCAAGCCATCATGTTGTTTAACGCCTCCCCCGGCAATCTCCGCTCGAGCGCGGCACGCTTGGAAACCTCACTGAGTGCATTCTAGGCAAGTGTTGAGCGGAACCGGAATAGAGAAATCGACCGTCGTGCGTCCCCAGATGCGTTGTCGTCTCGGCCATCTCATGCTCCGCTCGCGTTTGTAGCAACGCCCTCGCCGGCCTCGCCCCAGCCTAGCGTGACTACCACGCCAGGTATGCAGGTTACCACTTAGAGTGGGATTGTTCAATGGGAGATTGTAGCTAGTCGCGGGTAGCTAGTCGCGAGTTCTGCCCCCTCCGTCCTGCCGCCCGGCGGCAGGCCACCTCCCCCGCGTCAGCGGGGGAGGAACGCGAAAAGCGGGTTTGCGTCATCTGTGCTGCCTGCAGCTTTGTGCCTCTGGCCTACTGCCGATCGGCAAGCCCCCCTACCCCAGCGGCAACAGCCGCTGCGGTACCTTCCCCCCTCCGGGGGGACCGAGCCCCCCTACCCCAGCGGCAACAGCCGCTGCGGTACCTTCCCCCCTCCGGGGGGACCGAGCCCCCCTACCCCACCGGCAACTGCCGCTGCGGTACTTCCCCCCTCCGGGGGACCGAGGCCTTTCTCTTATGCTTTCTGGCCCAGCAATCTGCGGTTCTTGAACTTCGCTTTGATGTAGTCCTTGTTCATCATGGCGATGAAGTCGATCGTGATCGACTTCGGGCAGGCTGCTTCACACTCTCCGTGGTTCGTGCAGGAGCCGAAGAACTCCTCCATCGTGTCCACCATGGCCACCACACGGTCGTAGCGTTCCGGCTGGCCCTGCGGGACCATGTTCAGTTGGGCAAGCTTGGCCGAGGTGAACAGCTGGGCGGCACTGTTCGGGCAGGCCGCCACGCAGGCACCACACCCGATGCAGGCCGCCGCGTCGAAGGCGACATCGGCCACAGCTTTAGGGACGGGAACCATGTTGGCGTCCGGGGCCGATCCGGTCGGTACGGTGATGTAGCCGCCGGCTTCGATGATCCGGTCGAATGAACTGCGATCTACGACCAGGTCGCGAATGACCGGGAAGCCGGTGGCTTTCCACGGTTCGAGGACGATCTCGTCGCCGTCGGAGAACTTCCGCATGTGAAGCTGACAGGTGGCCGTCCCGAGTTGATCGCCGTGCGGGTGACCGTTGATCATGATTCCGCACATGCCGCAGATTCCCTCGCGGCAGTCAGAGTCGATCGAGAATGGTTCAATGCCCCGCTCAACGAGCTTCTCGTTGACGATGTCGCACATCTCGAGGAACGACATGTGATCGCTGATGTCGGTTGCTTCGTAGGTTTCGAATCGTCCCGGCGCCTCGGGGCCGTCCTGGCGCCAGACTTTTAGTGTGACGTCCATTACTTGTAGCTCCTTTGCGCCAGCTCAACGTTTTCGAACACGAGCTGCTCCTTGTGCAAGGTCGGTTCCTCGCCAACCCCGTTGAACTCCCACGCCGCTACATAGGCGTAGTTCTCATCGTCACGCAGCGCCTCGCCCTCGGGGGTCCGGCTCTCCTCACGGAAGTGGCCACCGCAAGACTCGCGACGATTGAGCGCGTCGATCGCCATCAGCTCTGCGAGTTCCAGGAAATCGGCCACCCGGCCGGCCTTCTCGAGTGTCTGGTTGAACGACTCGTTGCTGCCGGTGACCTTGACATCCTTGTGGAACTCGTCGCGGAGTCGCCGGATCTCGGAGATGGCTCTCTTCAAACCGTCCTCGTTCCTGGCCATGCCGACTTCGGCGATCATCACCTTGCCCAGTTCCCGATGGAAGTAGTCCGGTGAACGTGTGCCGTTGATGGCAATCAACTCGTCGATCTGATCCTTGACCGCCTTCTCGCCGGTCTTGAAGGCTGCGTGGTCGGTCGGGATCGGATCGGTTCCCAGCTGGTCGGACAGGTAATCGCCGATCGTGTTCGGCAAGACGAAGTATCCGTCTGCCAGTCCCTGCATGAGTGCCGAAGCGCCGAGCCGGTTGCCGCCGTGATCGGAGAAGTTCGCCTCGCCGATCGCATAGAGGCCGGGGATCGTCGTCATCAGGTGGTAGTCCACCCACAAGCCGCCCATCGTGTAATGGGGGGCCGGATAGATTCGCATCGGCACCTTGTAGGGGTTCTCGTCGGTGATGCGCTCGTACATCTCAAAGAGGTTGCCGTAGCGTTGCTCGATGACATCCTTGCCGAGGCGGCCGATCGCTTCCGCGAAGTCAAGGTAGACGCCGTTCTTGAGCGGCCCCACTCCGTAGCCTTCGTCGAACATGACCTTGGCGGCCCGGCTGGCCACGTCGCGAGGGACGAGGTTTCCGAACGCCGGGTAACGCCGTTCCAAGAAGTAGTCGCGTTCTGCTTCGGGTATCTGGTCCGGGGATCGGGTCTCGTTCTTGTCCTTCGGCACCCAGATGCGACCGTCGTTGCGCAGTGACTCCGACATGAGGGTCAGCTTCGACTGGAACTCCTCCGAAGCCGGGATGGCCGTCGGGTGGATCTGAGTGAACGACGGGTTGGCAAACAGGGCTCCGTGTTTGTGGGCACGCCAGACGGCGGTGCCGTTGCACATCATCGCCATGGTCGAGAGGTAGTACGCATTCGCATAACCACCGGTCGCCAGCACGACCGCGTGCCCGGAGAACGAACGGATCTCGCCGGTAATCAGATCTCTGGCCACAACGCCCACAGCCCGACCTTCGTGCACGACGACGTCGAGCATCTCCATCCGGTTGTAGAGCTTGACCTTGCCCAACTCGATCTGGCGGGCCATCGCTTGATAAGCGCCGAGCAGCAGTTGCTGGCCGGTTGCGCCCCGGCTGTAGAACGTGCGGGAGACCTGGGCCCCACCGAACGACCGGTTGTCCAGCAGTCCGCCGTATTCACGTCCGTAAGGAACGCCCTGCGCCGCCGTCTGGTCGATGATCTCGTTTGAGACCTCCGCCAGGCGATACACGTTGGCTTCGCGGGAGCGATAATCGCCGCCCTTGATCGTGTCGTAGAACAGGCGAAAAATCGAGTCGCCGTCGTTGTGGTAGTTCTTGGCGGCGTTGATCCCGCCTTGAGCGGCGATCGAGTGCGCCCGCCGCGGCGAATCGTGATACGTGATCATCGTCACGTTGTATCCGAGCTCACCGAGTGTGGCTGCGGCGCTGGCTCCGGCCAGGCCGGAACCGATGATCAGAATCTCGTACTTGCGTTTGTTAGCCGGATTGACCAGCTTCAAATCGAAGCGGGCATTTGACCATTTCTCTTCGAGCGGCCCCTCGGGGACCTTGGCGTCGAGAACGATATTGCTCATCTCTGCATCCCCTTCTAACCGACCCAGCCGGCCCAGATCGAGAGTGGGAAGCTCACGTTCCCGATGATGACGACTCCGGCGAATACCGCCGCGAACCACTTGCGCCACGGATTGAACCGCGGATTGTTCCACCCCATGCTCTGGAATAGGCTCCAGGCGCCGTGGAAGATGTGAACGCCGACCAGGATGTTGGCGACGATGTAGAAGATCGCCACTGCCGGTTGCGTGAAGCTCGCCAGCATGTTGTGGCGGATCTCTCCGGTGATGAAGTCGGGGTTCGCCGATCCGATCGTGAGATCGGCAAGGTGGAAGAGGACAAACGCCAGGATGATGACGCCCGACCAGCGCATCGTTCGAGATGCGTAGTTCGCCACGAGATACTCGCGAGGCGCCTGGTACTTCTGTGGTCGCGCTTTGCGGTTGATGATCGTCAGTGCGTAGGCGGCATGGATGTGGAGAACGATCGAGACCGTCATCACCGCCCGGAAGATCCACAGGAATGCGGTCTTCGGCAGCAATGGTTCTCCGAGTTCCCTGAGCCACTCGCCGTAATGGTCGATGGCGTATACGCCCAGATCATCTGCTCCGAGGTAGATCTTCAAGTTCCCGAACATGTGAACGAAGACGTACCCGAGGATGATGATCCCGGTGACGGCCATGACCCACTTCTTGCCGACGGCCGAGCTGTAGAACTCAACCAGGAAGGGACGCTGCCCCTTCTTGGTCGGCGTGCCGGTCGCAGTCACTGCGCCTCCTCGGTGGTTCTAGCTGATGGCATTACAGACTAGAAGGGCAGCGGTGCCGGTGGGACCGAGAGCGGTGGGGCCATTGGTCACATTCAGGCGCTGGGGGTCGCCCGCTGCCAGCAGCCAGAGGTTTTGGGTTTTAGGTTCTAGGTTGTGGATTGGACGAAGTGGGGTCGCGTGTGCCTGTGGCCCGGGGGCCAATTGCCAATCGCTAACAGACTCCTGGACCTCCCGCCTGCCGCGATCTCGTGATTCTCCAAGTAGTAATAGTGCGTACGCCCTATAGATCCGTCTTGACAGCGCGCGCGCTGACAACGATGATGACAAAGATGTAACTACACGGGTGTAAGGGTTCTTCGTTGCAACGCACACTTATTGAAGCACTCGCGGTTGACGATCTCGCCTGGCAGGACTTTTCCAGTTGTCGCGGCGCCGATGCCGATCTGTTCTTTCCTGAACGCGGCGCATCGACGCGCAAAGCGAAGTCCATCTGCATGGCCTGCGAAGTCCGGGTCGAATGCCTGGAGTTCGCCATCGTGAGCGGGGAGAAGTTCGGGATCTGGGGCGGCCTGTCGGAGCGTGAGCGGCGCAAGATCCGCAAAGAACGCTCCATCGCGGCCCGCCGCCGCGAAGCGGTCTGACCAACAGGTTCTGGGTTTTGGATTCTGAGTTCTATCTGGGATCTTGGGCCAGACCCGGTGGTCGCCTCGCCTTCTTCTAGTATCCAGGTCTAGCTAGCTACAAGAAAGGTCGACGTGAAGGCAGGTGGCATCTTCCTCATTGTCGTTGCGGTCGTGCTGGTTGTGGTGTCGATCATGTTGCGCAACCGTCGGGAACTCCTGAAAAAGGAATACGGGATCACCGGCGAGAAGAAGGCGCCGCAAACTGAGATCGACGTCGAGCACCCTCGACCACACGTCACCGAATTCCACGTTCGGGGCGAGGTCGCCACCGTGACCTTCGATGTTCCGCTTCCGGAGGGCGAAGTCGACGAAGTACTCAAAGAACTGCTGCTCCACGAGTCGATTGAAGTCGTCCGTGAGAAGCGGCACACGCTGCCGATCGACATGGTCACCAAGGTCGTGGCGATGGCAGGGCGCGACGGCGAGCCACGTCGGGTGGGGGCAGTCAACCTCCCGGAACCGGGCGTCCTCCCGCCCCCCTCTGTCGCACCGCCGACCTTCTCATTCGGCCACATTGCCTACGATCCGCTCGAAGAGGAGTTTTCAGGTGAGAAGCCCGAAAACATCCCTTCCCTGGCCGACACGAAGGCGTCGGATCGGCTGGCTCCAATCGGATCGGAGCTACGGCTTCCGAGGGCGGTCGATCTCGGATTGCGCGCCCAGGGTATCGATCCGGCGACGATGCAGTCCGGAGACCTCGTGCGGGCCATGCTCACGATGTTCGGCTATCGCCTCTCCCCGGGCGTGAACGACGACACCTTCATTGCCGAGAAGGCCGGGGTCCGGACGTTCATCCGCCAGGTCCCTCATGAAGAAGGCGGCTACCCCGAGCTCGAAGGCGGCGTCATCAGCCGGTTCGTCGCCGAAGTTGCAGGAGCCAAGACCGACCGGGCCCTTCTCGTCACCGACAAGTTCGGCCCCTTCGAGGTCTACGAACGGGAGCGCCGGGATCCTCGCTGCCGGTTCATTACCCGGGAGAGGCTGCAGAAGTTCGTCGATTCGATGGCGCTGGAGTGAACCGATCGAAGATCGGTTCACTCCAGTTCTAGGTT
>JAHEDK010000019.1:27883-41848 GCA_024641245.1 Actinomycetes bacterium
GATCTATCGAGGATCACGAGGGAACCGCTCAAACGCTTTGTGCGTCTCAACCTCGAGGGTTTGTTCGGCAACGGGGGTTATGATGCGGGCAAAGGGAGATATCCATGTTTGGACTGAAGCCGACCGAACTTCTCATCATATTGGCAATCGTCTTGCTCCTCTTCGGGGCGCGGAAGCTCCCCGACCTTGCCCGATCGCTCGGCGCGTCGGCAAAGGAGTTCAGGAAAGGCCTCGAGGCGGGTGTCGATGAGGACTCGCCTGAAGATCCCACCGATACCTAGGAACTCAATCCTGCCGTCCGGCGTTCTTCGGGTAGGCACTCGTGCCTGAAGACGTTCCTCTCAGCTGGGAAGAGGTGGCCCGGACTCATGGCCGGAAGATCTACAACTTTGCGTATCGGCTCACCGGAAACCCGGATGATGCTGCCGATCTCGCTCAGGAAGTGCTTCTGCGCGTCAGACGTGGACTCGCCAGCTATCAGCCAGGATCCTTCGAGGGCTGGCTCTGGCGCATCACCCGTAATGCGTTTCTCGATGACGTTCGCCGCAAGAACCGGCGCCCAACCTCGGCCCTGCCTGACGAACTCGATCGTTTCGCGGCAATCAGCACACCGTCGCCCGACGACGTGCTCGCCTCCCTCCGCCTTGGCGAGGACATTCAGAAGGCCTTACTCGGTCTGCCGTACGACTTCCGGGAGGCCGTCGTGATGTGTGATGTCATCGGCCTCTCGTACGATGAGATCGCCCTCGCCTCCGCCGTACCGGTCGGCACTGTGCGCAGCCGGATCCACCGGGGCAGGAAGATGCTGAGGGAGGCTCTGCTATGACCCATCTCGGCGAACTCCTCTCTGCCTACCTCGACGGTGAAGTCACGGAGGATGAGCGAAAACTCGTCACTTCGCATATCACCGATTGCGGCACATGCCAGGCGGAACTCGCCGACCTCCACCTGGCGCGATCTGCTCTCCGTTCGTTGCCGGTACTCGACCTCCCGGCCGGACTCCTCGACGGTGAGGCGAGCGTGGTGATCCCATTGGTGCGGCGGCCGCGGGTGTGGATTGCGGCGGCGGCAGCCACGGTTGCGGTCTTCGTTGGTGTCGCCACCTTCGTGGCGCCGGAACCTACGGTGCCGATCACCTTCAATGAGATCAGCCTCGAGCACAACAATCGGTCGCAACTCGATCCGCTCCTGACACCCGGCAAAGCCGTTCCGCCTGTGTCCCTTCCGATCGGAGGCGCCGAATGACACGCGGTGCTGTTGTCTTCCTACTCCTCGTCGGCATGGTGATGGGTGCCGGGCCTGCATTGGCGCTGGATGATCTCACCCCGTATCTCGAACAGCAGTCGGCTGCTGAGTTCAGTGGAGAGGAGAGCATTGTCTGCTACACACCGGACGGAACCGTTTCGGAACTCACCGTTGTTCGTCAGGCCGATGGGGTGCGCGTGGTCGAGGACGGCGAAGGCGCGATAGGGGTGACCCGGGTCTACCACGGCGACAATTGGGTGCTCGGAGACCAATACCGCGTCGAGGTATCGGGTCGTGATCGCTTCTTGAGCCGTCCGGTGACTGTGGTCGATGTGGTTGAGGGTGACCTCGTGCGGGTTGGATTGTTCTTCGATCAATCGTCGGGAGCGTTGCTCGCCTCAGACGTCCACAACGCCGACGGCTCGACCTACTGCTCGAGCAGGTTCTTGAGCTTTGATCCGAAGAGGCCCGTGATCCCGGACGACTTGCTCGCCGGCCTCACGACCGGACCTGGATCGAGCGAAGCAGGCGTAGTGGACGCCGATGCGTTCCCGACAGAAATCGCCGGGTTCTCCTTGACCGAGGTATACGAAGGTCCGGCCGCGGGCGTGACGAATGGCTACTACGCCGATGGGATCTTTTCGTTCACGGTGTTCGTGTCGGAGCGTGCCATCGAGGTTCCGGAACTCGTCGACGCGCCGGTCGTGAAGATGCGGCGCGGTGAGTATCAGCGACAGTTCTATCCGGGACAGGTGATCTTCGCCTGGCAGACCAGGTCCGGTGGAATCGTCCTGGTCGGCGATCTCCCGCTCGATCTCCAGGAAGATGTGCTCGAAGCTCTGCCGGCCCCGGGCAAGCCGAACTTCTTCGTCAGGTTCTGGAGAGGTTTGTTCGGCTAGGACCTCGTTGCCGGCCGAACGCCGGCTGCTATCCGCGGTGCGTGCACCGGGAGCGTAAAACGGACTGCCGCTACTTCACGGCTGAACCTTCGGCTCAGCCGTCGATCGCTTCCAGAGCCTTCGGGTAGTCCGCCACCGAGCGCCGGACGGTTAGAGAGTCCGTGGCGATGATGTCGCGCACGATGCCGTCTGCGTCGAGGACATAAGTAGCCCGCCAGGCGCTACCCGTCGTCTCGTTGAAACACCCAAACGCCTGGGCGGTGGCGCCGTGTGGCCAGAAATCCGAGAGGATCGGGAACGTGAAGTTCTGAGCATCCGACCATGCCTTGTTGGCAGGGCGCGTGTCGCACGTGATCGAAATGACGTTGGCGTCGAGCCGCTCGAGTTGGTGCAGGTTGTCGCGAATATCGCACAACTCGCCTTCACAGTTGCCGGTAAACGGAAACGGGATGAAGACGATCAACGACTTGCGGCCCTTCAGGTCGCCGAGTGAGAACTCATTACCGTCCTGATCCTTGAGCTTGAAATCCGGGGCGGCATCGCCGATGGAGATTGACATGGGTTGGCTCCTGAGGAAAGGTGTTATGGCCCTACGGTAGTGCAGGATATGTGAATGGCCATAGGCGATGAGCCGTGAGCTCCGTATCGCCTATTGCCTATTGCCCTACGGGCCGGCGATCTTGAATGCTAGATCCCATCTTCGAGCAGGACTCTGGCCGCCCAGCCGACTGGGTCCTCCAGTTCGGCGAGCGTCGGTAGGTGGTCCGGCGACTCCCACACTTCGTGCAGCGCGTCGTCGCCCCAGCGTCGCTCGACTTCTGCACAGAACCTCGCACCAAGCCGGTACTGCTCTTGCTTGAGTTCGAGTCCGAGCAGCTTGTTGAGCCCTTGCTCGCCCTGTGCCGGCTCCGATCGCCTGCTGTCCATCGCGGCCCGGATGCCGTTGAGGTCGGGCAGGAGCTTGGCCGCCGCCCGATCCATGACATGGTCTCCGTACCCTTCGAGCATCGCCATGAGGGCTTGAGCATCCTCGAGAGCCGGTAGTTGGGCCTCTGTCGAGAGAAGTCCGGCGAGGCCGGTCGGATCCTCCATCATCTTCTCGAGCTGTGATGGATCCTGCATCTGCTGCAACCGGTCTGTGATCCCGGACATGTCGACTTCGATGCTTCCGACGTACCGTTCGACCAGATCGAAGAAGTGCTGCCGGACCCATGGCACTGAGAATTCGGCCTGGTGGATCACCTCGTGCATGGCCACCCACAGCCGGGCATTCTGCGGTTCCAGCCCGTTGTCTCTGGCGAACGCCTCGATGTTGGGAACGACGTAGTACACATCCTGGACGTCGGCGGTCGGAAGCCCGATATCGAATTGGCCGAGGACCCGGTGACTGAGGAACCCAACCATGACGCCCATCTGCATACCGAGCAAGGCCGGTCCCAACGGTTTGAGAATGGCGTCGAGTGGCCCTCCGCCCGAGGACGTGTCCAGCTTCTCCGCCAGTGGTTCGACGAGGTAGCGGAAGCTGCGAAGATTCTCCGTTGCCCAGGTGACCCGATCGACGGGCGACCCTGAGAGCGCCGACCGCACTTCGAGAGGAGTGGATTCGGCGATCTGCAGTTGGGCCAGTCGGGTGAGTTGCTGGTATTCATCCGCCAACCAGGGGTCGATCGGCGCGGGCTCGCCGGTGAGATGGTTGGCCACCTCCCGGGCCAGACGCCAGTTGATGGGGCCGGGTTGGTTGAAGAGCTCAAAGAGCTGCGAGAAGAGGTCTTCGCTCACAGGTCGTCAGGGCGCTGGCCCAACTCCACGGTCAACGCGATTTCCTCACCGTCCCGGTTGACCACAACATCGATTTCATCGCCTGCCCGGTACGAGCGAAGTATCGACAGGAGATCGAACGTCGTTCTCACCGGCGTGCCGTTGATTGAGACGATGATGTCACCGACGTCTGCTCCGGCGAGCTGAATCGCGGAACCCGTGGCAAAGCCGGTGACGGCCGCTCCGGACGGGATCTCTGCGCCCTGGTCCGATTCGGTCAGCGCGTCGTCGACGCCGATACCCAGATAGGCGTGATGTACGACTCCATCGGCGATCAGGTCGGCTGCCAGACGTTCGACCATGTCGACGGGCACTGCAAAGCCGAGCCCCTCTGCGCCGACGTCGCTGACCCCGATGGCGGTGGTTATGCCGATCAGCTGCGCCTGGCCGTTGAGCAGTGCCCCGCCACTTGATCCGAGTGTGATGGGGGCGTCGGTCTGAAGGAGGCCGTACAGTGCATCGTTCTGCCCCGGTCCGGTCGTGAGCTGACGATTGAATGCAGAGACCACTCCGGCGGTGACCGACGGGCCGCCTTCGAGGCCGAGCGGGCTCCCCACGGCTATGGCTTCGTCGCCGATCGCCAGTTCGTCGATATCGGCGAACTCGATTGAGGCGAGACCGGTCGCATCGATCTTGAGTACGGCGATGTCGGTCAACGGGTCGGTTCCCACGACTTCGGCAATGAATCTGCGTCCATCAGAGAAGACCACCTTCGTGATCACCGTGTCCTCAACGACGTGGTTGTTGGTGAGGATGTATCCGTCCGACCTGAATACCACTCCAGAGCCGGTGGCGAAGGCCCGGAAGACCAACTCGGTTTCGCCTCCAGACGGCATGCTGACGTTGTCGCCGACTTCGACGGTCACGATGGCCGGGATCGCTCTGGCGGCAACTGCTGAGACTCGTGAGTTGCCGTCGAGTGGAGTGATGATCACCGCACCGGGCGGATCGTCGCTCACCGGATCGAGGGCAGGCTCTGCCAAGGGCTCGACCTGCGTGATGTCCGTCCCGGTCCCGGCCGGGACGTTGTCTTCGAACACCCCGCCTATCCACAACGCTCCGACGGTGAGGGCACTTCCTACCAGTCCACCGATGATGGCCAGCACCACACTGCCCCGTCGACGGTCTCCCACCTGTTTGGGGGGCCGTCGGCCGGAGTCGGTTGGGGCCGGCGCCTCCGTCCGGGCAGGAGGTGGAGGCGGCGTCGCCGGGGCCGTTCGAGGCCGATGGAACCGGGGAAGCTCGGGCTGGCTCATAGACTGCATTGTATGAATGAACCACGGGTAAAGACGAAGCTGCTCGTCAGCGCCGACCCGCTCGACATCGCGGCGGCGGCCGACAGCGTCGGCTCGCCCGAGAGCGGAGCTTCGGTCATCTTCACCGGAACGGCGCGCAACCACTCGCCGGACAAAACCGGAGTGACTCACCTCGACTACGAGGCCTACCCCGAGCAGGTCGAAGCCAAGGTCGGAGCAATCGTCGAAGAAGCAAGGGAGAAGTGGTCGATCTTGCATGTGACGGTTGCCCACCGCGTCGGGCGCGTTGACGTCGGAGAGCCGTCGGTGGTTGTAGCCGTCTCATCCGCCCATCGGGCCGATGCGTTCGAAGCCGCCAGGTTCCTCATCGATGAACTCAAGGAGCGGGCACCGATCTGGAAGAAGGAACACTGGAGCGGCGGCGCGGAGTGGGTCGAGGGAGCCTAGGAGCAGGTTCTGGTTTCTAGGTTCTAGGTTCCGGGTTTTCGGTTCCGGAGCTCTCGAGCGCGAAAAGTCCCGACATTCCGACGCGAAGGCGTGACCATGAATAGGATGCCCCCACCCGGACGGACCGTGGAGGTACGGGTCGTTGCTTGAAGTGGCCAACCTGGAAGTCGTATATCACGACGTGATCCTCGTACTGCGCGGGATCTCGTTTCAGGTTCCCCCGGGAAAGATCGTGGCCCTGCTGGGGGCAAACGGCGCCGGCAAGACCACGGTCTTGCGCGCCATCACCGGTTTGCTCGACGTCCACAACGGAGACATCACCAAAGGCGAGATCAGCGTCGACGGAACCGTAATCACCAAGGCGCGCCCCTCGCAGATCGTCGGACGGGGGGTAACGCAGGTTCTCGAAGGGCGGCGCGTGTTTGGAGAGTTCACCGTCGAGGAGAATCTCCGGGTTGGCGCCCACACCAGCAAAGGCGATGTGGAATCGCACACCTCTCGCGTCTTCGACCTCTTTCCAATTCTCAAAGAGAGACGCAAGTCGCTGGCCGGCTACCTCTCCGGCGGAGAGCAACAGATGCTCGCCATCGGCCGCGGGATGATGTCCGATCCGAAGTATCTGCTCCTCGACGAGCCCAGCCTCGGGCTCGCCCCTCTCCTCGTTCAACAGATACGCGACATCATTGTCGAGATCAATGAGCAGGGGACCGGGGTGCTCCTCGTCGAGCAGAACGCCAACATGGCCCTCTCGATCTCCGAACACGGATACATCATGGAGACCGGGAAGATCGTGATGGACAAGCCTTCTGATCAACTCATGCGGGACGAAGACGTCCAGGAGTTCTACCTCGGGCTGCACGCAGCCGGTGGCGAACGGAAATCATTCCGGGACGTCAAGCACTACAAGCGGCGGAAACGGTGGCTGTCGTGAGCGAACATCTGCTGGACTTCAACGAAGTGCGGCTCTCGTTCGCCGGCGTCACCGCCATCGATGGCGTGAGCTTCCACGTTGGGGATGGGGAACTGTTCGCCATCATCGGTCCGAATGGTGCCGGCAAGACGTCGATCTTCAACTGTCTCAATGGCGTGTATCAGCCCCAAGAAGGTGCCATTCTGGTCGACGGAACCGAGATCGTCGGCATGAAGCCACACCGCATCGCCCAGTTGGGTGTTGCGCGGACCTTCCAGAACATCGAACTGTTCTCCAACTTGACCGTGCTCGACAACATTCTGCTCGGCCGCAATCTCCGCATGAAGTCAGGCGTGCTTGCTTCCGCTCTGTACTGGGGATGGGCGAAGCGAGAAGAGACAGAGCACCGTAGACGGGCTGAGGAGATCATCGATTTTCTCGAGATCGAGGCCCACCGCAAGAGCCTGGTCGGCATGCTGCCCTACGGCATCCAGAAACGGGTCGAACTGGGTCGGGCGCTGGCGATGGACCCACGCATCCTCTTGCTGGACGAACCGGCCGCTGGGATGAACCTCGAGGAGACCGAGGACATGGCTCGTTTCATCCTCGATATTCAGGACGAGCTCGGCATCGCCATGATCCTCGTAGAGCACGACATGGGTCTCGTGATGGACATTGCCGATCGGGTAATGGTCCTCGACTTCGGTCGCAAGATCGCGGAGGGTCTGCCGGCGGCCGTTCAGCGAGATCCGGACGTGATCAAGGCGTACCTCGGCGAGGAGTTCGAACCGCACGGCGATGAACCCATCGGTGTCGCCAAGGAAACAGGTGATCAACCATGACGAGCACGCTCGAACGTTCAGGCGCCGGCGCCTCCGCCCTGGGAGTCAACAGCATTCCTGCCCTCCTCCGGTCGATTGCCCGGGAGGAGCCGGATCGGGTAGCTCTCCGGGAGAAAGAGTTCGGGATATGGCAGGAGACCACGTACGGCGGCTACTGGGACCTGGTGCAGGCTGCCGCCATGGCGATGTGGTCGCTCGGCGTCCGCCCGGGCGACAAGGTCGCCATCCAGTCGGAGAACCGGATCGCCTGGGTGGTGTCCGATATCGCCGCCGCCGCGATTCAAGCCGCCTCGGTCGGTTTGTATGCCACGAATCCCGCCGCCGAGGTCGAGTACTTGCTCTGGCACAGTGAGGCGAAAGTTCTCATAGCCGAGGATCAGGAACAGGTCGACAAGGCGCTGGCGGTGAAGGACAGTCTGCCGAATCTCACCAAGATCATCTATGTAGAGCCCCGCGGCGTACGGTCGTACAACGATCCGATGCTCATGTCTTGGGAGGTGTTCCTCGGCCTGGGCAGGGCGGCCCTCGAGGAGTCACCGCGACGCGTCGATGAACTCGTCGACGGTATCGACCCGAACGAGGTTGGGACGCTGGTGTACACATCGGGAACGACCGGTCCGCCCAAGGGCGCCATGCTGTCCCACAACAACATGACCTGGGTGGCGGAGAGCGGGCGAAAGCTCATTGCCGGTGATGCCGTGCCCGAATCGGTCCAGTATCTGTCGTACCTGCCGCTGTGTCATGTCTTCGGACGCCTGTACGACCTGGCCGGCGCCCTAGCGATGCGGGCGACGGTCAACT
The DNA here is from genome assembly GCA_024641245.1 of Actinomycetes bacterium. GTDB lineage: Bacteria > Actinomycetota > Acidimicrobiia > Spongiisociales > JAHEDJ01 > JAHEDJ01. The sequence continues at coordinate 36,102 of JAHEDK010000019.1, forward strand.
TCGCCGAGTCCATCGAGACCGTCGTTTCGGACCTGACCGAGATCCAGCCGACCTACTTCCCCGCTCCGCCGCGGATCTGGGAGAAGATGCACGCTGGCGTGCAGATCCGCATGGCGGACGCCTCACCGATCAAGAAGATCCTCTACAAGATCTTTCTCAGCACCGGTATGAAGAACGCCGATCGGCTCCTTGCGACGGGATCCCGGGGCCTGTGGGGGAGTCTTACCCACGCGCTCGGTGATGTGCTCGTGTACCGGGCACTCAAGAAGAAGATCGGGATGCAGCGGTGCCTGCAGGCCGTCAGCGGTTCGGCGCCCATCGCCCCGGAAGTCCTCAAGTTCTTCATGGCTCTCGGCGTCCCCATCTACGAAGGATGGGGGATGACCGAGACAACGGCGGTCGGCACCGTGACCACCCGTGACGAGATCGAACTGGGCACGATCGGCAAGCCGATCGACGACGTAGAGGTCGAACTAGCGGAGGACGGCGAGATGCTGGTCCGCTCACCAGGGATCTTCCTGGGCTATTTCAAGAACCCCGAAGCGACGGCCGAGACGATCGATTCCGAGGGATGGATGCATACGGGTGACGTTGCCGAGTGGACGGAGCGGGGATTCCTGCGCATCGTCGACCGCAAGAAGGACATCATCATCACCGCCGGTGGAAAGAACATTTCACCCTCGGAGATCGAGAACAAGCTGAAGGTCTCTCCTTTCATCAAAGAGGCCATGGTCATCGGGGACCGTCGCAAGTTCCTGACCGCACTGATCGGCATCGAGTTCGACACGGTAGCCAACTGGGCCCTGCGGAAGAACATCACCTTCACGACCTATCGCGACCTTTCTGAGAAGCCGCAGGTCCGGGAGCTGATCCAGAAAGCAGTCGACACGGCCAACGAACACTTCGCCAGGGTCGAGACGATCAAGAAGTTCGCGCTCATCCCCAAAGAACTCGATCATGAGGAAGGCGAACTGACCGCTACGCAGAAGATCAAGCGCCGCGTGTTGACCGACCAATTCTCCGACCTCATCGAGGAGATGTACGCGTGACGACGTTCCTGCAGGCCACGGTCGCCGGTCTCTCGCTGGCCTCGATCTACATGCTGCTGGCGCTCGGGTTCGTCATCATCTACAAGTCGATGCAGGTGCTCAGCTTCGCCCATCCCGCCATCATGTTGTTCGCCGCCTACATGGTGTCCTGGTTCTCGATCGACAAGCAACTGAACTTCTGGCTGGCACTGGCACTCGGGGTGGTTGCCGCCGGCACCCTGGGATGGCTCTCGGAGCGGATTGCGGTCCGCCCCATGATCGGGAAGCCGCTGTTCGCCATTGCCATCTTGACGATCGGCCTCGACATCGCCATCCGCACGCCGATCAACAACTTGATCGGAATCAACATTCGCTCTGTCGGAGATCCCTGGGGCTTTGGAACCTGGCAGGTCGGCGGTGTGGTCGTCCAGCACCGTGCGGTCGCCATGATCGTCACCGCCTTCATCGTGGGCAGCCTGCTGTTCGCTTTCTTCCGATATTCGAGAGTCGGCCTGGCCATGCGAGCGACCGCCATCGACCAGGAAGTCGCGCTGGCACAGGGGATCTCGGTCGGACGGATCTTCTCGCTGGCCTGGATCATGGCCGGCGCCATGGCGGCCCTGGCCGGAACGTTCGCGTCTTCCGATCTGAGCGGCCTCAGCCAGAGCACCTACATCGTGGCACTGAAGGCCCTTCCTGCCATCGTGGTTGGCGGCCTCGATTCGATCGGTGGGGCAGTGGTGGGGGCGCTGATCATCGGCCTCGCAGAGGCATACACCGCCACGTATCAGAGCCAGCACCTGAGCTTCCTGGGTGGCAACTTCAGTCAGGTAGTCCCGTACCTCGTTCTGCTGGTCGTGTTGCTGATCAAACCGTACGGGTTGTTCGGGACCGAGGAGGTCGAGCGGGTATGAGAGGCCGCCCCAACCTCTTCACCCGGTACGAGGCGGATGCCGGCATCTTCCCCAGCAACACTCAGCGGGTCTGGTTCGTGATCGGTTTGCTGGCGGTTGCCGCACTTCCCATCTGGCTGCCGCGCGACTGGATGATTCTGATTGCCACGGCGTTCATCGCGTCGGTGGGCGTCATCGGACTGAACCTCATCACCGGTTATGCCGGCCAGGTCTCGCTGGGTCACGCCTTCTTCCTGGGTATCGGCGCCTATGCAGGAGCCGCGCTGGGCGGGGTGGCGACCGATCGGGTGACGGGTCTCGGCCTCGACATCCTCATCTGGCTGCCGGCGGCCGGCCTCGCCGCCGGGTTGGTCGGAGCGATCATTGCCCCGGTTGCCGTGCGCCTCAGAGGCCTCTATCTGGCGTTCCTGACGCTCGGCCTCGTGTTTCTCGGCGAGCACATCTTCCGCGAGTGGGACTCTGTGACGGGTGGGCCGGGAATCGGGCGAGAACCTGCGGAACTCAGTTTGCTCGGGTGGAGATTCGACCTCGACGGCACCATCGGTGGTTTCGATGTAACCCGCGAACAGCAGATCTACTGGCTCGGCCTGGTGGTGCTGATCTTCATGGGGTTCATGGCCAAGAACCTGGTCCGCTCCCGGATCGGGCGCGCCTTCGCGGCGATTCGCGATCGGGACATCGCCGCAGAGGTGATGGGTATCGACCTGACCCGTTACAAAGTACTCGCCTTCGCGGTGTCGTCGTTCTATGCGGGGGTAGCTGGGGCTTTGTTGTTCACGGTGACAGGATTTGTGAACACAGCCTCCTTCAACCTGTTGCTCTCGATAAACTACATCGCGATGGTGGTGATCGGCGGGGCGGCCAGCATTGCCGGTTCGATCATGGGGGCGGCGTTTCTCACCCTGTTGCCGCGCATGATCGACGCCGCAGGTGATGTGCTGCCGTTTCTGGAGGTGGGTTCGCAAGGCATACTGAGCACGTCGCAACTCGAGCGGGTGATTTTCGGTGTGCTGATCATCGCCTTTCTGATCTTCGAGCCGATGGGGCTTTACGGCATCTGGATTCGCATTCGCAACTACTGGAAGGCATGGCCTTTCTCGTACTGAGGCTTCCGGGGTAGCCCGGATGACATGAGGAGGAAAGAAGACGTGAGACGACTACGAAGATGGAATGTCCTGGCGCTGCTGGCTGCTTTTGCACTGGTGCTGGCGGCCTGCGCGCAGGATTCGACTGATACCACGGTGGCGGACACGGCACCCGGTACGACGGTGGCGGACACGGCGCCAGACACGACTGTGGCGGATACGACGCCCACCGAAACCACGGTGGCCGACATGATGATCACGATGGGTCCCGGCGTCACTGAAGAGCCGTGCCCGGGTGGTAACCCAGATCGCGGATGTATCTATCTCGGTGTCCTGACCGACGAATCCGGTCCGTTCGCCGGGGCCTCGGCCGGTCTGTACGGCGGCCAGAGCCTGTTCTGGGCGACGGTCAATGCCGGAGACGGCATCGGTGGTGCCTACGACGTGGCCATCCCGGAGAACCTCAAGAAAGACACCGCCTACCAACCTGAGAAGCTCGTCGCCGACTACAACACGATCGCCGAAGATGTGGCCGCCATCGCGCAGTCGCTCGGCACCCCGCAGACATTGGCGGCCCTCCCCGACTACACCAGGGACAGCACGATTGCCGCTCCGATGTCGTGGTGGTCCGGCTGGGCGTTCGAAGATCTCGTCATCGAGTTCGGCACCGGCTACTGCTTCGAGGCGATGAATGCGATCGACTGGGCGGTGGAGGCGGTACCGGCAGCCGGCCGGACGTTTGCAACCATCGGCATTCTCGAGTTCCCGAGCGACTACGGCTTCGATTACGCGGCCGGTGTGAAGACGGCGGCCGAAGCCCACGGTCTCACCGTGGCATGGGAAGAGACGGTCATTCCGGTCTCGGCCGGCGGCGACCCTGCTCAGACAGAAGCGGTGGCCAAGATCGTTGCTGATCCGACCGACGTCGTCATTCTGGTCACCGGTCCGTCTGAGACCGCCGCCATCGTTGGCGGCGCCGCCCAGCAACTCGGCGCCAGCGTCCCGCTGTTCATCGGTGCTGCTCCTTCGTGGAACTCGGCGCTGCTGGCCTCGGCCGCTGCTCCCGCCTTTGAGTCGGGTATCTACTTCCAGTCCTCATTCGTGGGTGGTTGGGACTACGACTCCGCCGGTCACGAGAAGATGCGGCAAGCGGTCACGGCAGCCGGATTCCCGGCCAACGACTTCTTCATCTCCGGATGGGTGTCGCAGTACGGTCTGAAGGCGGCGCTCGAGGGAGCCTATGCCTCAGGTGATCTGTCACATGAGGGCATCATGAATGCTGCCTTTGCGCTGACAGATGTCGACTACGAGGGCATGATGCCGTCGCGGTCGTTCGCCGGCGACCCCAACGAGGTCTTCCCGAGGGACGGCGTCATTGGCGGGTACTCGGCCGATGCCACGACCGGTATGGCAACGGTTGCGGACTTCTTCGTCGGCCCGACCGCTGCGGCCTACGAGTTCACCGAAGCCTGCGCCAAGTAGTAAGAAGCGATAACGAGCAATCTGTTTGGGGGGCCGCTGATGCGGCCCCCCAAACGCGTGGTGCGACAGAGGAGGCAATTGGGCCTAGGCGATGGGCTTTGGGTTGTTCCCCTCAAGAGAGACTCCAGGAAGGGTCGCCGAATCTCGATGAGGAGCGTTGAAGAAGTCCGCTCGTCGATCAGGGCCAGGTCTCCGGCAACGAGGAGGTGCGACTCGACTTCGCTTGGAGAACCCCTTGCGATTCGTATGAATCTCCGGAATTTCCTCTGGCTTGCATGACCGCAACCCTCTGCAGTATTGGCGGCAATGGAGTTAGCGGCTCTTCTCAGCTGTACCTGTAGCCCGTAGGTTTCCTGGTGGGGAAGGACTCGGTCATCTCGTAAAGGTTGAACACACAACGGCACGGTTGTTGCCAAACGGTGAGTGTCTTGGGATCTCGCATGCCGCACAACTGCAGCAGGGGGGTGACACTTCTCGGGCCCGCGGCCTGCAGCACGCGGCCATCGGCCGCTCTCTAGCGCTCACCCGCGATCCGCCACAGCGCTGGGAGCAGCATTCCGGCCGCCATGATCTTGAGGAGATCGCCGACCACGAAGGGTGCGAACCCGGCGGTCAATCCACCGGCTAGATCCGTGGCGAGCACGTGCATCAGCCACGGGACACCGCAGAGGTAGATCACGGCGTTGCCGGCCAGCATGGCGGGGACGGCCGTCACAAACCTGCGGTCCTGTCGCTGCTCTGCGAGGTAGCCGACGACTGCCGCCGAGATGACGAAGCCGGCGAGGTATCCGGCGGTGGCGCCGGAGGCGTACGTCCATCCGCCCTCGCCGCCCTGGAAAACCGGGAAACCGGCGAGGCCCATCGCCACATACAATGCTTGCGCAGCCGCACCGGCCCGGAGTCCGAGGGCGGCCCCACTCAACAAAACCGCGAAGGTCTGGCCAGTGAGGGGCACCGGTGTGATGCCGAGTGGAATCCGGATTTGGGCGGCGAGGGCGGTGAGTGCGGCAAAGGTGACGATCAGAACCGCGGTCGAGACCCGGGTGCGTGGCAGGATGCGGGTTGACAGTACGTGGGCGTTGGCTTGCAAGAATGTCTCCTCTCGACCGATCTGAGGGTATCGACTTGAACGGCAGAATGTTGGTTACTTCGCTGGCGTTGCTCATCGTGGCAACCGCCTGCACCTCCGCGTCCGAGTCGACCACCACGACCGCCACCGCGTTCCCGACGAGTTCAGT
>JAHEDK010000019.1:41948-53736 GCA_024641245.1 Actinomycetes bacterium
CCGGACGCACTGGTTCGCATTCTGGCCACCGCAGGTTCGCTGGACTTCCAGCCGACCTGGCTCGTGTCTCCGCAATCGTTTGACTCGAGTGTGCCCTTGGCCCTGGGAGGAGATGCCGGGCTGGACGCCGGCCTGGCCGCACTCGAGCGAACATGGGTGCTGGGGGCACGACCGCCGGCCGGTTCACCCGCGGCCCAACTGCTCGATGATGTGTTCGGCGACACCTCGGCGGCGAGCTGGTACACCCTGCTCGGGTACAGCCAGGCGGCGACTTTCCATCTCATTCTCGAGGAGGCGCTCGCGGCTTCCGATCTTGCGCGTTCCGGCCTTCGCGCCGCCACAGGTCGGCTGGACGGGATCGATCTCGGCCTCGACGGCCCGCAGTCGTCGCTCGTCGGGCCGGTGCCCGTTTCGGCTGCTGCAGTTGGAGTGATAACGGCCGATTCGTACGACCTGCCGTTCGGGGTCCCGGCGAGCGAGGAGTACGTGGTCTCACCCTTCCTCGATCCCTAATCTTTCCGTTTTCGCGCGGGATTTGCTCCCTATACGGTGGGAACCCCGCGCGAAAACAGGCATTCGGATCGGCTCAAGGGTCCCGTTGAGGGCGCCGATGGGTTCGTATGCGCCGGCTCGCCTTCGCTCTCGTCGCCCTCTTCGCCGCTGTGGTGACCTCGATCCCTGCCCCCGCCGCGGCGGAGCGCACGTCGCTCCTACCGGAAGGGGCCGCAGTCGATTCGTTCACTCAGAGCCTTGGTGTCCACGTCGGGCGCCTCGAGGTCCCGGCGATTGGCCTCGATGAAGTGATCAGAGAAGGCGTCGACCTCTCAGTCATTGACAAGGGCGTCGCTCATTGGTCCGGGACGGCCGGGCCCGGCGCGCCCGGCAACATGGTGCTCGCCGGCCATCGCACCACCCACAGCGCGCCCTTCTACGACCTCGACGAATTGGTGGAGGGCGACATCGTGTATGTGACCGGGATGGACGGCCGGGTTGCCACATATGACATCGTCGAGTCGATGATCGTCGCTCCAACCGCTACCTGGATCGTTGACCAAACGGACACTCCAATGGTGACCTTGTTCGCCTGTCATCCGAAGGGCTCGGCCACTCACCGGATCGTGATCAGGGCCGAACTGCGGGAACAACCGGTGGTGCAGTTCCCCTAGCGATGAGGCTCGGAAGGCGTCAAGGGGCCGGCCGGGTCTGCCGAAGTATTGATATGGCGTCGAAATACATCGCTGGCTTTGTCGTGCTCTTGTTGATGGCGACTGCATGCGGTGCCGGAACCTCGGAGCCTTCCCGGCAGATACAGCAGATCTCCTTGACCACTCCAACCGGGGGGCCGAGTCGGGCACCGTCACCGGTGGAGGTCAACGGATTGTCACTGGTGGCCAGCGCCGATGCATCGGGGTTCACTCTGCTGACGGAGGGTGGAGAGATTCCGTTTCTCACCGGAGTCAATGTGGGTTCGTCCATTCCCGGTCGCCTGCCGGCTGAGCTGAAGGTCGACGCCGAGACCTGGCATCGATGGTTGCCGATGATTGCCGGTACCGGGGTGCATGCCATTCGCATTTATACGATGCAGCCACCGTGCTTCTACCGAGAGCTGCTTGCCTTCAACCTGGCCAACCCCGACCACCCGCTCTACCTCGTCCACGGCGTGTGGGTTCCCCAGGAGCTGATGGCCGAAACTCACGACCTGTTCGATCCCGCGGTTCTCGAACTCACCCGTTCCGACATCGACAACGCGGTAGCCGCCCTTCACGGTGATGCCGTACTGCCCGGGCGTGGGGGCTACGCGTCCGGTCGGTACACGGCCGACGTTTCGCCCTGGGTTGTCTCGTGGGCGTTCGGAGTCGAGATGGACCCCGTGATCGTGCGGGATTCGGATGTTCGCAACGTTGGTCGGACGTACCGCGGCCGCTTTTTGAGCGCAACCGGGGATGCGTCGCCGACCGAGGCATGGTTGGCCGAGATGATGGATCGCATCGCCGCGATCGAAGCCTCCTACGGTCGTTCTATGCCGCTCACTTTCTCGAATTGGCCGACAACCGACCCCCTCACACATCCGACGGAACCATTGGAGACCGAGGACATGGTGGGTATCGACGCCAACCATCTCGTAGCGTCATCTGAGTGGCCCGGCGGTCTCTACGCCAGCTACCACGCTTATCCCTACTACCCCGATTTCATGCGCTACGAGCCCGGTATCGCCGACTTCGAATACAACGGTCGGACCGACGCCTACGCCGGCTACCTGACCAAGCTTCGCGACCACCACGCCCGGGCCGGCCTGCCGGTGATGGTGCTGGAGTTCGGTGTGCCGTCATCGCTCGGCCCTGCCCACGACGGATCACTCGGACGAGATCAGGGCGGACACGACGAGGCAGACGCGATGGCCATCAACGCCGGATTACTGCGCACCCAAAACGACCTCGGTTTGTCCGGCGGGTTCGTGTTCGCCTGGCAGGACGAATGGTTCAAACGCACGTGGAACACCATGGACACCGAGCTGCCGGCCGGTCGTAGGCAGCTGTGGCAGAACCCCTTGACCAACGAAGCCCACTTCGGCCTCATCGCGATGGACCCCGGTGAGCAAGGGGCTCCCATTGTGGTAGACGGCTTCGATGACGACTGGAGAGTCGATAACTCCCAGGTCATCATGGAGTCCGGCGACGCGGTGCACGAGGTCCGGGTCACCCACGACGAGGGATATCTCTACCTGCGTGTCCTGCTGAGCGAGGAAGAGGCCTGGAACGAGGTGCCCGTCATCATCGGCTTCGACGTTGTGCCGGGTGGCAACGGTGGATTGCCCGGATCGCCGGGTCGGGGAGCTTCATCCGACACCGCGGTCGTGGTAGGTCCCGGCTGGGAGGCGAATGCGTTCGTTCGGGCCTCGAACGACTACAACGACCTGGTCTTGGGTCGCCGGCTCGGATTCTACGACATCGCGGACGCCGATCTGGTCGAGGGAAGCGGGGTTTGGAACCCGCAGCGGTTGAACCTCAACCGCCCGCTGACCATCCCCGTTCTAGAGATCGATCAGCCAATCGAGTGGTTCGACCTGAATCCCCTGCCCACGGGCTCATCCGATCCCAACAGTCAGGACTACGTCTCGCGTACGGTGTGGGCCGCGCAAGGAAATGTGATCGAGATGAGACTGCCGTGGGGGATCGTCGGTCTATCCGACCCATCATCACGTGCGGCCCTGGTCGTGGCTGCCGACGGAAGGTTGTCGACGGCCGAGCTGGAACGCCTGGGCATCACGATGGTGGTGGGATCGAACACGTTCGAAACCGACGGCTACGGCTGGGAACCCTGGAATGCGGTCACCTGGAGCGAACGTCCAAAGGTGGGCCTCCAGGTCTTCGTCGACGCAGTTCACGACGTCAACGGTGATTAATTCGTCGAACCCCGAACAGCTTGGAGTGCCATCCATCCTTCGCCCAGTGCCAATCGCCGATTGCCAATGGCTCGTGCTTCATTGCCCATAGCCGGATGTACCATCCCTCCCATGGATCTCGACTTCGAGAGCTCTTCGCAGCCCATCGACGCTGAACTTCCGCCGGCCCGCCGGCGTCCGCGCTGGCCGTGGGTCGTCGTCGGCGTGTTCTTGCTCATGATCGGGCTCACGGTGGCGGCGTGGAACGTCACGCTGCCTTACTTCGCCATGTCGCCGGGTCCCCTCTACGACGTTGGCGATTTCGTGATATACGACGGGGGAGATACCCAGCAATCGAAGGGCGACCTCTACATGCTCACCGTGGTCTTGCAGGAGGTGAACGTCTTCGAGTATGCCCTCGGGTCCATCGATCCTGCGATAGACCTCGTGGCGCGCCAGGCTATACGGCCTGATGACGTCACCCGGGAAGAGCAGCGGGAAATCAACTTGCGCTCCATGGACGAGTCGAAGACAACCGCCATCCTCGTAGCCCTCGACAAACTCGGATACGAAGTCACGCTGTCCGGGGAAGGTGTGCTGGTGGCCTCGCTGCTCGAGGACGTCCCCGCCGCGGAGGTTCTCCGTGAGGGAGACGTGATCATTGCCGTTGAAGGAGTCCCGGTGATGCTTGCCCCCGACGGCGTCGCCGAAATAACCAGCTACGACATCGGGGACACGATCACCCTCACCATCCGTCGCGGAGGCGAAACGCTCGACGTGGATGTATTGCTCATCGAGCACACCGAGTTTGCGGATCGGCCCATGGTCGGGTTCCTCGCCGAAACCTACAATCCTTCGTTCGAGTTTCCGATCGAGATCGATATCGATTCCCAGAATATCGGCGGACCATCGGCGGGCCTGATGTACACCCTTGCCGTCATCGATACGCTCACCGATGGCGACCTGACGAATGGATGGCGGATCGCCGGCACCGGCACCATCCGTTCGGACGGGACCGTCGGGGCCATCGGTGGTATCAAGCAGAAGGTGGTGGCTGCTCAGGAAGCCGGAGCGCAGTACGTACTCGTACCGGCCGCCAACTACGATGCCGCCGCCTCGGTCGTCGATGACGACGTTGAGCTGGTTGCCGTCGAGAGTGTCGATGAAGCCCTGGCGTTTCTGGATGGGTTGCCGCCTGCGTGAGGGTTCAAACCCCGGATTCTCAGGAGTGAGCAGGTATCGTTCCGGCAATGGCCGACCTCGTCTCCTCGGATCAAATTCGCAGTAGGTCTTTCCGGACGACCTTCCGCGGGTACGACCAGTCGGAGGTCGCCGAGTTCCTCGACAGGGTCGCCCGCATGGTTGAGGCCCTGGAGACCGAACATGCGCGTCTCAGCCTGAGGGCCGATCAGCAGGCTGACCCGGATCTGCGAACTGAGTTTCAGCGAGTGACCGCCGAGGTCGGCGAGGTTTTGGAAGCGGCCCGATCGGCTGCGGAGGGTATGCGCGAACGGGCCGCCGCCGAGGTTGCAGAGTGGCGCCGTTCCGCAGAGCGAGATGCCCTCCAACTTCGGGATGAGGCCCAGTCGGATGCGGAGGCATTGCGCGGGGACGCCTGGTCGACCTCCAAAGGGATGCTGGAAGCGAGCCAGGCCGAAGCCAGGCAACTCACGGAAACGGCAGAGAGAGAGGCGCTGGCGATTGTCGGCCATGCCGAGCGGGAGTCGCATCGAAGCCAGGCGGCTGCCCGGCGTGCGGCAGAGGAGTCGGTACGGACCGCCAAGATGGAGTCGGAACGGTTGCTCTCGACGGCCCGAGTACAGCACGATGAGATCATCGACACTGCCCGAAAGCAGGCCGAGACCGCGCAAGAACGGGCGCGTGCTTTGGAGGTGCGCCGCGATGAGTTGCTGGCGGAACTCGAAACCGTGCGCTCGAAGATCCATGCCATGGAAACCGAGATCGGAGAACAGCGAGCCCCGATCCCGGCTGATCCCGCACAGCCTGCGTCCGTCCGCCTGATTCCGGCCGCGACATCCGAGGGCGCCGCGCAGCCGCGGTCGGGCGATTGGGCGCCGGCCGACAGTGTGCGGATCATCCCCGCCAGGAAGATCGAGTCCGAGGAGCCGATCGACGCGGCATCGCTCGCTGATGAGGTTCGGCGTCTCAGGGACGATGCTGCCCTGGCCGAGCTGAACGGTCGGTCGGCCGTCGGTGAAAACCTGGAACCCGAGCCGGAAGTCGATGAGCCAGATGATGATGCCGTCGCTGATGAGGCGCCGGAATCCGAGGAACCGGCCGGGAGCCCGGAGGTTGCAGTGGAGGCGGCGGAGCCCGATCGGGAAGTCGAGATCGCCGAGCAACGCGACGATGAGCCGGTTGCGCAAGAAGCGTGGGCGCTCGATTCGCTGTTCGCAACGCTGCGCGAACCACCAGAGGTCAAGCCGGCGGCGGCGCCCGAATACCCAAAGGAACCGCCGGTGAAGGAGCCGCCAGTGGCGGCGCCCGCCCCCGCAGATGAAGCTTCTGCCGCGCTGGTGGGCGGGGACGCCATCGCCGAGCGCGACCAGTTGCTCCTTCCGATCACCAACCGGATACTGCGGGGGGTGAAGCGGCAACTGACGGAGGCCCAGAACCTCACGTTGGAGGATGTGAGGGTCAAGGAGCACTGGGATCCCGAGTCCGTCGACCTCGCCGATCGGGTCAGAGGCGATCTTCTGATTCTCGTGCAGGAAAGCTACGCGGCCGGCCAATCAGCCGCCGGGTCATCTCTCGGAGTTGAGACCGGAAGACCGAAACCGCGCAAGGCCGACATCCCCGACCACTCCGAAGACTTTTCATCGGCGTTGCTCGCCGCTCTTTCGCACGTGGCCGAATCGGCCGGCGAACAGGGACCGAGAGCGCTCTCTGCATCGCTGTCGAGGGTCTACCGCGCCTGGCGAACCGACGAGGCCGAGCGCCGGATCCGGGAGTTCGCGGCCGGGGCGTTCCATCGCGGAATGCTTGCAGGAGTCTCGAGTGGGGGAGGGACGAGAGTCCGGTGGGTGCTTGCCGGCAGGGGATGCCCGACCTGCAAAGCGGCCGCCAAAGTCGGATCGATTGCCATCGATTCCGACTTCCCGGGCATCGAGGGCGTGCCACCTGTTCATCCCGGCTGCAACTGCACGATCGTGCCCGCCTAGCCGCTGCTCCTTCCGCGTTTCTCTCCCACGGAGTGGGGAGATGCCGAGTCTTCGTGGCAGAGGGGGCAGCTGCATTTCGCCGTCGAGGTTTCAGGTCCTAGTTTGTGGGTTCCGGGTCTTCGAAGTCTTCTCGCTGTCGATCAAGCTTTGGGACGGCATAACCCAGAACTCACAACCTAGAACCTCAGAACCCGCAACCAGATGACGACCCGCTCCCTGGAATCTCCAACGAGTCATAGAATGGCTGTCATATGCTGAATCGTGAACCACCCACCGAGTACGTCCGAGGGCCGCGCCGGCGCGGCCTCGGTGTCGTCGTCGTCATCGCCGCCGTAGTTCTCCTGGCCCTTCGTACGCTGGCCGGATTCTGGACGGACTACCTGTGGTTCAGTTCGGTTGACCTGGTATCGGTGTGGTCGACGCGCTTCTGGACGACGGCCGCCATTGTGATCGTTGCGTCTGTGGTCGCATTCAGTTTCTTGATCGGCAACCTCGTGTTGGCCGACCGTCTCTCGCCGCGGTTCCGGCTGGTGGATCTGGGCGACGACGAAGAGGTGGTCGAGAGATTCAGCGAATGGGTCGAGCCGCGCATCCGCCGGGTACGTCTCTTGCTCGCCGCCGCCTTCGGGGTCATGCTTGGGATCGGAACGGCATCGTTGCTCGATCCGGTCCTCGCCTTTCTGAATGCCAGCAACTTCGGCATTGTCGACCCGCAGTTCGGTGTCGACGTCGGGTTCTTCGTGTTCCGGTTGCCGCTCTGGCGTGAGTTGGTGAGCTGGACGTTCCAGCTGGTGGTGGCCACGTCGATTCTGGTGGCCGCCTTGCACTACCTGAACGGTGGTATCCGGGTTCGCCAGGGCCGGGCTCCCGAGGTGGGCCCCGGTGTCCGTGCGCACCTTTCGGTGCTCTTCGCGGTGCTCGCCATCCTCAAGGCAGGTGCCTATCGACTCGATGCCTACGAGCTTCTCAATTCAACCCGAGGACTCGTCTTCGGTGCCGGCCATACAGACGTGACCGCACGTATCCCCGCCCTCAATCTCCTCGTATTGATTTCTCTGGCGGCTGCCGCCCTCCTCCTCTACAACCTCAGGCGGAGAGGATGGCTGCTGCCGGCCGTGGCGGTGGGCAGCTGGCTGGCGGTCTCACTGATCGTCGGGAACATCATTCCGGCGGCCGTCCAGCGTTTTCAGGTTGATCCAAACGAGATTGAGCGCGAGCTTCCCTATGTGGGTCGGATGATCGAGTTCACCCGAGACGCCTTCGGGCTGGCCGATGTTGATGTTCGCTCGTTTGCCGCCACACAGGACCTCGACGCGAAGGCCATCGAGGCGAACCGGCCGACGATCGACAACCTGCGCTTGTGGGATCCGGCTGTGCTGGAGTCCACCTACCGGCAGTTGCAGGAACTCCGAACGTTCTACAAGTTCGAGGACGTCGACATCGACCGCTATCTCGTTGACGGCGAGCTCACCCAGGTGATGCTGTCGGCCCGCGAACTCGATCTGGAAGGGCTCGAGGTGACCGGGTGGGTCAACGAACATCTCGTATTCACACACGGCTTCGGCGCGGTCTTGAGCCCTGCCAACGCCGTGACCGTCGAGGGCCAGCCGGACTTCTACGTGAAGGACATCCCGCCGGAGACCGACGTGGCCGGCCTTGAAATCGATTCGCCGCGGATCTATTTCGGAGAGGGACTAGACAGCGGCAGTTTCGTGATCGTCGCCACCAACGAAAAGGAAGTCGACTTCCCGCTCGGAGCCGGCGAGAACGCGGTGGAGTTCAACACCTACGATGGCGCCGGCGGGGTCCGGATGGGCAACATCTTCCGGCGAGCCGCCTTCGCCCTCCGGTTCGGGGATTTCAACACCCTCATCGCCCAGCAGCCGACCAGCGACAGCAAGGTCTTGATGGTGCGGAACATCACCGATCGGGTCACGACCGCTGCGCCGTTCCTGTACCCCGACGGCGATCCTTATCTCGTGGCTCTCGAAGGCGATCTCATCTGGATGATCGACATGTACACGGTCACCGATCAGTACCCCTACTCAGAGCCGACCAACACCGCTCGCCTCAGTGCCGAGGCGCGATTGCCGGTGGGTCTCAACTACGTGCGGAATTCTGTGAAGGTAGCGATCGACGCGTACGACGGGACGATGACATTCTACGTGGTCGACCCGACCGATCCCATCATCCAAACGTACCGGAAGATCTACCCCGACTTGTTCACGGATTTTGAAGAGATGCCTGCGTCGCTCGTTGCACACCTGCGGTATCCGGAGGATCTGTTCCGAATTCAGAGCGATGCCTACGCCCTGTATCACGTGACCGATTCCAGGGTGTTCATCAACAATGGCGACCCCTGGGCGATCGCCAGGGACCCATCGACCACGTCGTCAGAAGTGATCCGATTCGAGGGCGCCTACCGCGACGCAGACGGCAACGTGTTTCGCCCGATGTTGCCGTATTACCTGCTCATGCGACTTCCCGAAGAAGCCGACCTGTCGTTCATCCTGATGCAGCCCTTCACCCCGTCGAATCGGCCCAACATGTCGTCGTTCCTCGTAGCCAAGTCGGGGCCGGACAACTACGGCCAGTTGGTCGACTACGAACTCCCGCGCGACCGGTTGGTGGACGGCCCCGGCCAGGTCGGCGTCCGGATCAATCAGGATCCGAGCATCTCGCCGGAGTTCACGTTGCTCGGACAGGAAGGTTCGGTTGTCATCCAGGGCAACATGCTGGTGGTGCCGGTGGACGAATCCGTGTTGTATGTCCAGCCGATATACCTCCAGGGCGAAGACCGCGGTTCGGCGCTGCCCGAGTTCAAGAGAGTGGTCGTCGTATTCGACGATCGGATTGTGATGCGAGACACCCTCGACGAAGCAATGGCGGCCGTGTTCGAAGGCTATGTGGTGCCGGGTGATGGAGTCGTCCCCGGTGTCGAACCGGGTGACGGTGTGCCGGTGTCTGGAGATGTGGCCGACCTCTTGCGGCAGGCGGATGCGGCCTTCACCGAAGCACAGACTGCGCTGGACCGGGGTGACCTCGGCGCGTATCAGGCCAAGATCATCGAAGCGCAGGAGTTCATTGCGCAGGCAATCGAGCTGATCGGCACCGGCGGCTGACACCTCCCCGTTTTTGCGTGGAAAAGTGTCCGTTTCCGGGCATGGAATGACGCTGGAACCGAAGGGCGTGTCTTTGCAGTCCATCCAGAGCTGACGTACACTTGAAGGACAACACGACGCGGGGTGGAGCAGTCTGGTAGCTCGTCGGGCTCATAACCCGAAGGTCGTAGGTTCAAATCCTACCCCCGCTACTAGCAAAGGCCCTGGTCAGAGCGTTTTCTGACCAGGGCCTTGTCGCGTTAGAAGCCGAACTTCTAACGGATCTTCTAACGAGTTCTAACGGATAGTGTCTAGAACTGACGGATAGGATCCCGTTGCAGTGGCGTGCGCACCTGCCTGCGCACCTGCCTGTCCACTCGGCGTGTACTCTCATGGCACGCGAAACACCAGGATCAAATGCTGCATTACTCCACTATCGACGTTGACCGGCCGCAGTGGCTTGGTGGCGGGCAGTGGATGCTGCGCGACCTGCGGGACATCACGATCGTCTTCGGCCGCAACGGATCGGGCAAGAGCATCATGCTCCGCAGTCTCGCCGAGACTCGCAGGTACCCGGTCACTCACTACGCCTCACCGGAGAGGGGAGGCGACATCTCATATCAGCAAGGATTGAGCGAGCAGGAACTTAATCCGGAATCCCGGGGATTAAACCGTCGCGGTCGGAACTTCGTTCCGCAGTATCGATCAGAAGCAGTATCGCGAATTGGGACACTGATGACGAAGCTCGGCCATGCAGCCGGGCGAGGAAACCTCGGCGCCCATCATGTCCAGCACACCTTTGATTCCATGGAAACCGCGATTAGGGAGCTGCTGCCTGGGTTCGTCTTTCGCATCAAGGACGCACCTCCTTTTTTCGAGATGGAACGCGTCGACTCCGTGACCGGGGACCTGACCGTGGCCAATCCGACCGAGCTTTCTAGTGGTGAGTCGGAGATGCTCACGCTTGCTCTCGATCTGTTGACTGTGTGCCAAATCTGGGAAATCGAGCAGCATCCCCAAAGACTGTTGCTCCTTGATGAACCAGACCCGCACCTTCACCCTGAGCTCCAGGTGCGGTTTGCTCGGTTTCTGGCAGACATCGCAAGACGTTTCAATCTTCAGCTGATCATCGCGACTCACAGCACGACCCTTGTTGCTGCGATCGGGCATCTGGAGGACGTGCCGGTCAGCGTCATATATGTCAACAACGCGAACTCCGAGCAACGGGCGCGACCAACCGGTGCGACGATGCGGCGGCTGTCCGCTCTTCTTGGCGGTCACGCTCTGATCGGACCCTTATTCGCAGCGCCGTTGCTTCTTGTGGAGGGTGATGACGACTATGCCGTTTGGAGCCACGTGCCGCGGCACCCGGGTTATCGGGATCTCCTCTCGGTGGTGCCAGCTGGCGGGGACGAGATCTACGAGCATCAAAGAGTCCTAGAGGAGATCTTCGGTGCTCTCCGAGAGGAGGAGGCAAGGCCGGCCGGCTATGCCCTCCTGGACGGGGACAAGGCGCTACCTACGAATGCTGCGGATCTTCACGTGAAATACGTGAAGATGGACTGCCATGAGATCGAGAATCTATATCTCACAGATCAGGTGTTGGGCCAGTTCTCGCTGACATGGTCTGAGGCTTCGGAGCGCATCAAGTCGCGAGCCGACGACTTCGGCGAGAAGGCCGACGCCCTCCGGCTCTTGGCAGAGACGCAAGACCGGCGAGGTGCTGACATTAAAGGGCTCATGATTCCACTCGTCCAGATTCTTGACGAGAAGGAGGTTCCCTGGACAGTACGGCTTGGCAAGGTCCTCGGGCAGAGTCGTCCAACTGGCGAGCTAGCCGACTTCCTAGGTCCCGAAGTCCTTGAGGCTCTGTGGCCACCTCCTCGGTGATGCTCCCTACACACGACCAAAGACGATCTCGCCGAACGTAGCTGCGGCGTCGGCTTGCATGCCGGGGAGGACGTGTTGGTAGACCTGCATGGTGAAGGCGACGCTGGCGTGGCCGAGGCGTTCGCTGACGACCTTGACCGGTACGCCGGCCTTGATGAGGAGTGTGGCGTGGGTGTGGCGTAGGTCGTGGACCCTGATCCTTGGCAGGTCCATCTTGGTGATTAGCCGCTCGA
>JAHEDK010000071.1 GCA_024641245.1 Actinomycetes bacterium
TCAACTTCTGGAAACGATGGTTCTTCGGCTGGTCCGATCTTGTCGGTGTTCACAACTGCCGGACGGACTGCCAATACCAATGGCGAGGCCGGATCGACAACCGGTTCAGGCATTCAGGTCGGGTCACAAACGATCGAGGAGATCTTCTGCACTGGTTCGGTCGAACACTTCACCTTCCGAGGTGGACAACCACTCGCTGCTGGCCGTACCAGCAGGGTGATTCCACCCAAACTCCGCCGAGCCGTCCTCTATCGGGACGGTGGATGCACGGCCGACGGCTGCACCAGCCGCTATCGGCTTCAAGCCCACCACAAGATCCCCTGGTCCCAGGGCGGCCCAACCGACCCTGACAATCTTGTAACCCTCTGTTGGTTTCATCACCATGTGGTCATCCATCAGATGGGCTACAACATCACACCCAACTCCCCACCAGGGCGACTCAGACTCACAAAACCCGCCAGCGGAGCCGACCCACCCTGACCAGTCGGGGTCACCTGACAACGGGTCAATTGGCACAGCCGGCCTTCCGCAGCAGTCCGCCGTCTTCATCGTCTTGCCGTTTCAGGGTAGGTTCGTGAGATGACTCGAATACACCCCGTGTATCGGACACCTCAGGGACTTGCCGATGATCTCAGGACACGCCTGCTCGAAGAAGGGAACGCCATACTGGGGACGGTCAATCCCAACGGGTCTCCGCACCTCACTGAGCTCCTCTTCTCACTTGATGAGCATGATCGCGTGCACCTGCCGACCCCACACGCGACCCGAAAGGTCAAGAACGTCCAAGCCCGGCCGGTGGCGACTTTCTTCGTGTCGATGGACGGCGGTGGTTGGGTGTCCTGCACAGGCCCGGCCAGGGTCATCATGGGACAGAATGCGGCTCGTATCAATGAGGGGATCCGCGAGCGGTTGATGACTGAGGCCGGTTTGGCAACCATTGGCCTATTGCTCGCTGCTCATGAAGACACGACCATCGAGATCACGCCGGAGAAGTGGCTGTCGTGGAACTCGGCCGAGATCATGCCCGGAATCATCGAGGTCGGAGGAGACATCGAGGCGTATCCCCCAGACACCTGGTTCAAAGACCTCAAAACCGAAGACTGAAGCGGCAGCCGGGCAGGCCAAACTCACGGGCCCGGTCGTACGCCGCACCGCTCCAGATCCCACCGGATAATGAGCAGGACCGATCATCACGGCGGGTGTCCTGACCGGCACACCACCACCAGCAAACGCGAATCGCTGCCGCACTAAGAAGCGGGCCCTGACGGGCCCGCTCTCAAATAGCCGACAGACCTGATTGCCGACTGGTGTCGGCATCTAGCTCGTCTAGACGAGCTCGATCACCGCCATCTCGGCGTTGTCGCCTCGACGCGGGCCGGTACGAACGATGCGGGTGTAGCCGCCGTCGCGCGCCTCGTAGCGAGGACCGACCTCGTCGAACAGCTTCGTCACGATCTCATTGTCGTGAATCAGCTTCAGAACCTGACGGCGGGCGTGGAGGTCGCCGCGCTTGCCCTTGGTGATGAGCTTCTCTGCGAGCGGGCGCACTGCTTTGGCCTTGGTCACGGTCGTTGTGACCCTGCCCTCCCAGATGAGAGAAGCAGCCAGACCCGCCAGCAAATGCTTCTGGTGAGTAGGTCCGGAGCCGAGCCGTGCGCCCTTGGTGGGACGAGGCATCAGGCTTCGCCCCCTCCGGCGGTCAGGCTCAGGCCCAGCTCGTCGAGCTTGGCGATGACCTCTTCGAGGCTCTTCTGTCCGAAGTTTGTGATGTTGAGCAGATCGTCTTCGGTCTTCTGAACGATTTCGCCGACGGTCTTCACCTGGGCGCGGCGCAGGCAGTTGCGAGGCCGTTCCGAGAGGTCGAGCGCCTCGATGGGAAGATCGAGATCAGGTGAGCTCGACTCTGCAACGGCTACATCACCGAGTTCGAGGCCGATACCTTCGCCCATTCCGGCAAAGAGGCCGAGCAGCTCGCCGAGGGTCTTACCCGCCGATGAGATGGCCTCGCTCGGGGTGAGCGATCCATCGGTCTCGACGTCGATGATCAAACGATCGAAGTTGGTCATCTGACCAACCTGAGTCGACTCGACCCGGTATGCGACTTTGCGGACCGGCGAGTAGATGGCATCGATCGGCATCACACCGATGGTGTCCGAGCCGCTCCCGCGCATGGCGCTGCGGTAGCCGACACCTCGCTCAACGCTCATCTCGACCTCGAGACGGCCGCTCGACGAGAGGGTGGCCAGATGGAGATCCGGGTTGATGATCTCAACGCCTGCCGGAACCTTGAGCTGTCCTGCCGTCACCTCACCCGGCCCCTTGGCCGAAAGGTAGATGGTCTGGGGCTCGTGGTCCTCCATTCGGACGACGACCTGTTTGATGTTGAGGATTATGTCGACGACATCCTCAACGACGCCTTCCACCGTTGAGAACTCATGCTGCACACCTTCGATCTGCAGAGTGGTAACGGCGGCGCCTGGAATACGGGACAGGAGCGTTCGACGCAGGGTGTTGCCCAGCGTGTATCCGAATCCGGGTTCCAACGGTTCGACGACGAACCGCGATCGGAAATCGGAGACAATCTGCTCCTCGATTTGTGGACGTTGGACGATCAACACGACGGTTCCCCTTGCTATTTGGAGTAGAGCTCAACGATGAGCTGTTCCTGGATTGGGGTGTCGATCTGCGCGCGACTAGGAAGATCGCGCACGACCACCCGCTTTGCCGTCGAGTCGACCTCCAGCCACTCCGATGGAGTGCGGTCGCCCGTGTCGACGGCGTGTTGGACGATGATGAGATCCTTGCTGCCTTCCCGGAGGGAGACAACGTCATCCTTGCGAACCCGGAAAGAGGGAATGTCTACCTTCTTGCCGTTGACGTCGAAATGGCCGTGGTTCACGAGCTGGCGAGCCTGCGGCCTGGTGGCAGCAAGACCAGCGCGATATACAACGTTGTCGAGCCGGCTTTCCAGGATGAGCAAAAGACTGTCGCCGGTGATGCCCTTCTGTCTGGCGGCTTCCTCGTAGTAGCGGCGGAACTGCCGTTCGAGGATGCCGTACATGGCACGAAGCTTCTGCTTCTCCCGCAGCTGAATCAGGTAGTCGCTCTCGCGAACCCTGGCACGACCATGTTCGCCGGGAGGATACGGTCGCTTGTCGACCGGGCAGCGCTTCGATTGGCACAACGGTGTGCGCGCCCTCCGGCATGCCTTGTGGCGAGGACCTGTGTAGCGAGCCATTCTCAGCCTCCCCTACGCTTCTTCGGCCGGCAGCCGTTGTGAGGGATCGGAGTGACGTCGCGGATACCCGTGATCTCCAACCCCATGTTCTGCAACGTGCGCACTGCGGTGTCGCGACCAGAACCAGTGCCGCTTACGATTACATCTAGCTTGCGGACCCCATGCTCACCAGCGCGCCTGGCCGCCTCTTCAGCCGCCACCTGGGCGGCGTAGGGCGTCGACTTCCGCGAGCCCTTGAAACCAACCGAACCCCCGGATGTCCACACAATGGAGTTACCGGTCTGATCGGTGATTGAAATGATGGTGTTGTTGAAACTGGCCTTGATACGCGCCACCCCATGTGGGATGTTCTTGCGCTCACGGCGACGTACTCGCCTCTGTTCCGCCAAGGGGACCTCCGCGACCTATCTACTTGCCGACTTGCTTTTTCCCGGCGATGGCGACCCTCCGGCCCTTACGGGTTCGGGCATTGGTATGAGTCCGCTGCCCTCGTACCGGCAAACCGCGCCGATGGCGAATTCCCTGGTACGAGCCGATCTCAACCTTTCGCCGGATATTCTGTTGTACTTCGCGCCGGAGGTCGCCCTCCACCCGCACGTTCTGGTCGAGATGCCGACGAATCCGCAACACCTCATCGTCCGTGAGATCACGCACCTTGGTGCCGCGATCAATACGGAGTTCATCGCAGATACTCAGCGCGGTGTTACGACCCACTCCGTAGATGTAGGTCAATGCAATCTCGAGACGCTTCTCCCGAGGAAGGTCAACACCTGCGATACGAGCCATCAATTACCCCTGTCGCTGCTTGTGACGCGGGTTCGGACAAATGACCCACACGCGCCCACGGCGCCGGATGACCCGGCACTTCTCACACATTTTCTTCGTTGAAGGACGAACCTTCATTGTGTCTCCAGACACTCTCGAACAAACCACCGACGTTCCACAGCCTCACACCACAGGCGCCAAGCGATTGAGGGAATGATTGGGAACTCAAGCTCGTCCGCCTACTTCGAGCCGAACACGCTCAAACCGGCCCTTGGGCCAGACGGAGATCTTAGTCGCCGGGCGAACTCGAGAACAAATCGCCGGCGGTAAACACCACCGGGCCATCTTCGGTGACGCCGATCGTGTGCTCAAAGTGCGCCGAAAGCGACCCATCCGCAGTCACAACCGTCCACCCATCTGCTTCAACTCTCGTCTCGGGCCCTCCGAGATTGAACATCGGCTCGATACAAACCGCCATACCGGTCCGAAGCTTCATACCGGTTCCCTTCTTCCCGAAATTCGGAACCTGCGGCTCTTCGTGCATCTGCCGGCCGATGCCATGCCCCACGTACTCCCGTACCACGCCGTATCCAAGCCGATCAGCCTCTGCTTGCACGGCACTGCCGATGTCACCGAGGCGAGCGCCGTGCTTGACCTCTTGAATCCCGGCCCACAGGCCGGCCTCGGCGGCATCGAGGAGCCTCTGCGCGGCGGGGTCGATCTCGCCGATTCCAAATGTGATGGCCGCGTCACCGTGGAAGCCTTCGTAGATCGCCCCGGCATCGATGGAGAGGATGTCCCCGCGCTTCAGCCGGTACGTGTTCGGGATACCGTGCACAATCACCGAGTTCGGCGATGTGCAGATGTGAGCAGGGAAGCCGTGATATCCGAGGAATGATGGAGTACATCCCCGCCCCCGGATCACCTCAGCGGCAATTGCGTCGAGTTCCTTCATGGTCACGCCGGGGGTTGCGGCTTCTCTGACGGTTCGCAACACGACCGCAACCGTCGCACCGGCCACAGCCATTCGCTCGAACTCATCTCGTTTCTTGATGGTGATCACGAGTTCAGGGCCGCCATGATGGCATCGGTGATGGCGTCGACGCCGCCGACGCCATCGATGACGTGCATCGTTATGTCCCGTGCGCCGTAGAAGGCAATAAGCGGCTCGGTGAGATCCCTGTACACGTGGAGGCGATTTCGCACCGTCTCCGCCCGGTCGTCCTCTCGCTGATAGACCGAATCACCACATTGGTCGCAGACGCCTCCAGTTGATGACGGCGCCTCATCAATGTGGAACACGTGACCGTTGGGGCAGACCCTTCGACCGGAGATCCGCCGGACGATTTCCTCGGTGTCAACCTCGATGACCACAGCCGCATCGAGGCCTGCACCGCCGAAGCGAGCCTCGAGCGCCTCCGCCTGTGCAATCGTGCGAGGGAAACCATCGAGGATGAACCCATCTGTGGCGTCGTCACGACCGACGCGTTCCAAGAGCATTGCTATTACAAGGTTGTCAGGAACGAGGTCACCGCGTTCCATGATGGCTCTCGCCTGAAGACCGAGCTCGGTGCCCTCGGCGACGGCCTGCCGCAGCATGTCACCTGTTGCGATGTGCGGAATGCCGAGTTCGGCGGCAACCCGTTTGGCCTGGGTCCCTTTTCCCGCCCCGGGCGGTCCCAAGAAGAGCAGCCTCATGGTCACGACCTCGCTCCGTTCGGCACATACCACGTGATACGTATTCCGTCCCTCGTGGTGATTGAGTTACGTTGTACGTTGCACTTCATACGCTGAAAGTTCTGACCGCTACGTCAAGAACCCTTCGTAGTTCCGCATGGTGAGCTGGCTCTCGATCTGTTTCATTGTTTCCAGCGCCACGCCCACGACGATGAGAATCGAGACGCCCGAGAACCCGATTTGGAAACCCCACACGACAGACGCAATCGCCGGCAGAACCGCGATGGTGGCGAGGAACATCGACCCCGGAAGGGTGATGCGGTTCAGGATGTACTCGAGATGACGCACCGTTGCTTTGCCGGGACGAATACCGGGCACGAACCCACCCTGACGCTGGATCGTCTCCGCCTGACGCACCGGGTCGAACTGGATGGCCGTGTAGAAGTACGTGAAGAACACGATGAGGGCAAAGAGGATGATGACGTAGGTCCAAGTCGAGCTACCACCCGAGCCGAGGTACTCGTTCACCCAGTTGCGAATCGACTCGAGTACCGAGTTCGTCGAGTTCGGAATCATCGTCACGATGAGCGCCGGGAAAAACAACACGCTCGTTGCGAAGATAACGGGGATCACCCCTGCCGTGTTGACCTTCAGCGGAATGTATGTCGCCTGGCCGCCAAGCACCCGGCGACCGCGCACTCGCTTGGCGAACTGGATAGGAATGCGCCGCTGCCCTTGCTCGATATAGAGAATGGCAACCACCATGGCAACGAAGATGAGGATGATGAGCACGAACAACATGGGTTGGGAAGCGCCCACCGTCTGCTGATAGATCAGCGAGAAGCTGGCGGGCAACTGGCTGATGATGCTCGTGAAGATGATGAGCGACATGCCGTTGCCTATGCCGCGCTGGGTGATCAACTCGCCGAGCCACATGATGAACGCAGTTCCGGCCGTCATGGTCAGCACGATCAGAGCGGACTTCCCGGGACTCGAATCTGCAATCAGCGGCTGACTCAGACCCAGCTGGGCAGCACCGCCGGCGCTGGCAAACAGCGCCGTCAGCGCCGTCGACTGGAGCAAAGCCAAGACGACGGTCAGGTAGCGAGTCCACTGGGTGATGACTTTTCGGCCCCGGTCGCCTTCATCCTGGAGAGCCTGGAGGCGAGGAATCACCACTGCCAGAAGCTGCATGATGATGCTGGATGTGATGTAGGGCATGATTCCGAGGGCAAATACCGAGAATCGTTCCAGTGCGCCGCCCGAGAACAAGTTCAGGAGGCCGAAAATACCGCCGACCTCTGCGCCCTCGGCGATCGACTGGACGGCATCGAGATCGGTGCCCGGGACCGGGATGTTCGTACCGAGGCGATAGATGCCGATGATGAGAAGAGTGAACAGGATCTTCCTGCGCAGATCGGGAATCGTGAACATGTGGCGGTAAACGGCGAGCATGAAAATCCTGAGTTCTGAGTCCGGTTCTAGGTTCTGGGTTCTAGGTTGTGATCCGGAGGCATTCTTGCAGCTGGCAGGTGGAAAGCACCCTCAGCCTCCGATGACCTCTGCTTTTCCGCCCGCTGCTTCGATCTTGGTAGCGGCCTCTTTGCTGAACGCGTGGGCGTGGACGGTGAGTTTCTTCTCGACGTTTCCCTGCGCGAGCACCTTGACCCGACCGCGCTTCTTGACCAGACCGGCCGACCGAAGATCATCCGGCGTCACTGTTGCGCCGGCTTCGAACACATCGAGGCGTTCCACGTTGACAACGGTGTAGTACTCCTTGTTGGGGTTCTTGAATCCCCGCAAATGAGGAAGGCGACGCTGCAATGGCATGCTGCCACCTTCAAACCCGGGGCGAACCTGCCCGCGCGCCTTCAGACCCTTCGTGCCTCGACCTGCGGTCTTGCCACGACGTCCGCCTTCACCGCGTCCGACGCGGATGCCCTTTTTCTTCGAGCCGGGCGCGGGCTTCAGGTGGTGCAGCTGGAGTTTCGCTTTTTTCTTCTCGTTCTCGGCCATGGTTCCTCTTCGTGGTACACAGTACGCGGTACGGACCGTCTACTTCTTGCTCTCTTCGACCTCTATGAGGTGCTTCACTTTGTGAAGCATCCCCCGGATCGCGTCGGTGTCATCGTGTTGGACCGTCTGGTTCATTCTGCGGAGGCCTAGGCCGCGCACGGTTGCACGCGTCTTCGGCTTCTGCCCTATGAGGCTCCGACGGAGCGTCACTGTCAGTTTCTTGGCAGCCATCGTTCCTTCACTCCCCTGCCTGGGCACGAATCATCTCGGTCGACCGGTACGCGGCCAGCAATCCCGGAGGAGTCACCTCTTCGGCGCTCTTGCCGCGCAGCTTGGCGATCTCGTCCGGACGATGCTGCTTGAGGAGGGCATTCATAGTGGCCTTCGCCACGTTGAGGTGGGTCGGCGAACCAAGCGACTTGGCAAGGGCATCGCGAATGCCTGCCGCCTCGAGGATCTGTCTCACGGCGCCACCGGCGATCACGCCGGTTCCGGGGGCAGCCGGCTTCACCAGTACCCGCGAGGCGCTGTGCTCGCCGATGATCTCATGGATCGTCGTCGATCCGGCCATCGGTACTGCCACCATGGCCCGACGAGCAATCTCCATGCCCTTCTGAATCGCGGCCGGTACTTCTTTGGCTTTCCCGTATCCGACACCGACGTTGCCTTTGCCGTCACCAACGACCACGAGCGCGGTAAATGAGAACCGCCGCCCACCCTTGACTACCTTGGCGACACGGTTGATCTCAATGACCCGCTCGTCGAGCTGCGGGCCTTCGGTTTCTTGTTGTGGGCGCTGCTGGCGCTGTTGCCTTGCCATCGTATCTCCTAAAACTCCAACCCGGTTGCGCGGGCAGCTTCTGCCAGGGCCTTCACCCGTCCGTGGAACGGATAGCCTCCCCGATCGAATACCACCTGACCTACACCGGCGTTGCGAGCACGCTCGGCGACTAAATGGCCGACCTTCGTGGCAGTCTCAACAGTGAGCCGGCTTCCACGAAGATCCTTCTCAAGCGAAGATGCCGTGGCCAGCGTTACGCCGGAGACATCGTCGATGACCTGTGCATAGATGTAGCGATTGCTGCGGAACACGGCCAGCCGCGGTCGGGCGGCCGTTCCCGCAACGCGCTTGCGGACGCGACGGTGGCGGATCTTCCGTTGCGCTCCTCTGGATATGCTCATCGTGCAACACCTGCCTTTCCGGCCTTGCGCCGCACCTGCTCGTTCGTATAGCGGATTCCCTTGCCCTTATAGGGCTCCGGCGGGCGAAGGGCCCGGATCTCGGAAGCAACCTGACCGACTGCTTCCTTGTCGATTCCGCTGACAATGATCTTGGTTGGTTCCGGGACTTCAAAAGTGATGCCAGACGGGGCGTCGACGCTCACCGGATGGCTGAAACCCAATTGCAGGTCGATGGAGTCGCCCTTCAGCGCGGCGCGGTATCCCACGCCGACGATTGAAAGCTCCTTGCTGTACCCGTCGGATACGCCGGTCACCATATTGGCGAGCAGGGCCCGGCTCAAACCGTGGATGGCCCGCGACTGTCGTTCGTCATCGAATCGTTCGACGGTGAGCACACCGTCATTCTCTGCAATCGACACGCGATCATGGAACTCCCGCTCGAGTTGTCCTCTCGGGCCCTTGACCGTCACCTTCTGTCCGTCGATGGCGATACTCACGCCGGACGGCACGGTGATGGGTGCTTTTCCAATGCGACTCATCTCACCAAACCTCACACACGATCTCGCCGCCAAGCTGGCGGCGCCGGGCTTCCCGATCCGGCAACAGTCCCTGCGAGGTCGAGATGACGACGACACCAAGCCCACCATGGGAGCGGGGAAGTTCGCCGGCCTTCCTGTACACACGGCGACCCGGCTTCGAAACTCGGCGCAGGCCACTGATGATCTTCTCCCGGCGTGGGCCGTACTTCAGCTGGACTGTCATCTCACGGGCAGGGCCTTTTGGTTCGACATCGAACCCGTCGATGTATCCCTCGGCGGCGAGGATCCCGGCGACGGCTTCCTTCAGCTTCGAAGACGGCATCGACACAGTCGTGTGTCCTGCCTGAACACCGTTGCGGATCCTGGTCAACATGTCGGCAATGGGATCGGTCATCATGACTACCACGACGCCTTTCTCACACCGGGGAGCTCGCCCCTGCGAGCAAGTTCACGAACGCAGATACGGCACATGCCGAATTGGCGCAGGTAGGCGCGCGGCCGACCGCACCGCTTGCAGCGGTTATAAGCACGCGACTTGAACTTGGGCGTGCGGTTGGCCTTCGCAATCATCGATTTCTTCGCCATGAACTAGCTCCTACACCTGCGCTTGTTGTCTGCGGAACGGGAACCCAAACGCATTCAGCAGGGCCCGTGCATGTTCGTCGTTGTCGGCCGTCGTGCAGATGGTGATATCCATTCCACGCACGTCGGCGACCTTGTCATAGTCGATCTCGGGAAAAATCAGTTGCTCGGTGACACCAAATGAGTAGTTGCCACGCCCGTCGAACGATTTCGGATTCAGGCCGCGGAAGTCACGCACACGGGGAATCGCTACGGCGACGAGCCGATCGAAGAACTCCCACATGCGTTGGCCGCGCAACGTCACGGATGCGCCGACCGGCATGTCCTTCCGGACCTTGAAGTTGGCGATCGATTTCCTGGCCCGATTCAGTTTCGGCTTCTGCCCGGTAATGATGGCTAGCTCTTCCATGGTCGATTCGATGGCCTTCTTGTCGGCAACTGCTTCACCAACGCCGACATTGACCACGATCTTCTCGAGGCGCGGAACCAGCATCGCGTTGGCGACGCCGAGTTCTTCTTTCAGCTTGGCGGCTATCTCGTCGTTGTACCGCTGTTTCAGCCGGGGAATCACAGCTCACCTCCGCACTTCACGCATGTGCGGGTCTTGTTTCCGTCGCCGTCAACGCGATAGCCGATGCGGGTTGGACCGCACTCATCACAAATGATCATGACGTTGGAGGCATCCAGCGGCATGTCCTTGTCGATGATGCCACCCTGCATCGTCTGGCCGCGCGGCTTCTGGTGCCGCTTCGCCGTATTCACGTTCTCGACGATCACTTTGTTCTTCTTGGGCAGGACACGGATGACCCGGGACTCTCGCCCTGAATCCTTGCCGGCCATGACCTTGACCTTGTCACCTTCACGCAATCGCATCACAACACCTCCGGAGCGAGCGAGACAATCCTCATGAACTTCTTCTCACGAAGCTCGCGAGCAACCGGGCCGAAAATGCGAGTGCCGCGGGGTTGCTGGTTGTTGTCGATGAGAACGCAGGCGTTGTCATCGAACCGGATGTACGTGCCGTCCTGGCGGCGGTGCTCCTTGGCCGTGCGAACCACGACCGCTTGCACGACCTCGCCACGCTTCACGGCTGCGCCTGGAATAGCCTCTTTGACGGTGCCGACGATCACGTCGCCGACGCCGGCGTAGCGGCGCTTCGAGCCACCAAGCACGCGAATACAGAGCAACTCTCTGGCACCACTGTTGTCCGCCACCTTGAGACGGGATTCTTGCTGGATCATCGGGCGCGCTCCACGACCTCAACCACTCGCCAGCGCTTGGTCTTCGACAGGGGCCGGGTCTCGGCGATCAGAACGGTGTCACCCAGGCGAGCATCATTGGCCTCGTCATGAGCGTGAAACCGCGAACGGCTCCGAACGACCTTGCCGTACATCGGATGGCGGCGGGAACTGATGACTTCAATCGTGATCGTCTTGTCGCGTTTGTCAGACACCACGACCCCGACTCGCGTCTTACGACGTGTCCGGTCTGCCATTACGCACCTTCCTTGTCGGCAGTCGCCATTTGCGCCTGCCACGCTTCGAGTTCTTGCTCTCGCAGCACCGTCATGATGCGGGCCACCTGGCGGCGGAGGTCACCCAGCCGGGCTGTGTTGTCCAACTGGTTGGTCGCCAGCTGGAAACGGAGGTTGAACGCCTCAGCCTTCGCTTCGGCAAGCGCCTCGTGCAGCTCTGTCGGCGAGAGCTCTCGGAGTTCCTCGGCAGTCACCCTTCCTCCCGCATCACAAATCGTGTCCTCACCGGCAGTTTGTGGCCGGCCTTTCGCATTGCTTCCCTGGCCATCTCTTCATCGACTCCGGACAATTCGAACATCACGCGACCCGGCTTGACAACGGCAACCCAGAACTCAGGAGCTCCCTTGCCTGAACCCATCCGGGTCTCGGCGGGCTTGGCCGTCACCGGCTTGTCGGGAAAGATGTTGATCCACACTTTCCCACCACGACGCACCGCACGGGTGATAGCAACACGGGCCGATTCAATCTGCCGGGACGTGATCCAGGCAGCTTCCAGCGACTGGAGGCCGTAGTCACCGAAGTTGACGCGAGTGCCACCTTTGGCAGGCCCACGCCTCCGGCCGCGATGCACCTTGCGGTACTTCGTCCGCTTGGGCATCAACATCTCTACTCGCCTCCTTCGTCGACTTCGCTCGAACCGCCTTCAACCGCGTCGGCTGTGTCGGTGTCGAGTGGCTCCTCCACGGCGGCTTCATCCCCGGTAGCGGTCGCGTCCGCCACGGCTTCCGCCGGAGCCTCTTCGACCGTTCCTTCAACTGCCGGGGCAACCGTTTCGGGCTCCATCGCAGTGGGTGTCTCTTCCGTGATCTCCTCGACGACGGCCCCCTCCGCAGGAGCCTCGGCATCGAGCACGTCACGTTCTTCTTCGTACTGGCTGATTGCCTCTTCGGGAGCGATCTTCCGCGAGGTCGACTCGACCCGTCGCGTTGTTTCCTTGCGCTTCCCGCCGCCGGCTTCAATGATTCGCTTGCCGCCGCCGGCTTCAATGAGGCGGGGCATCTTATCACTTCCGGCCGCGGCTTCAGCCCGCGACTTGGCAGGAGCGACCCGACCCCGACTGGGGCCACCGGTGGCCAGCGCCGCTTCGGCCGCGATCTTCTCGCGAGTGGTTTTCGAGGTGGCAACGACGTCACCCTTGTAGACCCACACTTTGACGCCGATGGCTCCCACCGTTGTGCGAGCCGTGGCAAGGCCGTAATCGACGTCGGCTCGCAGCGTGTGCAGCGGAACCCGTCCCTCGCGGTACCACTCGCGTCGGCCCATATCGGCGCCGCCGAGGCGGCCCTTGCACTCGACCCTCACACCTTCCGCGCCGGCCTTCATTGCGGTAGCCACGGTCCGCTTCATGGCACGCCGGAAAGCAACACGATTCTCGATCTGGTCGGCAACGCCCCGCGCCAGGAGCTGCGCGTCGGTCTCCGGATCTTTGACCTCGATGACGTTCAGCTTGATGCGGCGTCCGGTGAGTTTCTCGAGTCCGTCCCGGAGACGCTCCGCTTCTGATCCTTTGCGGCCGATGACAACGCCCGGCCTGGCGGTGTGAACGTCGACCTGCACCTTGTCACGAGTACGCTCGAGCTCGATGCGGCTGACGGCGCCGCGCTTCAACTCGCCATCGAGATAGTCGCGGATCTTCCAATCCTCATTGACAAGCTCGGTGTAGTCCTTGTCGCTGTACCAGCGGGACTTCCAATCGGTGACGATACCGATGCGGAAGCCGTAAGGATGTGTCTTCTGGCCCATCGTCTTACTCCTCCTCGCCGTCGGACACGACGACCGTGATATGGCTGGTGCGCTTGTTGATACGGGTTGCCCGGCCACGGGCCCGGGGGCGCCACCGCTTCAAGGTCGGACCCTCATCGGCGAAGATCTCGGACACGAAGAGCTCATCGGCGTCCAGGGCGAGATTGTGCTCGGCGTTGGCGACTGCCGAGTCGAGCACCTTGCGCACGTAGCCCGCCGCCCGCCGTTGGGTGAGGTCGAGGACTTGACGCGCTTCTTCGACCGGGAGACCGCGAACGAGATCGACTACTCGCCGGACCTTGTTCGGCGACTGCCGGATGTACTTGGCCTGTGCGTGCGCTTTCATCGCTTCCTCATCGAACCGGCATGCCCGCGGAATGTGCGGGTCGGAGCGAACTCTCCGAGCTTGTGCCCGACCATCGACTCCGTGATGTACACGGGGACATGCTTGCGGCCGTCGTGAACGGCGATCGTATGTCCCACCATTTCGGGAAAGATCGTGGAGCGTCGACTCCACGTGCGAATCACTCGCTTCTCTCCCTTGGCGTTGAGGTCCTCGACTTTTCCGATCAGATGATCGTCAACGAAGGGACCCTTCTTCAGGCTGCGCGCCATGATTACCTCCGTCCCTTCTTGCTTCGCCGACGCACGATGTATTGATCGCTCGCCTTGTTCTTCTTGCGAGTGCGCCCTTCGGGTTTCCCCCACGGGCTGACCGGATGACGGCCACCCGACGAACGGCCCTCACCGCCACCGAGCGGATGATCGACCGGGTTCATAGCGACGCCGCGCGACTGCGGACGAACACCCTTCCAGCGATTGCGACCGGCCTTACCGATCTTGATGAGCTCGGATTCAGTGTTGCCAACCTGGCCGATGGTTGCCCGGCAATCGAGCGCCACCAGCCGCATCTCACTTGAAGGCAACCGCAGAAGTGCCTTGTCGCCCTCCTTTGACATGAGCTGGACCGAGGTGCCGGCCGCGCGAGCCATCTTGGCCCCTCCACCGGGTCGAAGCTCGATGGCATGGACGACCGTACCGGCCGGGATGTTCCGCAAAGGCAGCGCGTTTCCCGGGCGGATCTCGGCCTTGGAGCCCGATTCCAGTTTGTCTCCTACCTTCAAGCCGACGGGAGCCAGGATGTACCGCTTCTCACCGTCGTGGTAGTGCAGCAGCGCGATCCGCGCATTGCGGTTCGGGTCGTACTCGATGGCGGCGACGGTGGCCGGGATTCCATCCTTCGCACGCCGGAAGTCGACGATCCGGTAGCGGCGCTTGTGCCCGCCGCCACGATGGCGTGAAGTTATCCGACCGTAGGAGTTGCGCCCTGCGCTCTCGCTCTGCTTGACGAGCAGCGACTTCTCCGGCTTCTTCTTGGTCAGTTCAGAGAAGTCGGCGACGGTCTGAAACCTCTGACCCGGTGAAGTTGGTTTCCTTTTCTTAATTGGCATGACTCAGCCTCGCTCTGCTTCGCAGCGCTCAGCTGCGTACCACGCACCACGCACTTCGAATTCCGAAGTCGTGGCACGGAATCCGTTGTACGTTGTGCGGTTCTTTTCAATTGCGCGTGAACCCGTATGAATCATCCGCTACACCCCGAAGATGTCGATTGATTCGCCCCGAGCGAGCGTCACCATGGCCCGCTTCGAGTTCGGACGCTTGCCAACGACCCAACCGGTCCGCTTGACTTTGCCTTGTTTGTTCATGGTGTTCACCGAAACAACCTTCACGCCGAAGATCGACTTGACGGCCTCTTTGATCTCCGTCTTGTTGGCACGGCGATCGACGACGAACGTGTAGGTATTGGCGTGTTCGATGAGGTCGTAGGATTTCTCCGAAACCACCGGCTCGAAGATGATGTCGCGTGGATCCTTCATCAGCCCTCACCCCCCTCGTCTGATTCATCCTCCGGAGCAGTGTCCGATTCACCTGGCAAAGAAGACTCGGCTACCGGGTCTTCTTCAACCTCCACGGTTTTCGGACTCTTCGAGCTCGAAACCTCTTTCACAAAGTCATCCTTCGTGACGTCGAACTTCTCGAGTCCGGTGATGGAGCCGAGCGTCTCTGTGGTGAACACAATGGTCTCTGCCCAAAGCACGTCGTAGGTTGTCACGTGGCCCGAGTTGCAGGTCAGTACATTCGGGAGATTCCGGAATGAGCGTTCGGCCACATCGTCGCCTGCGCCGAGAACGATCAGGATCTTCCGTCCGGCGTCAATTGCAGCCAGCAACGCTGTTGCTTTCTTGGTCTTCGGCTCGATCCAATCGAAGGAATCGATGACCTTGACCTCGGACTCGCTTGCCCGTGCCGAGAGCGCGCCCCGCAGTGCGAGTTTTTTCATCTTCTTGGGTGTCCGCTGGCTGAAGTCACGGGGCTTGGGGCCAAACGCAACACCGCCACCGGTCCACTGCGGAGAGCGAATCGAGCCATGCCGCGCACGGCCGAGGCCCTTTTGACGCCATGGCTTCCGGCCACCGCCACGCACTTCTGCACGGGTCTTGGTAGATGCCGAACCGGATCTGGCACCCGCCATCTGCGCGGTGACAACCTGGTGCATCACCGGGATGTTCGGCTCGATTCCGAACACCGTGGCATCCAGACTTACCTCGCCTTTGCGTACGCCGTCTGCGCTGAATAGAGGAGCTTTGACGTCTGCCATCAGTTCTTCACCGCCTCGCGGACGAGCACGACCCCGCCGTTGGGCCCCGGCACCGAGCCGCCGAGCAACACGAGTCCTCGGGCGCTGTCGATCTCGACAACTTCGAGATTGAGCGTCGTTGTGCGCTCGCCGCCCATGCGACCCGGCAACTTCTTGCCCTTGAATACACGGGCAGGCGTAGCGCAGGCGCCGATCGATCCGGGGGCGCGGTGAACCTTGTGGACGCCGTGGCTTGCTCCCTGGCCGGAGAAATTGTGGCGCTTCATCACGCCTTGAAAGCCCTTGCCCTTGGAGACACCGGACACATCTGCCCTGCCTCCCTTTACGAGCACGTCGGCGATCGTGATCTCTTGCCCGATCTCGAACGAGGAGAGGTCATCGACCCGGATCTCCACGAGATGGCGAGAGGTCGCAACGCCGGACTTGCCGAAGTGACCGGCCTCCGCCTTCGTCAGTTTGTGAGCAGGGACCTCGAAGTACGAGAGCTGAATGGCCGAATAGCCATCGGTCTCTGGTGTCTTGATTTGCACGATGCGGCACGGCCCCGCCTTGATGACGGTCACGGGAATCGCCCGCGCCTCGTCATCAAAGACCTGGGTCATGCCCAGCTTCTCGCCGAGAATCGCTTTCACAGCTTGATCTCCACTTCAACGCCTGCAGGCAGATCCAGACGCATCAAAGAATCGACGGTCTTCGGCGTCGGCTCGAGGATGTCGATGAGGCGCTTGTGAATGCGCATCTCAAAATGCTCTCGCGAATCCTTGTTGACATGCGGTGATCGGATCACGCAATAGCGGTGAATCTCCGTTGGGAGCGGAACCGGTCCTTTGATCTTCGCCTGGGTCCGGATAACCGTCTCAGAGATCTTGCGCGCGGACTCATCGACCACCTCGTGGTCGTAGGCCTTGAGCCTGATCCGTATCTTCTGTCCTTCGTCTGCCACTTGCTCTCTCGTTTCACTCGTTCGCTGTACCCAGTACCCAGTACCTAGTACCTAGTACCGACCATCAAATAAGCCATCTAGGCCTACTTGATGATCTTGGTGACCCGACCAGCACCAACCGTCCGACCACCCTCACGAATCGCGAAATCACGACCCTCATGCATAGCAATCGGATTAATCAACTCCACCGTCATCGTCGTGTTATCACCAGGCATAACCATCTCAGTACCCTCAGGCAACGTAACCGACCCAGTCACATCCGTCGTCCGGAAATAAAACTGCGGCCGATACCCAGGGAAAAACGGGTTATGCCGACCACCCTCATCCCGAGTCAACACATACACATTCGCCTCAAAATCAGTATGCGGAGTAATCGACCCAGGAATACAAATCACCTGACCCCGCTCCACATCATCCTTCCCAATCCCCCGCAACAACAACCCAACATTGTCACCCGCCCGAGCCTCATCCAACAACTTCCGGAACATCTCAACCCCGGTCACCACCGTCTTACGCGTCGGACGAATCCCAACAATCTCAACCTCAGTACCCGTCTTGAGAATCCCCTGCTCAACCTTCCCAGTCACCACCGTCCCCCGACCAGTAATCGAGAACACATCCTCAATCGGCATCTGAAACGGCTTATCCGTATCCCGCTCCGGCACCGGAATATACGTATCAACCGCCTCCATCAACTCCATAATCGAAGCAACCGAAGCCTCATCCCCACCCTCAAGCGCCTTCAACGCCGAACCACGAATCACCGGCAAATCATCACCAGGAAACTCATACTCCGACAACAACTCCCGAACCTCCAACTCCACCAAATCCAACAACTCATCATCATCAACCATGTCCGTCTTATTCATATACACAACAATGAACGGAACCCCAACCTGACGAGCCAACAACACATGCTCACGCGTCTGCGGCATCGGACCATCAGCCGCCGACACCACCAAAATCGCACCATCAATCTGCGCAGCACCCGTAATCATGTTCTTGATGTAATCAGCATGACCAGGCATATCCACATGCGCATAATGACGATTCGCCGTCTCATACTCCACATGAGCAATCGAAATCGTGATACCCCGCTCACGCTCCTCCGGCGCCTTATCAATATCATCAAACGCCGTAAAAGCCGTCGCCCCACCAACCCCAGACTCCGACAACACCTTCGTAATCGCAGCCGTCAACGTCGTCTTCCCATGATCAATATGACCCATCGTCCCCACATTCACATGCGGCTTCGTCCGCTCAAACTTCGCCTTACCCATAGTCGAGCCCTCCTTAGGCTTCCCCGCGAACCTTCGCCACGATCTCCTGTGCGACCTGGTCCGGTACGTCTTGGTACGAATGGAATTGCATGGTGTACGTTGCGCGACCTTGGGTTCTAGACCGCAGGTCGGTGGCGTATCCGAACATTTCAGCCAGCGGCACTTCTGCCTCGACTACGCGAGCATTCCCGCGCTGGCCCATGTTGTCGATCTTTCCCCGCCGGGAGGAGAGATCTCCGATCACGTCACCCATGTAGTCCTCAGGGGTGACAACCTCGACCGCCATGATCGGTTCGAGCAGTTTGACGCCCGCCCGCTTGGCAGCTTCCTGAAGCGCCATGGATCCCGCAATACGGAACGCCATTTCGCTCGAATCGACGTCGTGCGCCGATCCGTCAACGAGATGGGCCCGCACGTCGACTAGCGGGTAGCCGGCCAGGACACCCTGGTCCATGGCCCCTTCGATGCCCGTGTCGACCGACGGGATGAACTCCCGCGGCACACGGCCACCCTTCACTTCGTCAACGAACTCGTATCCGCCTCCGGGACCGGTCGGCTCGAGGCTGATGACCACGTGGGCGTATTGACCCTTGCCGCCGGACTGCTTGACGTAGCGAATATCGACCTTCTCGATTGCCTTCTTGATCGTCTCCCGGTACGCAACCTGGGGCCGACCGACGTTGGCTGCGACCTTGAACTCGCGGACGAGGCGGTCGACCAACACCTCCAGGTGAAGTTCACCCATGCCGCCGATGATGGTCTGTCCGGTCTCCTCGTCGGTCCTAACCAGGAACGTCGGGTCTTCCTCGGAGAGGCGATGCAGCGCATCGCCGAGTTTCTCCTGGTCGACCTTGGTCCTGGGCTCAATCGCAACTGAGATCACCGGCGCCGGGAACGTCATCGACTCCAGTTGAATCGGATCGCCGGCCGTGCTCAGGGTGTCACCCGTTGTGGTGTGCTTCAGCCCGACCGTGGCCACGATGTCGCCTGTAAAGATGTCTTCGATGTCCTCGCGGCTGTTTGCATGCATTCGCAGGAGACGACCGAGACGCTCTTTCTTGCCGTTGGTGGTGTTCAGGATCGAATCACCTTTGGAGGCGTGGCCGGAATACACACGGAAATAGGTGAGCTTGCCGACGTGCTGGTCGCTCATGATCTTGAACGCCAGCGCTGCGAAGGGAGCCGAGTCGTCTGGCTCGCGGGACAGCAGGACGTCTTCGTCGCCGGGCTTGAAGCCGGTGACCGGGGGAAGATTGGCCGGGCTCGGAAGGTAGA
The DNA here is from genome assembly GCA_024641245.1 of Actinomycetes bacterium. Lineage (GTDB taxonomy): Bacteria > Actinomycetota > Acidimicrobiia > Spongiisociales > JAHEDJ01 > JAHEDJ01. Next base: position 19,434 of record JAHEDK010000071.1, read on the forward strand.
GAATGACGGCGTCGAGAAGGGGTTGAACACCTTTGTTCTTGAAGGCCGATCCGCACAGCACCGGGGTGAAGTCCATCCGCCGGATACCGGTCCGCACCGCGGCGTGAATCTCGTCTGCGGAAATCTCAGCCTCTTCGAGGTACTTCACCATGATCTGCTCGTCGCTGTCGGCGAGGGCTTCGAGCATCGACAAACGCCACTCCGTCGCCTTGTCGAGCATGTCGACGGGGATGTCGGTGGTTTCCCAATGCTTTCCATCGTCGCCCTTCCAGATGTGGGCGCGCATCTCGATCAAGTCGATGACACCGTCGAAATCAGCCTCCGCTCCGATGGGAAGCTGCAGAGCAACAGGACGAGCCTCGAGTCGATCTTGGATTGAGGCCAGGGCCGCATAGAAATCCGCACCCGTCCGGTCCATCTTGTTGATGAAGCACATTCGAGGAACGCGGTAACGGTCGGCCTGTCGCCAGACCGTCTCCGACTGCGGCTCGACCCCTGCCACGGCATCGAAGACCGCCACAGCTCCGTCGAGCACTCGAAGGGAGCGCTCGACCTCGACTGTGAAGTCCACGTGACCGGGCGTGTCGATGATGTTGATCGTATGGTCGTGCCAGGCGCAGGTAGTCGCAGCAGAAGTGATGGTGATGCCGCGCTCTTGTTCCTGCTCCATCCAGTCCATAACGGCGGCACCCTCATGCACCTCACCGAGCTTGTAGGTCTTACCGGTGTAGTAGAGGATCCGCTCGGTCAAGGTGGTCTTGCCCGCGTCGATGTGCGCCATAATCCCGATGTTGCGGGTACGGCTCAGAGGAATCTGACGCAAGTGCGCCAAGGCATCCTTGTTGCTCATCTTCTTCTCTACTTCTCCGGTCGCTATGGACTTGTCAGCCGTGCGGCCCGGTCACCTCGGTGACCGCCGCTTCACTACCTACCAGCGGTAATGGGCGAACGCCTTGTTGGACTCCGCCATCTTGTGGATGTCTTCTTTGCGCTTGAATGCCGCGCCGTTACGGTTGCTGGCATCGAGAATCTCGTTGGCCAGACGCTCGGCCATCGTGTTCTCTTTGCGTTTCCTGGAATAACCGACCAACCAGCGGATTGCCAGCGTGTTCGACCGACGGGGAGGAACCTCAACCGGAACCTGGTAGGACGAACCGCCGACCCGGCGAGAACGGACTTCGAGCTGAGGCTTGAGGTTGTCGATAGCCCGCTTGAGAACCGTCAGCGGGTCTTGCCCCGCGCGGCGCTCAACGATTTCCATTGCTCCGTACACAATCGTACGCGCCTTCTCCTTCTTGCCTTTGAGAAGGACCTTGTTGATCAGCTGGCCGACGAGAACGCTCCGGAATACCGGATCGGCTTCGATCTTGCGTTTGGATGCGGGTCCACGCCGTGCCATTAGGACTCCTTCTTCGCCCCGTAGCGGGACCGAGCCTGTCGGCGATCGGAGACTCCAGAGGCGTCCAGCGTGCCCCGAATGACCTTGTACCGAACGCCGGGAAGGTCCTTCACACGTCCACCACGGACGAGGACGATCGAGTGTTCCTGAAGATTGTGGCCTTCGCCGGGGATGTAGGCGGTGACCTCGATCCCGGAAGAAAGGCGTACACGTGCAACTTTGCGAAGGGCAGAGTTCGGCTTCTTCGGGGTGACGGTGTAGACGCGCGTGCAAACGCCGCGACGCTGCGGTGCCCCTGCGAGACCCGGCGTCTTCTCTTTCTTGGCCTTCGGCTTCCTATTGTGCCGTACCAACTGCTGGATTGTCGGCATCGTTCTCCTTCTACACGCGAAATTCGGCGCACGGTCGACCCCGACCGATGCAGCCGAAACCTGAGTTGTCCACTCTCGAGGCACATACACCGGCACAGGTCACACCGGTAGACCCTTTGCGAGAGGGAATGTGTGGTCGCGAGGACCACGGCGGCACAGTATATGTGCCCGCCGGACAGGCGTCAAAGTCGGTGTCGAGAGACACCGACGTGAGCCAGATCATAGCGCCCTCAACCCGTCGACAACAGGACTAGAAGCTTCAGGAACCATGACGCGGTGCCGACATAACTATTGGCAGTCACCCACCATCCTCGTCGCCCAAGGAACGAGAGGAATTGCACCGCATCACAAGACCTCCGATTCACGCTCTCGCTCCCATCGGCGTCGCTGCTCAGGGGGTGTTCGTGCTGGTTCTCCAGGGCGACTCGCGCGTGGTCCCCTGGATACTCGTTGCAACAGTCGGCCTGGTAGGTCTCGCCTATCTATCGGAGACCGGGCGGCATCCACCGCTTGTCTTTGGAGCGGTGCTCATACTCATGAACGGGTTCATCCTGCTGATCCAGACCGATGGCGTGCGGAGTCTCTTCTTGCCCTGGTATGTCGTGCTGGTAGCCGTGTATCCCCTGCTCATCCCGCGACAATTAGGCCGATTTCTGCCGGCAGTGGCGTCCGGCATGTACTGCCTGGCGATTCCATTCACCGACCCGCCCATTCCGCCGGAACTCGTGTCGAGCCGGGTGTTCATCCTTGTGCTCATCGGCTACCTGGCGCTCAACATGGACGAGCGATCGCGTCGGGCGGAAACGATCGCCTCTCGGCGCCTTCGTTACGAACAAGCAGTCGCCGAAGCCACCAGGATTCTCAACGAGGGCAAGCAAAGGAACGCGATCGAGGCCGCGCTGAACGCGCTCCTCGAGGGAACGGAGGCACGATCTGTGTTCGTGGAGATGAACTCCGTGCAACCGGGTACCGGACTGTGCACCTCGTTGGTCTATGAAGCCGCCCGGGCAACGATCGAATCGCCTCCCGACGATTACTGGACCAGCGTCCCATGGTCGACGATGCCGGAAGCTCACCGCCATTTGGAAGCCGGAAAGGGATTCGCCTTTCGCGTGGAAGATCTAGAAGGGACCGAGCGGGCGAAATACGAACTATCAGGAATCAAATCAGAGATCGACCTCCCCATCTTCGTTGAAGGGATGTGGGTGGGGCTGATCGGCGTGTCCGATGACCTCGAACCGCGAACGTGGGATGAGGATGACATAGCACTGCTTCAATCGGCCGCCTCCGCGATCGGTGCCTTCCTGGAGCGACGCGACCAGCGACAGAGGTTGGAGGAGCTGACCCAATCTCAGGCCAGACGCATCCAGTTTGAGCGAGCCATCGCTGAGTCCGCTCGCATACTCCTGATGAACGACGACGAAAAGGCGATCGATGCCACCCTCCACGCCCTCGGGGAGGTCATGCAGGCTCAGAAGGTTTTCGTTGATCAGAACTTTGTCGGTGACGACGACCGGCTCTACGCCCGGGTCACCCACGAGTACATTCCACCTGAATACAAGGAACTGGTCGACCCCGAAATCTGGTTCGACGCGGACACCGGCGAGTATGAGCACTTCGTGTTCTGTTACGACGAGTTCCCCGAGATGCGTGACCAACTCGCTGAGGGGAATCATTTCACCGTGTTTCCGGAGACGGAACCGGACGCGAGTCAGTCCGGGTACGGAGCCGAGAAGGTCGAACTCAACATCCCGATCTTCGTCTCCGGGCGATGGGTCGGATCGATCGGGTTCACGGACTACCTCGAAGTGCGCAACTGGGAAGAAGACGAGAGGGCCTTGCTGCACACGACGGCGGCGTTGGTAGGGGCGTTCTGGGAACGAAACCAGACCAGGCATCGACTCGAAGAACTGGTCAGGTCTAAGGACGAGTTCGTGGCCAGCGTAAGCCACGAGTTGCGCACGCCGTTGACGGCGGTGGTCGGCCTCGCTCATGAACTGCGCGAGAACGGGCATGAGTTCGACGAGGACGAAATACGTGAACTGATCGCGCTGATCGCCGATCAGAGCCGCGACGTCGCCAATATCGTAGAAGACCTCCTCGTTTCTGCCAGAGCGGAAACGGGCGGGTTGACCATTATCAGGGGTGAAGTGGATCTACGGAGAGAGACGGAATCCGTTCTCGCCGGAAACACGTTGCTCCCGGCGGAGAAGGTATCGGTGTCGAGCGACGGTAGCGAACGGCCGGCCTGGGCGGATGCAACACGCGTTCGGCAGATTCTCCGCAATCTCCTCACGAACGCGGTTCGATACGGTGGCGAACGGGTCCGGGTGACGTTCGCTCAAGAAGAACACACCGTTGTGATTCGCGTTCACGATTCGGGCAACCCGATTCCAGTCGATGCGCATGATCGAATCTTCAAGCCGTACCAGAGGGCGCACAGCATCCCGAGCCAGCCTGCCTCGGTAGGCTTGGGCCTGTCGGTTTCACTCCAACTCGCCAAGTTGATGGATGGGTCGCTCACCTATCGCCACACCGGCGACGAGAGCGTCTTCACACTGACCTTGCCGGCCGCCAGAAGACTCGAGGCAGTGCGGTAAACAGGGCAATTGGCGAAGCGCGATAGGCAATAGGCTGCGAGTCGGCTTCGCTCGCCGGGCGCCCATTCGACACCCGAAAGGGAAGAGGGGCCCAGAGGCCCCTCTTCCAGCCAATTGCCATCCGATCGACTACACCGGTTCGGCGACCTCTTCATCGTCCTTCTGCTCACCGATCGAGGCCAGCCATTCGGCCGGGTTCAGCGGCAGATCATCATCCGAGCTGCCTTCGGGGTAATCTCCGAAGATTCCCAAGGCAGAGATAGGCTCGGCTCCTGGGAGCGCCGGCTCGATGGCCTGGTACATACCGGAGCCGGTACCGGCCGGGATGAGCTTGCCGATGATGACGTTCTCCTTGAGCCCTCGCATGTAATCCGACTTACCCATCAGGGAAGCCTCGGTCAACACCCGGGTGGTCTCCTGGAACGAAGCCGCCGACAGCCACGAATCGGTTGCCAGCGAGGCCTTGGTAATGCCCATGAGTTCGGGGCGACCCTCGGCGGGCGTCTTCGCATCTTCCACCAGTTCACGGTTGATCTGGCGGAACACCTTGTCGTCGACCAGCTCGGCGGGCAAGAACGTCGCATCGTGAGGGTTCACGACCCGCACCCGCTTCAGCATCTGCCGGACAATCATCTCGATGTGCTTGTCATGGATGTCCACACCCTGCGATCGGTACACCTCCTGCACCTGATCGACCAGATACTGCTGGGCGGCGCGCACGCCACGAATCTCGAGGACCTCTTTTGGATCCAACGGACCTTCGGTCAAGGCAGTTCCGGGCTCGACGACATCGCCGTTGGCGATACGGACCCGCGCCCGGCGAGTAATCGGGTACTCAGCGTCGCCCTCCTTGGCGGCCACGACGATTCGCCGGCCTTCCTCGTCTTCGACCAGTTTGGCGGGCCCACCGACCTCGGCAAGGACGGCTTTGCCCTTCGGGGTACGGGCCTCAAACAGCTCGACGACACGGGGCAGACCGTGCGTGATGTCCTCTCCGGCCACGCCACCGGTATGGAAGGTACGCATGGTCAGCTGGGTTCCGGGCTCTCCGATGGACTGGGCGGCCATGATGCCGACCGCTTCTCCCAATTCGACTTCGCGCCCGGTCGCCAGGCTGAGGCCGTAGCACTTGCGGCAGACTCCATGTTGCGAGTCGCAGGTCAACACCGAGCGCACCCGAACTGAGTCGACACCTTCCGCGGCACCCTCGAGGGCGAGCAGTTGCTGACGACCGATCACGGTGCCGGCCTTCATGGTGTCGCCGTTCGGATCACGAAGCAGCTTGCCATCGACTTTCACGTCGTCGGCGAGGTAACGACCGAACAAGCGAGAACGGAGATTGCGAATCGGCTCCCAGACCTTTTTCGAGCCGCGACGCACCTCGTGGCGGATCTGGAGTTTGATGCCACGATCAGTCTCACAGTCGTCCTCACGAATGATCACTTCCTGGCTCACGTCGACGAGACGGCGGGTCAGGTAGCCCGAGTCTGCGGTGCGAAGTGCGGTGTCGGCGAGACCCTTGCGAGCACCGTGAGTCGAGATGAAGTACTCCAGCACCGACAATCCTTCGCGGAAGTTCGAGATGATCGGCCGCGGAATGATGTCGCCCTTCGGGTTGGCCACCAGGCCGCGCATACCGGCGATCTGGCGGACCTGCATGATGTTTCCGCGTGCACCCGAGCGCACCATCATGTCGATGGGGTTGAACTTCTCGGCCTTGAGAGTCAACTCCATGGCATCCTTGACTCGATCCGTCGCTTCCGTCCAGATCTCGATGAGTTCCTGCCGGCGCTCGTCGTCGGTGATCACGCCCTTCTGATACAGGTCCAGGACCTTGTCGGCGCGTTCCTCGAACGCGGACAGGATCTCAGCCTTGTTCGCCGGCGTCTTCACGTCTTCGAGACCGATCGTCAGACCGGCAACGGTGGCGTAATGGAATCCGAGTTCCTTCACGGCATCGAGGACCTGCTGGACCTGCGTCTTGCCGTAGCGATCGATGATCTCCTCAATCACCCGCCGGACATCCGACTTGAAGATCACGGCCTCGATGTACGGGAAGTCCGCCGGGAAGGCCGTGTTGATAAAGGCCCTCCCCAACGTGGTCTCCACAGAATCGTCTCCGGAGAGTGGCTCGGGAGTGATGAGACCCTTGAGCGTTCCGGTCAAGTCACCGTGAAGCTCCGCGTTGCCGACGAGATCGTGACCAAGGCGGATCTTCACCGGGGCGTGCAAAGACAACTCCCCGTTCTCGTATGCCATCCGCGCCTCTTCGAGCGACGAGAAAGACCGGCCGGCACCGGGAGCGTCGTCGACGCGCTCGGATAGGTAGTAGATGCCGATGACCATGTCCTGAGAAGGGGTCACGATCGGACGCCCGGAGGCGGGCGACAGAACGTTGTTGGTGGAGAGCATCAGCAAACGGGCTTCCGCCTGAGCCTCTGCGGACAACGGCAGGTGGACTGCCATCTGGTCACCGTCGAAGTCGGCGTTGAACGCCTCACAAACAAGCGGGTGGATCTGAATCGCCTTGCCCTCAACGAGCACCGGCTCGAAAGCCTGAATGCCAAGCCGGTGCAACGTCGGTGCGCGGTTGAGCAATACCGGGTGCTCCTGAATGACCTCGCCGAGCACGTCCCACACTTGCGGGCGGCGCCGTTCCACCATTTTCTTGGCCGACTTGATGTTCTGGGCGATTTCGAGATCGACCAGGCGTTTCATCACGAACGGCTTGAACAACTCAAGTGCCATGATCTTGGGAAGACCGCACTGGTGCAATTGGAGACTCGGGCCAACGACGATTACCGAACGACCCGAGTAGTCGACACGCTTCCCGAGCAGGTTCTGACGGAATCGCCCTTGCTTGCCCTTCAGCATGTCGGACAACGATTTCAGTGCCCGATTACCCGGTCCCGTGACGGCGCGGCCGCGTCGGCCGTTGTCGAACAGGGCGTCGACGGCTTCCTGAAGCATCCGCTTCTCGTTGTTGACGATGATCTCCGGCGCACCCAGATCGAGCAACCGCTTCAGCCGATTGTTCCGATTGATGACCCTGCGGTAGAGATCATTGAGATCTGAGGTAGCGAAGCGGCCACCGTCGAGTTGCACCATGGGGCGCAGGTCGGGCGGAATGACCGGGATCGTTTCGAGGATCATCGCCTGGGGATCGTTCTTAGCCTCGGAGAATGGCTTGACGACCTTCATCCGCTGAGTGGCCCGTTGGCGTTTCTGCGCAGAGTTCGACGACAGCATCTCATCGAGCAGATCCATTTCGGCGTCGAGATCAATCCGAGACAGATAGTCCTTGACGGCTTCCGCGCCCATGCCGCCTTCGTAGAAGTCGGCGTAGCGGTCGAAGATCTCACGCCAGAGCTGCTCGGATTCGATGAGCTGCTTCGGGGCGAGCGTGCGGAACCGATCGAAGGCCTCTTCGATCAATTCGACCTCATGCTCGGCGCGCTCCTCGCGATCGCGCATCTCACGTTCGACCTCGCGACGGCGAGCTGAGATCTCCTGTGACTTGGCACCACCCTCTTCCATGCCGGAAAGCTCTTGTTCCAGGCGTTCGAGGCGAGTTTCCTTCCACTCGGTGAACTCGTCGCGGACAATCTGCACCTCGGCCCGCATCGTGTCTTCGAGATCCGGAAGCTCGGCCTGACGCCGCTCTTCGTCGACAAAGGTGATCAGGTAGGCAGCAAAGTAGATGACCTTCTCGAGCTCCTTGGGCGACATGTCCATGAGGTAACCCAGGCGGCTCGGCACACCCTTGAAGAACCAGATGTGGGTGACCGGAGCAGCCAGCTCGATGTGACCCATCCGCTCACGCCGCACCTTCGAGCGCGTGACCTCAACGCCGCAGCGCTCGCAGATGATGCCCTTGTAGCGGATCCGTTTGTACTTGCCGCAGTAGCATTCCCAGTCTTTCTGCGGTCCAAAGATGCGCTCGTCGAACAAGCCATCCTTTTCGGGCTTGAGCGTACGGTAGTTGATCGTTTCGGGCTTCTTCACCTCGCCAAACGACCAGGCACGGATCTGATCGGTAGTGGCAAGGCTGATTTTCAGTTCATCGAACGGCTGTCGCAAGACGCGCTCCTTCGCTCACACCTGGAGGCTAAATTTCGACGTCGACTTCGCGACGTTCGGGACGGGAAAGGTCGATGCCGAGGGACTCGGCCGTGCGGAACACGTCCTCGTCCAGGTCTTTCAGTTCGACCTCTTCACCGGCCGACAGCATCTCGACGTTCAGACAAAGGCTCTGCATCTCTTTGATGAGCACCTTGAATGATTCAGGGATGCCCGGCTCGGGGATGTTCTCGCCCTTGACAATGGCTTCGTACACTTTGACCCGACCCTGAACGTCATCTGACTTGATCGTCAACACTTCCTGGAGGGCGTATGCGGCACCGTAAGCCTCCAGCGCCCACACCTCCATCTCTCCGAAGCGCTGTCCACCGAACTGCGCCTTTCCACCGAGCGGTTGCTGGGTGATCATCGAGTATGGGCCGGTAGACCGAGCGTGAATCTTGTCGTCGACGAGGTGGACGAGTTTCAGTATGTAGATGTATCCAACAGTGATCGGCCGATCGTATGGCAAGCCGGTGCGTCCGTCCATGAGCCGGGCTTTGCCGGTGCCGTCGACGAGATGATCTCCGTCACGATTCGGGAGAGCATTCTCCAGAACCTGAGCAATCTCACCTTCGCGAGCACCGTCGAAGACAGGCGTTGCAACCTTCGTCCACGGCGCGGTTCCACCAGCGGCCGGCCCGTCGGATCCTTCGATCGGTGACCAACCCTGTGCAGCCGCCCAGCCGAGGTGCGTTTCGAGCACCTGGCCGAGGTTCATGCGGGACGGCACACCGAGGGGCGACAGGATGATGTCGACCGGGGTTCCGTCTTCCATGAACGGCATGTCCTCTTCGGGGAGAATCTTGGAGATGACGCCTTTGTTTCCGTGGCGACCGGCGAGCTTGTCGCCCTCGGAGATCTTCCTCATCGAGGCAACGTAAACGCGCACGAGCTGGTTCACGCCGGGAGGAAGGTCGAATCCTTCCGAGCGCTTGAAGACCTTGACGTCGATAACCTTGCCGGACTCACCGTGCGGCACCTTGAGGGAGGTGTCGCGAACCTCCCGGGCCTTCTCGCCGAAGATGGCACGCAGCAAGCGCTCCTCAGGCGTGAGTTCGGTCTCGCCTTTCGGGGTGACTTTGCCGACCAAGTAATCGCCGGGGCCAACGTCGGCCCCCACCCGGATGATGCCCTCTTCGTCGAGGTCCATGAGCACCTCTTCAGCGACGTTCGGGATGTCCCTGGTGATTTCCTCGGCACCTAGCTTTGTGTCGCGAGCATCGAGCTCGTGTTCCTCGATATGGATCGAGGTGAGGCCGTCGTTCTTGACGAGCCGCTCGGATATGATGATGGCGTCTTCGTAGTTGTGACCCTCCCACGGCATGAATGCTACGAGCATGTTGCGGCCGAGGGCCAGTTCACCGGCCTCGGTCGATGGTCCATCGGCGAGAACGTCCCCGACCTCCACATTGTCGCCCGTGCGGGCCAGGGGTTTCTGATTCATGCAGGTGCCCTGATTCGATCGCTCGAACTTGTTGAGTGTGTAGGTGTGCTTGCGGTTGGTGTCTTTCTCCTTGACCACGATGAAATCGCCCGTGACATCGATGACCTCGCCGGCCACCGTGGAGATCACCATGTCGCCCGAATCCTGGGCGGTCCGCTGTTCGACACCGGTGCCCACCAAGGGTGCATCGGCCCGCAGCAACGGGACGGCCTGGCGTTGCATGTTTGAGCCCATGAGGGCGCGGTTTGCATCGTCGTGCTCGAGGAACGGAATGAGCGCCGTAGACACCGAAACAAGCTGCTTCGGCGAAACATCCATGTAGTCCACTTCGTCCGGCGTCACCGAGTCAACGTCGCCACCGGCGCGCCGCACCAAGACACGATCGTTGAGGAACGACCCGTCTTCCTTGAGGGGGGCGTTGGCCTGGGCAATGACGAACCGCTCCTCTTCCGAGGCGGTCAGGTAATCGACTTTCTTGGTGACTTTGCCATCCTTCGCCAACCGGTACGGTGTTTCAATGAAACCGAACCGGTTCACGCGAGCGAATGAGGCCAGCGAGCCGATCAATCCAATGTTCGGACCCTCCGGTGTCTCGATCGGGCACATGCGACCGTAGTGCGACGGGTGCACGTCACGGACCTCGAACCCTGCGCGTTCACGGCTCAGGCCGCCCGGGCCGAGCGCGGAGAGGCGGCGTCGGTGAGTGAGGCCGGCGAGCGGGTTGGGCTGATCCATGAACTGGCTGAGCTGTGATGTTCCAAAGAACTCCTTGATCGCAGCCACGACGGGTCGGATATTGATCAGGCTCTGTGGCGTGATCGCCTCCGGATCCTGAGTGGTCATACGTTCCCGCACTACCCGCTCGAGGCGAGTGAGTCCTACGCGGACCTGATTCTGGATCAGCTCACCAACCGTCCGAATACGGCGGTTTCCGAAGTGATCGATGTCGTCGGTGCGAACCAGGATCTCCGTGCCACCGGTGAGAGTGATCGTCTCGTCTCCGGCATGCAACGCAACGAGGTAGCGGATCGAGTCAACGAGGTCCTCGTCGCTAAGCAGTTGCAGCCCTTCGGCGCGGTAGTCCTCCGGGATCGGCTTGCCGAACTTCTGGTTCAGCTTGTAGCGGCCCACCCGGGTGAGGTCGTACCGCTTCGGGTTCTTGAAGAGCGTCTGGATCAGGCCACGCGCCGACTCGACCGTGGTCGGCTCACCTGGACGGAGCTTGCGGTAGAGATCCAGCAAAGCCTCATCCTTGTCGTGCGCCGTGTCACGCTCGAGCGTGTTACGAATCGACTCGGCACCATCGAAGAGTTCGAGGATCTCTTCATCGGTGTCGGCAATATTGAGGGCACGCAGAAATGCACTGATGTGCTGACGGCGTTTGCGGTCGACACGGACGCCGATCGTATCGCGCTTGTCGGTGTCGAACTCCAGCCAGGCACCACGACCGGGGATCACCTTGCCGGTGAAAATGTCGCGGTCCGACGTCTTGTCCCGACCCATGTCGAAGTAGACGCCGGGCGAGCGAACGAGCTGGCTCACGACGACACGCTCGGTGCCGTTGACGATAAAGACTCCGTTGTCGGTCATGATCGGGAAGTCCCCGAGGAAGACCTGCTGTTCCTTGATCTCACCCGTCTCCCGGTTTACAAACCGGGCGGTGACGAACAGTGGACGGGAGTAGTTGGAATCACGTTCCTTGCACTCTTCGATGGACATCAGCGGATCGCCGAAGCGGTGATCCGTGAGCTCGAGGGCGAGGGAACCTGTGAAGTCTTCGATCGGGGAGATCTCTTCGAATATCTCGGCCAGGCCCTCCTCGATGAACCAATTGAATGATTCGTGTTGGACGGCCAGGAGATCAGGAAGTGGAAGGACTTCGGGGATTTTGGCAAACGACAGACGCTGGGCGACGCGCGAAGGCAACGGCGAGCCTCCTTATGACCCTAGGGATGGATATCTCGAAACGGCGAAACAGCAGGATAGCACGCGCTAACCCTGCCTACAAGGCGGAAGAATCACTCAATTGTCCGCGATGTTGTACCGCGGCCCCTTCCCGGGAAGTGTATCGAATTGATGGTCGCAAGGTCAAGGGTATTCGCGGGAGCGCCGGGTGTCGGGTAGCGAGACCTCGGTGCTTGGCAATAGGCAAGTAGGAAAGAAAGAGGAGCCGCCCTTTCGGACGGCCCCTCTCAAACTAGGACTTAGAACACAGAACCTAGAACCGCGCAGCTTGCTGCGCTGCTTGGCTACCGGAGCTCCACGGTGGCGCCGGCGCCCTCGAGTTTCTCTTTCGCCTTCTCTGCAGTTTCCTTGTCCAAACCCTCGAGCACCGCTTTGGGAGCGTTGTCGACGAGTTCCTTCGCCTCTTTGAGCCCGAGGCTCGTGAGTGCGCGGACCTCTTTGATCACCTGAATCTTCTTGTCGCCGGCGGCAACGAGGAAGACGTTGAACTCGTCTTGCTCCTCTTCGGCAACGGCCTCGGCGCCTCCCGCGGCGACGGCGGCCATCGCCATCGGCGCGGCAGCGGTCACATCGAACTTCTCCTCGAAGGCGTCGAGGAACTCTTTGAGCTCGAGGACCGTCATCTCCTCGAAGACACCCAAGAGGTCGTCAGTCGTCATCTTTGCCATGTTTACTCCTCCTCGGCCTGTTCGGCGTTGTCATCACTTTGGGAGTTGGAATCGGACTCGTCGTCTGACTCGGCCTCTTCCTCGGAACCTTCCTCAGCGTCGGCAACTTCTGCCTCGGCCTCATGGGTCTCATCAGCTTCAGCTGCGGGTTCTTCATCCCCGGCTGCCGCGTCTGCTTTCGGTTCGTCAACTTCGGCGGCTGCTGATTCATCAGCCTCAACCTCCGCTGCCTCTTCTTCAGCTTCTGCGGTCGGTTCTTCCGCAACCTCGGCCTTATCGACCGGTGCGGACACTTCGGGTTCGGTGCCTGCGGCATCGTCGGCCGGAACGGTCGAGGCGGGTGCCTCGACTTCAGCGGCCGGCACGGGTTCATTCGATTCTTTTATCTCGAGCAGTTGAAAGAACAACGAGGCGGAGTCCCGCACGAACGACCCGAGCATGCCTGCCATCTTGCTGAGGGGAGCCTTGGCAGCCCCGGCAATCTTGGCGAGCAACACGTCGCGCGGTTCGATTTCGGCGAGCTTGCTCACCTGTTCCGGCGGTAGGAGCTTCCCGGACATCAAGCCAACTTTGAGCACAAGACGATCATGCTCTTTGGCGAAATCCTTCAACACCTTGGCAACCGGAACCGCATCGGAATTCGCGAACGCAAGCGCCGTCGGCCCGTTCATCGACTCTATGAGTTCATCGAGTCCGAGTTCGGTCGCGGCGCGACGAGCCAGCGACATCTTCACGACCTGGTACTCGGCATCGGCCGCCCGCAATCCACGGCGCAGCTGCTGCTGCTCGGACACGGACAGTCCCCGGTACTCGGTCAAGAAGGTCGCCTCAGAGTTCTCGAGACGCTCCTTGATTTCTTCAACTGCTTGGACCTTCTCAGGTCTCGGCATACGTGTACTCCTCCTCACATCAGAAAAGGTCCCTCGGTCACGAAGAGACGGGGACCTCTGTGGGAGGCGGCCTACGCAGGCGGGCGAACCCTTTGAGCCCGAAGGCACCGGCGGTCTCAGAACCGAGGTTGGAGTTGTTGGTCCGGAGCGTACGCCCTCATGTGGGTTACAGCAAGTTGCGAGGCCCAGTCGCGGGTCGCGAGTCGCGAGTTGCTGGTACTCGCGACGCCGCAACTTCTCTATCCGCGCGATCTGCGTCACGCACCGAGTTTCCGCTAGCCAAGTTGCGGCATATGCGCGATAGTGCCAACACGGAGAGACACCCAAGGGGGTTTCGTAACGACGGGTGGGTTGACCTGACCGCCCTCACCCGCAACTGAGATTGGCCCGGGTAAACCCGGCGACGCGTGCAGCCCCTACCCTGACAACGTCGCAGCGAGGGTGACCCACGGCGTCTGCAGCCTTGCAGTCGCCGGCCCCGGCCCCGGCGCCGCTCGAGCAGCATCGGCGCTCTCAGCGGAACCCCCTCGCTCTCCGAGTTCCCAGTCGCGAGTACCTAGTTCCTAGTCGCGGGTACAGAAAGGGCGGCCGAGACCGGCCGCCCTTTCGATTGACCCGCGACTCGCGACTACCTACTCGCTTTGATGAGATCTTCGAGACCAGACGGGTCGATCTTGATCCCGGGGCCCATCGTCGAAGAGATGGCAAGATGCCGGAAATAGCGGCCCTTGGCGGCGGCGGGACGAACTCGCTGAAGCTCAGCGGCCAAGGCGCCGAGGTTCGTCAGGAGCGCTTCGCCCTCGAACGACGCTTTGCCGATCGGCACCTGGACGTTGCCAAATCGATCATTGCGGTACTCGATGCGGCCGGCTTTGAACTCCTGAACGGCTCTGGCGACGTCCACCGTCACCGTTCCAGCCTTGGGGTTCGGCATCAGGCCCCGCGGGCCGAGCACCCGCCCGAGTTTTCCGACCTCAGCCATCATGTCCGGAGTAGCGATGGCGACGTCGAAGTCGAGAGCCCGCCCTCCGGCAATCTCTTCGGCGAGTTCCGTACCGCCGACCAAGTCCGCGCCGGCGGCTTCGGCTTCGCGTGCCTTGTCCGCCTGAGCGAACACCACCACACGCACGACCTGACCCGTGCCGTGAGGAAGGCTGACAGTTCCACGAACGATCTGATCTGCCTGCCGGGGATCGATCCCGAGCTTGAAAGCTACATCGATGCTCTCGTCGAACTTCGCATCGGCGAACATTCGAACGAACTCGATGGCTTCTTCCGGGGAGTAGGCGGTCTCTTTGTCATACCGCTGTACCAGATCCCGATATCGCTTGCCGTGCTTCGGCATTTCTCTCTCCTGTGGTTCGAACGGCTCCGCCTTGTGCGAAGCCTCCCATCTTCCGGCACGCCGCCGCGCCGTTTTTCATCCCGGACCCTGAGCGATCGGCGTAGCCGGTTTCTCGATGGTCCTATGGTTGAGGTCGTTAGCCCTCGACCGTAAGACCCATGGACCGGGCCGTGCCCTCGACGATCTTCATGGCTGCATCAACATCGTTGGCGTTGAGGTCGACCATCTTCGTCTCTGCGATCTCACGCACCTGGGCGCGGGTCACCTTGCCGACCTTGGTGGTGTGGGGCTCGGGCGAGCCCTTCTCGATCCGCGCTGCCTGGCGCAGCAACACCGCGGCGGGCGGCGTTTTGGTAACGAACGTGAACGTCCGATCCTCATAGATCGAGATCTCGACCGGAACGATCGTCCCGATCTGCGACGACGTAGCTTCGTTATAAGCCTTGACGAAGTCCATGATGTTGACACCGTATTGGCCGAGCGCAGGACCCACCGGAGGGGCGGGGCTGGCCTGCCCGGCCGGGATCTGCAGCTTCAACACGGTACTCAGTTTTTTTCTACCCACATTGGTTCCTATGCATTGAGTGGTCCAGGCCTACAGAGACTTGGTCCCAGTACTGGTACTCGGTACTTGGTACCTAGTTCTTGATGATGTCCTCGAAGTTCAACTCGACCGGAGTATCCCGACCAAAGATGTTGACTAGAACCACGACCTTGGACTGATCGAGGTTGATGTCTTCGATGACGCCGTTGAAGTCGGCGAATGGCCCCGTCTGAACACGAACGCTGTCACCGATCTCCCATGAGGGCTTGTAGCGAGGTGCCTTCTTGTCTTCCTCTTCCTTGACTCCGAGAAAACGCTCGACTTCACGCCGGGACAACGGAACGGGCTTGTTGGCCGATCCGACGAACCCGGTGACCCCGGGAGTGTTCCGCACCCCGTACCAGGAGTCGTCGTCGAGGTGCATGCGCACGAGGATGTAGCCGGGGAACATCTTCCGCGGGACGGTGACCTTCTTGCCGTTCTTGATCTCAACGACGTCTTCCATCGGGATGGCGACCTCGTAGATGCGATCCTCCATATGCATGGACTTCGAACGAGTCTCGAGGTTGACCTTCACCTTGTTCTCATAGCCGGAGTAGGAATGGACCACATACCAATCGCCCGGCAAGTCGAACGGGCTCAAAGGCGCCTCTTCTTCGAGGACGGTCTCGTCAACTGGTTCTGTTGGCGCCGGGCTCTCTTCAGCAACGGCAACCGCGCCGGCTACCAACGTCTCATCGGCGGCGGGGGCGGCAGTCTGGACCGGAGTCTCTTCAGGTGTCTCTGCAATCGTCATCGCTACGAACCTCGCTTGAGCAGCCAGAGAATCGCTTCGCCGAAGCCGAAGTCGAGGCCGAAAACATAGAGCGTGACGGCCGTCGAGGTGATCAGAGTGACGGACGTGAACGCGACCATCTGAGTTCGGGTCGGCCAGGACACCCGGTGCAGCTCGATCCTCACTTCGCCGAGGAACGTTGCGAGACGTTTCCAGAGCGGCTTTCTTTCGCCGGTGCTCTGCCTGGGTCGACGCTTCTGCGGGGCGCGGCCCCGCTTCTTCGCTCGTCGGTCCTCGGCCTCTTGGAGCCGGCGCATCTCTCGGTTCATGATCTTCTTTGTTCCTCGGGTTTCTCAGCAGGGGTGGAGGGACTCGAACCCCCAACCTCCGGTTTTGGAGACCGGCGCTCTAACCAACTTCGAGCTACACCCCTATGGGGGGTTCGGACGGTGGCGCAAGTATACGGAGCGTCAGACTCCAGTGTAAAGCCGGGCCGCGGAGCTTCGCTCCGCGTGTACAACGTACTACGTGCAACGGACAACGTGTGGCCGGATTCCGGGTCGAAGTGCGCCGAGAGTGCCGGCCGGATCCGGCGTCAAGCTGCAGCGTGGCGGCGACGGATGGCAACGGCCACGGTGGTCGCCACCGCAACGGCCGACATAGCCGACACCGAGACGGCGACCGGGCGCCGAAACCATCGGATGGGCGAGCGATCGAGCCCCGCCATGACCTTGCTCACCAACCCGGGTGGGGCGGGGGCTACCTCCTGCTGCAACGCGGTGAAAGCACGGTCGATGGTTCTGTAGTGAGCGATCTCTGCCTGGCAAGAGAGGCAGGCCGCCGCATGACGTTCGTCGGCGACGGACAGCCGCTCATCGCCGAGCACGACTTCGCTGAGCCGCCACCTGACCCTCCTGCACTGCCGGGCGTTCATACCCTTCATGATTCGCCTTCGAGGTGTTCACGGAGCCGATGATGCGCACGATGCAGGCGGACTTTGGCGGCGGTGACGGTGATTCCCAACGTCTCCGCGATTTCGCCGTGCGACCACCCATAGATGTCCTTGAGCACGACGACCGTACGCTGTGGTCGCGGCAACTGATCGAGCGCGGCGCGCAGGCGGTGGCGTAGTTCGAGGTTCTCCCCCGCTCGCTCGAGATCGCCCGACAGCGTGGTGTCTGCGATCGGGGGAGCACCCTCGAGGGGAAGGGCCCGGTGGCGGCCGGTGCGCTTCTTCATCGACCAGGCGGCGTTCACCGTGATCCGATGAATCCACGTCTTGAAGGCGGCATCGCCCCGGAAGCGCGACAGTCCGCGCCAGGCCCGAATGAACGCATCCTGGGTGACGTCCGCCGCAACCTCTCGATCGTTGACCAGTCGTAATGCCAAGGTGAACACTCCGTGCTGATGTCGTCGAACCAATTCCTCAAATGCGCTTCTGTCGCCGGTCTGAGCCGTCCGGATCAGGTGCGCTTCGTCGACAGGTTCGACCGCCGGGTTCTCCATCGGGTTACCGCTCCAACGTGACCGTGCCGGTGACCAACGGCCCCGACTCGGAGGCGAGTTCGAGTGTGACCTGATCCGGTGCCGCGCCGACCGCACCGGTGATCGAGGCTGCTTCTCCGGGGAACAGCGGATTGCGGAACCTGAGCTTGGCGTCGCGGACCGGTCGCGCCGACGAGGGGGATGCGATCGCCACCGCGGTTTGCAGCATCCAAGATGCCATGAGCAGGCCGTGCACCACGATGCCGGGCAGACCGGCATTGCGGGCCGTTTGATGATCCCAGTGCAATGGGTTGAAGTCGCGACTGGCAGCTGCGTACCGGATCAGATCGGATCGGCTCGCCGAGCGGACGGTCTCGGGCACCTGCCCGCCGGATGGATAGGAAACCGGGCGGATCTCGTCTGCCCGTTCGAGAGGGCCGGGTTCGTCTCTGTCCGCTACATCAGAGGCGGGGCGCCGGTCCGACATGACGAACGTCGAGTTGGAATCGAGGAAGCGGATTCCGTGGGCCTCCACCCCGACCGAGAAGTTCACCCAGGCCGCTCCGCCCCGCATCCGCACGCGATCGACCTTCCCGGTGACGGCGTAGTCGGTGTCGGTCTCCCACGGTGCGAGCCACCGGAAGGCTTGGTCCGCATGGATGAGAACCCGCGAGAAAAGGCCGACGTGGGGGTCGAAGAGAAAGTCCGGGGCTACGGCGAAGAGCGCGGCGGCGGCCAGCGAAGGTGGGGCGCTGTTCGGCCAGCGGGAAGGTTCGTCGCCGGTCGCCTCTATGAAAGACGAGACACTCGAACGATCCGCCCGAAACGTCCGCCGGTATTCACGCCCCTGGAGTTCTTCCATACCCATGGACCAAGAGGGTACTTGGTGCCTTGGTACTAGGTACCTGCTATAGGAGGTTTGAGGGGTTCTCATTGCCACCGCCCGGACGCGAAGAAGGCAGGCATGTCGCCCGCCTTCTTCTATAGGCCCGCTTGTTCCGCCCGCGGAATCCTGCGGTCAAACTAGCACCGCGCGTCGGGGTCGTGCCCCGTGATCAGCGATGTTCGCGATGCAGCGTATGCGATCCGCACCAACGGCAGTACTTCTTGAGCGCCAGCCGCTCACGCGTGTTCGATTTGCTCTTCACCGTCACATAGTTGCGACGCTTACATTCGTCGCAAGCCAGCGTGATGGCCGGTCTCTTGTCACTTGGCATTCTTGCTCTCTCGTTTCACTCGTTCGCTGTACCCAGTACCCAGTACCTAGTACCTAGTACCGACCATCAAATAAGCCATCTAGGCCTACTTGATGATCTTGGTGACCCGACCAGCACCAACCGTCCGACCACCCTCACGAATCGCGAAATCACGACCCTCATGCATAGCAATCGGATTAATCAACTCCACCGTCATCGTCGTGTTATCACCAGGCATAACCATCTCAGTACCCTCAGGCAACGTAACCGACCCAGTCACATCCGTCGTCCGGAAATAAAACTGCGGCCGATACCCAGGGAAAAACGGGTTATGCCGACCACCCTCATCCCGAGTCAACACATACACATTCGCCTCAAAATCAGTATGCGGAGTAATCGACCCAGGAATACAAATCACCTGACCCCGCTCCACATCATCCTTCCCAATCCCCCGCAACAACAACCCAACATTGTCACCCGCCCGAGCCTCATCCAACAACTTCCGGAACATCTCAACCCCGGTCACCACCGTCTTACGCGTCGGACGAATCCCAACAATCTCAACCTCAGTACCCGTCTTGAGAATCCCCTGCTCAACCTTCCCAGTCACCACCGTCCCCCGACCAGTAATCGAGAACACATCCTCAATCGGCATCTGAAACGGCTTATCCGTATCCCGCTCCGGCACCGGAATATACGTATCAACCGCCTCCATCAACTCCATAATCGAAGCAACCGAAGCCTCATCCCCACCCTCAAGCGCCTTCAACGCCGAACCACGAATCACCGGCAAATCATCACCAGGAAACTCATACTCCGACAACAACTCCCGAACCTCCAACTCCACCAAATCCAACAACTCATCATCATCAACCATGTCCGTCTTATTCATATACACAACAATGAACGGAACCCCAACCTGACGAGCCAACAACACATGCTCACGCGTCTGCGGCATCGGACCATCAGCCGCCGACACCACCAAAATCGCACCATCAATCTGCGCAGCACCCGTAATCATGTTCTTGATGTAATCAGCATGACCAGGCATATCCACATGCGCATAATGACGATTCGCCGTCTCATACTCCACATGAGCAATCGAAATCGTGATACCCCGCTCACGCTCCTCCGGCGCCTTATCAATATCATCAAACGCCGTAAAAGCCGTCGCCCCACCAA
This sequence comes from Actinomycetes bacterium, assembly GCA_024641245.1. Classification (GTDB taxonomy): domain Bacteria; phylum Actinomycetota; class Acidimicrobiia; order Spongiisociales; family JAHEDJ01; genus JAHEDJ01. Next base: position 39,420 of record JAHEDK010000071.1, read on the forward strand.
CCCCAGACTCCGACAACACCTTCGTAATCGCAGCCGTCAACGTCGTCTTCCCATGATCAATATGACCCATCGTCCCCACATTCACATGCGGCTTCGTCCGCTCAAACTTCGCCTTACCCATGGGATTCTCTCCTTGTACAGTGTGTCTTCACTTGGTAGCGGCGGGCAGACTTGAACTGCCGACCTCTCGATTATGAGTCGAGCGCTCTTACCGACTGAGCTACGCCGCCTCCGCGGCTTGCTACGCAAGCCGTTGGCGGTTGGCAATGCCAACCGCACCAGCTTCGCCCTCTTCCTTTGGCACTTGGTACCTGGTACCTCGCACCTGGCACTGCGGTGAGCCGCGCTCACCGCCTACCGAGCCCCCTTCCGGATTCGAACCGGAGACCTCCTCCTTACCATGGAGGCGCTCTGCCAGCTGAGCTAAGGGGGCGTGAACCTACGGTTCAGATTGGAGAATCGCCAACCGATTCTCCCGCCGTGCTTAAGTTACTTGAGTCTGGCTCAATGCGGCGCCGAGCGCCGGTCGCGGCCGAGGGATTGTACCCTCATCACGTTGTACAGCCGGACCTCAGTCCGGTTGGTGCCGGGAGAAGGATTTGAACCTCCGAAGGCATTGCCGGCAGATTTACAGTCTGCTCCCTTTGGCCGCTCGGGCATCCCGGCATCAAAGCCCGGCATGTGCCGGGCTCTCCGATAGATTAGCCAACGATGACGATTGGCCGCTAACCGGGAACGCAGGTCTCGAGCAAAGCCGTACAACGCACTCCGGACGACGTGACACGACCCTGAGACCCCTGAAAGAGGGTGGGGGCCGGCCCCTGATGTCCCGAGAGCGCCTGTGCGAGATGATGAGGGCGAATAGGAGGCAGAAATGCTGTCAGAACAACTGTCTCGGTGGGTTGATGCCGGATTCATCACCGACGAACAGGCGTCCCGAATCCGGACCTTCGAGGCGTCACGAACCGCTACACCTGAGCGCCGGGTTCCACTGATCGTCGAAGCGCTCGGCTACCTGGGCGGAGCCCTGGCCGTGATCGCGGTGCTGATTCTCGCCCAGGAGTTTTGGGCGGACCTCGAGCTGTGGGGCCGGCTGGCCCTGCTCGGCACGGTGACACTCGGCCTGCTCACCGCCGGCTGGGTCTTGCGCGACTCGCCGCTCGAGGCGATCCGACGGCTGGCCGGATTTCTCTGGTTGTTCGCGGTGGTAGGCACCGGCTTCACGTTCGGCATTCTGTCGGCCGACGGTTTCGATGGGACGTCGGAACTGTCGACGATGCTGGGTGCCCTGGCTGCCGGTGTCCTCGCCTTCTTCCTATGGCGGATCCGAACCAAGAGCCTTCAGCAACTGGCGTTCTTTGCGTCGGTCTTAGCTGCCACGATACCGGCAGTGGCAGTGTTCGAATGGCCGGACGAGTTCTTCGGAATCATGATGTGGGCAGTCGGGACCGCCTGGTTGTTCCTCACCTGGGGTACGGCGATCCGCCCAACGATCACCGGCTACGCGCTGGGGGGAGCGGCTTCGCTGTTCGGCGTTCAGGTGCTGTCAACCGCAGGAGAGGGCTGGCCACTGCTCCTCGGCGTGGTGGTGGCGGGAGCCCTGATCGTTGCCAGCGTCACGCTGCGCCAAATCGTGCTCCTCGGACTCGGCGCAGCCGGAGTGTTCATCTTCGTTCCGCAGGTGGTGTTCCACTTCTTCGGGGACTCGCTCGGCGCGCCGGTGGCACTGCTCCTCTCCGGTGCTGCACTGATCGGTGGCGCAGTGGCGTTGGCACGACTGATGGGCGAGATCAAGGAAGACATCGCTGAGGCCGGCCAGGAGCCGGAGGAGGTGACATCATGACCGACTCACGCAAGGTCTTGACTTCGGTCATTGCATCGGTGGTCGTCATCGCAGTCGTCGTCGGACTGGTATTGGTTTTCGCGATCATCCCGCTTCCTACGTTTGCCTCGCTGGCGGACGAGCCGGATGCCTCGATCCCCGGCAGGGTGGCTTTCAGCCAATGGGACAACGGCGATCTGTGCATCTGGACGGTTGATGCGGCCGGCGGCGAAGAACCGCACGAAGTGCTGTGCGACACCGACATCGGATTCGCCGATTTACTGCCCGGTTGGACGCCGGAGGGAATGCTCTTGGTGCAGGAGTTCAGAGGCGAGTCTCAGGCGTTCCGCGTGATCGATCCGGAGACGGGAACAACGCTCAACCGGATTACAGGCGATCAGGTGGATACCTCGAGGGATCCGGTGGGCCGGGACCTGTACACAGCTCCCGATGGTTCGGAGGTCTATACCGAACAAGATCCCGGCTCGCCGCGCGTAGTGGTGCAGAGCCCCACCGGCGTCGAACACACTCTCCTTGAGGTCGAGGGCCCAAAGGACTACTCGTTCAACCAAGCGACCTGGTCTCCAGATGGAGAGTGGCTCCTCGTGCAGGACTCCGAGGGACGATTGCTCATCCTCGCGGCCCAGGGCGACCCAAACCCCCGCATCCTCGTCGACAACTCCGACAATTGGTCGCCGGCCTCCTGGTTCATCCCGGGCTACACGGAAGGAACCTGGGACCCGAACGAGTGACCTTCCGGTCCCCCCGCAGGGGGGAAGGCCCCTGCGCCGAAGCCAAGCTCAGTCGGTCCCCCCGCAGGGGGGAAGGTCCCTGCGCCGGAGCGAAGCTCAGTCGGTCCCCCCGCAGGGGGGAAGGTCCCTGCGCCGGAGCGCAGCGTAGGCGGAGGGAGGGGGGCATCCTCCCCGGGCACACAAGCAACGACCAGGTTCGACCGCCGGCGCTAACTACTCGGCAACCTCAGCTCCGCGCTCCAACTCCCCCGCTCGCATCCGGTACGTCACACCGACCGTCACCACTACCGCGATCAGCGCCATGTCCCACAAGGCAGCTGTGCCACGAGCCTCGAAGTCGATCACTGCGATGGCCACGCCGAGTGCTCCAATAACGATGAGCCACAGACCGGTTCGACCGACGAGGGCAGCCTGTCGCTCAATGGGTAGCGGTTCGTAGGCGCCGACGTCCTGGATCCTCTGCAAAGCCCTGGCGACGGATCGGGCCGTCCAGGCGACGACACCGGCAAGGTAGGTGACGCCGAGCCCGATCCATCCCGGCTCTACAAGCAGAGCCACCAGGATTCCAAGCGCCCCCGCCACCAGGCTCACGCGAAACACACCGGGAAGCCGTTTCATGGCCCAGTCTGGACCCCGGGTCGTAGTGTTGACGGTCACCTGGGCAGCCCACAATCCGGAGCCGACCGCCAGGGCTGCGAGGAGAAAGATCCCCTGGGCGGTGCCGAGGGTCAACTGATGCCCGACGCCTGTTTCCAGAGTCGGTCGATCCGCTCCTCGACCGGCGGATGCGTCGAGAACAGCTTACTGAAGCTCTGGCGTCGATTGACGGCCTTGAGGGGATCATCGATGAACAACTGGCTGACGGCCGGGTTGACGTTCATCGGGATGCGGGCGGTCGCTCCGGAGATCTTCTGCAACGCCGAGGCCAAATTGACGGGTTGTCCGGTGATGTCGGCTCCGCTGCGGTCGGCCTGGAATTCGCGGGAGCGCGAGATTGCGAGGCGAATCAGCATGGCGGCGATCGGAGCGAGGATGAGAGCCAGGAGGCTGATGATGCCGGACAGTGGGTTGTCCCGGCTGTTGCGGCCTCCTCCGAACCAGAAGGCCATCCTGGCGAAGATCGACAGGGCGGCGGCCAGCATGGCGGCGATCGACGAGATCAGGATGTCGCGGTTGCGGACGTGAGCAAGTTCGTGGGCGAGCACGCCTTCGAGTTCCTGGTTGGTGAGCAGTTGCATGATGCCGGAGGTGACGGCGACTGCGGCGTGCCTGGGGTTGCGTCCGGTGGCGAACGCATTGGGTTGCGGCGAGTCGATCAAATAGATGCCGGGCATCGGCATGCGGGTTTGCTCGGTCAGATGCCGCACGATCGCGTATACCTGCGGCAATTCGTGTTCCTCGACGGGCTTGGCCTTGGTGGCTGCCAGTGCCATCTTGGCCGAGAAGAAATAGGCGAAGAAGTTGAGCCCGGCTGCGAAGACCAGGCCGACATAGAAACCACCGGAGCCCTGGAACAAGGCGATGCCGAGCCACCACACCAGGGCGGACATGAATGCCAGCAGTGCAACGGTCTTGAGGTTATTGGTCATGAGGCAATTGTATCGGTATGTGGGGATATCGGGAGGTGCCGCCCGTCCACAGAGCGTTCTGGCGTCAGAAGACGGCCAGACACCGCCTGATTCTGACGCCGGAACAGTCGGAGGAGAGAGGGGTGACTAGACATTACGGTAGGGCGCCAGTTGGTCGAGCCTACTCGCCGTCCTGACCGTCACGCTCCCCCGCCAACGTGTAGTTTCAAACGGTGAGTTCTACTCAGATGATCGCGACCATTCGGCGCGACTGGAACTATTCGTGAAGGGAGGATCGTAGTGAGACGATCCCTTGTATTGACCGTTGCGTTTCTGACGCTACTGGCACTTGCTGTGCCGGCCACAGCCCAAGGAGATGCTCCAGATCGAGCAGATCGTGCGCTGCCGGATTCGGTGCAGGATCTCAGACTGGACAGCCCGCTGACGCTGGACGGCAGCGTCGCATTCGGCGTCCTAGATGCGAGCCTGCATGGCGCCGAGGGCGAGCAGAACGTAATCGTCCGACTGAAGGGGAACTCCTTGGCCGCGGCCGGAGTCGCCGGCGATTCGGCCCAAGCTACGTACGTCCGAGGGTTGAATCTTGCACAGAACCGCTTCATGGAGCGGATCGGGAGCACAGGCGCAACCGAACTCGGTCGCGTCCAGCGAGTCCTGAACGCAGTCTTCATTCAGGTTGACGCCGATTCCTTGACGGCAATCGCCGCCGACCGTGACGTTTTGCGCGTCGCTCCGGTAGGCAACTACGAGATGGACCTGAGCGAGACGGTTCCCTACATCGGTGCCGCCGCGGTGCAAACAGCAGGCGTCGACGGAAGCGGCATCAAGGTCGCAGTGCTCGACAGCGGCATCGACTACAACCACGCAGCCCTCGGCGGTTCGGGTGATCCGACGGACTATGCCGCCAACGATCCGACGATGATCGAGCCTGGGTCATTCCCTACCGACAAGGTGGTGGGTGGCTACGATTTCGTCGGTTCAGACTGGCCGAACGCTCCCGAGGCTCCGGATCCTGATCCGCTGGATGACGGCAGCGAGGCCGGGCACGGCACGCACGTCGCCCACATCATCGGCGGGAACGTGACCGACGAAGCCAGCGGGATCTATCCCGGCGTCGCACCCGGAGTCGACCTCTACGCCGTCAAGGTGTGCTCGTCGGTATCGACCGCATGCTCCGGCATCGCCCTCATCCAGGGCATGGAGTTCGCAGTCGACCCGAACATGGACGGCAAGAGCAAGGACCGGGTCGACGTTGTCAACATGTCACTCGGATCCAACTACGGCCAGCCATTCGACGACGACCTCTCGGCCGCTGTCGACGGGGCAACGGCACTGGGCGTATTGACCGTGGCCTCCGCCGGCAATAGCGCCGACAAGCCTTACATCTCCGGCACACCTGGCGCGGCAACCACCGCCCTGTCGGTTGCCCAGACGCAGGTTCCTTCGGCGGCGCTCCAGTTGATCACCGTTAACGGCACCGACTATCCGGCAGTGTTCCAGCCCTGGTCCGTTCCCCTCTCGGGAGTCATTACAGGATCTGTCCAATATGCCGACGGCGCAGGCGGCAACCTCAACGGTTGTGCGCCCTTCGCCCCCGGCTCTCTAACGGGCCTGATCGTTCTCGTCGATCGTGGGGCGTGCAACTTCACGCTCAAGATCAAAAACATCGGTGACGCCGGCGGAGCGGCAGGAATCATTGGTTTGGTCGCGCCGGGAGCGCCGTTCTCCGGCGGCGATGGCGGCGACCCGGTCGCCATCCCCGGCTACATGATCAGTCAAGCGGACTCGAACGCAATCAAGGCGGCGCTTCCTGCCACAGGCGCCATCGATCCCGGCAACCAGTTGCCACTTATCGGCCAAATGGTCGGATCCTCATCACGGGGTCCCTCGAACTACTACCAGGCGATCAAGCCGGAAATCGGTGCGCCGGGCGCTTCCGTTTCCGCGATTGCCGGAACCGGAACCGGGAACGGCCCGTTCGGCGGTACTTCCGGAGCAGCACCGATGGTGACCGGCTCAGCAGCCCTCGTACTCGACGCTTTCGGCGGCACCAAGACAAGTGCCACCGGCACGCCGCCGGGTACGGCGATTGGGCACGGGCTCGATCCCTTGACGGTCAAGGCACTGCTGATGAACAACGGAGAGACGAACATCGACACCGACCCATTCACGGGTCTTGCTCCGATCACCCGGATCGGTGGTGGTGAGGTGCGCGTCGACCGCGCCGTATCGGCTCCGGTGGCGGCCTTCTCGGCCGACGACTACACCGGTGCTCTCGGATTCGGATTCGTGGACGTGGCGGACACCGTAACGCTGACCAAGACTGTGACGATCCGCAATCTCGATAACAAGCGCCACACCTACAACGTGCTCCCAACCTTCCGGTACGCCTCGGACGAGGCAACCGGAGCGATTTCGGTGAGCGCACCATCGTCGGTGACGGTCAAGCCCGGCCTGGGTCGCGAGACGACGTTCGACGTGTCGATCACCATCGACGGTTCTCTGCTTCCGGGCAACTACATGAACTCCGGGTCGAACGGCGCCAACGGTGACGCCCTGACACTCAACGAGTTCGACGGCTACCTGATCCTCGATGACGGAAGCCATCCGATCCACCTGGCGTGGCACGTGCTGCCGCGACAGGCAGCGGATGTGGTCCCGGACACGATGGATATCACACCGGGGGCGTTCCCCCAGGAGATCGGACTGGACAACCAGGGTGCGGGTACGGCCCAAAACGATGCATACGCGTTGCTCGCGGTCAGCCCCGACCAGCCCGAAGGCGAACGCGGCGCACAGTCGCCGACACCGGACATTAGGGCGGTTGGCATCAACACGTTCCCGGTTCCCGCCGGATATTGTTCGGCTGAGGAATCGTTCATTTGGGCGTTCGCCGTCAACACCTGGGAGCGCCAATCCCATGTGCTACCGGTGAGCTTCCTCATCGATCTGGACATCGACCAGGACGGTGTTGTCGATGCGACGGTGCTCAACCGGGATCTGGCCGCCGGCCCTCCGGGCTTCAACCAGATCGGCGACGGCCGTCAGGTGACGTGGGCACTCAACTACACGACAGGTGGCGCCTCGGCATTCTTCTTCACCGAGCACTCGACGAACACGGGGAACACCGTGCTGTTGATCTGCGGTGAGCAGATCGGCTTGACGGGAACCGACCTGTTGGCGACCAACGTCGACATGTCGGTGTTCGCGCAGGACTTCTACTACGGAGGTCCCGGCGACCTGGTCGACGGCCTGACGGTGACGCCGCTCGGTGAGCAGTTCTACGGCGTGCCCAGCGACGTAGCTGGATTCACCTACGACCCGACCGGCCTGAGTGTGTACGACTTCGGCCTCTGGCCGGGGAATACGCCCGAGTTGGGGCTGATGCTCGTCACCAACGGCGACCGCGGAAGCGGCGCACGAGGTGGAGCAACGCAAGACACAGAAGCACTCCTGTTCACAGTGCCGTAGACCGGCTATCCGACGGGATGCAGAAGCGGGGCCGTCAAGGCCCCGCTTCTGCATGAGCTCGACTGAAGCTACTTGCTGCCGTCGGACGGCGGCGGGACTCCAAGAGAGCTCTCGCATAGCTTGAAAGTTCCCTTGCTCGTTACCCGGTAGTCCATATGCGAACCGCCCGCGTCGAGGACAACCCAGTAACCATCGACCAGCGCCTGGGTGTACATCACGCCAGGCTCCGGACACCCGAGCGAGCCGTCCGACCATGTGACAAACTCTGCTCGGACAACGGTGAGAGCACCCTTCGTGGTCATCCGGGACTCGGCGTCGGCCATGATGGCTTCCAGGAGGTCCGCCGGGACCTCACCCATAACCGCCGGTGGCGGTTCCGAAGGTGGGACCGTTTCCACCGGTGGCAAGGACGGAGTGGGTTTCGGCAAGGTGGAATCCGGGCTCACAGCCTCTTCCCCTGCAGCGTCGGTGGCGTCAGGCAGTTCGTCGACGACCGCGTCATCGGTGGCTGCCAGGTTCGCCTCGCCGGGCTCCTCCGCGGGTTGGTCGGCTGAGGCGGCGCCTGCGCCATCGTCTGCCTGGGTCGATGCCGCGACCTCCGGCAGCTCAGCGTCAGCCGACGGAACGCCGGAGCCGTCCGCGCATGCAGCAGCAATCAGTGCAGAACCAGTAATCGCTATCAGGACTCTTCGCATTGGCAATTCCACCTCGGTCTTGCCTCCCCTTCTCATGAGGGTAGTCATCGTTGAGACGTCGACGTTACGTGCGCAGGTTCCTGAGGCGTCCCAACATCGGATGGACTATGCTCACTCTCAGTGGCACGAGGCCACATGAGTCATGGGAGGGTTCGTGAGAAAGCTATCCATTCTGGCGCTGGTTGGCGCACTTTTAATTGTCCTGGCACTGCCAGGTGGCGCAATCACCAACGGTGAGCGCACCGACGACCACCCTGAGGTCGTTCTGATCATCATGGATGTTGCCGGAGAACCTGCATACCGATGCTCCGGCGCGTTGATGAGTCCAACCATCGTACTGACCGCCGGCCACTGCGCCGGTGCCCCGGGCGAGTTCACCGGTCTCCGTGTGTTCACAGAGGCTGACGTCGAGAACGGCGACAACAACTATCCCTTTGGGGGCGGTAACAACACGATCGAGGTGGCGAACTGGGCGGCCCATCCGGATTATCCGGATTTCCCCTTCTTCGTCAACGATGTCGGCCTCCTCGAGTTGGAGGAACCGTACATTATCGATCCCGACAGCTACGCCAGCCTTCCGGAAGTTGACGCACTCGATGCGCTGAAGACGAAGCGGGGACTACAGAACGTGACATTCAACGCTGTCGGTTATGGTCTGCAGCGAATCAATCCTGTGTTTGTCGAGAGCGATCGTGCCCGGTATGAGGCATCGCCTCGCCTGATCCAGATCAACGTCCCGGGATTCACCGGTGACTTCTCCATGCTGCTATCGAACAACCATGCGACCGGAGGCACCTGTTTCGGCGACTCCGGAGGGCCCAACTACTTCGGAGACGGTACTGACCGTGTCGTGGCAGCGGTGACATCGTTCGGGATCAACGGCAATTGCGCTGGTACCGGCGGAGTGTTCCGTGTGGATCGCCAGAACGTCCAGGATTTCATCAAGGGCTTCATCGCCAACCCCTACACGCCCTAGGAACATCTCAACCGACCTGAAGGAGGGACTTCACCTGAAGTCCCTCCTTCGACATGGCACAGCGCCGTCGGAAGGCTCAGTTGTTCGGACCGCTCCCACCCAAGCGGGACAGGGTTTCGCGGACGGTTGTAACCAGAGCAGCACCCCCGGCGCGTCGGCCGGATCAACTCGTTGCAGACTCTCGACCTGATCGAATCCCCTGTCAGGGCTGACGAGAGAGTCGATTCCGACCTCAAGACAGGTGGCAACGTGCACTAGAAAACGCGCCGACAGGCCTTCGTACTCGCCGAACAGAGCCGGCATTCGTCTCATGATCCGATCGGTGATCGGCAGCACCGATGCGGGACGAGAGGAAGGCCCAGGAAACCCAATAGCCGGCTGGCTGCTCAGCCGTTTCTGGCCACCAGAACCCGGAAGTCGCCGAGGCCGCGCGGGTTCAGAAGTGTCTCCGCCTCGTTCTTGAGCGACCTGATCTTGAGTCGCTCGAGTGGGTCGCCGTGGCGGGCGAGGTCGAGCTCCCTCCTGCGAAGTTGCGAGAGCCGGTCGCGCAAACCAAGTGAGGAGAGGAACTCGTCCTGGCGGTGATACTTGACATCTGCCCCGAGATCGACGGCAAGAGCCTGCAGCGCCGTGAAGTTCAGGTCGGAAGTGATGTCGGTCTCGCCGGGGACGTCGAGTGGATGCGGCCCAACATGATGAGCGCGATAGGTTCGGAGCGTCCCCTCGGTGCGGCGCGGTTCGAGGTTCTCGGCGGTATCGCCGTAGTCGATCAGGACGAGCGCCCCATGATCGAGTTTGCCGAGCGCCGTCGCCAGCCACTTGGCGGCGGCAAGCTGAACTTCCACGAAGCCATCGATCGGACATGGCCCGGCGAAGCGGTCGCACCACGCGACCACCTCGGGACGGGCGGGAGCGTCGATGAGAACGAGTTGATCCCCGTCGGCGCCGACCCAGCGTTCGCGCCAGCCGTCTTCCGTGCGGACCGCAATGGCTACCGGGAGATTGTCGAGTAACTCATTGGCGAGGATGACCCCCGTGAGGCGGTCGGGAAGCTCGTCGAGGGAGGAGAGAACTCGGGACCCGCCATCGCGAGGCGATCCCTCCTCGCCCGTTCGGTCCCCTCCTTGGGAGGAAAGTACCTCCGCCCCGAAGGGGCGGAGGTAGGGGGGCACCACCGCAGCCAGCGCCTCTCGCGCCATCGGGGATGCCTCGACTGCCCAGACGTCGACTGGATGAGTGAGTGTGTTAAGGAGTGGTTTGAGGAGGGACCCAGATCCGGCCCCGACCTCGACGAGGTGGAACAACGCCCCCCTACCCCCGCCTCCGGCGACGGCACCTTCCCCCCGGACGCTCGCTTCACTCGCTGGGGGGACCGACTCGCCATCGACCCCGGTGGAGGCAACACGTTGCCGCTCGCTCTCCACGAAACCTGCCAGCGTCTCACCGAACAGTGAGCTGACTTCCGGGCTGGTCAGGAAGTCGCCGGCCTTCGTGGAGCGCAACGCCCCCTTCGCGAAGAAGCCGTGTTCGGGGTGGTACAGAGCGGCTTCCTGGAACTCCTCGAAGGGGATCGGGCCGCGTTCCGTGATGCGGGTCAGCAGGATCTCGTTGAGGGTCGGCGCCATGCTCCAAGGATGGACCTCACGCCCAAACGCCGCAAACCCGTTCTTGCGTCACTTTGGGGCGTAGACCGCCGAAAACTGGCGCAAGAACGGGATTAGGCGCCGGACGGTTTCAGGAACACCGCTCCGAGGGGCGGCAGGTTGACCAGCACCGATCGGTCACAGCCGTGCCAGTCGAGGTCCTCGGCCGCGGCCGGTTGGTTGAGGTGATGGCCGCTGCCCCAATACCGGCTGTCGTCGGAGTTGAGAATCTCCACCCATTCCCCGCCGACCGGGACACCGACCCTGTAGCCCGTCCGCGGGACGGGCGTGAAGTTGAAAATGCATACGAGCGGATGCCCGTCGACGTCCTTGCGGGCGAACGCCAGGATGCTGCGTTCCCAGTCGCCGCCTTCGAGCCAGGCGTAGCCGCGCTCGTCGGTGTCCAGTTCGTAGAGCGCAGGTTCGTCCCGGTGGAGAGCACCAAGATCGGACACCAGCTGCATGACGCCGCGATGCGATTCGTGCTCGAGCAGATGCCACGGGAGGCTCCCGTCGTGGTCCCATTCGGACCGCTGGGCGATCTCGCCACCCATGAACACCAGTTTCTTGCCCGGTATGGCGAACTGATAGGAGAACAACAGTCGCAGGTTGGCGAATTGTTGCCAGGAGTCACCCGGCATCTTCGAGAGCAACGAGCCTTTCTCGTGCACGACCTCGTCGTGACTGAGCGGCAGCACGTAGTTCTCTGTGAAGGCGTAGATCGACCGGAACGTGATCTCGTTGTGATGATGCGAACGATGGACCGGTTCGTTGGAGAGATACGACAGCGTGTCGTGCATCCATCCCATATCCCACTTGAAACCGAACCCGAGACCACCGATATATGTGGGGCCGGACACCATCGGCCATGCCGTCGACTCCTCGGCGATCATCTGTACGCCCGGGAAGTTCCCGTAGACCTCCTCGTTGAGCCTGCGCAGGAACCAGATGGCGTCGATGTTTTCGTTGCCGCCGTACTCGTTGGGAAGCCACTCGCCGTCCTGGCGGGAGTAGTCCAGGTACAGCATCGAAGCAACGGCGTCGACGCGCAGCCCATCGGCGTGGAAGACGTCGAGCCAGAAAAAGGCACTCGAGAGCAGGAAGCTCCGCACCTCATCCCGGCTGTAGTTGAAGATGAACGTTCCCCAGTCCGGGTGAAACCCCTGGCGCGGATCCGCATGCTCGTAGAGATGCGTCCCATCGAACCCGGCCAAGCCGTGCCCGTCCACCGCAAAATGGGAGGGCACCCAATCGAGGATGACCCCTATGCCTGCCTGGTGTAGTTGGTCGACCAGATACATGAAGTCAACGGGGCTGCCGAACCGCGCCGTCGGCGAGAAGAACCCGAGCGTCTGGTACCCCCACGAACCCGCATAGGGGTGTTCCATCACCGGCAAGAACTCGACGTGTGTGAAATTGAGGCTGGTGACGTGATCCACCAGCTGAGGGGCCAACTCTCTGTAAGTCAGTGGCCGCCCGTCGTCGTGCCGCATCCACGAGCCCAGGTGCACCTCGTATATGGACATCGGTCGATCGTGGGCGGCGGTCCGCTGCGCCATCCACGCTTCGTCGCCCCACACGTACTCCAGCACCGTCGCCCGCGAGGCCGACTTCGGCGGCTCCTCCGCCCAGAAGGCGAATGGGTCGGCCTTCTCGAGAGTTGCTCCTTTGCCGACCCCGATGTGGAACTTGTAGGAAGCACCGGACTCGACACCCGGAACCAGGGCCTCCCAGATCCCGGATGAGGCGCGCGGCGCCATGGGACTTGCCGCCGGATCCCATCCGTTGAAGTCACCGACCACAGAAACATATTCGGCGTTCGGTGCCCAGACGCGAAACATTGCCCCGTCCGAGATGAGGTGACATCCGAGTTTGTCGAACAAGCGCGTATGCGAGCCCTCATTGAACAAATAGAGATCTACGTCGGAGAGCTCGAGTCCCATGGAGGGCATTATCGACGAATCCGCCGGGCGGGCGGTCAGAAGGCGGGAACTCTGTGCCCCGGTGCGGGGGCCGGTCCGGGAATGGCGGCTGGAAGAGGTGTCACTAGTCATTCACGCCAGATTAGGCGAAGGCGACGTGGCGTGGTCAGGCCTGGAACGGCTGGCTCGCCAATTCGAAGGGCATCATCCGGGTCATGCCCTCTGTAACCCGTCCACATTCGCCGCCGAACCTCTCCAGTAGATAGACGTCTGGTGTGAACCCGCTCCTGGCGATGGCCTCGATCTCTGCTGCCAGGTCGCCGAGGACAGCCGCCCCCAGCATGCGTGCGGACGACTTGAGCTTGTGTGCGGTCGATTGCACTGCGGCTGGGTCGTTGCTGCCGGATGCCGCGGCCATGGTGCTCGCAGCCTCGACCAAATCAACTAGGAACATCCGCACGAGTGAGGCCATCAGCTCGACGTCGTCGACTTCGAGCGCGGCCCCCATCGCCTCTAGCGTTGGAAACCGCAGGGTGTCCGATCCATCCGCGTTCATGTGAACCTCACCGTTGCCGTTGTACCCGCGGCCACGCGCCTGTACGTGAATACCCCAGTCGGCGTGCCGGCCCGGAAGAAAAGGGAAGATGGCTGATGTGCCCGGGGACCAGAGCCCCCCTACCCCCACCTACCGGCGGCAAGCACTTCCCCCCTAAGGGGACCAGAGCCCCCCTACCTCCACCTCCGCTGCGCTCCGGCGCAGGAACCTTCCCCCCTCCGGGGGGACCGAGAGTGCATTCGCTCCCCCTTGGGGGGAGTACGCCGTATCCGCAGGATCCGGGGGGATGGGGGCTCCCGGACAACGGCTACTCGGTCAGATCGAGATCATCGAGGAAGTTCCCGATCGCGCCGAGCACGTCGTCGAGTTCCATCGCGACTTCTCGATTCGTGAATCGGAGCACCCGGAATCCTCTTCCGCGCAAGAACTCGTCGCGGGGGACATCACGCTCGTCCAAGTCATGGTGCGGGCCATCTACCTCGACCACGAGACGCCGCAACAGACACACGAAATCCACAATGAACGGTCCAATCGGCTCCTGGCGGGCGGAATCGATGCCCGAGTTGTGTCCTGCGGAGCGCCGCCCACAGCGTCTTCTCAGACACCGTGAGCTCATCCCGTAGTGCTCGGGCTCGCTGTTTGGCGAAGCGAGTGGATTGCTCTCGATGCATGTGTTGATCATGAGGAAGAACACGTGCGCTGAGAAGACCGTTGTTGCAGAGCCCCCTACCCCGTCGGGAACGAGCCCCCCTACCCCTCGCCTCTCGGCGAGCGGTACTTTCCCCCCAACGGGGGGACCGAGAATGCATTCGCTCCCCCTTGGGGGGGAGTACGCCGGATCCGCAGGATCCGGGGGGAGGGGGGCCAACCGACA
>JAHEDK010000050.1 GCA_024641245.1 Actinomycetes bacterium
CGCGATCGCGCACAGAACCCTGTCAACACCACACGCACGTGCAACAAGTTGCGGTCGGTTGACTGGTTTACCGGTGAGGTGAAGTGATGGCTCTGGATCGTGGCAGTTTGGCGAAGATCGATCGCCGTGTCTTTGCCGAACTCGGACACACCGTGGCGACCCAAACGGTCAAGGTTCCCCTGTCGGATGCGATGTGGTCCACGTGGCGACGCTATTGCGAAGCGATCGGGTTGACGATGGGTGAAGGCATCGCCGGCCTGATCACCCACGAACTCGGAAGCCTCGTCGAGGCGAGTGACAAGCCGGGTGAGGTGTTCGCAGGTGAGCTGCAGCGTCGGCTCCTGGCGAGGTCCGAGGCCCTTGACGCTTGGGAACGACGACTGGACGAACGAGAGCAGTCACAGAAAGCATTAGATCGCTTTCAACGGGCCCGAACCAGGCCACTTGAGAGGTCATCCCGAGCGAGCGTTGGTCGGAATGATCCATGTCCGTGTGGCTCCGGTTTCAAGTACAAACGATGCCACGGCAACTGATCCGCAGCCGCGTGCAGGTCCCTTGCGCGGCGTAGGCTCATCGACGGACTGGGTAAACAGATTGCCCGGCCCAAACCTCTACAGGCGACATGTTTCCGACTTCGCGTTGTTCTACGACAACTGCAATCGCCTTCCGATCCAAAGCTTGGTCCTTGAATCGGGAGATACCGGTTCCGGTTTCAGGGAACTGGCGTGGTCCACACTGCGCCAACGTCGGCGCCGAGCGAGATCCCGCTGTCCGAGTCGAAGCTGTTCGGGATTGCGTTGAGATCGCCGACAGCAAGCAAGACACCATCGAATTGCGTCACGTCCCAAACCGTCCCATCTGCTCGATCGGACGGTGGTTCGACCTGAGACCACGAGTGGCCGTCGATGGAATGCCAGGCAGCGATTCGAGAAGTCACACCCGGCCCCTCGAAAGTCACGGAGACGCCAACGGCGACGAGACCAGATTCGGTCGCGACCAGGTCGCGGATCGGGAGCCAGGTCTCGGCCGTGGTTGGAGCCTCGTCGTGGACACTCACCCACGAAGTCCCGTCCGAGGATGACCAGATGTGGGCTGACCGACGAGATTGCCCCACCGCAACGAGCAGTCCGTTCAGCTCGGTGATGCTCTCAATGCCAGATTCGTCGGCGCCCACCAGACCGGGTGTCTCCAGCCGTTCCCACGTGAGACCATCGTCGGAGAACCAGATTGCCCCGTCCGACCGCGTTATCGGATCCCACGCTTCAACCCCTGCCGCGTACAAACCTCTGTCGGTTTGGACGACGTCGAGAACATGCAGGTTCGACGTTGCACTAACGAGAGCATCGGATTCGACTCGTTTCCAAGCGCGTCCATCCGTCGACCACCAGATGGCACCTTGGGAGTGCACGATGGTGGTTGGATTGGGGGGTTCGGTGGTTGGCGGCTGGCCATTACTGGACTCTGCACCGGTGGCGATCCATCCGAGATTGCCTTTTTCCAGGCTGGCCAGCATCATCCGACCGGCATCGGGAGCCTCCATCAGGTGCGAGGTCCATGTGATGCCGTCTATGGAGGTCCAAGCGACTGCGGTGGTTCCGTTCAATCCAACCGCGACGTATCCGTTGTCGTCGGCCTCGATGGCGTCAATCGAAACGTCATGTCCCTCGGCGAGTGAGCCGAATACGTCGGGGTCGTGTGGCACGCGTTCCCACGAGTTGCCGTCGCTCGAACGCCAGATGGCGCCGATGGTGCTGAGGCCGCGGCTCACTGAGCCGGCGGCGATCAACCCGTTCGGGCCCTCGGTGACTGCCGACAATCGAACGCCGCTGTTTGATGTGCGGGTGCCCCCGTCTTCTGTCGGACGCGATTCGCTGAACGGTTCGACAGTGAACACTGCTTGCGGATCGTCAATCCTGGTCCAGGCTCCACGCTGGTCGGGCAGGTCGTAGACGTACGGCACTTCAAGCGGATCCCTGTCCCCGCTCTCTACGGAGCGGACCGTGGTCGATGTGGCGTCGAGGCCGATCTTCTCCTCGATCGCATCCTGCTCTGCTTCGAGCCGTTCGAGCTCGCTCTCAATCGCCTCTAGGTCCTCCCCTTCCGGCACCGCCACCATCGTGGTCGGCATCGGTACCGGGTCCGCCACGAAGGGTGCCCCAATGTCGGGCGAACGTACTAGCAATGTGACGCCGACCATCGCTGCAATAGCCGTCACCGCGGACGCTGCTGCGATCAACCGCGTCCGTCGCCGACGGCGCTGTTGGGCTTGCAACAGGTGGGGAGGCGGAACTGCCGCGGCCTTTGTGGCTACGTCCTCTGCGGCTCGGCGAGCAATATCGTCGACGTTCATGTGGTCCCCTCCTGAGTGTTCATTCGTTGGGCGAGTGCAGTGCGAGCCTTGAAGAGTGAGCCCTTGACGGCTGGCTCGGAAATCTCCAAGACCGAGGCGATCTGTTTGATCGATTGGTCTTCGAGGTAGTGCAGGGCAATGACCTGGGCTTGCCGTTTGGGCAACGTTCGGACATGCTGCCAGAACTCATCAGTTGCCGGTTCAACGTCCGGGAAGGGTGCTACGGCTTGTCCCATCAGACGAGTCAGTGCTCGAGCCTCGGCCGAGAGTCGGCGGAACCGTGAAGTTGCCAGATTGAGCGCTACGCGCCGCACCCATCCACCAGGTAGTTCATACCGGCCGATGCGATCCCAGTCTCGGTGGGCCCGCAGAAACGCTTCCTGGGTTAGATCTTCCGCAGCCCACCTGCTTCCCGACACTGAGTACACGAGACCGAGAACCGCGGGATACTCATCCCGATAGAACGACTCGAAGGACAACGCGGCGGCTATGACGGGATCGTTGGACATGACCTTCCTAGTAACGGTCTGCACAACAGTACAAACGCACGAGAGGGCCCTCGGGTTAACCACGGTGGGGTGAGGCGCCCATCAGCCGAAGCTCCGGTGTCTCCCAATCGGAGCCCAGGCGGCCCCCTGCGTATGCTGAGATCTCATGGAACGTGGTTTGGGTCTCATACGTCTTTTGAGTATGGAACGAACGTCGACCCGAGCGGGATGGGTGGTTGAGCTCCAGCCGCAAAGCTTCGAGGAGTTCTACCGGCGGAGTTGGTCGGACGTCTATCGGCCGTTGGCGCTGACCCTGCGGGATCCAGATCTGGCCTGTGAGTCGACTGATGAAGCTATGGCCCGGGCGTTCAAGCATTGGCGGAGCGTGCGAGCCGCCTCCAACCCAACCGGTTGGGTTTACAGGGTGGCGCTCAACTGGGCGATCGATCGCAAACGGAAACGCCGGAAGGAGATCCTCCGAACTCCTCCGGAGCGTGGGGTCTGGATGCCGCAAGTCGTGGATGTTGATCTGTTCGAACAACTCTCCTCGTTGTCGGTATCTCAGAGGGCTGTAGTTGTGTTGCGGGTGCTTCACGATTGGTCCGAGGCAGACACCGCTGAGGCGCTGGGGGTTCCGGTAGGCACGGTGAAGAGTCGGCTGAATCGGGCGCTCTCAGCGTTGGCAAGGAGGATGAGCGATGACGATTGACGAGCGACTGCGCACAGAGCTACAGATGGAGGACTCCGCCCTCCCTGACTTGATGGGCTCTCTTGATGGAACGTTGCGTCGGGGCCGCCGGTTACGCAGAAGGTCAATCGCCACCGTCGCTCTTGGGTCGGTGATCGTGGCGGTCGCGGTGATCGGTATTGTCGGCTTCTCGCTTCCCCGGTTGCCGGATACGCAAGTCCACACGATGGCTGGTGAAGCACCGGGCGGCACCGTCGAGCTGGTCGGGGTCAGCTTCAGCTACTCGAACAGGCTCCACGACAGCCCCGAAGTGCTTGCCGGCAGAGCTGCTCCCGAGCCGCTGTTCGACACTTCCATACTTGGAACCGAGATCCCGCTTGTCGAGGATTTCGAAGCGGTGGATCTTGGCGACTTGAACGGCCCCACAGCTACCGGACCGATGCTGTATGGGGGTTCGGTGGCGGAGACTCCGGTCTTCGTTTTTCAGGGTGCGATGGGGCCGTTGGAGGAGTTCCTTGACCTCCTGGAGGATGGTCACCACGATGGGAGCTTGTGCTTTGTCGGTTTGGAGGCGCACTGCCTGCGGCCTGGTGAACGTATATCGATAGGAATGGGCGGAACCGGTGGCGGACCCGATGGAGTCCCGTGGGAGTGGAGCTTCGACGGTCTCGTAGGAGAGGACGTTGCAGTTGTCTCAGTCATTGTCAACGAGGTGGCCGCGGTTTGGCAGCGACCCGTGAGCGGGCTGTTCTCGCTCCCATTCGCAGGAGTACCAGGTGACTCTGTCTCCCTGGTCCTGTACACGCCAGACGGTCAACCATCAGTGGGCTACCTCCCGACAAAGCTTCCTGACTGATCGGTGGCTGGCGGGCTGGACGAGTTCAGCCCGCCAGCCATGCCTCCCATGGGTCGCGTGTACTTGGGGTTGCACTCCCCCCTCCGACACGAACCCCAAGTACATGGGGTGCCCCGCGGCCACGTGCATCCGCCCGTCGGGGTGGTGGGTGAGTTTGACGCCGAGTTATTCGTAGATGGCCCCCTTGTCGAGCGGGTCGGCATCGGCGAGCACGGCCACGATGTCA
>JAHEDK010000020.1 GCA_024641245.1 Actinomycetes bacterium
ACCGAAACGTTGCGTATGCTCGCGGCGGGTGTGAACCGTGTAGACCTACTGCCGGTGGCCGGGGTCGAACAGTTACGGCGGCTGCAATGGGTTATGGGCGGTGCCGTGGTCGAGTTGACCGGCATCGGTCACTACCACGCCGGCACCGCAACAGGCGGATTGCTCGGCGGATGACGACACGACCCCGGCGGGCCCAGGGCGGTTCAAGAGAGCAGATAACTATGCGTTTCCGGTGGCCTCTGAACAGGTAAAACCCCTGGTCAGCACAGCGCTCAGCCCGTGATAGTTGTAAGGCAGGCGCTCTCCCAACTGAGCTAAGCGTCCGGCTGAGGACGGATGATAGGGGTCTGGTGTCCTCGTGTCAGAGAAACGGAGTTCACGAGTGATTCGAGACCTGCTCGATCGCAAGAACCGGCGACTGGGTCGTGTGGGAGTCTTCCGGTGTTAGCTGATCACTTCGAGAGCGTCCGATACGGCTCGGATCAAACCAAGAACCGCAGCTCCAGTCAGACCGCCTAGACCCAGTGTGGTCGCGATCGCCGAGTAGCGGTTGGGGTGTATCACCTGCCACCAATACAGAAGGGTACCCAGCGCCGCCACAACCACGAACGCTGATGCGATGACCGGCGGGTTGCAGTCGCACGCCTGCCTGGAGAACAGCAGGAACGGGGCGGTCAGCCCGGCCAAACCGGCTCCGAGAACGGACAGGAAGGCATAGGCCCATCGACTGGAACCATCAGTGGTGGGGAGCCTGCGGTTCAGTATCCCGAACATCCATTCCATGAACGCGCCAAACCCAACGAACAAGGCGAAGATCGTCCCCACCACCAGGACTTCATTGCCGAGGATGAGGAAGTCGATGTTGTCAGGATTCAGCACGTCCGACGTTGCGCTGCCCACCGAGAACAACAGCATCCCAAACGCGACTCCCCGCCACCGACCCGTCCAGGCCAACCAGGGACGAAAGACCAGGTACATGACCGCTCCCATTATCCCCACGAAAACGCCGACGAACACCACCAGCCCCAGGGTGCCTCCCAGAGTGATTTGCCCCACAGTGAACCCTGCTTCAGTGGTGGCACCCTGTGCGGCATCTGAGGCAGCCGCCCCGGCAATCCGCATGAACAACCGACCACCCACACCCCCAACCAACAACCCGGTCACCAGCCCGGCCAGCCCCGCAACCGAGATGTGACGAGCCAATCCGAACCATGTCCGGAATGGCGGCGATGCAGCGTCGCGGGCAGCAGTAGACATCCTCGACATCACCATGGTCCTCCCTCATCTGTCGGGCCACCTCAAACTATCAGACGATGTCAGCGGATTGAGGGGTGACGGGGTCATCAGAACATCCGTAGCGGCCGAGCACCCACGATGCCCGACTCTCGAGCGTCGGAGTTGGAACCGCGACCTCGCCCATCACATGGGTAGCACGGGGAACTCGCCGGGCCCCAGTGACGTCAAATAGGTGGAGGCGCAACATGAAACACCTTCAGATCAGACGGCACCGGTATGGCTTGTTCGCCCCTGGGGACTCACTCCGGCGAGCACTGCTCCTCAGCCGCCGCCGCTTCGCCTATCGGCTTCCACCACTGCCGGGTTGATAGGCCGATACTTCTCCACCCGGAGATCCCCGATTCCGTCGTCCGTTGCCTCTACCATCCGCGCCGATGGCTCAACCCACCTCACGACGGAAGACATCTGAAACCGACGCACGCGAGGATGCCGTCCGGCAGTACCTCGACGAGATCGGCAACTACCAGCTCCTCAGCGCCGACGACGAAGTCGACCTGGCCAAGCGGATCGAGCGTGGAAACCGCGCCACCGATGCCCTTTTGCAGGCCGACCTGAACTCGACGGAGCGGGCAAAGCTCCAGATCCTCGCCAAACGGGGAGTGGACGCGAGACGTCAGTTCATCAACTCCAACCTGCGACTCGTCGTCTCGATCGCCAAGCGATACGCCAAAACGGATCTGCCCTTTCTCGACCTCATCCAGGAAGGGAACCTCGGCCTGATCCGCGCAGTCGAGAAATTCGAGTACCGCAAGGGCTTCAAGTTCTCGACCTACGCCACCTGGTGGATCCGCCAGGCCATCACGCGGGCAATTGCAGACAAGAGCAGAACCATTCGGGTGCCGGTCCACATGATGGACACGATCGGCCAGGTCCGCACCACCGAGAATCACCTGTTCAAGATGCTGGGCCGGATCCCAACCGCAGAGGAGATCGCAGAAGAGTCTGGCCTGACCCCCGACCGCGTGCGTGAAGCGCAGAAGGTCGCTCCTGAACCAGTCTCCCTCTTTGAACCGGTCGGCGAGGACGACGCGGTGTTGGGCGACTTCATTGAGGACCTCGACGCAACCACTCCGTTCGACCTGGTGGCAGCCGGCTTCGGTCGCGCCGACCTCGAGCGCGTATTGGGGAAGTTGAACGACCGCGAGCGCACCGTTCTGTCAATGCGGTACGGGCTGGACTCCGGCATCCCCCAAACACTCGATGAAGTCGGCAAGCACTTCGGACTCACCCGTGAGCGCATCCGCCAGATCGAGGCGAAAGCACTCGCCAAGCTGCGCCATCCTTCCGCCCCCGGCAGCCTCCGCCACCTCCTCGCTCGCTGACCCGGACGCGGGTCGGTCCGGACGCCGGGCGTCCGGACCGATTAGGTCGAGAGGATCAGGCGGGCCGGACCAGCTCCCATAACTCGTTGCGAGTCGCTTCGAGTGGCAGCTCGACATCAGCCTTGCGGGGGCGTCCTCTGGTCCGCTTCCGGTAGAACGGCTCACCGTCCCAGAAGATGACGCCGCCCCAGACGCCCCAGTCCTCGTTGTTTTCCAGAGCGGCTTCCAAGCACTCGATGCGCACCGTACATCGGAAGCACACGGCTTGTGCCGAAGTCAATTCATCCGGCCGCTCGCTGAAAAACAGATCCTGTTGTCCCCCATCGACGCACAAACCTCGTTCGTAAATCTCGTTCATCGTAATGCTTCCTTCCAAAGAAAAACCGCCTTGCTTGGCGCCGGGCGGTCTTGCTCGTTGAAGTTGGAATGGTCCTACATCAGAGAACGAGTGGCCGCTCGCGCGCGTCCGAAACCGTCGGAGTAGCTCCGAGCAGCTTCATTGCGATATGGAACGACCGGGTGTTCATCAACCTCTGCCTTCTGTACGTTCCGTCAACATATCGGAGACACGCCGGGCCGTCAAGGGAATAACGCGAACAGACGGACACGGCCGGCAATCGGCACCACCATCTGCTCCGTGACACCTGATACGCCATGCGCGATACCCCGCCGGTGTATTGTGCAAGGAATTCGACGAGGAGCGAGGTAGCCATGGCAACCTGCACGAACTGCAAAGCCGAACTCACCGAGGGGTACGACTTCTGCCTGGCTTGCGGCATGCCGGTTCCGACCGATGTTGCCGTCCCGAATCTCGATGATGGCGCCCAACCCGAGGTCCTTCCCCCGCTCCCGCCGCAAGGGGCAACCGCCACCCCCGAACCTCCTCCGTTCATCCCTCCCCCGCCACCGGCCGGTCAGGACGCACCTGCCGTCTTGGCGGCCGGCGGCATGCCGGCGAGCGAAGAGCGCACCTGGACGATCGCCGCCCACATCTCGGCTTTCGTGGGCCTGGTCGGCATCCCGCCGATCATCGGGCCGTTGGTGGTCTGGTTGATGAAGAAAGACCTGTCGCCGGTGGTCGATGCCCACGGGAAAGAGGCGGTGAACTTCAATCTCTCGTTCCTGCTCTACGGCATCGTCTCGGCGCTGCTGATCTTCGTCCTGATCGGTTTCCTGCTGGTTCCGATCGTGCTCATCGGCTGGTTCGTCCTGGTGATCGTTGCCACGATGAAGGTCTCGAATGGTGAGCCCTACCGGTACCCGCTCACGATCCGCTTCATCAAGTAGCCGCCTCCACCCACCGTATGGCGCCTGCGGCCGATCCGGGAACGATCGGCGCATCAGGCAACACCGGTTCGATCCTCTCGTAAGGCCGTCCGAGTTCGGGCCTGGAGTCGATTTCGCCTTTGTTGGGCCATAGCGCCATCGCGCGTTCCGCCATGGCGGTTATCGAGAGCGATGGATTCACGCCGAGGTTGGCGCCGATAGCTGCTCCATCGACGACGTGCAGGCCCTCATAGCCGAACACCCGGTGGTAGGGATCTATCACACCCTCCGCCACCGTCGCCCCAACGGGCGCTCCGCCCAGGATGTGAGCCGTCAGCGGAATATCGAACAGCGCTTCATTGAAGGTACTGCCCGGATCACCACCCATCGTCTCGGCCGCCACCTTCGCCGCTTCATTGGCGATCGGGATGTACGTGGGAGTCGGCCGCCCCTGGTCCGGAGTGGTCGTGAAACGGCCGTTCTTTCGGAAGAGACGCAGGCTGTTGTCCAGGCTCTGCATAACCAGAAGGATCACCGTCCGCTCCGACCAATGCCGCAGATTCATCGCCCGAATCAGCTTGAGCGGCCTGGTGACCGCGGCTCCCAGGAAACGCAACCAGCGCGGCACTCTTCCACCGCCATCAACCAGGATCGTGGTCAGTAGGCCCATCGAGTTGCTCCCAACCGGATATCGGACCGGTTCGACATGCGTGTGTGGTTCCGGGTGAATCGATGACGTGATGGCCACACCCTCGCTGTAGTCGACCTTCGAGTCGGAGGCGGAGGCTCCCAGAATCGCTTCGCTGTTGGTTCGGAACTGATAGCCGAGCCGGTCGGACAGTCCAGGAAGTGAACCCTCCTTCAACCGGAGCAGCAACTTCGAGGTCCCAAGCGCTCCCGCGGAAAACACGACGTGGGTGGCGGTGTACTTCTTCGGTCTCTTGTTGAACCAGGCACCGGGCCTTTCGGTCGAAACCCGGTATCCGCCGGCCTCGAGCGGAACAACGTTGGTCACTTGATGCTGCGGAAGAATATCCGCCCCGTGTGCTTCGGCCATGTACAGGTAGTTGCTCGACAGTGTGTTCTTTGCGTTGAAACGACACCCGACCATGCATCCACCGCACTGCTTGCACCCGGTGCGACTGGGACCCTCACCGCCGAAATACGGGTCGGGTACCTCGACGTTCTTCTCACCGAAGTACACGGCGACCGGAGTCGGCCGAAACGTATCCTCGACTCCGAAGTGGGCGGCCACCTCCTTCATCACTCGATCGGCGTTCGTTTCGGTCGGGTTCTCCTCGACACCGAGCATTCGCTCCGCCTGGTCGTAGAAAGGCGCCAGCTCATCTTTCCAATCCGCAACCTCACCCCATTGGGGGTCCGAGTAGAACGCTTCATGCGGGCGGTAGCAGACATTGGCCCACACCAGCGATCCGCCGCCGACCCCCGCGCCGGAGAGAATCATCACATCCTTGAGCAGAGAAATCCGCTGAATACCCCGCAGGCCAAGCCTCGGGAACCAGAAGAAGCGCCGGGCGTCCCAGTTCGTTTTCGGGAGCGTGTCGGCGGTCCACCGCTTTCCCGCCTCCAGGACACCAACCCGGTAGCCCTTCTCCGTGAGCCGCATGGCGGCGACGCTGCCGCCGAATCCACTCCCGATTATCAAAACGTCGTAGTCGTGAGCCATCAGGTGATCATAGGATCCAACGGAGCTGATGTGATGGTCGGGAAAGAGAAGTCCTAGGTTCTGAGTTCTAGGTTCTTTGGGTGTTTGCGGCAACTGTTGCCTGTCAGGGGCGATGGCTCAGGAACTCGTCGAGGTTGGCGACTAGCGCCTGCTTCTCGTGGTCCGGCACAAACGATGCCCGAAGCGAGTTGCGGGCGATTCCTGCCATCTCGTCGTCGCTGAATCGCAGCGCGACCTGTGTTCCTACGTAATTGTCTCCAATGTAACCACCGAAGTACGACGGATCGTCGCTGTTGATTGACACATTTAGCCCGAGGTCGATCATCCTCCTGAGAGGGTGATCCTCGAGGCGGTCCACCACCGCCAGCTTCACGTTCGAGAAGGGACACACGGTGAGTGGAACCTGCTCTGCAACGAGACGTGTCACCAGTGCAGCATCCTCGAGTGCCCGATTGCCGTGGTCGATGCGCTCCGCCCCCAGCACGTCGAGCGCCTCCCACACATACTCGGGAGGCCCCTCTTCGCCTGCATGAGAAACGAGCCGGAGGCCCTCAGCCCGGGCTGCCGCGAAAACTCCGGCGAAGGCGCCGGGTGGATGGCCGACTTCTGAGGAATCGAGCCCCACCCCCAGCAGCTGATCCCTGAACGGCATTGCGGCTTCGAGTGTGTCCATTGCCCGTCCGGCAGGCAGATGGCGAAGAAAACACATGATGAGCCCCGACGACATCCCGAACTCGGCATGGCCAGCTGCCAGCGCGTCGGAAATGCCGCCGATGACGGCATCAAACGGCACTCCTCTCTCCGTGTGGGTTTGCGGATCAAAGAAGATCTCCGCGTGCACGACACCGTCTGCCGCGGCCCGCTGAAGATAGGCGAAGGTGAGATCGAAGAAGTCCTGTCGGGTGAGCAACGTCCCGGCTGCCTCGTAGTAGACGTCGAGAAACGACTGGAGGTTCGTGAATTGAAGCGCTGCCTCGATTTCAGCAACACTCGAGTAGCGGAGCGGCACATGGTTCCTCCCCGACAACGACACCAGCATGGCCGGCTCGAGAGTTCCTTCGATGTGCAGATGCAGCTCGGCTTTGGGCAGTTCTCTTACGAACTCACTCACGACGCCCCTTTCACTTCGTCGGCAACAGACTATCCGCGTCGAAATCCACAGAATACGGTTGCTGCTGCGGGCGACGCCATAGACCACTAGCGTCGAGAGCATGAGCACGCTCCTTGTTCGCAATGCTGCCGTTATGGTGACGATGGACGAGCAACGCAGGGAGATCCCCGACGGCGGCATTTTCGCCAGAGATGGATGGATCGAGCGTGTCGGACCGACCGACGAACTCCCATCCACGGCCGATGAGGTTCTCGATGCTCGCCATCATGTCGTCCTCCCGGGTCTGGTCAACACCCATCACCACTTCTATCAAACACTGACCCGGGCAGTGCCGGCTGCCCAGGATGCCGGGCTGTTCGACTGGCTGAAGACCCTCTATCCGATCTGGGCTCGCATGACGGCTTCCGACGTATTCGTATCTGCCCAGGTGGCCCTCGCCGAATTGGCGCTCTCCGGATGCACAACCGCCTTCGACCATCTCTACCTGTTCCCAAACGACTCACGCCTCGACGACGAGATCGAGGCTGCCGGAACCGTCGGTATTCGCCTCCATGCCTCGCGCGGGTCCATGAGTCTGGGAGAGAGTGACGGCGGGCTTCCACCCGACTCCGTCGTCGAAGCCGAGGATGCCATTCTGGACGATACCCGGCGGTTGATCGAGACCTACCACGATCCGGACCCCGGCTCGATGGTGCGCGTCGTCGTGGCTCCCTGCTCGCCATTCTCGGTAACAACCGCCGGCATGCGCGAGTCCGCCGCATTGGCCCGCCACTACGGCGCCTACTTGCATACCCACCTGGCAGAGACGATCGACGAGGAGCAGTTCTGCCTGACCGCGTTCGGCCTGCCGCCACTGGCGTACGCGGAGAGTGTCGGATGGGCGGGCCCGGATGTGTGGTTTGCCCATGGGGTACACGTCGACACCCCGGGCATCGAATGGATGGCTTCGACGGGAACCGGAGTTGCCCACTGTCCGAGCTCCAATATGCGGCTCGCATCCGGTATCGCCCCTACCCGGTCGTATCTCGAGGCGGGTGTGCGAATCGGGCTCGGTGTCGATGGATCCGCATCGAATGACGGGTCCCACCTACTGGCCGAAGCACGGCAAGCACTGCTTCTGAGTCGTCTGGCCGCTTCTCCGACCCTTGAAGGAGGGCAGCTTCTGCCAGCGCGGACTGCCCTCGAGATGGCGACGAGGGGCGGAGCGGCCGTATTGGGCCGTGATGACATCGGGGCGCTGGCGCCGGGCAGGGCCGCAGACGTGATCGCCCTCGATCTGCGCCGATTGGGCTACGCAGGATCGCTCCACGACCCCGTCGCTGCCCTCGTGCTCTGCCAGCCTCAAACGGTTGACTTCTCCTTCGTGCACGGCCGGAGAATCGTCGACGGCGGACGCCTGACGACCCTGGAACTGGAGCCGGTTATCGAGCGCCACAACATCGCGTCCAGACGAATCGTGAACAACGAATAAGTGCGCGATCCGCCACCCGCAACTCAGAAGGCTATGTCCTCCGGACGGACCGGCACCCTCGTCAGCGCCTTGCCGGTGGCCGCCCGTAGCGCGGCAACCACCGCCGGGGTGGAGCTGATGGTCGGTAGTTCGGCGAAACCTTTGGCACCGAACGGTCCCCAGCTAGACGGCTGTTCGATGAGGACGGCCTCAACCGGTGGCGCGTCGAGGAACGTCGGCAGCAAGTAGTCGGTGAAGCTGGCGTTACGGACGACACCATGATCGATCACGAGTTCCTCCATGATGGCCAACCCGATGCCTTGCATCGTGCCGCCTTCGATCTGTCCGATGACCGACATCGGATTGAGGGCGAAACCCACGTCCTGGGCCGTGTCGATCTTCACGACCTTAACCAAGCCCAGCACCGGATCCACATCGACGACCGCCCGGTGGGCGGAAACCGCGAAGTCAACGTGGAGGTTGCCCTGTCCGTTCTCGTCGGGTTCATCGGTCTCCTGATGCCGGTGACGGACGTGAGCAGAGAACTCTCGCTCGAGGCACGCCTCCACCAGCGAGACCACGAGTTCACCGTTGCGCCAAACGCCATCGTTGGAGAGCGCCTCCGCGCCGTAGTGTTCGAGGATCTCGGTTCGGAGTTGTTCGGCCGCCCTCATGACGGCCCCTCCAGTCATCTGCGTCTGCCGGGAGGCCGAAGTGGACCCGGCGGAGCCGATCTGCGATGTGTGATCGAAGACGACCCGTACGGACTCCACGCCGGTCACAGTTCGGGCGATCTGCTCGAGCACCGTCACCATGCCCTGGCCAACTTCGATGGCCGCAGTGTGGATATCGATGCCAACCGGAGTCAACGTGAGTCGGGCTTCGGCAAAGTCGTCGAAGCCCTCAGAAAAAGCCAGATTCTTGAACCCCACCGCATAGCCGACGCCTCGTACCACAACCGAAGATGGAGTCGTCAGACCGGTGCCCCCGGGGAGGTCCCGCACATCCGAGGAGATCGAGTCTTCGGGGAGGGGCATCGCTCGAACCGATTCGATCACTTCGCGAGTCGGCAGTGGTTCGGTAATCACCTGACCGGTGGTGGCCAGCACATCTCCCGGACCGATGGCGTTGAGAAGTCGCAGTTCGAGCGGGTCCATCCCGAGTTCCTCTGCGAGGCGGTCCATCTGAGATTCGACGGCGAAGCCCGTCTGCACGGCACCAAAACCGCGCATCGCACCGGCCGGAGGGTTGTTGGTGCGAAGGGCGTATCCATCGATGAAGACGTTCGGACAGCGATA
Source organism: Actinomycetes bacterium (assembly GCA_024641245.1). Taxonomy (GTDB): domain Bacteria; phylum Actinomycetota; class Acidimicrobiia; order Spongiisociales; family JAHEDJ01; genus JAHEDJ01. The sequence continues at coordinate 9,431 of JAHEDK010000020.1, forward strand.
CGGGCCGACCGCGAATCCGACCGCGTTGGCGACCACCGCCGGGCTGGTCATCGAGTAGGCGCCTCCATCGAGGAGCAGCTTCGCTTCCACTCGAACCAGATTGCCATCGAGGTCCGCTTCGTGGCGGTAGTACATCCTCGCCGCGTGCCGCTTCACATGGGCGGCGAAGCTCTCCGCGCGGCCGAACACCATGCGAACGGGTCGCCCGGACTGGAGTGCCAGCAGACAGAGATGCGTCTGCAGGCTGAGATCCTCCCTGGCGCCGAAGGCACCACCGAGTCCGGTCGGGTGAACCCGGACCTCCTCCGGCCGCAGGCCGAGACACGCCACAATCTGCTCGTGGTCGACGTGTGTCCACTGCGTCGGTCCGTAAACATCGATACCCCCCGCCCCATCGGGTATCGCGATACCGGCTTCGTTCCCGAGCGGAGCCTGATCCTGGGTGGCCGTCTCATAGGTAGCCTCCACGACCACGGCACCGTGAACATCCCGGACGCCCCGATATGCCACCGCCTCTCGCAACACCTCACCGGCTGCAAGAGCTTCGTCAACGTCGGTCAACGGATCCAGGTATTCATACTCGACTTCGATAGCGTCTGCGGCGGCCCTGGCGGTCGTCGGGTCGTCGGCGGCAACAATCGCCACGACTTCACCCCAATAGCGAATGGTCCCGTCGGCCAGCACCGGTTGATCGGTGACGATCTGGCCCTGAAATCGTTCAGCGGGAAGGTCGTCGTACGTCAGGACCGCGTGGACGCCCGGCATGGCTACGGCCGGCCCCACATCGACGCTGGTGATCGTGGCGTGCGCATGAGGAGCGCGACGCGTCGCCCCCCACAGCATGTCCTGAGCGTGCAGATCGGAGGCATAGGCGAAATGTCCGGTGACCTTCGGGATACCATCCGGGCGCGGTGCCGACTCACCGACCCCGAACGCCACCCCCACTTCGGTGTCGGCGCGAGTCGTCATGTTCCCTCCACCAGACTCTGAATGGCCCGTTCGATGCCTCCGTAGCCCGTGCACCGGCACAGATTTCCCGACAGGGCTTCCCGGATCTCGCCGGAGGTCGGCACCGGGTTCTGGTCGAGCAAATGCACGCCGGCGACGATGAACCCGGGGGTACAGAAACCGCATTGGACTGCACCGTGCTCGACAAACGCCCGTTGGAGCGGATGGAGGTTGCCGTCGGTGCCAATGCCTTCAACGGTGGTCACCTCGAGGTCGTCGGCATCCGCGGCCATGACCAAACACGAGCACACGAGATCACCATTTAGCAGTATCGAACAGGAGCCACACTCCCCTTGTTCGCAGGCGTCTTTGGTACCCAGCAGTCCGAGTTCCTCTCGCAAAACCTGCAGCAAACTGAGCGGCGTGGTCACTTCGACGTTGATGGTTCGACCATTGACGATCAGCCGGACATTCATACCAGGCACCTCTCGAGCGCCCTGCGAGCCAGGACACCAACGGCCATCCGTCGGTATTCGGCGGTCGATCGATGATCGGTTATGGGTCGAGATTCCTCAGAGACGAGTCGCTGGAATTCATCCAGCGCGGCCTCATCGGGGTCCTTCTCGGCGGACACCATCATCTCGGCCCGCCGGGCTCGAAGAACCGTGGGGCCGACTGCACCGAGTGCCACCGTCGTTTCTCCCGCCTCGTTGCGGGTCACGCATACGGAGGCTATCGAGATCACCATCGCTTGCCGCACGCCGATCTTGGCAAAGGCGGTTCGCCAGGGCATATCGTCGGGGAGATGGGCACCCAGGATGATCTCGGCTGGTTCGAGGGCGTTCTGTTTCGGACCGATCAGGAACTCATCCCAGGGCATCGTTCGCGAGCCATGCTTCGATACCAGTTCGATCGTCGCATCGACAGCCGCCAGGAATGGCAAAGCGTCTCCGGCGGGACTGGCAGTGCCCAGATTGCCGCCCAACGTACCGGCAGCTCGGATCTGCGGAGAACCAACCGTACGTGACAGTTCGGCAAGTGCCGCGATCTCGCTCTCCTCGAGGCGCGCGTAGGTGACACCGGCCCCGATGAATCGGGCGTTCCATGCCTTGAGATCTTCGACGTGTCTGAGCGAGATGACATACTCAGGTCGCAGCGCTCCCGCGTTGACCAGAACCATGGTGTCGGTGCCACCGGCGAGGACCAGCGCGTCCGGGTGTGATGCGAGTGCGTCGAGAACGCCGGCGACGCTGTCCGGTCGAACGATTTCCATGAGAGCCAAGCTAGCTTCTCTGGTACAGATCCGGAGGTGATGTACGTGACCGAGTTCGATATCGACGCCGTTCTGGCGAGGTGTGAACGGCAGCTCGAGTCGGGTGATTCGATCGATCTGGGAGCGGAAGGATTCTGGAAGGCAGTAGGGGTCATCAAACGAGATCCCACACTCGTCGATCGGTACGCCGGACAAGTTGGGCGAATCGACCGGCGCGCCTTCGAAGCCTGGGTCTTCCGCAGCTTTCCGATCGCGGTGGGAGAGGCAATCCTGTGGTTCGGCACGGTGGCGGGCCTGGTCATCATCGCGGCCGGCTATTACGTTGACGAACCACTGAACGCTCTCCTGCTTCTAGCCGGAACCGGCGCGTTGCTGGTCACAACGCACGGTCTCGGCCACCTGGTGGTGGGTCGGGCCATGGGCATGAGATTCACGCACTGGTTCATCGCAGGACTCAGCCAGCCGCAACCGGGAGTGAAGACCGACTACGCCAGTTACCTTCGGGTTCCGGCTCGACGGCGAGCATGGATGCATGCATCGGGAGCCCTGGTGACAAAAGCGCTCCCGTTCCTGATGCTCGGCGCCGCCTGGGGCATGGAAGCCCCGGCTTGGTCGTGGATCGTACTGGTGGGGCTCGGCATCGTGCTGATCGTCACCGATGTGACGATGTCGACCAAACAATCGGATTGGAAGAAGTTCAAGCGAGAGATGGCAATCGCGCGAGCACTGTCCGACTAACAGGTGCGCTAGATCTCCGGAAGGTTATGGTTCATAGGTTATCGGTTCTGCTTCGCCCGGCACCAACGAGGGCCTCACGCGTAACAACCTGGAACTCAGAACCTAGGACCCGGAAAGACCTACAACCTCCCGACGCTGACGGCGTCGTCCTGGTCGAGCCGCACGACCGCGTGCTGCGACGCCAGCGGCAATGAAAGCTCAAACGCGGTGGTTTCCTCGATGCGGTGGTAGCGAAGGTCGCCGCCCATGAGACGGGCGAGTTTGCGTGCCACCGAGAGACCCAGTCCAACAGAGGCCGGCTGACCTACCGCATTGTGTGCACGCTGGTAGGCCTCGAAGATCGACATTTCCTGCCCGACGGGAACACCCTTGCCATCATCCTTGACAGCCACAACGACCCGGCCGGCTCCGCGGTATACGTCGATCCTCACATTATCTCCGCCGTAGCGAGCGGCGTTGGTCAGCAGATTGCGGACGATCTGGCGGAACCGCAATCCATCCGCTCTGGCGGCATTAACGCTGATCGATACGGGTACATCGACGTGTCCTTCCGCCCCCAGCAATGCATGTCCCGATACGACGGTCTGGATCTCCTTGCGAATGTCGATCGTTTCCGGCTTGATCACCAGCGTCCCGGAGTCTGCCCGGGCGCCGACTAGAAGGTCCTCGACGATGTTGGCCAATTCCGAGCTCTGCTCCGAGATCATCATGAGTATCTCGTTGACCTCTTCATCGCCGAAGAACTCTCGATTGGCGACGAGTTCATGAGAGAGGCCGACGATGCCGGTCAGCGGCGTCCGCAGTTCGTGGCTCACCGACGCCACGAACTCGTCCTTGGATTTGACCTCTTGCTCGAGTTGTTCCTTGAGCCGTGTGAGTTCCGCGAGCGAGTCCTCTAGCCGCCCGTTCTCGAGGGAAACGGTGATGTGGCCGGCGAGGGTGGCCAGCAGCTTGGCGTCTGCGGATACGAAGGTCGAAACGTCGTCGAGCCGGTTGGCGACGAGTAGGTAGCCGAGTGGCCCGGCCGAGCCGATCAACGGCGCCGAGACGGCATCTTTGATCTCAACCTCGTCGGCGACTCCCCTCATCTCGGAGGCTCCGAGCACGCGCGCCGCCGCCTCGGCCATCGTCCCGGCGAGCTCTCGCTCAATCTCCGTCATGATCACCGGGAACATCATCACTTCCGTGCCTTCCGACGTAACGACGGTCCGGTAGGCGAGGCGGCTCCCCACCTCAGAGAAGAGAACGATCTCGGCCCGTTCCGCGTCGAGCATCGATATGGCTTCAAGACATGCGATCTCTGCCGCCCTGTCAATCTGCGGAGCACCGTGGAGACGCCGGCTCGCTTCATAGAGCGACTGGAGGCGGGCCCGTTCCAGTCGCTGCGAGATGTACGCTCGGTATGCAACGTAGAGAACGGCCGGTGGGGCGGCCGCCAGCCAGAAGGCAGTCGGATTCGACCAGAGGATCATCACGAAGATCAGGCCGAGAAAGGTGTTGACGATCGAGCCCATCAATGTGAAGGTCAGAACCTCACCGATTTCCTTGAGCGTGTTGCGGCCTCCCGACATGCGGATGGCGATATGCACGAGAACGTTGGCGATCGACACACCGACCACAACCGCCAGGAGAGCCGCCAACCACCCGAAATATCCGAGGGCGTCCTCCCCGGTGCCCACCAAGCGGAAGATACCTATTGTCGTGGAGGTGACGACGATTCCCTGCGCGACATTGAAGGCCACTCGGACGGCCGACTGCTTCCGATGCAACGTGAACGCCAGAAAGCTTCCGATAGCCTGGGCGGCGATGAGGGTGAGCGGCAGTGCCGAGAAGAGCCCAACGATCAGCGGCACCTCACTCATCGAGAATGAATGGGCGTTCTTGCGGAACCGAAGGTGCACGACCGCAATCTCGCCCAGGGCGAACGCTGGAGCGAGCATCCAGAACGTGACCTCGACGGGCCCGCCCAGCCGATCGAACGGTGCGATCAACCAGACCATCGCCGCGCCGATCGCCAGCAGCGGAATCGTCAGCATCCAGACGGATCCTGATCTTCGGGCCACTCGGGCCCGGATGCGTCCGCTTGATTGTGCCGGGTTCATTTCACGCTTTCGCGAGCCAATTCTGCTTCTGGTCGGCCGCGGAACGGCCTTTTTCAGGTCCGGAACGGCGGTGGAAGTCATGCGGTTCCGGTTGTCCTAGTCCCAGCTCACGCCGGACCAGGCACTGTTAGACCAGGACAACCCCGACCACGACAATCCCGACCAGCTCAACCCGGACCACGAAACCCCGGACCACGACACTCCAGACCACGAAACCCCGGACCAGGACACTCCAGACCACGAGACTCCCGACCACGAAACACCATTCCAGTCGCCTGCGCTCCAGCTGACACCAGCGGCCGTCAGCTTGGCGTACAGCTCGCCCACCCAATCGGATCCGAAGATGTCTTGCTCGCCGGTGAGGGTTTCGCCATCGAGGGCAATGTTGTAAGAGCCGCGAGCACCCTCGAGCGATCCCGTACCTTTCGATCGCAGATGGGTCTGCGACGGATAGGAGTTGTTCCGGTTGTAGGCCGCCGCGTTCAGATCGATGAGGCCTGCCCCCTGGCAGTTGGACTTCGCATTGGGGATGGGGTTGGCAGTACTCATCAAGAGAGCCTTGACATGGTCTGGCGTGGCCGACGGGTTCTGATCGATGATCAGTGCCGCAGCACCAGACACGACGGCAGCCGCCTGTGATGTCCCGCTCCCGAGCATATAGTCCGCACCGATCACCGCTTCAGGGTGTCCGATATCGGCATTCGAACCGGGGTTGCGCAGGCTTACGATCGACCGACCGGGTGCAACGACATCGACGTGGCGCGTATCAGTGCCGCAGTTCGAGAATTCGGAAACCACATCGTCGGAAGTCGTGCCGGTTCCATTGGTCGCGACGGAGCCGACGGCGATCACGAATGGGTCGTATGCGGGATTGCGCAGGGCGAACTCGTTGCCGTCATTGCCGGCCGCGACCACAACAACGATGCCACTGCTCCACGCCTGCTCGACGGCAAACGCGAGCGGATCCAGGAGGTATTCCTGCGTACCATCGGTACCGAAAGACAGATTGAGTACCCTGATGTTGAGGCCATCGGTGTTGCGATGCTCAACTACCCAGTTGATGGCTGCGATGACCTGCGAGACATCCGTGATGCCATCCCGGGTAGCGACCTTCAAGCTGACGATCCGGGAATAGGGGGCCATCCCGTAGAACCTTGTTGCTCCGTAGCCTTTGCGCCCGGCGATGATGCCCGCCAGGTGAGTACCGTGGCCGTTGGTGTCGACGTTGCGTAGCTCTTGATCCTGTGATTCGAAGGACAAATCAGGGCCATATATGAGATTCTTGCCGGCAAACATCCCGTCGACGGGGGTCACACCGGAGTCGATCAACGCGACATCGACACCTTGTCCGTAGTGACCGTATTTCCAGTAGCGGTACGCATTGGTGACCCTCTCGGTGACGTATGCCATCGAACCCTGGTAGTCCCCGGCCTCGTCGGACGCGTAGTTGCTATCGGCGGCCGGGTTGTCTTCGTCGCCGTCGTATCGCTCGGTGGCGTAACCGTCTTCGTTGTGGTCACCCCAGTTGTCTTCGTGCTCTGCGTTGTCCCAGCCGTGATTTCGTCCGAGGAGGCGCAGTTGCGAGTCGGGGGTAACGGCCGCCACCTCGGGGTGCTCGGCCAGAAAGCTTGCTGCGCTCGTGGGGATGTCGGCGACGAATCCACCGATCACGTCGAGTTGTCCTACGACTTCGCCACCGTACTCCTCGACCATCAATTCCGGTCCATCCCCGGACAGCTCGGTCTCTTGAACGATGAAGCGCTGCGACTCCTCAGCCGGGGCCTCGGTCGGTGGGATGAAAAGCACCGACATCGCGATCGCCGAAGCCAGAATCGCGGTTGCGACCCGATACCCATCGATGTTTCCACTATTGGCGATTTGCATGAAGACTCCCAGCCGTCCGTGTCCCTACCCGTCGGTAGCTCCGTTGTTGACTCATCGGTATTTCGCCAAATATCCGCGGAATCAAAGGCAGCACACGCAGAGTGACTAGTCTCACTCATCGCGCGATCCGACGGGTAGGCGCTTGCCTACCCCACGACCAGCACCGCCGCACCTGAAACTGTTCCGGAGTTGAGTGCGGCCAACGCTTCGTTTGCCAGATGAAGGGGAAAGGCTTCCCAGGATGTTCGAATCGGGATCTCGGCGGCCAGTTCCAGGAACTCCACAGCGTCACGGCGAGTGAAGTTGGCGACGCTGCGAATCTGGCGTTCCAGCCAAAGGTCGTCGTAGTCGAAGGCAGGCATTACATCCAGGTGAATGGCATTAATCGCCACCGTGGCTCCCCGATCCACCTTCTGCAGCGCAGACACAACGACAGAACCGACGGGTGCGAATGTCACCGCCGCATCGAGCACCTCGCCGGGGTCGTCGCCGTAGCCGCCCGCCCAGACAGCCCCCAGATCGATGGCACGCCGCTGTTCGGACTCCGAACGTGTGAAGACAAACACGTCGCAGTTCCAGTACGTCGCGACCTGGATGGCCAGAGACGCCGAGGCACCAAACCCGAAAAGCCCCAGGCGACCGCCCGGCTGGATGCCTGAAATGTGCAGCGAGCGGTAGCCGATCACGCCGCCGCACAACAGCGGGGCGATATCCAGGTCGGACAATCCTTCGGGAAGCCGGAACGCGAAGTCGGCTCGCACGTTGATCTGTTCGGCAAACCCGCCATCACGATCCCAGCCCGTGAAGCGGGCAAACATGCAGAGGTTTTCTCGACCGTCTGTGCAAAAGGAGCAATCCCCGCACACGCCGGCCATCCACCCCACCCCGGCCCCATCACCCACCGACCAGCCGTCAACGCCTGCACCCACCGCAACCACCCGCCCGACAGCCTGATGACCTGGGGTGACCGGCAGGCGTCGCGCCGGAAGGTCGCCCTCAGCGATCTGTAGGTCGGTTCGGCACACTCCACAGGCGCCGACCCGGATCGTCAGCTCGAGTGGAGCAGGTCGCAGATCGGAGACTTCCACGAGTTCGAGAGGTTCACTCTCGATGAGAGACGGGCGGGCAAGGCGCATCGCACGCATGCATCGAGTTTCGCAGATGAACTAGAGACCCGCGACTAGCAACTCGCGACTACATGTCTTCGATCGCTCCGAACGACTCGTGCTTGACGATGATCCGTCCGGCTTCTGTTGCGATTTCCGGTTCGATCCTCGGCGGAGTGTGCCCGGCAGCCCATTCTACGGCTTGACTGGCCGTTCGATGGGAGCAGAGCTGTTCGAGGTTCTTGCGAGTGGGAAGGATGACCATGGCCCGACCGTCCGCGGCTGCCGCCAGCGCTCGGTGCGGGGTCGTCCACACTGAATGCACCGTCTCAACATCGTCGTGACCGGCTTGCTGGCCCTCGGGTGCAACGGCGACGAAGAACCGGGTATCGAAACGACGGTGCACACCTTTGGGTGTGACCCACCACGACCACCAGACCAGCGCACCCAGGTCGAGGACCAACCGCTCGGCGATGAGCCAATCCGTCCAGTCCCAGCGCGTTTTCCGGGAGTTGAGGCGCGCCCTCGCTTGTGCAAACGAGGCGGTTGCCAGTTCCTCGGCCGACACCCTCTTGCCCTCCCGCCTGGCAAACAGGAGGCCTCCTTCTTCAAAAGTCTCCCGTACGGCCGCAACGTACAAGCCGAGGCAAAGGCGAGCATCAACACCCATCCGGGCGGCTTCTGCGGCGGGATCAATCCCATCCCAGAGGGAGTCCTCGAGGTGGTCGCCAACGTCGAGTTTCCCGCCGGGAAAGACATATGCGCCCCCGACGAAGTCGGAATCGAGATGTCGTTCGAGCATGAGCACTTCAACGCCATCAGTGCCATCTCGCAGCACCATGACGGTAGAGGCATCCACGGGGTGGATGGATTCCATCGGCTTCATCATCGGCGAGTGTATCCACTGCAACGGCAGGAATGCTCCTGCACCGTGACGCGTTGAAGCTTCCGAACCCACAACCACGGAGCCGCTCGTGAACTTCCCCATTCTGCCCGCCACCTCCGACTCGGTGTCCGCTCTGCATGCCTACAGCCGCATTCTCGGATCAATCAGGGCTGCCCGGAGCGAGCCTCACCCCCGCTGGTGGCATGCCTCACTCGAGATCGGCGAAGCCGGCCTCGAGACGGGAGCCTTCCCGCTCGGCGATGGTGGTACCGGCCGTCTCACCCTGGATCCGGCCAACGGGTTGATCCGAGGTACCGGCGCCCATGGGCTCCTCGAAGTGGCTCTAGGTGGCCCGGCGGCCGTCGTGGGTCGCGAGACGATGGAGAAGTTGGGCGGCGACCTCGACATCGATCCGGAGAGGTGGAATGCCATAGCCGTCGACGGTTTCACGCCGTCTGACGCGGCCGACTACCACACCGCCCTCAAGGCGATTCGGGACACATTCGGCCAGTTCCGGGACAGTCTCACCGGTGAGGTCGGGCCGATTCAGCTGTGGCCACACCACTTCGACGCGTCCTTTGAATGGTTCAGTGAAGGAGTCGAGGAATACGAGGAGGAGGACGGCGCGAAGGAGTACAGCAAGCAGATCGGTTTCGGATTCAGTCCGGGAGACGAAGGCGAAGCGCAGCCCTATTTCTATGCCAACCCGTGGCCGTTCGACGAATCGTTCACAACGATCGAGTTGCCGGCCGGCGCCTCGTGGCACGCTGAAGGTTGGTCCGGTGGGTTCCTGCCGTATGTCTCGGTGCTCGAATCCGGACCCGACCTGCTCTTTGCCTTCATCCGGGCGGTCTACCAGGGAACGCATGAGGCGTTGGCGTAGCGCCGCGGACGGCGAGCCGAGGTATGCCCCCTCTGCCGCTACACGATCCTCCTGTCGCTCGCCCAACGAGCCAGTTCGTAGCGGCTCGACAGCTGCAGCTTGCGCAGGACGGCCGACACATGCGATTCCACGGTCTTGACGGAGATCGACAGCTTCGAGGCGACTTGTTTGTAGGCGTAGCCGCGGGCGATCAGGCGCAGCACCTCGCGTTCACGAGACGTCAACTGGTCCAGTTCGGGATCGACAACGGTGGGGACGGTATCTGCGAAGGCGTCGAGGACGAAGCCGGCCAGGCGCGGCGAGAACACGGCATCACCGTCGTTCACTCTGCGGATGGCATCGGCCAACTCCGCCGGTGCGATCGACTTCGTGACATATCCGCGGGCTCCGGCCCGGATCATGGCGATGACGTCCTCCGCCGCGTCCGAGACCGACAGAGCCAGGAATTTCGTGTCAGGGTGTGTCTCCAGGACGGCGCCGACCACCGCCAGACCCCCACCGCCGGGCATATGAACGTCCACGAGAACGACATCGGGCGCCGTCGCCCGGATCTTCTCGACTGCGTCGTCCACGTCCGATGACACGCCTGCCAGTGTGAACACCTCACTCAACTCGGCCTTGACGCCCGACAAGAAGAGCTGATGGTCGTCGACCAGGAATACATCGATCATGTTCGCCTCACAGACATGTGCACTTCGGTTCCTTCCCCCGGCTCGCTGGTAATGGTCGCTTCTCCCCCGGCCCGTTCCATGCGACCGATGATCGATTCTGAGATCCCTTTTCGGTCCGGGTCGGCGCCTTCGAGGATAAAGCCCTTGCCCTGATCGGAAACAAAGACATCTGCGTTGGCGTCGTCGGCTTCAGCAAACACCGAGATCAAGTTCGCACCCGAGTGACGCGCCGCATTCGTAATGGCTTCACCGGCAGCAGCCACCAACGCCCGAACAGCATCATCCATCGGAGCGTCGCCAACGATCACGACATCGATCGGGACTTGATGAGCAGACTCGAGTCGCGCAGCCGCACTCTCCAGTGCCGATCTCATAGTCTCTCCATCCGGAGAAGGCTCGGGGCCGTAGAGCCAGCTGCGCAACTCGCGTTCCTGCTGGCGGGCCAGCATCGACATTGACTTCGGATCATCGGTCCGCTGCATGAGAGCAAGGGTCTGCAACACCGAATCGTGGAGGTGAGCCGCCATCTCGGCCCGTTCATCGGATCGAATTCGCTCGCTACGCTCGGCGCCGACTTGCCCCACCAACCTCCACACCCAGGGTCCGAGAACGAGCATAATTCCGGCAATCGTCATTCCCACGGCCAGAGCGACGTTTCCGACCAGAGCGTTGGCATCCACGGAGTTGAGGTAGATGGCCAAGCCTCCTGTCATGAACACGCCACCGGCCACGATCCTCAACGCGACAGATCTCCAGTTCCCGCCCTCACCCGTGAACGTCTGTGTCGCCCAGCGACTTCGACGTGACGGGTCGACGCGCGACCAGCTCAGAGCGAACCCGAACGAAATGAAGGTCACCGACCACACCAATGAATCGCCGAACCAGATTCCCCAACTTCGCAGCATCAGAAAGACTCCACCGAACAGCATCCAGAGGGCTAGGCGTTGGCGTGGTAGTCGAGCGGCGAAGCGGTCCTTCAGCGCGACCAACCGTTCGGGTGGAACGTCATCCAGCGACATCACCCACAAGACGGCGTACAGCAGTACTCCGATGCCCCCTGCCAGGGCCAACGACACGAAGGCTGCCCTCACGTAGACGGCCTCGATCTCGAGCACGTCTGCGATCCCCGCGGCGAGACCCGCCACCAGGCGCTCGTCCTGATTGCGGACGAACGCGAAGCGCCGCCCGGGCGCCTGATCGAGAGTCTGGTCGGAGATCGATTCCTCCTCGGGGTTACGCGAGAATGATCCCACAGCCGCAGCGACCACCCAACAAGGGATCCCCCTGAGAAAACCCTGATGTGTCAGGGCTTCCTTGGGGCCATACCTCATAGACGGGATCACCGCCGTGCAGGACGATGCAGCCATGACAAACGAAACAAACCTCCAGCAGCCTCCTGCCGGCGCCGATGAGCAGCCGTCGGGCGGTGGTGAAAGGGGTTCTCGCCCACCCCTCCGTCGAGAACACGGGATCCTGGGCGGGGTTGCCGCCGGCATCGCACGCTACTTCGATGTAGAACCGTGGATCATCCGGTTGGTCTTCCTGCTCCTGTTGTTCCCCGGTATCGGCGTTCTTTTGTATGCAGCCGGCTGGCTCTTGATCCCCGCCGCCGGAACAAACCAGTCGATCGGTGAACGATGGCTGTCCAAGTTCGGCGGCGAAAACGTCATCGGTACCGTCCTGATCGTCCTGGCCGGGATCTGGTTGTTGACGATGCTCAGCGACGGGGCCGGTGGTTTCGGCCTGGCGATCGCCTTGCTGATCATCGGCGTGCTCCTCTTTCGAGGAGAGCTCGGACCCAGGAAGAGCGCGGACGGTTCGCCCGTTGCACCAGCGCAGACCACATCACATGCCAACCCAGTAAAGACGGGAGAAGTCATGCCTCCGCTGCCTCCATCCCATACCTTTCAGGTCTCCGCTCCTCCACCTCCACCCAAGCCGAAGCGGCCACCCTCGATGCTGGGACGGTTGACCTTTGCGGCGGTGCTCGTGGGTACCGGGGTCATGGCGATCTTCGAGACCGCCGGAACCATCGAGCCTTCGACCCGCCACTATCTGGGCCTCGCCCTGGCGATCACGGCAGCCGGCCTCCTCGTCGGGGCAGTCTGGGGCCGCTCCCGGGCGCTGATTGCACTCGGGTTGGTGCTCCTGTTCGCCCTCGGCGGCGCATTGGCGACCGACATCGTGACCGACATCGAAGCCACCACCGAGATCTACGCTCCGGCTCTGGTCGGCGAGATTCAACCCAGCTACCACCTGGACGCCGGGAGTCTGGTTCTCGACTTCAGTGACGTGAACCTCGAAGGCCGATCGGTCGACGTGCGTGCAGATATCGGTGCAGGGCAGATCGAAGTGATCCTTGGTGCCGATCAGGGAGCGGATATCAATGCACGCACCGGCGTCGGACGCGTCGAGATCCTGGGCCGCTCGAGCGAAGGCCTCGGAGTCGGCCGCAGCGACGACCTGCGCGGCTCGTCAGGAACCTTGATCCTGGACCTCGATGCAGGAGTCGGCGAGATAGTTGTCACGCAGGAAGTGATTCAGGAGGGATGATGATGAAAGAACGACACCCACTCGACGTACTGTCATTGGTGTTTGGCCTGCTGTTCGCGGCCCTGGCGATTCCGGTACTCGTTAGCGACACCCCGTGGGACTTCGACGCTGGATGGGTTGTCCCGGGCGTGATCGTCGCAATCGGCCTCGTCATCGGTGCCAGCGCATTTCGCAAGCGGGCCAACGCCGGCGGACTTGACCCGACGGCCGATCCCGCAGTTGTGGCGGCCATGGGCGAACTTCCAGAGTCCCCCGACTTCAACTAGGTCACTCAAACTGAGGAAACCCGGGGTGTACGGACCCCGGGTTTCCTCGCGAAGCAGCCGGGACTGGGCGTGCCGCTTTCGTCAAACGCCCATCCCTATCGGATACCCGTGTCGTAGGCGACGTCCAGAGTCACCGGAGCATTCCCGAGGGTGAACTCGATTGGAGCAGCCGTACCGAGCAGCCCTTCGACGCGCTGGGGAACGAGCGTGTATACGCCTGCCGGAAGCTCTCCGACAAACGCTCCCTGAGCATCGGTTTCGAATCGATCGACCTCGTCGCCCGATGTGTCCAGGACGAGGAGAGTGGCTCCGCCAACTGGACGATCTGCGCAGGCGGGCTCTGGCGGGAAGTGTTCGACAGGGCACACCGGGCCGGCGTGAACCTGTCCTGAAATCGACACAGTCCCCGGCGACTCGCAACCCATCGCCAGCAAGACGATCAAAGTGATGAAAATTCTGCGCATGCTTTTATGACGCGGCAGGTTGCGAGAAGGTTCCACGGTGCCGCCGATCCGGCCGCCGGGCTGATTCTCCGTGAGACGGGAAACGCTCAGGTGAACACTGTGATGCAGTAGCGTCGGGACCATGCGTTTTGGAACATTCATCCCCCAGGGCTGGCGTCTCGACCTCGTCGGGATCCCGGTTGAAGAGCAATGGCCGACGATGGTGCGGGTTGCCAAAGAGATCGAACAGTCCGGCTTTGAGTCGGCCTGGGTTTACGACCATTTCCACACGGTCCCGAAGCCCACCCAGGAACCCACCTACGAAGCATGGACGCTAATGGCGGCGCTGGCTGCAGCCACCGACACGGTCCGACTCGGCCAGATGTGCAGCTGCAACTCCTACCGGCCGCCGTCATATCTGGCCAAAGTGGCAGCCACCATCGACGTCATCTCGGGCGGCCGCCTCGAGATGGGCATCGGGGCGGGATGGTACGAGCACGAGTACGAGGGCTACGGCTACGAGTTCCCCAAACCCTCAGTCCGCATCGGCATGCTCCGCGAGGGCGTCGAAATCATGCGGCGCATGTGGACTGAAGACGAAGTGAGCTACGAGGGAACCTACTACCGGCTCATGGGTGCCATCAGCCGGCCCAGGCCGATTCAGAACCCGCACATCCCGATCTGGATCGCCGGCGGAGGCGAGCAACTAACCCTCAATGTTGCGGCCCGGTACGCCGACTACACGAACTTCGGTGGGACCGTTGAGGACTTCACGCACAAGTCGACGGTGCTGGCCGGTCACTGCCGCGACGTAGGGCGCGAACTCGAAACGATCACACGCTCGACCAACTTCAACGTGATCATCGGCGAAACGGAGCGAGACGTGCAGAGCAAGCTCGCTTGGCACCGCAACCACTACACACAACTCGTCGGAGAGCAGCAAGCCGAGCGCACCCTCCGCAACTTCAACGGGCCGGGCGGCCTGGCTGGAACTCCCGAACAGATCGTCGAACAGCTCCGCCGATGGGAAGCGGCCGGCATGGCCTACGGCATCCTCTACTTCGCCGACATCGCCTACGACGCCTCCAGCATGGACATGTTTGCCCGGCAGGTTGTTCCGCAGTTCGGCTGAGCGCACCACATGTCAGGACCACCCGAGCTCGAAGTCCGTATCGCCCGTCCGGAAGACGCAGACGGAATCGTGGCACTGGTCGTCGACCGGATCGGCGACGAGGACGGCCCGGAAGCTCGTCTCACCCTCGACGACCCCCGGTTCGGACCCGGCGGATGGACCGTTGCCGTTGCCGGCGATCGGGTGGTTTCGACGCTCGGATTGTTCCCCACCAGGACACGCATTGGATCTGTGACGGTCCCCTCGGCAGCCATCGAGTTCGTTGCTACGGCGACGGAGTTCGAAGGAAAAGGCCTCGTCCGTCGGCAGCTCGATCTCGCCCACCGGATCTCCTCGGAACGCGGCGATCTAGTGCAGTGGATGGTCGGTATCCCCTACTTCTACCGCCGGTTCGGATATGAATACGCAGTTCCGACACCAGACACGATCGACATCACCGCCCAGAGTCCCGGCGGAGCAGACGACGTGTCCTTCCGGGTGGCGTCCATCGACGACATCGATCACATTCTCGCTCTCCAGGATCACATGGGTTCCTCGGCCATGATCGTCGCCGAGCACCACCGGCTGATGTGGTCGTGGCTCATCGCCTCTCCGGTCTATCGGGTGGTTGTCGCCACAAGGGACGACACACCCGTTGGCATGATGCGGATCTACTACGACGAAAGCACACCGCTCGTTTTCGACGTGGCTGCTGCCGACCCCGGCACCTTCCGGAGTCTCCTCGGAGAAGCCTGCCGGGGTCGCGCCGGAGCCACCGTTGCGATGCGCCCGGGTCTGGAAGACTTCGCGACAAACATGACGAGCCGTACGAACGATGGATACGCCTACTACGCCCGGGTTCCAAATCCGGCCGACCTCCTCGAGGCCATCAGACCCGAGCTGAACCTCCGACTGACCGGGTCCGGGCTTGAAATCGACGATGGCGAGCTATTGCTGTCTTTGTACCGAGCGTCGATACGCTTCGAGATCAAGGAAGGCCAACTCGGTCCCGTGGCAACCGGCGGAAGGGTTCAGGCACCGGTGTCGGCAGGCGGATCCGGTGTTCCGCCCGACCTCATCGCCCATCTCATCCTCGGACCCCTCGGCGCTCTGGAACTCGAACGGCGCCATGCCGACGTGCTCCTCGGACAGCAGCGCGACCTGATGGATGCCCTGTTTCCATCGCAGACCGTGGATGTGCAGTCCTGGGTGTGGCCCTAGGAGGCCGCAGGCCGTAGGCAAGGAGCCGTAGGCACAACGCTGTAGGCACAACGCCGTAGGCAAGGAGCCGTAGGCACGAGGCCGCGGGCCAGAGCCGACGTCGAAGAAGCCGCGTTTGCCGAGTGCCGACTCTGTGACTGGGAAGTCTTATCGGCTCTCGTTGCGGCTTTCTCGTGCCAGGACGCCGACGGTCAGGAGCAGCGTGGCAGCTGCTCCCAGGCCGGCGGCCTGCACCAGCAGACCGCGCTCGAGAGGAGCCTGCGCCGCGGCCACCACCAGGGCGGCAACGACGGCTACACCGACGGCGAGTCCGGACACCCTCAGCGCCTGGCGGCCCAACGCGCCCGGCAGGCGATCACGTCGTTCCGCGAAGCCGGCACCGACGTCGAGGAAGATAAAGAGCAGCGCAGCCCACCCAACCGTCCACCATGCAGGACTCTCAGAAGGATCGAGCGCGACTACCACCTCCACAAGAAAAGCGGTGGCGCTCATCGCCAGCAGAGCTACCCGTCCGGTCACTGAACCACCAACTCCCAGGACGATACCGATAACCCCCGACGCGACCGGGGCGGGTCCGGATTGACCGACGAGGACGGGCATGATTGCCAGGCCCACGGCAACGAGGCCTACCATCCATGCGGAGTTCAAACGCGGGCGCGTAGCAGCCTCCTCCGGAACGAGTCCGCGTACAGAATCGCGTTCGGGAAAGGATCTCCGACGCTCCACGGCGCTACGACGACTCCCTGCCGCTCGAACCTATGCCGGATGTGGTCGCGCTCGAGTGACCAGATTCTCCTGGCGATGGCGTCGATATCGTCGCGAGGGGCCGGCAGGTAGTCGTGCAGCTCGAGTTCGATGATGGCAAGGTCGAATCCCCGACCGCGCACGTCGGCGAGCGCCCGCACGGCCCGATCGTCGAGCAATGGGCTGAGGGCGATGATCAGGGCGTTTGCCGGGAGTGACCGCCTGGGAACGGCTCCGAGGCCGCGCCAGTACTGCTGCCACACCAACCTGCTCTCCATCAGCGTGTCGAGCACTCGGTAGCGATGCCGGTCACCCATTCCGGGCTGAAGCCACCGCACCGGCTCACCGAAAGCCAGCAACCCGACTCGATCAAGGCGACGTCCGTGCGCCTCCGTCAGCGATGTCACGGCCCTCACAGCCAGGTCGAGCGTCTGGTCAACGCCGCGCCGCGCTTCGGCGAAGGTATCGAGCATGAACACGACGTCTGCACTGCGCTCGGGATGCCGCTCGGTGATCCACGGCTCACCCACCCTGGCCGTGACTCGCCAGTTGATCGAACGCGGATCGTCGCCCGGCACAAATGCGCGCAAATCAGCGTATTCGAAGCCGGCACCCCGGGCCCGGCTAACCAGATCACCAAACCCGAGCCGGGTCTCAATCGGTTCGAGCAACCGGCGCAGTACCGCGGCTGGAGGGAAGACCTTCAGTTGGAGCACCGCACCTACTCTGATCGAGCGAGCGTGCGTACCGATCACCGAACGCGAGCGCACATCCACTCGATCGAAGCGGTACGTCCCCCAGTGAAAGCAATGCAACCCGATCTCGATCGTCGATGATCCGGCAGGTAGGGAAGTCACCACCACGCCCTCGTCGATGACGGCTGGTTCACCATTCAGATTGGCATCGATGAACTGCACCCCATCCGGAAGTGGAATCAGGACATCGGTGCGTCGTATCGGCCGCGCCGTTTGCATGGAAATCACGAGAGTCACCCGTTCGCCCTCGAGTGCTCTCCGCCGGTTGAGCGCGGCGGAGACCGCCAGCACCGGTGCTTGCTCCGTCAGGGACCCCACGCCGACCAGAACCAGGAACGGCGCCCCGATCGCCACCAGCTCCGGCCTCCCGGTTCCAAGTCCAAGCGCAACCGCAAATGCGCCGACAGTCAGGAAGACACGTAGCCTTCGGGTCGAGGTGGTGGTCACGAATGACCGGGGACGGTGGGCGGGACGGGCACCGCTTCGAGGCAATCCCTGACGATGTCGGCGTCGGTGATGTCCTGCACCCACATTTCCGGCTTCAGAATCAGCCGGTGGGCCAGGGCCGAAACGGCAACAGACTTCACATCATCGGGGGTGACGAAGTCGCGGCCGCCGAGCGCTGCCCTGGCTCGCGACAGCTTCAGCAGAGCCAGTGAGCCCCGGGGGCTCGATCCGACCTGGACCCGGTGCTGCTCCCTGGTTGCGGCAACGACGGCAACCATATATTCCAGGATGCCCGGGTCGACATGGACCTCCTCAACCGTCGCCTGCATCGTTTGTAGCTCTGAAGGCGTAATGACAGGATCGAGGTCAACCTCATCTACCCGGCGCTCCAACCGATTGGTCAGCATCGCCCGTTCATCCGGCGCGGTCGGATACCCAACGCTGATGCGCATGATGAAACGGTCCAGCTGGGCTTCCGGAAGCGGATACGTCCCCTCATACTCAATCGGGTTCTGTGTGGCGATGACCAGAAAGGGCCGGTCGATCGAGTGCGAGACACCATCGATCGTGACCTGTCGCTCTTGCATCGCCTCGAGCAGTGCCGCCTGGGTCTTGGCCGGGGCGCGATTGACCTCATCCGCCAGCAACAGGTTGGAGAACACGGGACCGCGCCGGAACTCGAATGTTGCCGTCTGAGGGTCCATCACCGTTGAGCCGGTGATGTCCATCGGCATGAGGTCCGGCGTGAATTGGAGACGGGCGAACTCGAGGCCGGTAACGACCGCAAATGATCGGGCCATGAGAGTCTTGGCCAGCCCTGGATAGTCCTCGATGAGGACGTGGCCGTCCGACAACATGGCCATCAAGACCATCTCGAGGGCAAGACGCTTGCCGAGCACGGCCTTCTCGACTTCATCGATGACCAGCCGCGCTCGCTCAGCCACTGTGTTGCTCATGACCGGGAGCCTATCGGCGCTGCATCGTCCCGGCCCTCGATCCGCTCGATGGCCGTCACCAGAACATCGAGTTCTCTCGCAGATGGACCCGGGATCCCGACGTCCTCGACGAGAATCCGATCAGGCCGCAACAGGGCCCATGCCGGTGGTCCGAGGAGTTCTTCGGCCCGCTTCGGCGAACGGGTCAGGGTCACGCCATGGGTGGACAAGAGGCGCGCATCGGCAATCTCACGCAGTCTCGGAAGCAGCCGATGATCGAAATCGACCATGCTCGTTCGGGAGAAGCCAACCAGGCGCTCGAATCCGACCAGGCGGGGAGGAAGCCGCTCCACTCGATCGCGCCGATAGCGGAACTCCGGCGCCGGCTCCCGACGGACCGGGCCGGGCAGGCGCAATGCCAGGATCACGATGAGCAGAACCAGGGCCTCGAATCCCAGGAGTTCTACGGTACCGTCTGAGAAGACGAGCAGCCCGAGAGCGGCGACTGTCACGAACACGACCGCGACCAGCATCCGCCTCATACGGCGGCCAAACCGGAGCGGATCTCACGCAGAGCCGCAATCGCCTCCGCGGCCATACTCTCACCGATCACATGCGTGCTGAAGCGAGCTTCCTCGAACAAACCCGTGAGAGCAACGATCGCCTCTGCGTCGACCTCAAGGCGGCGAAGGGACCGCTCCAGGTATTCGAATGGGGCTTCATGGCGGCGCCTGGGGACACCCGCCCCGGCCAGTGAGATCTCCATTTTCGTATATGCCGCAATTACCACCGTACGAGGATCTCCTCCCAGTTCGAGGTCCGAGATGGCGGCATCAACGGAGGCAATGATTCCGGTCACGTCCGGCGCTTCATCAGCCGACGCTCTACCCCTGACGTAGGAAAGAAGCGCGATAGCCACGAAAATCGCCCCGGCAAAGAGAATCAGGCCCCAGGGCGAGCCGGCTACCTGCTGTGGAGGAGCCTCAGCCAGCGAACCCTCACCGGGGAGGCCGACCCGGCGGCCCTCTCGTCCGTCGCCGCCATTCGGCCCGACCAAGAGGACGATCGCGGCAACAATCGCCAGGACGAGAAACAGTGCAATGGGCCTGGAACGTCGTCTCCCTCCACCGGCGCGCTCCATCCGACCGCGCGGTGAGCTCAGCACCATGAACGCCACAAAACCCAACAGGGCCAGAACCAGCCAGGTCAGAACCGTCAAAGGATCCCAACCGAGATCCGACGCCATCCGTCGGGAGGTTCCGGTGCCGGGCATCTGGCGGGCTCCAACGGCGGCGAGACCCGCCAATCCGACGCCGGCGGCGACGAGCAGAACCACCGACCAGGGCGGCAGCTTCGGTCCAACGCTCCTGTTCTCGCTCATGGCGAGGAGCCTACCGAACAGGAAGTTCAAGATTCTTAGTTGGAAAGCTCAGACGGTTAGCACCACTTTGCCGGTCGCCCGGCGGCCCGTTAATGCTCCAAAGGCCGCTTCGTACTCGTCCAGCGGGTATACGTCCGTTACCCGGGGATGGAGCTTTCCTTCCGCCACCATCGCGAAGAGCTCACCGAAGTTGCGCAACGAGGCTGCCGGGTCCTTGGACGTCCAACTGCCCCAGAAGACCCCGACAAGCGAGACTCCCTTGAGCAGCATCAGATTGAGTGGGATTTCGGGGATCGCCCCCGAGGCGAACCCGATTACGAGAAAGCGGCCATCCCAGGCCGTCGAGCGAAGGGCGAGTTCTGAGAGCTCACCGCCGACCGGGTCGTAGACAACGTCGACTCCGCGGCCGCCGGTTATCTCCTTGATCCGGTCCCGGAGGTTCTCCGTTGTGTAGTTGATGCTCTCGTCTGCGCCCATCCCGGTGGCAAAGGCGAGTTTCTCCTGGGTTGAGGCGGCGGCGATGACCCGGGCTCCCATTGCCTTGCCGATCTCTACCGCAGAACTACCAACGCCCCCGGCAGCTCCAAGCACCAGCAGTGTCTCACCGGGTTCGAGTTTGGCCCGCTGTTTCAGCGCGTAGTAGGAGGTGCCGTAGGTGAGCCCGAATGCGGCAGCTTCAACGAAACTGAGGTGCTCCGGCTTTGGCATCGTCGTGGACGCCTCCACCTTCCACTTTTCAGAGAAGGCGCCGGACACTCCCATCGCCACAACCGGGTCACCGATCGTGAACCGATCAACCGCGTCGCCGACTGCCGAGACCAATCCGGCGGCCTCGCCGCCCGGGACGAATGGAAGATCCGGCTGGAATTGATACCTGCCCTCGATGATCAGAGTGTCCGGGAAGTTGAGGGCAGCCGCCTGCACGTCGATGACGATTTCACCCGGCCCTGGTACCGGGTCGGGCATCTCGCCGATCGACAAGCGCCCGGCCGGTCCGAGCTCAGTGCAAACGACTGCCCGCACGGCTAGGCCACCTCGAACAAGCCGGCTGCGCCTTGACCGCCGCCGACACACATGGTGCTCACGACGTACTTGGCCCCGCGCCGCTTCCCCTCGATGAGCGAGTGGGCGACCATCCGGGATCCGCTCATACCGTAGGGATGGCCGATGGCGATCGCTCCACCGTTGACGTTGTAGATCTCGTTGTCGATGCCCAATTCATCGCGGCAGTAGATCGTTTGTACGGCGAACGCCTCGTTCAACTCCCACAGGTCGATGTCGTCCATGGTCAGGTTGAAACGCTCGAGGAGCTTCGGAACTGCGAATACGGGACCGATCCCCATGATTTCAGGATCCGTACCCGCCACCGCGATGCCCCGATAGTACCCAAGTGGTTCGAGCCCCCGCCGCTCCGCTTCGGCAGCCTCCATGATGACCACCGCCGACGATCCGTCGGACAGCTGGCTCGCGTTGCCTGCAGTGATCGTCCCGTTCGGCAACACGACCTTTAGCGAAGACAGACCTTCGAGCGTCGTGTCGGCCCGGTTGCCTTCATCCTTGGCCAAAGTCACTTCCTCGATGCTGGTTTCGCCCGTTTCCTTGTTCATGACCAGTTTCTGTGCGGTCATCGGAACGATCTCGTCATCGAACTTGCCGGCGGCCTGGCCCGCTGCGATCCGCTGCTGACTCTGAAGCCCGTACTCATCCTGCGCTTCGCGCGAGATACCGTATCGCTCGGCCACCACCTCCGCCGTCTGCAGCATCGGCATGTAGGCATGCACGTAGTTGGCGAGAACGTTTGGATCGAAGAACCGGTCCATGCGCATATCGTTCGTCTGCACGAGGCTGATCGACTCGACGCCGCCGGCCGCCACGATCTTCATGTTGTCGTGGATGATCTGTTTGGCGCCGGTAGCGATCGCCATCATTCCGGACGAGCATTGCCGGTCGATGGTCATCCCCGGAACTGTGGCGGGGAATCCGGCAGCCAGGACCGACATGCGACCGAGGTTGTATGCCTGGGTTCCTTGTGCCTGGGCGCAACCCATGATCACATCGTCGATTTCGCCCGGTTCGATCCCGGCGCGTTCGACCGCATGCCGGAGACTGTGGGCGGCCAAGGTGGGTGCCTCTGTGTTGTTGAACGCCCCTCGATACGCCCTTCCGATCGGTGTTCTAGCGGTCGAAACGATGACGGCTTCACGCATTCGTATTCTCCTGTTTCTATCAGAACGAGAGGCCGGGTTTCTCGGCCGCCTCGGGGGTGGTCATTTCATCGGGCAGTAGGCTGAATCGACATCTTCCGTCTCATGGAACGATGAACATCGAGAGGGTCTCGGCGATGAGTGCCGGCTTCTCAGAACCTTTGATCTCGACCGTGACGTCGGTTTTGAACAAGTACCTGCCCGGTGCTTTCTCGGTGACATCAGCCAACCGGACTCTGGCGCGGACCTCGCTGCCAACCCTGACCGGTTCCAGAAACCGGACCTTGTCCGAACCGTAGTTGATCGCCATGACCATACCTTCGGGGATGATCCCGGCCGAGGCGGTCAAGAACGGCAACAGCGAAAGTGTCAGGAAGCCGTGGGCGATGGTCGTGCCCCACGGAGTGGCCTTGGCAGCCTCCGGATCGACGTGAATGAACTGATGGTCGTTGGTGGCGTTGGCGAACGCGTTGATCCGGTCCTGATCAACGGTGAACCAGTCCGATTCGCCGAGATCCTTGCCAACGTAGTCGGCGAGTTGGTCAACGGGGACGATCTGCAGCATCGGGTACTCCTTGTTGGTTGGTGAACGTGTGAATGTGCTCGAGAGACGTCTCAGCCAGAAGTACGGCCTGGTCTGCGTACTCCTGGGTGGTGGTCGGGTCAACGTCGCCGTATGCTCCGCCGGCGTATCGCATGTAGACGCCCTCCATGATCAAGGCCAGCTTCCAGTATGAGAAGGCGATCGAGTAGTCGACTGCAGTCACGTCCAGACCCGAACTCCCGGCATACCGCCCTATCATCTCGGCTCTGGTGGGGAAGCCCGGCATGCGGCTCGGCGAGTCGAACAGCGGGCCCGACGGTTCTCCGGGTTCTTGCCACGCCGACATGCAGGTACCCAGGTCGGCCAGTGGGTCACCAAGCGTGCACAGCTCCCAATCGAGCACCGCCAATACCCTTCCGTCGGCGCCCATCCGGACGTTGTCGATGCGGAAGTCCCCGTGCACCACGGAAACCCGTTGCTGCTCTGGAACGTGCCGGGCGAGAAGATCGTGGGCTTCCTGTGCGGCAGGCATGTCTCTCGCTTTGGCCGCCTGCCACTGACCGTTCCATCGTTTCAACTGCCGCTCGAAGTAGCCATCGCGCCTGGCCAGATCACCCAGTCCGGCCTCGTCTACATCGAGGGCGTGCAACTCGGCGAGCGTATCCATGAGGTCGAATCCCGCATTACGCCGCTTCGCCACCGACAGATGCTCGGCATCAGAGGCCGTCTCGATCGTGAACCCGCCAACGTATCCCATAACGTAGAAGTCTGCTCCGAGGATCGAGGCGTCGCCGGAAAAGCCGACCATGTCCGGTACCCGGAATCCGGCTCTCTGGAGGGCAGAGATGATGCGATGTTCGCGAGCCATGTCGTGCGCGGAGGGAAGTAGGCCCGACAGGGGAGGTCTGCGGAGAACCCAGCGGCGGTCGACGGCATCCGACACAACGTAGGTGAGATTCGATCGACCGACGCTACTACGCGCAAAATCCAGCGGTTCGGCTAGCTCGGGGACCCGGTCGGACAGCCATCGAGTCACATTCGGCACGTCGACGCCGGCAGGACTTGCGGCCTCGTCTGTCACCGTGGACCTCTCCGTTGAACGCCGTACTCGACACTACCGACTCGAGATCACCCGGTCGGGCTGCGTCGTATATTAGCGATCGTTAACTTGGGTAGGCACGCGCCCAACCAAAACCGTTCTCGCGCGGGGATCGCACCCTATAGCGCGCCTTTGCCGCGCGAAAACGATGTACGGGGGCCCGTCAGTGGTCGTCCTGCTTGTCACGGCCGAGGCCGCGGCCCGGCTTCTCGTTGGAGAAAGACTCCACAGCCTTGACCATGGCGCTGACCTTGTGCCCGTGTGATTCGAGCGTGGATGGCGAAATGCCGGCGGCCAACGCGGCATGGACCTGCGCAGCCCGCCCGTGACCGTAGGCGTAGCCGTTGTCCGGCTTGTCCTTCTCGTAACCTTTGATCTTGTCCGCCGCCTTCGCCACCATTCCCTGGGCACGTTCGAGTCCGGTAGCGTGGCCGGGCGTTCCTTGCGCGTGATCAGGAAGGCCGGTGTCCGGGTTGCGGGTGGCGGCAACCGCCAGCATCTCGAGTGCGCGTTCTTGCCCCCGGCCGACGGCTTGCTTGGCCCTCTCGAGGACATGCTGCGGAGGGCCGGCGACGTCATCCGCTGAAACCACAAGCGCCGGTGCGAAGACGAGCGCAACCGTGAGTCCGGCGACAGCCACTCTATGTGAGGCATTTCTCATTTCCCGCTCCTGTGAGTGAAGTCGCAGAAGATCGCGAAACGTTACGGGGTCTCGGCCGAAGCCTCCGGACATACAATCTCGATGGAGGCGCCCAGGAGCACACCGGCCATCAACCCATCGTCCTCGTCGACCTCCGCCGCACCGCCATCCGACAATCGATCGAGGTACTCGGACAGCAGGTCATCGGTCGTCAGGCCCTCATCGAGGAGGTCGCAGAACAGTTCGGCGGTGGCGATGAATACTTCGGGATCTTCGAGGGCGGCACCCTCATAAGTCGTTCCGACCATCTCAGCTTCGATGACCGCGATGAGGGCCGCATAGTCCGGAACGAAGCTGGACGTGGTCGTCGTCGACTCACCGGACCGGCCGATGGCCGAAGTCGTGGGAACTTGCGACGCTCGGGTCGGATCGGCCACGGTTGCTTCTGTCTCGACTTCATGTCCCGCACATCCGGCGAGCAGCATCGATGCAACTGCAACGACCGTCATGACGAATCGGGCCCTGGCCATAATGGCATCCATCTGGGAACAGATTACGGGTTGAACTCGAGTAAACGGGGGCAGCCGGCATCGTGCCAACGATTACTCTGAGCTACCAGCCCCTACCCGCGAGGAACCATGACCCCCCGTCCGCCAGTTGCAGACCGCCGACCCGAGGCGATGACCAGCCATGGTAAGACCAGAGAAGATCCCTACGCCTGGCTGAAAGACCTCAACTGGCAACAGGTAATGCGCGACCCTGCGGTTCTCGCCCAGGACATTCGCTCCTACCTGGAGGCAGAAAACGCCTACACGGAGGCAATGCTCGCCGGGACGACGGAACTCCGGAACGAGATCTTCGAAGAGATGAAGGGCCGCATCAAAGAGGACGACAGCTCAGTCCCTACACCGGACGGACCATGGGAGTACTACCGGCGCTTCGACACCGGCGGGCAATATCCGATCTTCTGTCGCAGACCGCTTGGATCCGATGTTGAGCAGATTCTGCTCAACGGTGACGTCGAGTCGGCCGGCAAGGAGTTCTATCGGATCCACACTGCCGAACCCAGCCCCGATCATCGCTACCTCGCCTATTCAGTGGACGAACAGGGAAGCGAATTCTACACCATCCTGGTGCGCGATCTGGACACGGGTGAAGCACTCAGCGATGCGGTTCACGACGCCAACGGCGCCATCGAATGGTCTGCCGACTCAACCTCGTTCGTTTATCTGAAACTGGACCAGAGCAATCGTCCCGTTTGGGCGTTCCTCCATGTACTCGGTACCGACCAGGCCGACGACAGGCTCCTCTATGAGGAGTCTGATCCGGGCTTCTATATCGATCTCGGCAAGACTGAGAGCCGGAACTACATCGAGATCGTCGCCGGCGACCATGAGACATCTGAGGTGAGGCTCGTCGACGCGGCCCGGCCGGATGGTCCGCCGATCATGATCGCCGAGCGGGACCCCGGCACCCTCTACACGGTTGGTGAGCAACACGGGCGTTTGTACATCACCACAAACGCAGGTGATGCGGAGGACTTCACCATCGTGGCCGCCGACGTTGCCTCACCCGGCCGGGATTCCTGGTCGACGGTCGTCCCCCACCGCCCGGGCACGTTGATCCTCGGCGCGATCGTGTTCCATCGCCATCTGGTCCGATTGGAGACCGAAGAGGGTTTGCCCCGCATCGTCATCACCCATCTTGAATCGGGCGAGGAGCGTCGCATCGCCATGGACGAACAGGCCTACGACCTTGGCTTCTCCTCGCTTCGTGAGTATGAGGATGTCCTCCGCTTCACATACAGCTCACCGGCCACTCCGCTACGAGTGTTCGACTACGACCTCGACACTGCCGAGCAGACGAAACGCAAAGAGCAGGAGATTCCGAGCGGCCACAATCCGGACGACTACTCGACCGAGCGAGTGTTCGCGACGAGCCACGACGGCGAGCGAGTCCCCATCACGCTTCTCTACCGAGCAGGCACGCCACTCGACGGGACGGCGCCATGTCTCCTCTACGGATACGGTTCGTACGGAATCAGCATGCCGGCTTCGTTCAACACCAATCGACTGAGCCTGGTCGATCGCGGGTTCATCTACGCGATTGCCCACGTCCGGGGCGGCAAGGAGGGTGGCTACCGCTGGTACACGGACGGCAAGCGCCGGCACAAACGCAATACGTTTCTCGACTTCATGGCCGCTGCCAACGCACTCATCGAGATGCGGTACACCTCCGCCGGCAAGATCGTGATCTTCGGCGGCAGCGCGGGCGGCTTGCTGGTGGGAGTGGCCGTCAACATGGCGCCGCCCGGCCTGCTGGCGGGCGCCATTGCCGAGGTCCCGTTCGTCGACGTGCTGACCACGATGCACGACACCGATTTGCCGCTGACCCCGATGGAATGGCCCGAGTGGGGCAACCCGATCGACGATGCGGACGCCTATGAGTACATCGCCTCATACTCCCCATACGACAACGTGGAGGCCAGGGAGTATCCACCCTTGCTGGTGACGGCCGGACTCACCGATCCGCGAGTCACCTACTGGGAACCGGCCAAATGGGTTGCCAAGCTGCGAGCTACGAAGACCACCGAAAGCCTGCTGGTGCTGCGAACCCGCATGGGGGCAGGTCACGCCGGGGCCTCCGGTCGTTTCGATGCACTCAAGGAACTGGCCGAGGATTACGCCTTCGCCCTGAAGGTGACGGGCAAGGACTGAGCTAGTCACGGTTTTCGGCCGGGTCGGCCTGAGCCGAACTCGGTGCCGATGCCGAGTCGTTCGGCAGTCCGCAAGGCGCCGACGGCCGCCGCCACATCCTGACTGGCGAGTCCGACCGATTTGAACACTGTGGTCCCTGCAGGAACGACGCTTCCTTCCAGCAGGTCGGTGAGCGTTGCGTCGGGCCGGCGTCCGACCCGGATCAGATCGCCTGCTTCCGCAGCCGCCGCATCGAGATCGTCGACAACGACGAAGGCGCTGCTCAGCAGCGCTCCCGGCAGTTCCACCATTTCGGAAGTGAACGCACCGACGGCGTTGAAATGCGTTCCCTCCCTCACGGCCGAGGAGGAGAAGAGAGGCTCGAGGGCCGGGGTGGCACACGAGACGATGTCGGCCGCCGCCACTGCGGTGTTGGCGTCCAGCTCGACCTCCCCACCGATGCGGCCTGCCAAAACCGCCGCCCTGGCCCGGGATCGACTCCATACGATGACGCGCTCGATCGGTCGCACTGCTCTCACAGCCTCGACCTGATCGAAGGCCATCGCGCCTGCGCCCAGCATCGCCATGGTTTGCGCCTCAGCAGGGGCAAGAAGCCGCGTTGCCAATCCGGAGGCGGCGCCCGTCCTGATCGATGTCAACGTCGATCCATCCACCATTCCGAGCGGAGATCCATCATCGTCGAAGACGACCACCACACCTACCGGATTGCCCGGCTCGATCGAGACAACCTTGATTCCGGCTGTATGGCCGACCCGGCCCGGCATGAATAGCGAGCCGCCCAACAACTGACGCAGCGGCACCTCCCGGTCGGATCCAAATGCCGCCTCCATCGCTTCGATCGCGTCCGCCATCGAGAGCGACTCGCGCAGCTCACTCGGACCCAACCACCGCATCAGGCGAGCACGCTCTTGGATGCCACACTGATGGGCTCACGATCCACCGCCAGCAATGACATCGGCACGTCGGTGTCGAAGGACGCCTGTTCACCGGTGATTGCCTGGGCGACCATCGATCCGATCATCGGAGCCAGTTTGAATCCATGACCACTGAGGCCGTTGGCGAGCCAGTAGCCGTCCATCCCGCTCGGTCCGACGACGGGATGAACATCGGTGCGGTTGATCGTGTAGAGGCCGGCAATGCCCGTAACCCCTCCGCGGTAAGGCAGGTCCGGAATCCGATGGTGCAACCCATGAACTCGGAGATCGCGGAAGGCAGCATCGGCACTGGTCTTGAAGTTGTCGGGATCCTCGACCACTTCTTGCTCGTCCTCTTCGAGAACGGAGCCAAACAGGATCCGGCTTCCGGCTGCGTCCGGTCGAAAGTAGAGACCGGTGGAAGCTTCCACGGTGACGGGAACCCTGCCGAGGTCCGCCGGCCAATCACGATATCCAACCTGAACGCGAGTCGGTTCGAGCGGCCAGAGGAGGTCGAGGCCGGCCAACTGGTTCAGCCGGCCGCACCATGGGCCGGCAGCATTGATCACCAAATCAGCCTCTATCGAGCTGCCATCGGCGAGATCCACACCGACCACCCGATCACCTTGCTTGCGAACTCCCGTCACCTGGGTACGAAAGCGCACGGTTCCGCCGTTGTTGCGCGTTGCCTCAACGAGATCGGTGTTGGCCGCCGACGGATCGGCGAACCCTGCGTCGTCTTCGAATACGGCCAGCTCGATCGGGCGGCAGGTATGTTCGATCTCGCCGGAGAGATCGAACGGCTCAATGCACGAAGACAGGCTCGGAAACCGCTCACCGAGTTCCTCGCCGGTCAGCAGGGAGATCGCCACGCCTTCGTCCGCAAGGCGGGTGCGCTCGGCCTCTAGTTCTCCGCGATCCTCGTTGAGCAACCACAACACACCGGTATGGGTGAACTCATTCCATGGTTCCTCGAGTCCGGTGAACTCTGCCCAGTTGCGATAGGCGGCCAGTCCATCGCGGGCAAGACGGATAACCTGGGCATTCGAGTACCGGCAGCGGCAAATCGACGAAGAGGCTCCGGTCGAGCCCTCCGCCGGTCCTGCTCCCTTGTCGAGAAGCACGACCTTCATCGGAGAACGGCGGGCGATCTGATAGGCGATGGCGCTTCCGACGATCCCGGCACCAACAACAATGACATCAGCTGAGTCGTGCATTGGGTCAGACTACTTCGGCGCGAGGTGGGCGATCTCGAAGAAGTGGGAAGCAACCGGTAGGCGGCAATCTGTCCCGCTCGTCCAGTACCCGATTCCGACGGGCGGGGGTCGTCCTAGAACGCCGCCAGCGAGGCGCAAGCCATCTCGTGCAGGATCCGGCGATGCCGGGAAGCATCGATGCGGAGATCGACATTGTCGCGCGCAGCCGATGCGATGAGCCCCATCACCCCGTGGGCAGCGGCGCGGGCCTCATCGAGTGTGAGCCTCGGGTGCAGCTTGATGATCACCTCGGCCCAAGCGTCCGTGTAGCGCGCATCGTTGCGTTCGGCCGCCCGCTGGTAGTACTCCGGAACGTACCGGAGTTCGCGTACGAGCAGCATCAAGGCGGCTCCCTGATCCAGTGCCAGTGTGGTGTGTGTGGAGATGAGATCATCGAGCGCCGCGTCCGGCTGTAGACCTTCAGTCCGGTCGATGGCGGAACGCAGCAACTCCCAGATACGGTCGAAGACTCCAAGCAGAATCTCGTCCTTGCCGGCGAAGTGCCGGTAGAGACCGGGGCCGGTGATGCCGGCGGCTGCGCCGATCTCATCGATCGAGGTTGCGTGGAAACCCTGCCGGTGAAAGAGACCGGCGGCCGCGTCGATGATCTGCTCGCGTCGTTTTCGACCTCGAGCGGTAGGCGCCTCCTGTGCCACGACGTCGCCGGCTTCCATCATCACCCTTCCAGAGGGGTGCCGGCGGCACCGGCACCCCTTGCAGTCATTTCATCAGAGACCGAGTGCTTCGGCCAGCAGCCGTCGCTGGTGTCGGACACCACCGAACATCAAGGACGTGCTCTTGGCTCGTTTTAAGTACAGGTGCGTATCGTGCTCCCAGGTGAAGCCGGTCCCGCCCAGGATCTGAATCGTGTCAGAAGCCGCCCGTAAATACGCCTCAGAACAGACCGACTTGGCGAGCGGGGCTGCGACCAGCAGCTCGTCGGTATCATCGACAATCCGGGCGGCGTGGTAGGCCGTGGACTTGGCGTGCTCCACCGAAACGAGCATATCTGCCAACCGGTGTTTGATTGCCTGGAAGGAGCCGATCGCCCGGCCGAATTGGAATCGGGTTTGTCCATGCTCCACAGATGTCTCGAGACACCATTGCGCACCGCCGACCTGTTCGAGCGACAGCGCCACCGATGCCAGCCGAAGAACCCGATCGATCACGGGACCTGCGGTTCCCTCGTTTCCGAGCAACGCCTCGGGACCCAAACGGACCCCGGAAAAGGTCAGGTTGGCTTGTTTGCGGGTTGCGTCGAGCGTCGGCACATGCTCGGCGTTCAAACCGCCCGTGTCCGCCGGAACCAGGAACAGGCTTAGCCCATTCGGAGTCCGGGCCGCCGTAACGATCGTCCCTGCAACATGCCCGAACAAGACGTTCTTCTTCACGCCGTCGAGGATCCAGGCCTCACCATCCTGTGCAGCGGTCATCCGGATATCGTCGGTCGTAGCACCCTGCGGCCCCTCGAACAGAGCCATCGTCATCATGGACTCACCCATTGCAATGCCGGGCAGGAGTTCCTTCTTTTGCGAGTCGCGACCGCCCAGCACAATGGCGTTGGCGGCCATTACAACCGTCGAGAGAAACGGTCCGGGAAACAGGGCGCGCCCCATCTCTTCGAGGACGACACTCAACTCGGCAAAGGTGTATCCGGCTCCGCCGTACTCTTCCGGGATAGCCAGCGAGTGCCACCCCAACTCGGCGCCGGATTGCCACAACGCAGCATCAAACCCGGTTTCGGTCTCCATCAACTCACGCACCACCGTCGGGGACACTCGGTCTTCGAGGAACTGGCGAGTCGTCTGGCGGAGCATCTCTTGCTCCTCCGTGAGCGCGAAGGTCACACGAGGCGTATCAGCCACGGGGCACCTCCTTCCACGGCAGGTCCTTGTCAACGCGCGGCTCGCCCGGCAACCCGAGCACTCGCTCTCCGAGAATGTTGCGCATGATCTCGGAGGTGCCGCCCTCGATGGAGTTGGCCCTGGCCCGCAGGAAGTTGCGTTGTGGTGAACCGGAGTCTTCGAACTCCGTCGGACGATGCAGTTCGTACCCGCCCGGATACAGCGTG
The DNA here is from genome assembly GCA_024641245.1 of Actinomycetes bacterium. Taxonomy (GTDB): domain Bacteria; phylum Actinomycetota; class Acidimicrobiia; order Spongiisociales; family JAHEDJ01; genus JAHEDJ01. Next base: position 41,223 of record JAHEDK010000020.1, read on the forward strand.
CCGTCCCAGCCCATCAACTCAACAGAGAAGGCCGTGATTGCTTTGTTGAGGTCTGCCCAGGCGAGTTTGCCGGTTGATCCCTCGGGACCGGGGATACCCGCTTTTCGCATCTGGTTGGCCCGCTCGACGGTGAGTCGCAGGGCCTCCCATTCAGCCCACAGGCGGGTCAGCTCATCTCGAAGGGCGGGATCGTCATGCTCATACTCGCGCCATGCCCTGATGGCATCCTTGATCGATCCGCTGCCGCGGGGCAGTGAGCGACTGCCGATGGCGACGCGCTCGTTCATGAGGGTGGTCATCGAAACACGCCATCCGGCGCCGACGTCGTCGAGACGGTATTCGTCGGGAATCCGCACGTCGTCGAAGAACACTTCGTTGAACTCCGCCTCACCGGTGATCTGATAGAGAGGACGGACGTCGACCCCGTCGGCTTCCATGTCGACTATGAAGTAAGTGATGCCCTTGTGCTTCGGGACGTCGGGATCGGTGCGAACGGGCAGCATGCCCCACTTGGCGATGTGGGCGAGCGTCGTCCACACCTTCTGACCATTGACGATCCATTCGTCACCATCCCGCACTGCTTTGGCGGAGAGGTTGGCGAGGTCGGATCCGGCGCCCGGTTCGCTGAAGAGCTGACACCACATGTCTTCGGTTGTGAACATTGGTCGCAGCCATTTGCGCATCTGCTCAGCGGTTCCGTGCGCGGAAATGACTCCGGCTCCCATACCGATGCCGAGAAGGTTGATCTGCCGGTTCCAGGTTGGCGCTCCGGCCGCCTCGATGCGACGTTGGACGATTGATTGGTATTTCGGACTGACCCCGAGACCGCCGAATCCTTCGGGATACTGCACCCACGCCAGGCCCAGGTCGTATTGCCTGCCCCAGAACTCCTGAGGATCCATGGACGGGTCGTATCCGCTGAGAAGTTCATCGATCTTCCCGGTGACCAGCGCCTCCGCCTTCTCGGCGGCGATCGTGTCGGTCATTGGCGCTCCTCCATCGTGACGGACGCCCGGCCCGTCAGTTAGTGTACGTTCACAATAGCAGCGGGAAGGGACAGGAGGCAGGCCGTGGAGATCCAGGATCGGTCGATCGTCGTGACCGGAGCCGGACACGGCATCGGTGCCGCCATGGCTCGGGCGTTCGCTGCCAACGGAGCGAGGGGGGTCACGGTAGCGGACATCGACGGCGATGCCGCGCTAGATGTGGCAGGCTCAATCAATGGCCTGGCCGTTCAGGCGGACGTTGCCGACGACCAGGCAGTGCGCGGCATAGTGGCTGCCGCCGAGGAGGCCTTCGGACCGATCGATATCTTCTGCTCGAATGCCGGGATTGCTGCACAGGGCGGCGTTGAAATGACCAACGAAACCTGGCAGCGAACGTGGGACGTCAACGTGATGTCCCATGTTTATGCAGCCAGGGCCGTTGTGCCGTCAATGCTGGCCCGAGGAAACGGTTACCTGGTCAACACCGCGTCCGCCGCCGGACTCTTGACGAACATCGGAGCGGCCGCCTATTCGGTGACGAAGCACGCCGCGGTGGCGCTTGCCGAATGGCTGTCGGTCACGTACGGGGACGCGGGTCTGCGTGTATCGGCCCTCTGCCCCCAGTTCGTCAACACGGCCATGCTCGAGGACATGGCCTCCGATCCGGCACTGAGCGGATGGGTCAGCCGGGCAACGATTGAACCGGAGGACGTTGCCCAAGCGGTCATCGCGGGCATCGAAGCCGAACGTTTCTTGATTCTCCCCCATGAAGAGGTGGGAGAATTCTTCGTGCGCAAGGCCACTGACTACGAACGATGGCTGGGCGGCATGCGCCGCCTCCAGGCAGAGCTGATCGGTGACGCACCCGGCAGCGGGTGAACGTAGGCTTACAACAGACCAAAGGAGCACCATGTTGAAGACCAGGATCACTGAGATGTTCGGCGTCCGGCACCCCATCATTCAGGGCGGGTTGATGTGGATCGCCAATGCAGATCTGACATCGGCCGTTGCCAATGCAGGCGCGATGGGTTTCATGACCGCCTTGAGTTTCGAGACACCGGAAGATCTGCGCAAAGAAATCCGTCGCTGCCGGGATCTCACCGACAATCCGTTCGGCGTGAATCTGACCTTCCTACCCTCGCTCCGCCAGCCGGACTATCCCGCCTACCTCATGGCGTGCGCGGAGGAGGGGATCGAGTTCATTGAGACGGCAGGCCGCAACCCCGAGCCGTACATGGAGCATCTCAAGGCGGCCGGCATGAAGGTGATCCACAAATGCACATCGGTGCGTCACGCGCTGAAGGCCCAGGCGATCGGATGCGACGCGGTATCGATCGATGGATTCGAATGTGCCGGCCACCCTGGTGAAGACGACGTGACGTCCCTGATCCTGATCCCGGTCACCTCCGATGCCCTCGACATACCGATTGTGGCGTCGGGTGGCTTCGGCGATGGACGCGGCCTGGCGGCCGCCCTGGCACTCGGTGCAGATGGGATGAACATGGGAACGCGCTTCGTCGCTACCCAGGAAGCTCCCCTTCACCACAACCTCAAGCAGGCGATGGTGGACTACGGCGAGACCGACACCACGCTGGTCATGCGATCGTTGCGAAACACCGAGCGCGTGCTCCGCACCGAGACGGCTGAGAAGGTCATCGAGATCGAAGCGACGGGCACGGCCACCATCGCCGACATCGCCCAGTACGTTTCGGGCAAGCGAGGCTACGAGCAGGTTCTCAAGCAAGGCAACGTTCAGGAAGGCGTGATGGCCGCCGGTCAGGTCATGGGCCTGATCCACGACATCCCAACGGTGGCGGAGTTGATCGACAGGATCATCGCGGAGGCCGAAGCTATCATCGCCGGCCGCCTGACCGGAATGGCCCGCTGAACGATACCCCCAACTCGTGTTTTCGGGCGATGATCTCTCCTGTAATAGTGTTTCGCGGCGCGATAACGGTGATACGGATCATTCGCCGGGGCGGTACTCCGACTCGAGGTTGGCGAGGATGTCGGCTTCCTCGAACCAGACCGGCCGCAGTTGTCGTTCGACGAACAGCTGGGCCTGGTCTGCGTAGTGGGGTGAGTCGACTCGGAGGGTCGCCGATCCGAATTGATGAACCGCCTGCGACGTCACTGAGCCGTCCGGTCGGAAGGTCACGATCAGAACGTAGGCGTCGCCCGCAATACCCTCGAAGTGGCCGTCGTGACGGTCTCCGTAAACGGCGTGCAGAAGGTCGGGCGCCCCACCGATGCCGAGATCGACATCGCCCCGTACCAACCGATTCGCCTCTGACCAATCGGGCTGGATACTCCCGAACTCGTCTTCGAGCGCCGCCACGGCCCCCCGCAACGCAGCTACGAGTTCACCGTCGCTCACCTCGAGGGCGGAGCCCATCTGCGACGGATCGAAATCGACATCTGCTTCGAGCAGCTGCGCCAGCAGCATGATCACGAGGCCCGTCGCCGGATCATCCGGATCGGCTACCCGATCCCACCTCGCCAAGAGATCCACTGCGGCTCCCAGGTCGGCGCCCCAATCGCCTGCGATGAGTCTCCCGACGAGGTCGGCCGGCAGCGAGCCTTCGTCGTAGGTCATGTCCCACTTGATCGCCGTCAGCTCATCGAGGGTGATCTCCTCGTCGGCCATCAGTAGTTCGCGCGCACGCAGCGACCGATTTGTCTCCTGTTCCTCAACGCCCATGGAGACGGGGAACGCTCCAAGATCCAGCGCCTCGAGTGCCGCGGTCCGGGGCGTCGAGTTCGAGTTCTGAATGAACCCGCCCTCGGGGTCGACGACCCAGGGAAGGTCATCGAGTGGCACATAGCCGTCCCAGAGCGTGGCGGCGGTATCCCCCGGCACGTACCCCGACCAGTCAATCGCCGGATCTCGAGCCGGGAACAACCCGTGGTACAGGTAGGCGATAGTCCCGGTCCGGTCGGCGTATCCGATATTGAACGACGGCAGTCCATCCTGGCTGGCGAGTGCGGCCTTCCACTTCTCGAAGGTGTCCGCCTTGTTCATCTTGAAGAGTTGCTCGACGAGGCCGGTCTCACCGATACCTGCGTAGCGGATCGCATAAGTGCCGTGGTCCTGTCGTATCACCGGGCCGTAGATCGACCAGAGGATCTCCTGCGGGAAGGTCCACCGCAGCCGGCCCACCAACCGCACCTCGATAGGAGCCTCCCCCACCTCCAGGGTCAGCCACTCACCGTCGACTCGGTAGCGGTCGGGATCATCGGGATCCATGTCGAGTTCGTAGACGTCGATCAGATCCGGATGATTGACGGTGAACGACCAGGCGATATCCCGGTTGTGGCCGAGTGCCAGCACCGGCATCCCGGGGAACAAGGCTCCGGTCATGTCCCAGCCTTCGTCGCTGGTCACCTGCGCTTCGTACCAGGCCACAGGGCCCGTCCAGGGTTGATGGGAGTTCGATACGAGCATCGTCTCGCCGCCCGCGCTCCTCTTCGGCGAGACGGCGAACACGTTCGATCCATAGCGGACCGCCGGGGCATCCGCTGCAGACAGGTCGGGCCGCTCATCTTCGAAGAGGGCTGCGATCGTGGCCTCCAGGCCGAAGAACAGCGGCACCTTTTGCGTGAAGGCAGCCACCACATCGTGGCCGGTCACCGGGAACAGCCCGCCGAGCGATTCGTCGGGGTGGAGTTCCGCGTAGTGATTGATGCCGTCCGCATACGCCTCGCAGATCGCTCGGACCTGCGGTGAGAGTTGCGGCCAGCCCTCTTCCACGGTTTGCGGGATCCTGAGCAGGTACACGAAATAGTCGACGGGAGCCGACTCGGCCCCGTACACGCTGGCGAGGCGTCCGCGGGCGGCGAGGAACGTCTGCTGGATGGTGAGGAAATCGTCTTCGGCATGTGCATAGGCGAGGCCGTACGCCGCATCGGCATCCGTCGCGCCCCAGATGTGCGGGATACCGAAGGAGTCCCTCCTGATGACGGCGTCGTAGGTGCCGGACGGCGGCCCGATCCCCTCGACCTCGCCGGCAGCCGACTCCGGCCAGAACATCCAGACGGCGGCCGCCAGCAGCACACTTGCGATCCCAAGGAGCCATTTCTTCCAGCGAGACATGGCAGCACGCTAATCGCTTAGGCTCGGATGCTGGGCACGGCGCCGTGTCACCGAAGGCTTGGAGAGAGGCGTTGCTCAAGTGAGAAATGAGGACGAGACCACATACACTCGTCGCATGCAGTTCATGCCAGCCCAGCCGGAATCCCCCTACCGAACTCCATCTGCCAACCCGGATGGAGTCGCCATCGAGATCGCGGTCGACCGGGTTCTCGGGTCCGGCGACTAACCCATGCGCGAGCACTGGGACCTGGACGAGTCCGTCGCTTTTCTGAATCATGGTTCGTTCGGCGCCGCACCCCGTGCGGTGCTCGACCACCAGACGAACCTGCGACGCAGGATGGAGCGAGAGCCCGTGCGGTTCTTCTCCGATGAGTTCGAAGGCCTGGCGGGATCTGCCCGAGTTGAGCTCGGTAGGTTCGTCGGCGCACACCCTGATGACTTGGTCTTCGTCCCGAACGCAACGACCGGTGTCAACACGGTGCTCCGGTCGCTGTCGTTCCGGCCGGGCGACGAGATTCTCATCACCGACCACGGCTACAACGCTTGCGCCAATGCCGTCCGTTTCGTCGCCGAACGGGCCGCCGCGGAAGTGGTCACGGTCGCGGTTCCATTCCCTCTGGACGATGAGACCCTGATTGTGGATCGCATCGTCGAGCGTGTGGGCTCCCGAACCAGGCTCGCCGTGATCGATCACATCACAAGCCCGACGGCGCTTGTATTTCCCATCCACAGGATCGTTGCCGCACTTGCCGATCTGGGTGTGGACACCCTGGTCGATGGAGCCCATGCGCCGGGCATGATCGATCTCAATGTCGAAACGATCGGAGCGGCGTACTACACGGGCAATTGCCACAAGTGGATGTGCGCACCCAAAGGGGCCGCCTTCCTCCAGGTCCGCCAAGACCGGCAGGATCTGATCGTGCCCACCACCATCAGCCACGGCGCCAACTCACCCCGCTCGGATGTGTCGAGATTCCGGCTGCTGTTCGACTGGACCGGTACCCACGATCCAACTCCCTACCTGTCGATCCCGGTCGCGATCGCCACCATCGATTCCATGCTGGACGGCGGCTGGCCGGCGGTACGAGCCCGCAATCACGACCTGGCGCTCCGAGCCCGCGACCTCCTCGCCGATGCGCTCGGAATCTCGACCCCCGCTCCGGACGCCCTGCTCGGCTCGATGTCCGCGCTCCCGCTGACAACCGAACCCCACCCCTTCTCACCCCGGCAACCGCAACCGTTGCGAGACGAACTGATGCGCGGCTATCGCATCGAAGTCCCGGTCCCCTCGTGGCCCGCCTGGCCTCACCGCCTCTTGCGCGTGTCGGCGCACCTCTACAACACACTCGATCAGTACCAGCACCTGGCGGACGCGCTCGACGCCATCGGGTGTGATCGGGCCCCGACGCCGACGCTCGACTGATCCCTCAGGTCCGGGCGGCTCCAACAAGAGCCTGCGCACACGATCCGGTCACGGCGAACGGCGCGGGCGGTGCCTGATTCGGATCGATGCTGAGAATTATGCCTGCTCCTGTGGCTCCCGCCCCGGATTGGAGTAGCACCCACGAGTCGCCGATTCGGCGCTTGGCGATGACATCGTTGCCCGAGCCGACGCAGTTGACCGATTCGATCGTCCATCCGTGTGCCCGCACCGCCTCGGCCAGAGCGACCGAAGCCTCCTCCCACGAACCGGAAACGTCGTAGAGCTTGGTGACCGAGGCCCGATCACCGGACTGCCGATCGGTAATGCGACCGGAAGACAACCCGGGGATCTCCGCACCGAGAATCGACGATTCCTCGAGTAGCGAGGTCCCGTCAGATGCCCCTCCGCATCCTGTCAACCAAGTCACAAGGACCAATAACACCAACGCACAGCTTCTGAACGCACCAGGAGTCGAGACCTGCCCGGGGGACCACCTCCCGCCGTGCCGGAGTCTGAAGGGCAGGATCTCAATCACCGCGCATCGTCGCATACTGCGCCACGACCATCCGATCCCGGCCCGCCCGTTTGGCCTCGTACATCAAGCGATCGGCTGCAGCAAGGAGTGCCGGAAGCGAGGCGGCCTCGCCGGTGGTGGACACAACGCCGATCGAGAAGGTCACCGGCCACCCATGCTCGGTCATGCGCTGGGCGAGAACGGCTCGCGTCTTCTCGAGCGCAATTCGGGCATGGTCTTCGACGGTCTCCGGCATCACGATGGCGTATTCATCGCCTCCCATGCGGGCCACCACGTCGGTTGAGCGGAGGCTGGCGACCAGCGTCAAGGCCACCTGACGTAGCAGCGCATCACCGGCATCGTGACCGAATTGATCGTTCGTCTCCTTGAAATGGTCCAGATCAATGAACGCGATCGAGATCGGGCGCCCGTAGCGCGAGGCCCGTTCGACGTCCCGGGTGGCCAGCTCCTCGAAAGCTCGCCGGTTGTACAGCCCGGTGAGCGGATCGTTTCTGGACAGCGTCCGCTCCCGTTCGAGCGTTTGCCGGAGACGCCCGAACAACACGGCAAACAGCACGAAGTAGCCGAGCCGGATGGACGCGTTCCAGTAGGGCAACAGCGGGTTCGAATAGACGCTGCCCGATAGCTGATCGGCCGCCAGCCAGGTAATCGATGCCATAACGGCATTGCCAAGTGCCCAGGGGCGCTCCATGCTCCATGCCACGAGTGTGATCGGCAACAAGTAGAAGATGGAGAAGGAGAGTTCCGCCCCGGTTGCTACATCCAACAAGCCGATCAGCAGGGTCAGCACCACGGACTCGACCACGACGAACCGTCGAGGTTGGGCAACCAGGCGCCTGGCCATCTCCCCGGTGCGGCTTGGTATCGTCATGACGAACGCATCCTACGGTCCAGGTCGCGAGTCCGACTGCATCAGAATCGTCGACGTCTCAACGGGTTGGGGTCTATCCATCCGGCTCTTCCCCGGACGGCCTAGGCTTCAATTGCCTCAGCTTCTTGGTCCTCTTCAAACCTGAGAGTCGGGGGCAGAGGAGAGATTCGGCTACTACCTCGACAACGCCGGGCTGGTTGGGTCATCCTCTTTCGGAGACGGGACGCGGGCCGGATTGCGTGAGCGGTTCCGGTCGATTGTCGGAACTCGGACTGAGGCGATCAACAATGTGCTTCTCACCGGAAGTGGACCTCGTGGTCGGTCTGGTGATCACCGGCATCGGTGTCGATGCGCTTCGCAGTGTCGAGCATCCGGGCGAACGACCACTGGCGATGCTCCCCGTGGTGTTTGGAACGCATCAGCTGATTGAAACCGTTGTGTGGTGGGGCGTTGATGGTTGTGTCGGCGACGGTGTCTCGCAATGGTCCACAGGGTTGTACCTGGCGATCGCATTTGGCCTGCTTCCCTGGTTTGTCCCCTGGGCGGTGCGGCGCATCGAGCCGGTACCCACGAGGCGGAAGCTCATGGCGCTATTGGCAGTTCTCGGTGGGCTCGTCAGCATCTACTTGATATGGGCGGTTGCCCGGGGACCGGTTGTAGTTATCGATGCCGGATATCACCTCCACTACTCGTTCCCGCTGTCGAACGGCGGCTATGCCGTGGCGCTATATGTGGCAGCGACCTGCGGGTCTCTCCTCTTGTCGTCAGACCGGTATGCGGCGATCTTCGGAGCGATCAACCTCATAGCGGTCAGTGCCCTTTCAGTGCTGCTGTTCACCGGCGTCATCTCCCTGTGGTGCGTGTGGGCTGCGATAGCCAGCGCCGTTATCGCGCTACATTTGCGTCGGACCGACACACATCGGCATCGGCTCCGACCGGCCGGCTTGCGGCTCACTGGATAACTTCGCCGGCGTACCCGTGGGACACGGAGTTCTCAGATTGGCCGGCGCGATGCTCCTGAAGTTGTGACAAGACGACGACAGCGGGATGGGTTGCAGTGGTACTGAAGAAGGCTGGCATCGTTGAGATCATCCACGATCGACCGGCGCGAATCCGGCTCAGGTAGCGGCGCTAGGTGCGGGGAGCGACCTCGCTGATGGCTGGATGAAGTCAGAACCGCCATCGACGAGGTCAAACCTCACCTGCAACCCGACCGGTTCGTCGTCGCTTGGCATGGTCTCACTATGACATCCGGCGAAGCACTCGACTACGCCCTCAACCTCCTCGACGACGCCTAGCGGCCACCCACCAAGGTTTGCCCGCTCGCCATCCCACGTCGTACAAGGTATGCAGAAGGAACTTGCAGAGGCATTCGGGGCACTGGTGCTCGGCAGTTCGGTAGAAGTTCGGTAGAAGAACCCATAATACGCAGCCCCGGGTCGGCGGGTGCAACCCTCTGACCTGGGGTTTTCGTGGGCCCGGCGTCTCCAGGTCGGGGCAGGGGTCGATGTGGTGGCACACTCACTCGTCGGCGGTGAAACCACGGGTCATGCGGGAGCGGGTGACGGGGTCACCAACGGGGGAGGCGTTTCGCCCCCTCAGGTCCGCTTCTTGGGACAAGCGTCAAGGTGGAAATACACCTGACACTCTGCGTCCGTCAGTGATCGGGTCACGCGGGCGCGCGCGGTTTCTACCAGTTCGCTTGGGTCGAGCGTCCAAACTCGCACTGTCCCGTCCTCGCCGGACGTAACCAGGTGGGCGCCGTGCCCGGTTGCACCGGTGGATACAGAACGGGAAGGTACGCGGCCCGCATACCGGCTGCCCGGTGGCCGCGCCTACAAGTTCTTCAAGACGGAGATTCTTGAATGGCTTCGAGCCCACCCTGCGACCGGCACACCACGCCCATCCGCTACCCCCGACGCGCCAGCGACCGAAGTTCTGCAACCGGACTGTGCTCCCGGAATGGTTGAGGTAGCCATCCGCGGCAACCTCCACGATGGTCAACGCCTGTCAACGCCGACCCGTGACGCACCGTTCACGATTGATGCTATCGACGACAAGGGAGTCGTGCTGCTCCTTGGTGAAGGCAAGTGGCCGACGCGACTCATCTGGGAATGCCTCGAAGGGGTCGTCCCGTTCATTCGGCAGTACGGAGGTGTCGTGGACATCGGAGGCCGACATGAGGTCCGAGGGGAAGCCGGGCACTCTCGACGGCTACCTGAAAGGCTGCGTGAAGAGGACGACGGCCGGATGGGTGGCGGTTGTCCTCGATCAGGCCGGAGTCGTAGAGATCATTCACGACCGACCGGCACGGATCCGGCTCGTGTAGGGAAGTCAACTGCGGAGAGCAGCCTCCTCACTCGCTTTCTTCCTGATCTCATCCACCTTCGCTTGCATATCGGCAGGCAATGGCACCAATACGTCTTCAATCCCGGCGGCTACATCACCGGCAGTCTTCCTCCTGAGGATGTCGCAGAACTCGGGGGTGGTGAGCACCCGCTCAGGACGCGGGTCGCTCCTGTGGAGCAATCCGACTGGTGTCGAAACCCTTGATGATCAGCCATACCGCCAGCACCATCTCCTGCAGGCCCAGCGGGAGGTCCAGCAGGTCGGTCGTACTCGATGTCGTGCTGACGTCGACATCCGTGAACAATACGAGGAAGACCGGTA
>JAHEDK010000051.1 GCA_024641245.1 Actinomycetes bacterium
TTCGCGGAGTACAACGAGCGTTCGTTCCGGCTGCTCGTGGCGAAGTCGATCAAGTTCCCCGATTTCTCCATTCCGTGGCTGTCCCGCCGCCTCGAGCGTCAGCAGCGCAAGGAATGGCACGCCGCCAACCACTACCACTCACCGCACAACGACATCTTCGAGGGACAGCGCGCCGGAATCGAAGCGAATCTCAAAGAAGAATACGGTGACGACGTAACGGTCTTCAAGGCCTACAACTTCGTTGACCCGTTCCTACCCGAGCAAGTTCTGTCGGAGATCCGCGACCAGGGCTACGAGAAGATCGTGGTTTATCCGTGGCTGGTCGTGGATTCGGTGTTCACCAGTGGCCTGGCCCTGCAGCAGATCAACGAAGCATTGAATCCCGACGGCGCCTGGGTCAAAGACGTCCGGTACCTTCCCTCTTTCTGGGAACGATCAGACTTCCAGGAGCTTCTCGTCAATCACATCGAAAAGGGGATTGAACCGCTTCGTGGACGATACGTCGCGAGCCAGATTGGCGTCGTACTATGCCTGCACGGGTGCCCGCTCGAGACCAAAGGCATGGAAACCGGCGTGAGGGAGAGCACCGCCCTCTACTACGCCATGCAGGAACGGCTCAATGGGCGATACCCCCTGGTCAGTCCGGGCTGGATGAACCATCCCGTCCCCGGGAAGTGGACAACCCCGGACGTCGATCAGGCAGCCACAAACCTGATCGGCCTTGGAGCCCGGGCATTGGTCTTTGCCCCGATTGGTTTCGTGACCGAGAACCACGAAACTCAGCTCGACATCGGCTACACGATCGACAAGGTCAAAGATCAGGTGGAGACCGTGCACCTGGCCACTCTCAACGAGAATCCGGACCTCCTCGCTATGGGCGCCGGGTGGATTCATCCCCTCATCGACGAGTTGCGTTCGTAGCGCCCTCGCCGCACACCAGGCTCGGGACGTTCTGTGCGGGGCCCTAGATCGCTCGCATCCTGTTGTTGCGGGCGTTGTGCTCCACTTCGGCGAGGCCGAGGGCTTCGAGTAGCGGAGGTACGTAGTTGCCGAAGCGGCCCCGTAGGCGTTTCTTGAGGCTGGTCCAACCGCCCACCGGACGATTTTCGAGCACGAACCCATGCCTCGACGGTGTCGGGCTTCGCCTCCTTCTGCTCGTCGGCGTCGCCGAGAAGTTGCAGTTCTCAGCTGCGAAGCCTCACTACAGATGAGGCCACCGGTGCATCTCTTCTTGGAAATCCTGCGGTGTCCGCCGCACTAGGGCTGAGGGGGTGCCACCTCCCGAGTGAGGCTGAAGCTGGAGCAGGTTTTGCCACCCGGCCTGGCGAACGAGATGGCCATAATCGGCCAGCGCTTGCACCATGATCCCGCGCCGTGGAGTACTGCCTTGCCCTCAGAGGCCTTGGCGTGTTTCGCGACTTCCATCCGTCGCCGTCGGGTGGTCCTCACCAGCGTTGGGGCAAGTGTCAACGTCATGCTTCGTCCGCTCGGGCCTGATCCTCAAGGCCGGCGATTGGCTTCTCGTCGCGGAAACAAGTGGTGGCGTCGTGCGATTGCCGTTGCAGAACTCCACGTCTACGGGACCAGCGGCGAGCGCTTCCCGTGTCCCGAGGACTTCAGCCCCACGGAGTTCTGGAACGAGGCCTCCAGGAGAGGCAGCGACCGATAGCCCGAGGTCCAGACCCGGGAGGTGGAGGATCACTGGTTCGTGTACCGGCTCTATGCGCGGGAGCCGCTGCCGCCCTGGTGCACCGTTTGACCGGACGGCGGACCAGGATTGGGGATTCACCTCATCCGCCCACGCCACGCCCGCGGTCCCGACGGGATTTGCGGCAGACCGCGTATCCCGCTCCCGGGAGCTGGCAGGGCGGCAATGGCTGAGGAGGGGCTCGATCGACCCGCCTCCTGGCCCGGCCCGGACAGCGAGAGGGGAGGCTGCTTCACATGAGCGAGGAGTAAGTCCGCCACCAAGGCCATGCCGACTTGCTGCGCGACTCGATCGATGATCAAACGGGTGAATCGGTTCTCGCGAGTCCAGGCCCCGGCCCCCGGAGAGCGGTTCTGCAAACGGAGAACGGGAGCCAACCTTGCGGCCGGCTCCCGTTCGGTGTGCGGTGCTGAGTGGGTCAGATGTTCAGGGGTACGAGAACGTTGTCGATGATGTGGACTACACCATTGCTCGCCGAGATGTTGGCGCCGACGATCGTGGCGTTGCTTGTCGAAGGAGCGGCATCGACGATCATGCCGCCGGGTGTCGAGGTCACAGAAGCGCCGAGAAGAGTCCCGATCGACTTCATGTTGTTCTTGTTGACGACCGAATTGGCGAAGCGACGCCCGTCGGTGACGTGATAGAGCAGCACGTCGTCGAGCAGCTCGTTCTCAACCAGGTATGTGGCGAGAGCGATGACGTCGGTACCGAACCCGAGCTCCATCGCAACCTTCTCAAATGCCGCGTTGGTCGGAGCGAAGACGGTCATTTGAACGCCCTCGCTCATGACTGCGGCGTCGAGTCCTGCGGTGTCGAGGGCGAACTTCAGCGTGGAGAAGTCCTCGTTCGAAGAGACGATGTCGTAGATCGAAACGTCGCCCGGGGCCTTGGGGCCCTTCGCCAACGCCGGCGCGGCCGCGAGTCCGATGGCCATAACGGCCCCCACCATGAGTGCAGTGATCCTGCGCATGTTTCCTTCCCTTTCGTTGTGGAACACAGGTTCTACGGGGCCGGGTCCGATCTGGATGAGATCGAGCGGGTCGCGATGTCAGCGGCCCAACACCCATTGTTCGACATTGATGCGGCCCATACGAAATCCGGCTTCGCAGAGCGTCAGGTAGAGATCCCACATGCGTCGGAATCGTTCGTCGAGGTCGTGCTCTGAGGCCAGCTCGGGCCAGGTCTCGATGAAGCGGTCCCGCCACAGCAGTAGCGTCCGGGCATAGTCGAGGCCGAACGTCTCTACCTGCTCGATCTCCAGGTCGACTGAGCCCGCCAGAGCCTTGAGGACCTTGGGGGCAGGCAGCTGGCCGCCGGGGAAGATGTATTGCTGTATGAAGTCGGCGCGCGACCGATAGGTTTCCCACACTGCGTCGTCGATCGTGATGATCTGCATCGCCGCCTTGGCGTCTGGAGCGAGCCGCTGCCGGATCGTATGGAATAGCGCCGGCCATTGGGTCTCGTCGATCGATTCGATCATCTCGATGGAAGCGATCGCATCGAACTCGCCGGTGACGTCGCGGAAGTCCTGAACGCGGATCTCAACACGGTCGGCGAGGCCGGCGGTGACGATCCGCTTCTCGGCATACGCCGCTTGTTCGGTGGAAAGGGTGATTCCGACGACCTCGCAGCCCCGTTCGCCGGCGGCATAGGCGGCGAAGCCACCCCAGCCGCAACCGATCTCGAGCACCCGCATCCCGGGCTCCAGCCCGATGTGATCTGCGAGCAGCCGGTACTTGTTGCGCTGGGCATCGTCGAGGGACTCGTCGGGATGGAGGAAGCGCGCTGATGAATACGTCATTGTGTCATCCAGCCAAGCGGCATAGAAGTCGTTTCCGAGGTTGTAGTGGTCGTTCATCGTTTCGACCCGGGGATGGAACTTCTCCGGGCGAATCCGTTGCCAGGTCTTGCGAATCGGGTAGGTCACTCTGACGATGGGGTGCTCGAACCAGGCCTGTTGATTGGCGACTCCCCAGGCAAGCAGCGCCCGCAAGTCGGGAGTGTCGATCCGTCCATCCATGTATGCCTCAGTGAAACCAAGGAGGCCGGTACGCAGCACGTCGCGAACCGCCGAGTAGTCGTGAATCGTGAGGCTCGCCATCGGCTCTCCGTAGCCGACGTGGTGGGTTCCTAGAGGAGTGGTCAACTCGAGGCGTCCCTCCCGGACCATCCGTTCGAAGATCCGCAGCCCGATCCTCTCCCGGCGGTTCATGACGCAGTCTGCTCCTTGTGCACAAATGTCACGTCGGGGATCCGGGGCTCGGGTCGCTTGTAGAACCGGGCGCCTTTCACCCAGAGCCGGAGAGCCTCCCAGTGGATAGCCCCGATGGCCTTGAGAGTAACCATGGGATGGGTGATGAAGAGACGCATCAGATTGCGATCGGTCAGCGGCAACCGGCTCAGGTGCAGGCCGGCGCGGAACATGATCCCCTCGGCGGTGCTCTGCGCGATGCCAATGGCAATCCTCTCGGCCGGGTCATTGATGGTGAACTCATAGCGCTGGTTCATGGGATTGAACGGCGAGACATGGAGTTGTTTTTCGAAACTGTGTCGCAGGTCGGCGGTGGCACCAATCGGCACCACGTAGGTGTGTTTGTCTCCAAAAGTATTGCGTACCTCGTGGATCACCGCCCGGAGTTCACCGTCGGGTCCCGAGCAGTACCAGACGCTGATCGGATCGAAGACATATCCGAGCACCCGGGGAAACGCCAGCAGACGCACCCGGCCGCCCTCCAGATCGATACCGTTTTCCGCAAGCAGGTCGTCAACCC
>JAHEDK010000001.1:0-153073 GCA_024641245.1 Actinomycetes bacterium
CTGGTGCTTCGATCACGTCACGGAGGCCGCCCCGGAGCGCCGCCCTCAGGAGTGGAGCGGTGATGGTGCCTGCGACCAGGACGAGAGAGAGGTCGGGATCGAACTCCTGCAGCATCGTCGCAGCCTTGATGCCCGCTTCATGTGCATGAGATGGCCCAAGCAGCACCAAGCGCATGTCGCCCGACTCGACGGCACGTTGCGCGTCGGCCAGCGTACGCGCGGTCGGGACGCGTCCGTCGAAAGCGCGCTTTGCCTCGTCGAGGAACTCATCATCGTCATCGACGATGATGATCCCGTATTGGTCCCAGTCGTATTCAGTCGTCATTCTTCGAGGAGCAACGCTTCCAGGTCGGCAAGGAACGGGAACAGTTTTGTTAGGTAGCCAAACTCCGGTCCGTATAGGGCTTCCACGGTCACACCCTCGGTCGGCTGGTCCGACACGGCAACGAACCCGGGCGGCACGAGCGTCAACCAGGTCGAGCCATTCTCACGGCCGAACACGAGTTTCTCGGCCTGGTCGGGAGACACCTCAAGAGTAAGAACGACCACGCTGCTTTCTTCCTCCGGGACCGTCACCGCCCCATCTTCGGTGGTCTGAGGAACGACGACCTCCGCAGGAGCGTCTTCTTCCGGCTTGACATCTTTGCCAACGGCGAGAACTGGAACGCCTTGCAGTGTGTATCGGGTGAAGGCTTTGGTGATGGTGTTGGTCTGCACCGGCTGTCCATCGGCAGGGGCGGGCTCTTCCGGCTGCACGTCTCCGATGATGACTTCCTCGCCGACCGGCACCTCGATCTCGAGTTCCATGGAAACGATCACATTCACCCGATCACCGGGCTCGATGAAACCGTTAACGCCCTGTTCCAGTGCAACCGAAACTGTCACGGCTTCCTTGCCGTCGGCAATCCGGCCGGCCAGCGGCGCGATTTCTGTAGTGATCGCCACCCACTGATCGGTGGTCAACACCTGCCCACCGGAAATAGGACCGGCGGCCACCCGGCCGGCCAGCGTCGCTTCCAGTTTCTCGATCGAATCGATGGCATTCTGGGGAACGAGGCGGGCTTCTTCTTCGCTTTCCACATAGCGGAACTGCTCGATGACGGCCGCTCCGGTAGTGCCCTCCGGGAGACCCTCGAGCGCGCGATAGACGACCTGATAGGTGCGGTCCTTGGCAGCCTCCTCTTCGACGCCGGAGAGGAAGTTGTACACGGCAAACGTGGCGATGGCCGCCAACAGCAGCGCAACCACCAGGACGAGTGTCCGCCTACCCATTGAGTCTCCTTAAATCATGAGGGCCGCGATCGAACGGCATCAAAACCCCAAAGTACCAATTTGTTGCAGGGGCGCGCACAGCGACGCGGTCGGTGAAAGCCCAACCGTTACCGTACACAAAATCCCCCTGTTGTCGCAGAGTCATCGTTATTCAGTCTCCCCGGCCCTGCCACCAGCACCGAGGCTGCCACAGATCGTGAAATTGTCAAGCCGCGTTCTCAGCGCCGGCCAATCCCGCGTTCTTTGAGTTCTTGCAGGATAGCCTCGAGACTCGAATCTACGTTGAATGAACGCTCTTCGGTTGTCTCCGGCTCTCGCTCGAATTCCCGGCGCTCGGGCGGACGGCGCCGCGGCTCACGCGGCGCTGAGGTTGCAGCCGCCGACGGCGGCGCCGGCCGGTCCTGCCAATCGGGAGAAGCCTGCTTGATCGATAAGCTCACCCGGCGGCGACCTTCGTCCATCTCGGTGACCTTGACTTTGACCGGCTGTCCGATCGATAGCTCGAGTTCCGGTGACTCCACCCGATGGGCGGCGATCTCCGAAACATGCACCAGACCCTCGACGCCGTCGCCGACGGAGACGAACGCTCCGAATGGGACCGTCTTCGTCACCGTGCCGTCGACAACCGAGCCCACGTCATGCACACTCGAGAAGGCTTCCCAGGGATCTTCCATAGTCTGTTTGATCGACAGGGAGATCCGTTCGCGATCGAGATCGACTTCGAGCACCTTGATCATCACTTCGTCACCGACCTTCACAACCTCGGAAGGATGGTTGACGTGCTGAAAGGAGAGTTCGGACACGTGCACGAGTCCGTCCATGCCGCCCAGGTCGACGAAGGCACCGAAATTCACCACCGAGGAGACCACTCCCGGGCGAATCTCACCCACTGCCAACTCGTCGAGGAACGCCTGGCGTTGCTCGGCCTGGGCCTCTTCAAGGAACGCCCGCCGTGACAACACGACGTTGTTGCGATTCCGATCGAGTTCGATGACCTTGGCCTCGATATCTTGCCCGACGTACTGGTCGAGGTCGCGCACCCTGCGCAACTCAACGAGCGAGGCTGGCAGGAATCCCCGAAGGCCGATGTCGACGATGAGGCCGCCTTTGACAACCTCGATGACGGGGCCCGTCACGGTGCCACCCTCGTGGGTGATGGTCTCGATTCGGCCCCAAGCACGCTCGTACTGTGCACGTTTCTTCGAGAGGATGAGACGACCCTCGTCGTCTTCTTTGTCGAGGACCACCGCCTCGATGCGCTCACCAGGCGAGACGACGTCGGCCGGATTCACGTTGTTGCGAATAGACAGCTCGGAAGCCGGGATCACACCCTCGGATTTGTAACCGATGTCGACCAGGACCTCGTTCTGATCGATGCCGACGACGGTGCCTTCGACGATGTCACCTTCGGAGAACTCGAGGACCGTGTGGGCGAGCGCGGCCTCGAAGTCATCAGCGATATCGTCCGGCAGGTCTGCAAGCGTCTTGACGACGATCGGCTTCGGGGGCTGGCGAACGACTGCCTCAACAGGAGTTGCCTCAGGGGCTTCCTCGGCGGGCGTTTCGGAGGCGGCTTCCTCCGGCGCTTCGGAGACTTCCGCAGCGGGCTTCTCGGCAAGGAGTCCGGCGGCCGGTTCTTCGGCGACCTCCTCGGCGACGGGTGGGACCGTCTCCTCAGGTGCGTCTTCGACTGCTTGTGCAACGGCTTCCGCCACTACGACTTCGTCTGTCGTTTCGATCTGATCAGTTTCGGCCGCCGGAGTTTCCGGTTCGAGGTCGGCCACCGCGTCGCTCGCCTCATCAGCGATAGGCGCGGATTCGTTTTCGGTCGTCATGGGTGGTTGTGTTTCCTCCGAGAGAGATACTCTCGCGACGGAACGTCACGAGGCGGCAAGAGTGTATCACGGAACAGCATCCGGCCTCCAGTCGAAATCCGGCGAGCTTGCAGATCGTCCCAGCAGCGGGAGTCCGGATTACCCCTTGCACTCCGCCAGGTTGGCTCCAGTCGAGACGTCGACTCGCAGCGGCACCGAGAGATCGACGATGCTCTCCATCGTCGAGCGCAGTAGTCCGGTCGCTTCCGTCATCTCGTCCGGCGGGACTTCGAGCACGAGTTCATCGTGGATTTGGAGCAGCATCGTCGATTCGAGGTTGGCCAGGCGGGTGTCGAGTTCGACCATCGCCTTCTTGATGATGTCCGCCGCCGCTCCCTGAATCGGAGCATTCAGTGCCATCCGCTCCCCCATCTGACGGATGCGGAAGTTGTCGCTCTTCAGTTCGGGGAGGTACCGGCGCCGGCCGAACAACGTCTCGGTGTATCCCAGCCGCTTGGCGTCCACGACCACAGAGTCCATGAACGCCCGCACATCGGGGAACTGAGCGAAGTAGGCGTCGATGTGCTCGGTCGCTTCCTCGCGGGTGATCTCCAGCCGGTCGGCCAGGCCGAACGCCTCCATTCCGTACAGCAGCCCGAAGTTGATGGCCTTCGCCCTTCTCCGCAACTCGACGGGAACGTCATCGAGATCCCTGCCGAACACCCGGGCGGCGGTAGCGGTGTGAATGTCCTGATCATTCGTGAATGCCTCGAGCAAACCGGGGTCGCCGCTGAGGTGGGCGAGGATACGAAGTTCGATCTGCGAATAGTCGGCCACCACGAACGTCCACCCGGCCTCCGGAACGAAGGCCCGCCGGATCAGACGACCCGTCTCCGACCGCACCGGAATGTTCTGGAGATTCGGATTGTCTGAAGAGAGCCGTCCGGTCGAAGCGGCAATCTGATTGAAGGAGGTGTGGATCCGCCCATCTGCGGCGATCAAGGGCAGATAGCCGTCCACATACGTCGACCGCAACTTCTCGAGTTCGCGGTATCGGAGCAGATGCTCGACGATCGGGTGAGCGTCCCCCAGCTTCTTCAACACCGAGGCGTCGGTCGACGGAGCCCCCTTCGAGGTCTTCTTGAGAACAGGGAGGTCGAGCCGGTCGTAGAGCACCTCACGCAACTGCAACGTTGAGTTGATGTTGAAAGGCCCGCCCGCCGCCTCATGAATCAGCACTTCGAGATCGGCCAGCTGAGCCCTGAGGTCGTCGCCGAGCCCTTCGAGGTACTTCCGATCAATGCCGACGCCTCGCTCCTCCATCCTCGCCAGCACACCGAGCAGCGGGATCTCGACTTCGTCGAACAAGGCCCGCTCGCTGCGCGTGTCGAGTTCATCCATCAGCGCCCGGGAAAGCCGGCGGAGCACCACGGCCCGCCGGCCCGCCCCTTCGAGATCCGGTCCACCGGAGAAATCGAACGCGCCCTGGCTGCCACCGGACGGCTCTGTATCGGGTGACTCGACCTCGAGACCCAGGTAGCGATCCGCCAGATCGCGCAACTCGAAAGAGCGGGCGGCCGGGTCGATGAGGTAGGCAGCCAACGCTGTATCCAGATCGAGTCCATGGACCTCGACCTTCCTGGCCATCATCTCGCGTACGAAGCCCTTGGCATCATGAGCGGTCTTGGGAACCTCTTCATCTTCGAGGAAGCGGCTCCATTCATCGATGCGGTCTATGGGCAAGAAGGCGGCAGTTTGATCATCGACTGCGACGACAACGCCGACCAGGTCACCCCCGTCATGGATCGGATCGAACGCGATTCGATCCATCCCGGCGAGCAGTTCGATCAACTCGTGACCGGGCGGGATCAGCACTTCGACGTCGAGCGCCTCCACCTCCGGTGCGCCGTCCGGATGCACCGCCATCAGTTCATCGAAGAGCGACTGGAACTCGAGGCTCTGGAACAGGACCTTCATCCGGTCGAGATCCCAGTTCGTCCAGGTCAGCTCGTCCACAACTGCACCCGTATCGAGATCGAGGATGAGCCGCATCAGATGCTGGTTGAGGAACGCCTGGGTACGCGCCGCCTCTAGGTTCTCGCGCAGTTTGGGCGTCATCTCATCGAGATGCTCGTAGATGCTCTCGAGTGTTCCGTAGGAGGCGACCAGCCGCGCCGCCGTCTTCTCGCCGACGCCCGGTACGCCGGGCAGATTGTCTGAGGTGTCGCCGCGCAGTGCTGCGTAGTCGACGTACTGCGCCGGGCTGATGCCGTAGCGCTCGGTCACCCACGGCTCGTCGGCCATGACGATGTCGGAAATGCCGCGGCGGGTGTAGACCACCTTCACCCGATCATTCACCAACTGGAAGGCGTCGCGATCACCCGTGACGATCAGCACATCCCAACCCTGATCGGAGGCACTCGAAGCAACGCTGCCGATGATGTCGTCCGCCTCGTAGCCCTCCATGCGGAACTGGGTGATCCCCAATGAGTCGAGCACCTCATCGATCAGTGGCAATTGACTGCGGAACGTGTCGGGAGCTTTTTCACGCTGTGCCTTGTACTCGGGGTATTCGTCGGTGCGGAACGTCTGCCGCCCTACGTCCCAGGCCACGGCGAGGCCGTCGACTGGGTGATCCTTGAGAAGACGGATCAGCATTCTGGCGAACCCGTAGACCGAATTGGTGACTTGCCCCGATTGAGTGGCGAGATCTTCTGGGAGCGCGTAGAACGCGCGGTAGGCCAGGCTATGGCCGTCGAGCAGGGCGAGAGTCGGCATGAACCGTGATCATAGGTCCCGGATCCGATCGAGGAGCTTGCGTCGCTTCTCCTCGAGTTTCAGACGGCGCGCTTGCACTTCGGCGACCGCCCGTTCGAACCTGGCAACATCTGCGGCTGTCTGGCGGGCGCCGGCCCGATCCTCCGGGTGATCTGACACCGCGGCATCACGCTGGGCGTCGTCGTTGAGGTGACGGTGGAACTGAAGCTCCTCGAACACCTGCGCTTCTTCCCGCTCCAGTTCGGCGAGGCGCTCGTTCATCTGGAAGATACGTCGTTCTATGCGGGACATCGGATTCCGGGTGGCGGGCATGTAGTGCCGGGGGCGGGACTTGAACCCGCACGGACCAAGGTCCAATGGATTTTGAGTCCATCGCGTCTGCCAATTTCGCCACCCCGGCTCGGCGGGAAGTGTAGAGCATACGACAGGCCCGTTCGCCACGCCTCGCCATCGCCGCAAAGCCTTCCGCAATTCCTGATGAGGAGTAATCTGAAGGTGCAACGGTCACTCGAAATCTGGATCGCTCTTCGCCGCATCCCCCCACTCCCCACTCCCGGCTGGAACGGTCCGAGTTTCATACGGGTGACCGTTGCTCATAGACGGTTTTAGGTTCTGGGTTTTAGGTTCTAAGTAGGTTGTGGCGCGTCAGAACTCATAACTTAGAACCTAGAACCTCTTTCACAATGCCGCCCGGAACTCCCTCACGGCGGTGGCCAACGAAGCGATGGCCTCCGTCGGGGTTTGCGCCTCCAGGGCCCGGCGGACCAAGGCTGAGCCGACTATCACACCGTCGGCCGATCCTGCAATGGCAGCTGCTTGCTCCGGGGTCGAAATGCCCACTCCCATCACCAGCGGGATACCGGTCACTTCCCGGATTCTTCTTGCGAGTTCCCCGGCCCGACTACTGGCGATCTTGCGTTCGCCCGTGACCCCGAGATCGGCGACGCCGTAGATGAAGACCGGTTCTGCCTCGACGATCCGGCGCAGTCGTGCCTCCGTCGTCGTTGGGGCTGCGAACAGAACCATGCCGAGTCCGGCCCGTTCGACTGCCGCCTTGATGGGACCCGCTTCCTCGAGGGGGAGATCGGCAACGATCACCCCGCTGACGCCGTGATCGGCCGCCCGGCGGGCAAACTCATCTGGTCCGGCCTGCACGACGACGTTGGCGTAGGTCATGACGAGAGCCGGCAAGCCGGTCCGGGCGATCACCCTACCGGCGATTTCGAGCCCCTCCTCGAGGCCCACGCCGGCAGCCAGGGCACGCGCCCCGCCTTCCTGAATGATGGGGCCATCCATCAGCGGATCCGAATACGGGATTCCCACCTCGAACCCGTCGGCACCGGCCCCGGCCATCGCCTCGAACATCTCGACCGCGTGTCCGGGATCCGGCAATCCGGCCGTCATGAAGGGCAAGAGCGCGGTCGAGTTATCGGCGCGGCGAGCGGCGAACATCAACCTCAGTCGTTCGGCGCTCACGACCGGGCCTCGGCGATCTGCTGAACATCTTTGTCACCCCGACCGGAGAGATTGACCAGGACCGTCTTGCCCTGGAGTTCCCCGGCGGCCTTGGCGATCCAAGAGATCGCATGAGCAGATTCGAGGGCGGGAATGATGCCTTCGGTCCTGGCCAGCAAGCTGACTCCTTCGAGCGACTCGTCGTCCGTGATCGAAACGTAGCGAGCGAGACCGAGGTCCTGGAAGTAGGCGTGTTCCGGCCCGACTCCTGGATAGTCGAGTCCGGCGGAAATGGAGTGCGCCTCCTGTACCTGACCGTCGGCGTCCTGCAGGAGGTAGGTGCGGGTTCCGTGGAGAATCCCGGGCGAGCCCTCACCCAGCGAGGCACCATGCCGGCCGGTCTCGATGCCCTCTCCCGCCGCTTCGACTCCAACGAGATCTATGCCCAAACCGGCGAAGGGGTAGAACATCCCGATGGCGTTCGACCCGCCGCCAACGCACGCCACGACGACATCCGGCAGATCCTCTCCCAGTTGCGCGAGTGACTCATCGCCGATCACCCGCTGGAATTCACGCACCATCCAGGGGAAGGGATGCGGACCGACCACCGAACCGATCACATAGTGGGTGGTCTCGACGGTTCCCACCCAATCCCGCATAGCTTCGTTAACTGCATCTTTCAGCGTGCCGGCTCCACTCGTAACCGGGATGACCCGGGTGCCGAGCATCTGCATGCGATACACATTCAGCGACTGACGTTCGATATCCTTCTCACCCATGAACACGTCGCACTCGAGGCCGAGGAGGGCGGCGGCCGTCGCCGTGGCGACGCCGTGCTGTCCGGCTCCGGTTTCTGCGATGACGCGCGGTTTGCCCATGCGGCGGGCGAGGAGAACCTGAGCGATGGCGTTGTTGATCTTGTGGGCGCCGGTGTGAGCAAGATCCTCCCGCTTGAGCAACACCCGGAATCCGAGCTGAGCACTCAAGCGTTCCGCCTCGAAAATCGGGGTGGGGCGCCCGACGAAATCCTTCAGCAGGCGGTCGAGATCGCCCCGGAACGCCGGGTCCGCCCAGGCGCCCTCAAAGGCGTGCTCCAGCTCTTCGAGTGCAGGCATCAACGTCTCGGGAGCGAACCGCCCTCCGAACTCGCCGAAGCGGCCTCGTGCATCGGGTCGTTCCAGTTTCATGCGTTCTTGGCCTCCCTCACGAACGCCCTGATGCGTTCGGGATCTTTCACACCGGCAGCAGACTCTAGGCCGGTGGAGGCGTCGACACCCCACGGGTGAACCCGGGTGATCGCCTCCACCACATTGTCCGGGCTCAGTCCCCCGGCCAGCACGAAGTCGCGCTCCATTCCTTCGGTCAGACTCCAGTCGAACGGCGTGCCGGTTCCGCCGGGCCGGCCCGGCTGAAAGGTGTCGAGCAACGGAATTCGATCCGCCGCGATCTCGGCAAGGTCGACGGCCGCGCTCATGGACACGGGATGGAGCACGAACAATCCCCCGGCGAGCGCCGCGTCGCCTGCAGCCTGTGCGAACCGACCGTGCGGTTGGACGCCGCTTGCGCCGGTGCCTTCTACCCAGCGCATCAGCTGGTCCGGTTCGGCATCCACCGTTACAAGCACCGTGTCTACGGGGAGGCCGGCACCGAGAGCTCGGGCGGTTGCGGGTGACACGCGCCGGGGCGAATCAGCCAGAACGAATCCGACTGCATCGGCTCCTGTTTCAACCGCCACTTCGACGTCCCTACGCAGGCGCAATCCACACACCTTTACCCACATCAGGCGCCGGCCGCCACGAACCGCTCGACGAGATCCGACGGATCCTCCGCCCGAACCAGGCTCTCCCCCACCAGAACCGCGTTATATCCGGCCGACCCCATCCTGGCGACATCTTCGGGCGAATGGATTCCGCTCTCGGCTACACGCAGCACCCCGGCACCGAGGAGCGGGGCAAGTTGCTCCGAGGTGGTGAGGTCGACCTCGAACGTGCGCAGGTTTCGATTATTCACGCCGATGATCTGCGCCCCAGCATCTTGCGCCCTGGCGACCTCTTCGGCAGAGTGGACCTCTACCAGTGCCGGCAGGCCTGCCCCCGTTGCTTCAGTCAACAGGCTGAGCAGCAGGGCGTCATCGAGGATTGCCACGATCAGCAGAATGGCATCTGCCCCCATCGCCGCCGACTCCCACACCTGGGCTGGATGGATGATGAAGTCTTTGCGGAGAACGGGAACCCCGACAACGCTCCGGACCAGGCGAAGATCATCCGGGGAGCCGCCGAAGTGGTCACGCTCCGTCAGAACCGAAATCGCAGCCGCCCCTCCTTGCTCATATAGGGCAGCCTGGCCGGCCGGATCCAGATCGGCGTTGAGCGTCCCCCGCGATGGCGAACGCCGCTTCACCTCGGCAATGATCGACACGCCGGGACCGGACAGGGCACCCGCAAACGACCCGTCCGTGACCGTGACCGCGGAGCGATACTCGTCGTAGCGGGCAACAACGGCGGGGAGTCGCGCTTCGACGGCGGCGACGATTGTGTCGAGCATGAGGGCCTACATCGTAGGGGCAGGTGGTTCTTTGGTGGGCAGGAGCACGGTGATGATCGTTCCCGGGTGATCAACGTTTGATCGGGCGTCGATGGTGCCTCCCATCGCAGTGACGATTTCGTGCACGATCGACAAGCCGAGCCCCGAACCCTCGGGACGCACACGGCGGTACTTTCTGGCGACATAGAACTTCTCGAATACGTGCGGCAGATCGTCGTTCGAGATGCCCGGTCCGGTATCTACTACTTCGAGCTGGACGGACCCGGGCCCAACCGCCAACCGGACGGTGACGGTGCCTGCCTCCGGCGTGTAGCGGAGCGCGTTCTCGATCAGGTTGCCGGCAATCTGATCGAGCCGGTCGGGGTCGATCCAAACGGTGCCACCCCCTGCGGGCTCAAACCGAAGGGCGATGTGGGCCACCTCGGCGCGCCCCCGGTAGGCCTCGATGGTCTCTCCCAGATGGGCCGAGACCTCGACGGGTTCCGCGCGGATCGAGAATTCGTTCGACTCGAGCCGGGCGAGCAGCATCAAGTCTTCTATCAACCTCTTGAGCCGACCCGTCTCCCGTTCGAGCACCCCTGCGATCCGGCTGAGTTCGGGCCCGTCGAGGTTTCCCTCTTGAAGAATCTCTACATATCCAGAGACCGTCGTGAGCGGGGTTCGGAGATCATGTCCGACACTCATGAGGAACTCGCGTTCGCGCTGTCGGGCGGCCTCTAATTCGTCGGCCATCTCATTGAACGACCCCGCCACGGCGGCAATCTCATCCGATCCTCCGACGGCTGCCCGAGCCTCATGATTGCCACCGGCCAGTTCGCTCGCCGCCTCCCGGAGGTGCGCCAAGCGCTTTACGAACCACTTTGACAGCCTCCCTGCGACAACGGCCGCCACCAGCGCTGCGACAAGAAGCGGAAACACCATCTGCCTGATGATCGAACGAAATCCGAGCACATCCGACTGCCGGATCAGCACCGCCGCCAGCACGGTGCCCGTCCTCCCGATCTCCGCCACGGACTCGGCGACGACCTCGACGACTGCACCACCTTCGAGGTCGGCGACCCGTCGAGCCATTGTTCCGCCGGAGAGGATCGATGCGAAATCGAACGCCCGTACGACCGCCGCCGGAAGCTCACCGCCCACGATTCGTTCACCGGATGTCACCGCCACCAGGCGAACCTGCGCTTCGGGTCCGGCCACCCGGCCGGCTTCGAGAAGGATCCGCCGCACCGTCGGCGCCGAATTCTCAGCCAGTAGATCGCGGGCACCGGCGCCGTCGAGGTCGACACCGTCGGTCACGAACGCGTCCTGGATCAACCCGACGATCTGCCCGACCTGACGTTGCATCTCCTGGCGAGTCTGGGCCCGAACGACCGAGAGCGTCACCAGCGCTCCGAGGGCGGTCACAATGAGAAGGGTGGCGGCCATCGCACCGAGTAGCGACCAGAAGAACCGGCGCCGCATCAGACCACTTCGACCCGGTAGCCAACGCCCCACACCGTCTCGATGGGAATACCTTCGAGCTTCTTGCGGAGCTGCCGGATGTGCACGTCGACCGTGCGGGTTTCCCCGAAGTAGTCGTATCCCCAGACTGCCTCGAGGATCTGTGCCCGTGACAGCACCATTCCCTTGTGATCGGAGAGGTACCACAGGAGATCGAACTCCTTGGCGGTTGGACGAACCGGATCTCCGTGTGGAGGCTTGACCTCCCGTCGTCCACTGTCGATCGTCCACCCACCCACTTCGATGAAGCGGCGGTCGAGAGGGCGATCCTGGGACCGTCGCAAGACGGCCCTGACCCTCGCAACGAGTTCCCGAGCCGAGAACGGTTTCGTCACGTAATCGTCGGCGCCGATCTCGAGCCCGATGATCTTGTCGATCTCAGTGTCCCGGGCCGTCAGCATGATTACAGGAACATCGGATTTCGACCTGATTCGTTTGCACACCTCAACGCCGTCCATACCGGGCAGGTTCAGATCGAGGAGCACAACCAGTGGTTCGGTGCGAGCGAGACGGCGAAGCCCATCCTCACCGGTCAGTTCGTGAACGAGCCGAAGGCCTTCACGCTCGAACACGGTGGAGAGCATCTCGCCGATGCTCTCCTCATCTTCGATCAGCAGGACCGAACCTTTGTTCATGGCGCTCCATCATCGTACCGGCCGCCTTGCATTGCTCTGGTGACGGGGGCGTCACAGCACCATCGTCGCCGGACATTGTTCGAAAACAATCAATCCTCAGTGAAATCATCGAGAGGAAGGCTCCCGGCGGTGGCGCCGACGGAGCCGCCCTCCCACCTGATCTCGACGGCTGCTCCGCTTTCGACTTCGCGTCTCACGAGTGCCAGGGCGACGGGCGCCCGCAGGGTCAGGGATTCGGCGACCGAACCGACCAGGCCCACCTCCTTGTCGCCTGAGAAGACTGCCGCACCCCTGGGAGGGAGCAGGTTATCTGTTACCACCAGGCCGCGCAGGTGGCGGTTGACGTGACCGCGGCTGTCGATCCGGGCAACGAGCTCCTGCCCCAGGTAGCACCCCTTCGTGAAAGAAACCGCACCGGCAACCAACCCGGCTTCCTGCGGGATGGTCGACTCGTCGACGTCTGCCCCCATAACCGGTTCGCCTGCTTCGATCCGCACCGCGGTTGCAGCCTGGCGTCCACACCGGATGGCTCCGGCCGCGCGGAGTTGGGCCGGATCGACGCCGGTCAGCAGGTAGCGGTCGAGCCCGACAAGTCCGGCCCGTGCCACCCATCCCCCGGTGACGGGCCGCCAACCGTCGGGAGAGGTAATGCCTGCCTTCTCGAGAACCTCCGCCGAGGCCGGGCCCCACAATTCGAAGACGGGACGCCCCTCGCGCTGAATCTCAACGTCGACCCGGATGCGATACCGCGAGAGATCAGAGGCCACCGTCTCACCCGAGCCGGCATCGGTGACCAGTACCACCTCACCCTCGCCGATCAGAGCCCAGAGCAAGGCCCGTAGTTTGCCCTGCGGCGTGAGGAGCAGCGCGCGCACCACGGTCCCGGCCGGTCCGCCGAGATCCTGACTGAGCAGTCCCTGCAAGAAGGAGATCGCATCCGGCCCTGTCACTCGCACCGCCTCATGGTGGCCGGACACCAGGCCGGCCCCCCGCCGGATGGCGAGGTATTCAGCGGTCACATCCCCGAACGAAGCATCAGACATGGTCGGCTCCTGCGATTGCCGCCAGGGCGGCGGCGGCTTTGTTCATGGTCTCGTCGTATTCCGCCGACGGTTCGCTGTCGGCCACGAGACCGGCGCCGGCCTGGATCCACGCCTTGCCGGCGGCCGCCACGACCGTGCGCAAACAGATGGCTGTA
The DNA here is from genome assembly GCA_024641245.1 of Actinomycetes bacterium. Taxonomy (GTDB): domain Bacteria; phylum Actinomycetota; class Acidimicrobiia; order Spongiisociales; family JAHEDJ01; genus JAHEDJ01. Next base: position 13,197 of record JAHEDK010000001.1, read on the forward strand.
TCGATGTTGCCCGAGAAGTCAATGTATCCGACCGCGCCGGCGTAGGGACCGCGCGCCACCGGTTCCAGTTCGTCGATGATTTCCATCGCCCGCACCTTGGGAGCACCCGACACAGTGCCGTGCGGGAATGTGGCGCGCAACACCTCGACCGGCCCAATACCGGAGCGCAGTTTCCCAGAAACCCCGGAAACTATGTGCATTACGTGCGAATAGCGTTCGATCATCATCAGATCGTCCACCGCCACCGTTCCGTACTCGCACACACGGCCGATGTCGTTGCGGGCGAGGTCGACGAGCATCACATGCTCTGCCCGCTCCTTGGGGTCGGCGAGGAGTTCCTCAGCCAGTCGCTCGTCTTCCACGAGAGTTGCTCCGCGCGGCCGGGTACCGGCGATCGGTCGTGAGTGCACGACTCCCCCTCGCACCCTCGTCATCAGCTCCGGAGAGGATCCGATGACCGTCACTTCAGGATGCCGGTGATAGAAGAGGTACGGTGAAGGGTTGATCATCCGCAATGCCCGGTAGACGGCGAAGGTGTTGCCGGCAAACGGCACTTCGAGACGCTGGCTGATGACGATCTGAAAGGCGTCGCCTTTGAGGATGTACTCCTTGGCGCGGCGAACGGCAGCCTCGAAGGGCTCCCGGTCGAGCGTGGAGCGGGCCACCGGCGGGGCCGACTCCCAGTCGGCCGTTCTGACGGTGTAGCCGGACGGTTCGCCGAGTCGAGCGGCAGATTCCTGGAGGTCGGCGATCGCCCGTTCATACTGGGCTTCGGGGTCGTCGCCGATGAATACATTGCGCACCAGGGTGATTCGCTGCGTCATCCGATCGAAAGCGGCCAGCGAACCGACAAACTGCCAGACCATCTCGGGGAGGCGCCGGTCGTCCGGAGGGCGATTGGGGAGATGCTCCACATATCTAACGGCGTCGTAGCCGAGCCAGCCGACCGCTCCCGTATGAAGCGGAGGAAGCCCGTCGTACTGAGCCGCCGACAACCCGGAGATGAGGCGCTCGAGAACTTCGAGGGGATTGCCGGGAGGAAGCTCGACTTCCGGGTTGTCGATACTCGACACGCCCCGGCGCGCAGTCAGCGTGTATTCGGGATTCCAGCCGACGAACGACCAACGGGCCCACCGCTCACCACCCTCGACGGACTCCAGCAGGAATCCCGGCTCGTCTCCCACGAGTTTCTCGTAGGCAGTGACGGCGGTCTCCCGGTCGGCGAGGACCTGCACGGACACCGGAACAATCGCATACTGCCCGGCGAGTTCCAGGAAGGTGGAGCGATCAGGGGTCATGCGCGGACGATAGTCGCGAGTCGCGAGTTGCTCGTCGCAAGACCCGCGACTCGCGACTAGGTCGACTCGTTAATGAAGTCACCGATGGGGGTGTCGCCGAAGACGTCCAACATCCACGAGGCAATGCGGGTGAGATTGCCGGTGATCATCACCACGCCGAACGCCACGAGGAGAACCCCTGATGCGACATTGATCGGTCGCAGATACTTCCGCATGAAGGTCATCGCCTTGAACGTAGCGCTCATCCCCACCCCGGCAATGATGAAAGGGACGCCGAGGCCCATTGCGTAAACGAGCAGCAGCACCATGCCTTGCGCCACCGTCTCTTGTGCTGAGGCAACCAGGAGGATTCCGCCGAGGATCGGTCCGATACATGGTGTCCAGGCAAACCCGAAGGCGACCCCCATGATCGGCGGACCGAGCAATCCCATCTTGCCGGTGTTCACGTGCATTCGGCGCTCGCGCATCATCCACGATGTCAGCTTGCCGCCCCTCTGCAGTGCGGTCAGGACGATCAGGATGCCAAACGCCAGCACCATCCAACCGGCGACCTTCGACAGGCCAACACTGTTGCGTTGAAGCCATCCGCCGATGCTGGTAGCGCCCGCTCCGAGCGCCACGAACACGATGGTGAAGCCGAGGACGAACAGGCTGGTGACACCCAGCATTCTCTTCCAGGATGCCGAGTTGTCCTGGAGGTCGGCCACCGAATACCCGGACATCAGGCTCAAATAGCCGGGCAGCAGCGGCAGGACGCACGGTGAAACGAATGAGAAGAGTCCGGCGACGAACGCGCCGATGAGCGTGATTTCCATATGCGATAACCAACCGGTTTGTGTGCTGAGATCTTCCCAGATCCTCGACATGTTTCGAAGCCGTTAAGGTCGATCACCAATCTGCGTCCGGCCCTAGCCGGCCTGGAGTGCCGGTCGGCGCAGGGCGATCAGACTGGAATGAGCCCAACGAAAATCCTGCCAGCCCATCCGAATTCCGGCTCCTTCATCGAGCATTTGGCATTTGGTGATTGGCAGAGTGCCCGCCCTCGCCGCCACGGCAACGCGCCGGAACCCACAACCCAGAACCTATAACCTCGGCAGACGAGCACCGCTTTCCCCTCGTCGGTTGATCCCGATTGTCAGCTACTCACTCATCCGCTTGTCCGGATATGGACAGAGGTCGACGAGGCCGCACGCGAAACACCGGGGTTTGCGAGCATCGCAGATGTCGCGACCGTACTGGATCATCTGCATCGATAACTTCAGCCATCTGCCTTTGGGAAACAGCGCTTTGAGATCGGCCTCGATTTTGACGGGATCGGAAGCAGTGGTCAGCCCGAGCCGGTTCGAGAGGCGCCTCACATGGGTATCGACGGCGATGGCAGGCACCCCGAACGCCTCTGCCAGGACGACGCTGGCCGTTTTACGGCCGACCCCTCGCAACTTGGTGAGCTCATCGATATCGATCGGGACCTCGCCCTCGTACTTCTCGACGAGATCAGAAGCGAGCGCAATGATCGACTTCGTCTTCTGCCGGTAGAAACCGGTCGAGAACACGATCGCTTCGACTTCTTCCGGATCGGCGCCGGCCAGATCGTCGGCCGTCGGATAGCGGTCGAACAGCACGGGAAGGACTTTGTTCACGTTCTCGTCAGTCGTCTGGGCAGAGAGCACCGTCGCCACCAGGAGCTGCCATGGACTGCCGTAGTCCAGCGCAGTGCCGATCTCCGGATATCGGCGGGCAAGCCGGTCACCAACCTTGCGAGCGTGGGTCTTATCAGCCTGTGTGGGAGTCGTGCCGTCTGCTCGTTCGTGACCGCGTGCCATGCAGCGGGAGGCTAGCGCCAGGGTAGGTGGCAATCGGCCGGCACCCTCTGAGCGCAACTTCCTGCCACCCGACACTTGGTACTCTTCCGCCCGTGAACCTTCGAGAAGCCATCGCTCGGTATGGAGAGGTCAAGGGCGACCTCCTCATGGTCGACCGTTTCCTCAACCACCGAGTCGATCCAGAGGTGATGACGGCGGTCGGCGTCGACATCGCCGCCTGGCTGACCGGCCGGAACCCGGACCTCATTCTCACTGCAGAGGCCAGCGGTATTCCCCCTGCGCTGGCAGCCAGCCGGGAGATGGGTATCCCGATGGTGTACGCCAAGAAGTATCTCGGCCCCGGCGAGCGCTACACGTTCTCACGGGAGGTCTCCTCTCCGACCAAAGGAGCCGAATACCGCGTTGAGGTCGCACGCCGTGTCCTCGAACCCGGACTCCGGGTGGCCATCGTCGATGACTTTTTGGCCGGCGGCAGGACGGCTACCTCCCTCGGCGAGATCGCCGAGGAAGCCGGATGTGAAGTCGTCGGGGCCATCTTCGCCATCGAGAAGACGTTTTCGGGAGGGCGCGAACTTCTCGAGTCCCACGGATGGGACGTACACGCACTGGTCGGCATCACCTCCCTCGACGGCGGCGGTGTCGAGATTGCCGACTGACCTCACGGATCTCGCCGATCGCATCAGGAAGCATTTCGACGATGGCTGCTACGCCTGCGGTCGCGCCAATCCGCTCGGGCTCGGTGTCGACGGTTTCCGGCTCGACGGCGAAGACCTCATGGCCGGATTCACCCCACGTGTCGAGCATGGCGGCGGCCCCGGCGTCCTCCATGGAGGCATCGCCGCCGCCGCCCTCGATGAAATCCTCGCCTGGGCAGGTATGGTCTGCGAGCGGGTGTTCATCGTCACGGCCACTCTCGAAGTGCGGTATCGAAAACCAGTCGCAATCGACGGTTCCAGGCTGCTTCTGCGCGGGCGTCTCGAGGATCGGCGCGGACGGAAACTCAGGTTGTCGGGTTCGCTGGAAGCCAACGGTATCGAGGCGGCCACCGCCACCGGCCTCTATGTGGTCGTGCACGATCTCGACGAACTGCTCGACGAGGCTCCCTAACCTTTCTCCTCATGCGCCGTCCCCCTATTGCCTATCTCGCGCTCGCCGTCGCCGCCCTCTTGTTCGGGGCGACCTTCGTCGTGATCAAAGAGGCCGTCGCTTCACTCCCTCCCCTCGCCTTCGTGGGATGGCGTTTTCTGATCAGCGCCCTTGCATTGCTGTTGCTGGCCTGGCCGCGCGGAAGCCGGATCTGGAAGGACGGCCTCCTGGCCGGAGTCCTGCTGTTTGCCGGGTTCGCCCTTCAAACATGGGGACTCTCCCTGACGTCCGCCTCGAACTCGGGCCTCATCACCGGCCTGTATGTCGTGCTGACACCTCTCCTGGCAGCTGCCGTCACCCGGCGCCTGCCCGGCGCCTGGACCACAATCGGTGCAGGTGTGGCGATTGCCGGATTGGCGTTGCTGACGATCGATGAGTCCTTCCGCCTCCAGAGCGGGGATCTGATGACGGTCGGATGTGCCGTTGCCTTTGCCGGGCACATCGTGGTGATGTCGCGAGTCGCCTATCGCCACCCGGTAGTGCCGTTTGCGGCGGTGCAACTGCTATTCACCGCCGTTGCTGCGCTGGCGGCATCGGCCGCCTTCGAAGGGCTCCCCTTCCCGGCGTCATCGGATCTTCCGGCTCTCCTGCTCACCGGTCTGGCCGTGAGCGGCGGCGCATTCATTCTTCAAGTGTGGGCTCAGACCGTGGTGGGGCCGGCTCGCACTGCCATGTTGCTGGCGCTTGAACCCGTTTTCGCGGTCGTGTTTGCGGCCTGGCTGCTCAGCGAGCGGCTCACCGCACGCGGATGGATCGGCTCGATCCTCATCCTCGGTGCGATCTACGTGGTGCTGACAACCACAAAGGACAACGACGAGATCCCGGCGGCCGAGGCCGTCAGCCCCGCCCACTGATGGTCAGCGCGGCGCAGCCAGCCTCCTGGTCGCCTCGGCGATCTCCTGGCGACGCTGTGCTCGGCGAACGATCCTCATCATCACTCGCAATGTTGCGGTGAGCCCGAACAGCAACAAAGCCAGGCCGATCGCCAACTCAGGTCCGGACGCATAGCCGGTCGCGCATGCAGACAATCCGTCGCCACACAGACCGTATCCGGTACCGCCCGAGGCAAGGTCGAGCAACACCAGGAGCGGCACTGCCGCAACGGCTACCACGGCCAGCAGCAACGCGGCGATGATGAATCTCAACCAGAACACGCTCATAGCAACGGCAGGCTACCCCGTCTTGGTTCCCTCTCCGGTACTATCGCGCTCTGTGAGCGCCTACTACGAAGAGCCATTCACCCCGGCGGAGACCGCCATCCTTGGTCGGTTCTTCACGAACACCGATAGACCGGTCTTCGGCCTTATCAATCTTCCGGAGGTCGTCAAGGGCGCTTTGTTCGCCAGATACTCACGAACCCACAAGTCCGTCCGTAGGTTGTTCCTCGACGAATTCGTCGACAACGCCGACCTCGGCATCGAGGCCATTGCTGCCAACCTCCAGAACGAAGACGCCATCATCAAGTTCCGAAGGGCGGAAGAGCTCTACGATCGAGTGTTCTTCGAATACGGCGACGATTCGGTAGCCCAGCTGGGTGGCGTGCACCTCGCCTGCGAACAAGCCTCCAACGTGCTCACAAAAGTGCTCGAGTGGGGTCGGATCGCCGCGTACCTCGAACAAAGCACTCGCTATATCGCCTACGACCGTCCGCTTGGAGAGCGCTTTCGCTACTTCGTTCCAGAGGAGATCAAAGGTGCCGGACTGGAAGACGCCTTCACGGATTACATGGAGCGGATCTTCACCTTCTATTCGAAGGCTGTCGAACGGCTGGTTGATCACTTCGCCGCCATCTACCCGCATCAGGCGTCAGATAGCGACGTCGTCTGGCGCTCAACGATCCGTGCCAAGGCATACGACACGGTCCGCGGGATCCTTCCGGCTGCCACGCAGTCCAACGTGGGCATCTACGGAACGGGCCAGGCATACGAGATGGCCCTCGTGAGAATGCAAGCCCATCCGCTCGCCGAGGTGCGCACGTACGGGGCACTGATGCTCGATGAGCTCCGTAAGCAGATACCCGCCTTCATGAAGCGGGTAGATCTACCAGAGCGCGGTCTTGCGTGGAGCAACTACCTCGCCGCCTCGGCCGGTGCGGTCGCACACATCGCCGGCTCACTCGATGAGCAGCCGGAGGAGACCGATGAAGTCACGCTCGTCGATTGGGATCAAGACGCCGAGCTCAAGGTCGCGGCCGCCGCCCTGTACGCCGCCACCGAACTGCCGGATTCGCAGCTCCTGAGACACGTCGAACGCCTCCCGTCTGAGGAAAGGGCGCGCATTCTCCGGGCCTATGTCGGCGATCGCCGCAACCGGCGGCACAAACCGGGTCGGGCCATGGAACGGGTCTCCTACCGATTCGACATCCTCTCGGACTACGGCGCCTTCCGCGATCTTCAGCGACACCGCATGCTCACCATCGAGTGGCAGCGGTTGACTACCCGCTTCGGCTATGACACGCCGGTGGAGGTCGCCGAGGCAGGATTCCTAGAAGAGTGGGACGCGCTCATGCAGCGTGCGTCCGATCTCTCCGAGCAGGTGGGCGCTGCCACGAATGCCGACGTTGCTCAGTATGTTGTCCCGTTCGCATACCGCATCCGCTACATGATCGAGATGAACGCCAGGGAGGCGTTCCACCTCCTCGAACTACGCACGCAACCGGCGGGACATCCCAGCTACCGGCGCGTTTGTCAGGAAATGCACCGCCAGATCAGGGACGTCGCCGGACATGAGATCATCGCAGACGCCATGCAATTCGTCGACTACTCGGACCCCGGCCTCGAACGCATCGACGAAGAACGACGGCTCGAGGCAAAGCGAGCAAACAAGGGGTAGCGCTCTTTCCCGAAACGCGACCCTCGTATTCCAACGGCTACCGGCGAAGTGCGGACACAGCACGGGACCAATTGCCGATTGCCCTAGGTGCCTCCGAGGGGGATCCGAAACACCAGCATCCCTTCCTCCACCGCCCAGGAAGCTTTGGCAACCAACGAGAAGTCCATGAAATCGGCCTCGGCCTGCTCGATGAGGCGCTGACGCTCTGGACCGGCGACCGGTGGAAGGTTTCGCTCTTTGACGGCATCAGCCCGGGCCTGGAAGCGAGCGATGAACTGGTCGACGTCGAACTCTGCCATGTGGTGAACTCCAATACATTGCTTTCCCTCAGGCTATCGCGTCGACCGTCCGTTCGATCGGTCTGGCGGTAGTCCGGCACCACTACCCTGACTCCGATGGATTCATTGCGGCTCGTCATAGTCACCGGAAAGGGAGGGGTGGGCCGGTCGGCCGTGGCAGCAGCCCTCGCGCTGCGCTCCGTACGGGCCGGACGCAGGACCCTGGCCATTTCCATGACCGAATCAGGCGGCCTGGGCGAACACCTAGGCGTCGAGACTCTCGGACCGAACCCCCACGAGATCCGCAGCGGTCTGTCGGCACTGCAGGTCGAGCGCCCGGCCGCCCTCGATGAATACCTGCGCCTTCAGGTCGGCATCCCCAAGTTCGCCAGGTTGGGACCCCTGGCCAGCGCCTTCGATGCGCTCGCCTCGGCCGCCCCCGGCATCCGCGAGATCGTCACGATGGGCAAGGTGCTCTATGAGGTGCGACGTGGAGACACCTGGGATCTCGTCGTGGCAGACGGCCCACCGATCGGCCAGATCGGTTCGCACTTGCGCGCCCCCCGCACGGTTTCGGATCTGGTGCCAACCGGCCGGATTCGCGACCAGGCGGCCTGGATGGCCGACATCCTCGCCGATCCGGCTCGATCTGCCCTCGTGCTGGTCACGCTTGCTGAAGAACTGCCGGCCCTGGAAACGGCCGAGGCAATGATCTGGCTTCAGAATTCGAAGCTGATCACTACGAAGGGGGTCATCACGAACCGCGTCCTGGAACCGTTGGGGGTTCCGGTGTCGACCGGCCCCTCGAAGGGAGCCGTGCACGAAGCGGCGCTGCTCCACCACGGTCTGGTCGAAGAACAAACGAAGTGGCTCAAGCAAACACCCGACGGACCTCGGTTGCCGTATCTGTTCGGAGCAACCGGGCCGGCCGAAGTAGCAGAGCGACTCGCCGATCTGTTGGAGTCCCTGTGACCAGGGCGATCCTCGTCACCGGAGCGGGCGGCGTCGGCAAGACCACGCTGTCGGCTGCCATTGCCGTCCGTGCCGCCCGGTCGGGAAAACGCACACTCGCGCTCACCGTAGATCCGGCCCGGCGCTTGGCGGACGCGCTTGGTGTCGGAACGCTCGGAGCAGTTCCAACCGCCAATGCGCAACTCGAACTTCTCTGGGGGGCAATGCTCGACGCCGAACACTCGTGGGATGCGGTTGCACGACGCCATGCCGATCCGGAGGTGGCCGAACGGCTCGTATCCTCCGAGTTCTTCCGGGTGGCCGCCAGGCATTTCCCGGCCAGCCAGTCGTATGCCGCCGCTGAACGGATGGCCGATCATCTGGAGAGCGGCGAGTGGGATGTGGTAGTCGTGGATACTCCACCGGCGGCCGGCGGCATCGAGTTCTTCACGGCACCGGCGGAGACACGCGATCTCGTCGGTGGACGCCTCATCCGCTGGATCACCGGTGGCCCGCTCCCCGGTCGACGCAGCTTGTTCCGAATCGCCGGACGTCCGGCCCTGCGGATGGCGAGCGCCGTGCTCGGCTCCGATCTACTCGAGAGAGTGGCCGAGTTCCTGTTTGATCTCCGCACAACCCACGACAGTGTTTCGCGGCGAGCGGCCGCCATCGAGCGGCACTTCAGGCAGGCATCGACTCTCGTCGTGACGACCGCAGATCCGGCGCCGTTGCGAGAAGCAGAGCGCTTCTTCCGTGAGCTCCCCAAGGTCGCCAGCCGCCCGGAACTGGTTGTGTTCAATCGATCGCTCCCAGACTTTTGGACGACGGCCCCGGCACCGGCAGACACACCTCCGGTTCTGGCCGAGAACCTGCGCAGATGGTCGTCCGAAGCAACACGACAAGCAGCGCATCGCGGAGAGTTCGCAGCCCACCACAAGACGGTCGTGGCGACGGTCCCCTGGCAACCGGAAAGCCCGACCAGCCTGCACGCGTTGGACGAGTTGTTCACTAGAGCGGAGGGTCTGGACGTCCTGGGGTTCTGAAGGAGTCCGCGGCTCCCCGTCGCAACCTAGAACCTAGAACCCAGAACCTCTGAAATGGCCCCTTTCAGAGTATCGATTTCTGTCCGAAAAGCTCGCGCAACTCCGCATAGAGGTCGCTGCGCGGCTCGACGCGGTGGTCGTCACCCAGCTTCAACACCTTGTGTCCGGTGTCCGTCGTCATGTGGAGATATACGGGGGCTTGCCCCGGATGGTTGATCAACACATCCTTCAATTGCTTGACCCGTTCGGGTGAGAGCAAGCGGGCAGGGATCTCGAGCGTCACCGCGCCGTCGGGATCGAGTTGCGGCTCTTCAATGCCGTAGGCCATCACCTTGACATCGTCACCACGATGGTCCAAGCGACCCCTCACCAGTAGAATTGCATCCTCGCGAATCAGCGGTCCGCACTCGTTGACGGTACGCGGGAAGGCAACGACTTCAACGGAGCCGGCCAGATCCTCGATGGTGAAGTAGATCATCTGATCACCGTTGCGCGTGAAGCGGCGATTGATACCCGAGACCAGACCACCGACCGTGATGGACGCTCCGTCGGTGAGTTCCATCAGATCCGGGATACCGCAAGTGACCACACGTCGCAACAGTCCCTCGATACCGAGCAACGGATGGTCGGAGATGAACAGGCCCAGCATCTCCTTCTCGAATCCGAGTTTCGTCCGTTTGTCCCACTCGTCATCCGGAATCTCTACGACTTCGGAGAAGACTTCTTGCTCGCCGCCGAAGAGGCTGAACTGGCCGAGGTCTTCCTTGCGTCTGCGGGCAATCGTTGATTCGAGTATCTGCTCGAACGTCAGGATCAGTCCCTTCCGAGCCAATCCGAGCGCATCGAACGCTCCGGCCTTGATGAGCGACTCCACCGTCCGGCGATTGAGGGCGGAGACGTCGACGCGGTCGACGAAGTCCTGGAAATCGGTGAACGGCCCTCCCTCGGTCCGTGCCTCGATGATCCTCTCCACAACGCCTTCCCCCACATTGCGTACCGCCGAGAGACCGAACCGGATCTTGCCGGAGCGAACTGTGAAATCAACCTCGGATTCGTTTACGTCCGGCACCAGCACGCTCGAGCCCATATTTCTGCACTCGCCGAGATAGAGAGCCGTTCGGTCTTTGTCCTTTTTGGTCGAGGTGAGGATGGCGGCCATGTATTCGGCCGGATAGTGAGCCTTGAGGTACGCCGTCTGAAAGGCGATGTAGGCGTAGCAGGCGCTGTGCGGGATGTTGAAGCCGTAGCCGGCGAACGGTTCGATGGCATCCCACAACTCACGACCGAGATTCACCGGGTGGCCCTGCGCCGCGCACCCCTCCGCGAATTTCTGCTTCTCGGCGTTCATCACCGATTTGATCTTCTTGCCCATCGCCTTGCGGAGATTGTCTGCTTCGGCCATCGAGTAGCCGGCCAGGTCGCGGGCGACCTGCATGACCTGCTCCTGGTAGACGATGATCCCGTAAGTGGATTCGAGGAACGGTTTGGTGGCGGGATGCGGGTATTCAACCGTCTTGCGCTTGTTCTTGCGCTCTGCGTACTCGTAGTGCATGTTCTGACCCATGGGACCGGGACGGAACAGAGCGTTCGTGGCAACGATGTGATCGAATGTTTCCGGCTGAAGCGAGCGGATCAGCGACCGCATCGCCGAGCCCTCCAACTGGAACACTCCAACGGTGTCCGTGTTCCGAATCAACTCGAAGGTCTCCGGATCGTCCAGCGGGACACTGTCGATGTCGATGATCCCGCCACCGGACGCCTCGATCAATTCCAGCGTTCGCTCAATGATCGCCAGGGTGCGCAGACCGAGGAAGTCCATCTTGAGGAGGCCGAGGTCGGCAATTCCGTGCATCTCGTACTGCGTGACGATCTCAGCGCCTTCGCCCTTCTGCTGGATGGGCACGAGCCCTGTCAGGGGCTCCGGAGCAATGACGACCGCCGCCGCATGGATCGAGTCCTGCCTGCGGAGTCCTTCGAGGCCTTTGGCGGCGTCAACCACCTGGCGAACTTCGGCCTCGGCTTCGTAGGCGTCCCGCAAACCCGCCGCATTCGAAAACCAGTCTTTCACGGTGACATCGGCCTCCGCCGCCGGAGGAGTCAGACACTGTTCTAACGAAGGCTCTTTGCCGAGAATCGCAGGAGGCATCAGCTTGGCAACCCGGTCGCCCAGACCGTAGGGATGTCCCAGAACCCGAGCGGCGTCACGAATAGCCTGTTTGCCTTTGATGGTGGAGAAGGTGATGATCTGGGCGACGTGGTCCGACCCGTATTTCTCTGCGGCGTACCGGATCATTTCACCCCGATAGCGTTCATCGAAGTCCATGTCGATGTCGGGCATCTCCCGGCGGCCGGGATTGAGGAACCGCTCGAAGATCATGCCGTATTGGAGCGGATCGAGGTCGGTGATCCGAAGGCAATACGAAACGATGGAGCCGGCCGCACTACCGCGACCAGGTCCAACGCGTATCCGCTGCTGGCGGGCATAGCGAATGAGATCCCACACGATGAGGAAGTAGGCAGGAAAGCCCATGTCGTCGATGATGCGGAGCTCGTGTTCGATTCGCTCCCGCGCATCCTCCGGCACCGGATCGCCGTACCGAAGCCGGGCCCCCTCCTCGACCAACTCGCGAAGGAATGACCGCTCGGTGTGCCCCTCGGGAACGGGGAATACCGGCAACAGGAAGTTGCCGAACTCCAACTCCACGTTGGCCCGCTCGGCGACCCACAACGTGTTGGTGAGAGCTCCGGGGAAGCGCTCCTCCGGGAACAGGGATCGCATTTCGGCGGCAGTTTTCACGTAGAGACCGGATCCCTCGAATCGAAATCGGTTCTCGTCGTCGATTGTCGAACCGGTTTGAATGCAAAGGAGAACGTCGTGGGCCGCCGCATCCTCCGCGGTGATGTAGTGCGAGTCGTTGGCAGCCAGCAGCGGAGCGCTGAGCTTGCGGGAGATGTCCGCCAGATCGGGCAGAATTCGTCGCTGCGCTTCGATCCCGTGATCCCCCAGCTCGATGAAGAAGTTGTCGCGACCGAAGATGTCCTGATACATCGCGGCAGCCTCGACGGCACCGTCGAAATCCCTGCTCAGCTGCGTGTTGCCCTCTTCCCGTGAAGCATCTGGAGCAAGCAGGCTCGGCACATGGCCGCCGAGACAGCCCGAGGTGGCGATGATGCCCTCGGAGTAGCAGCTGAGCAGGTCGATATCCATCCGCGGCTTGTAGTAGTACCCCTCGAGGTACGACTTGCTGACGAGTTGCATGAGATTGCGGTAACCGGTCTGGTTCTCTGCCAGCAACGTCATGTGGTGCCGGATATTCTCGGCGCGGGCAGGTCGATCGAATCGGCTGCCGGGTGTCACATAGGCTTCGACCCCGATGATCGGCTTGATGCCGGCTCGGGTCGCTGCCTTGTAGAAATCAACGACGCCGTACATGACGCCGTGATCCGTGATCGCAACCGCCGGTTGCCCGTCGGCCTTGACGGCGGCTACCAGATCGTTCACCCGCGCAGCACCGTCGAGCATCGAGAACTCTGTGTGAACGTGGAGGTGGGCGAAGCTATCGCGGTCCATGAGTCCGAACTACATCAGTGGGATTCCCGACTGTAGCAGTTGGCCCGGCTCCCCGATCGCGAGGCGAGAGGTGCATTTCGCGCCCGCGGCTGCCATCGGACTCCATTACACAACGATGACCAGGAACAACGCGACGAGTCCGACCGCGGCGGCGATGGCCGTCCGGTTCATCGTCGTCTTATTCGGGACCTGTCCCCACAAATAGCCGATGGCAAGGCCGGCCAGGAATCCACCCAGGTGGCCCTGCCAGGAGATCTGTGGAACAACAAACGAGAAAACCGCGTTGATGCCGAGCAGGATGATGAGCTGGCGGTACAGGGCGGCGCCCGCCCGTGTATGCCGCACCCGCCAGGACCCGACCAGCCACACTCCGAATAGTCCAAAGATGGCACCGGATGCTCCGACGAGAACCGTGAACTCGGCGCTCAGAAGGTAAGCGGCCGCTCCCCCAGCGGCGGCCGTCGACAAGTACAGGACCGCAAACGTCGACGACCCGATTTGACGTTCGAGTTCGGGTCCGAAGACGTACAACGCCCACATATTGAAGAGAAGGTGGGTCGAACTCCCGTGCAGAAACGCGGCTGTGAGGACTCGCCACCACTCCCCGTCCGCGACCAGCCAGTTGGCCTGAGCGGCGTTCTGTTCGATCAGGTCCCTTGCCCATTGTACGGTCGGCTCGGCCAGACCCGGTACGACCCTGGGCGCCACGAACAGCAGCACGGCCACTCCGATCAATCCGAACGACACCGGAGTCGGCCGATTCAGCAACTGTCTGGCGGAGACCTGCCGGGCAGCCGGGCGGGCGCACTCGAAGCACTTCTGACCTGCGGGAGTGTCTACGGCACACTCAATGCAGATCGGCTTACCGCAAGTAGCGCAGCCAAGGAGGGTCTCCCGGTCCGGATGGCGATAGCAGACGGTACCCGTTTCCATGGTCGACCACGCTACTCGAACGGCAGACATGCGCGTTCTCGCTCACATGCAGTGCCACTACAGTTGGTTCGTCGAAAACTCCAAGGGAGAAACCACATGCGTGACGAGTTGTTCATCCTCGCCTTCGATCACCGGGGGAGTTTCAAGTCGAAGATGTTCGGGATCAGCGGTCGCGAAGCCAGCGCCGAAGAGCAAGCGGCCCTCTCGGATGCCAAGCGCCTCGTATACGAAGGTGCCCTCAAAGCAGTCGACGACGGGCTCTCCCCGGATATCGTTGGTGTGCTCGTCGATGAGGAGATGGGAGCCGATGTGGCCCGCGATGCCAAGCAGCGCGGCATCAAGCTGGCGATGCCGGTCGAGTCATCCGGCCAACCTCTCTTCGATTTCGAGTACGGGGACGAGTTCGGAGACCACATCGAGCGGTTCGATCCCGAGTTCTCGAAGGTGCTCGTCCGCTGGAACCCCGACGATGCTCCCGAGGACAATCGGGTCCAGGGCGAGCGTCTCAAGCGACTCGGCGACTGGTTGCACGACAAAGGACGTACCTACCTCTTCGAGTTGCTGGTGCCCCCAACCGCCCAACAACTGGCCCTGGTCGGGTCGGCTGCCGACTACGACTCGGAGGCCCGCCCTTACCTCACACTCCAAGCGATCCGACAGATCCTCGAGGCGGGCGTTGAGCCGGATATCTGGAAGATCGAAGGTCTTGATCGCCGTCGCAACTGTGAGCTGCTGTCCGATCTCATCAAATCCGGTGGCCGTGATGACGTCATCGCCGTTGTTCTCGGCCGTGGTGCAGACGATGCCAAGGTCGACCACTGGTTGCGGATGGGATCCGGCGTGCCCGGCTACGCAGGGTTTGCCATCGGCCGGTCGATCTGGTGGGCAGGCGTCGAAGGCTACAAGGACGGAACGATGAGCCGCGCAGAGGCGGTCGAGTCGATCTCCTCCAACTACCGTCGTTTCATCGACGTCTATCAAGGTAGATGAACGGGTCGCTCAACGCGACAAGACGACTTACACCCACACGACAGAAGGCATAATCGGAGTTCACCATGCGTATCGGCATTCTGACCGGAGGGGGCGACGTCCCGGGCCTCAACCCATGCATAAAGGCGGTTGTCAACCGCGTGGCCGAGCAGGGCCATGAAGTAGTCGGCATCCGGCGCGGCTGGGGCGGGGTGCTGGAACACAATCCGGCGGATCCCGACTCGGCTTCCCGGCACTTCCTGACATTGAGCCCGGATGTCGTGAGAACCATCGACCGCACCGGCGGCACCATGTTGCACACGTCACGCACGAACCCCCAGCGGGTCCGCACCAAGGACGTTCCCGACTTCCTCCAGGATCAGATCAGCGGTGAAGGACCTCACGACTTCACCAACCACGCCTTGCGCGTGCTGGAGGACCAGAAACTCGACGTCCTCATACCGATCGGCGGCGACGACACCCTCTCGTTCGGCCAGCGCCTCCACGAAGAGGGATTTCCCGTCATTGCCATCCCCAAGACGATGGACAACGACGTGCACGGAACCGAATACTGCATCGGATTCTCCACAGCCGTCACTCGCGGCGTGCAATTCATCACGAACCTGCGCACCGCCACCGGGTCCCACGAGCGAATCGCCGTCGTTGAGTTGTTCGGACGCAACAGCGGCGAGACCTCGCTCGTCACTGCCTACCTCTCAGGCGTGGATCGTGCGGTCATCTCCGAGGTTCCGTTCGACATCGATCGTTTGTGCACGTTCCTGGTTGAAGATCGGGCAAAGAACCCGAGCAACTACGCGATCTTGACGATCTCCGAGGGAGCCCAGTTGATCGGTGGCGACATCGTTGAACGAGGCGAGGCCGATGCGTTCGGACACCGCAAGCTCGGAGGTATCGGAGACATCACCGCGCAGTTGATCAAGGAACGGACCGGTATCTCGATCATCGAGCAACGACTCGCCTACTTGATGCGCTCGGGAAGTCCCGATTCGCTCGACCTGATGGTGGCGATCAACTTCGCGGTCATGGCGGCGGACCTCGCCATGGAGGGAGCAACCGGTCGAATGGTTGCGCTGCGCGGCGGAACCTATACGAGCGTGCCGATTTCGGTCACCACCGAAGGACTGAAACGGGTCGACATCGACGAACTCTACGACCGGGACGAGTACCGGCCCAAAGTCCGTCATGTCAGCGGCAAGCCGATGTTCCTGTACTGATGAGCGGGGTCATCGGTGTTCTCACGGCCGGCGGGGATTGCCCCGGGCTCAACGCGGTAATCCGAGCAGTAGTCAGCCGCGCAACCGAACACCACGACGCAGAGGTAGTCGGTGTGCTCAATGGCTGGGAAGGGTTGATGGACGGCCGTACCCGCCCGCTCGACCGTGATGACGTACGCGGGATCCTCCAGCGTGGTGGAACCATCCTCGGCACCTCCCGCAAAGATCCCTACGTGCACGGCGACGGATTTGACAGCGTACGCGGAACGATCGAACGAAACGGCATCGACTCCTTGATCGTCATCGGCGGTGACGGCACCCTCCGCACGGCATTGAGGTTGTCAGAAGACGGCCTTCAGGTCGTCGGCGTCCCCAAGACGATCGACAACGACATCGCCGCCACCGATTACACCTTCGGCTTCGACACGGCCCTCAGCATCGCCACCGACGCCGTGGATCGGATCGCCACGACCGCAGAATCACACAACCGGATCATGCTCGTCGAAGTGATGGGAAGAACGAAGGGTTGGATCGCCACCTACGCCGCCATCGCTGGTGGAGCCGACGCTCTGCTCATCCCCGAAGTCCCGTACGACCTCGACGGCATCGCCGGCATGATCAAGAAGCGACACCGCAGGGGGCGCACGTACTCGGTGGTCGTCGTGGCCGAGGGCGTCCCACCTCCTGCCGGCCTTGAAGTGAATCGGTCGATCGATGCGTTCGGGTTCGAACGGCTCGGTGGTGTTGCCTACCAGATCGCTCCGGAATTAGAGCAACGGACTGGTTTCGAGACGAGAGTGACGGTGCTCGGCCATCTCCAGAGGGGCGGAACCCCCACGGCGTTCGACAGGGTGTTGGGAACCCGGTTCGGGGCGGCCGCCGTCGACCTGGCCATCGCCGGAGAGACCCGGGTCATGGTTGCCGTGCGAGGTGACAAGATGACGGCGATACCGCTCGGAGAAGCATGCGAGAGCATCCGGGGAGTGGATCCGGATCTCTACGATCTCGCCGCCACGTTCTTCAACTAGGAAGCTCGGAGGAAGGCGACACCACCCCCGCCAGCCACACCCTGGGTCTCCCGCGTCAGCCGCGAAGTGACCCGTAGTCCGGTTCGCCGAGTATATCGAGCGACCGGGACAGGTCATCCGGCAGCGGGGCGTCGACTTCCAGGCGGACGCCGGTCAGCGGATGATCCAGCTCCAGGTGGTGTGCATGCAGCCACAGGCGCCCGGCTCCCGACCGCGGTCCCCCCTTGCCGTATACGCGGTCATCGAACACGGGATGGCCGATCAACCTGAGGTGAACGCGGATCTGGTGTGTTCGTCCCGTTTCGAGCGCGAGATCCAGCAGAGAAGCCCGCTCTCCCCAGGCAGCCTGCACGGAGTAGTGGGTGCGGGCCGGCCGACCTACCGCGACCACGGCCATACGGGTAGCCCGATCCGGGTCGCGGGCGATGGGCGCATCGATCGTTCCCGTGTTCATGTGGAGGCGGCCGTGCACGAGAGCGAGGTAATCCCGGGAGACAGTTCGAGCGCTGATGGCCGCCTGAAGCGCAGCGTGCGCCTCGTCGGTCTTGGCGACCAGCAGCAAACCAGACGTCTCGCGGTCGAGACGGTGCACGATGCCCCACCGGCCCTCCTCGCCGACCCCCGCGATTTCGGGCCAGCGGGCCAGGAGTCCGCCGGCCAGCGTCCCCAAATCCCGGCCGGCGCCTGGATGCACGACGACCCCGGAGGGTTTGTCAACGACTGCGATCCACTCGTCCTCGTATCGCACCGTGAATGGAACCGTGTCGTCCGGTGGCAGAGCGGCACCCGCAACGGGTGCCGGAAAGCCCACCACGACCCCCGCCGCCAGCCGCTCACTGGCAGTGACTGGTCTGCCGTCTGCCTCGACCTCACCCCCGCCGACCAGGCGAGCGGCGGCCGACCGGCTGATGCCGGCGAGGACGGCAACGATCTTATCGAGCCGCTCTCCGGCCAGTTCCGGCGGTACGACGTGCGTCAGCGGCGGCGGAAGCTCGCCAGGATCAGCAGCACCGCCCCCACCGAGATCGCGCTGTCTGCGATATTGAAATTCGGCCATAGCGGTGTTCCAATCCAGTCGACGACGGCACCGTCAAACCAGCCTGGTCCCCGAGCGATGCGGTCAATCAGGTTACCCAGCGCACCCCCCATGATCGCACCGAGGGTGATTGCCTCGTACCTGCGCTCGATCGAGCGCAGAGCGTAGATGATCAATCCGGTGGCCACGAGAGCGGCCCCGGCGATGAGGCTCCCGCCCCCTTTGAACAGCCCGTAGGCGGCGCCGGTGTTGAACGACAGCTGGAACTCGAGCACGCCATCGAGGGCCACGATCCGGCCATCTGCCAGCGCATTGAGCGCCCAGAGCTTTGTCAGGCGGTCGGCCAGAATGACGACGGCCGCGGTACCACCGCCTAGCGCAAGTGCACGTTGCGCCTGGGGATTCGATTCAGCGTCTGTCTCTGGCACAGTCAACGCAGAGCGTGACATAGGGAAGGGCCTCCAACCGGGCAACCGGTACGGACGTGCCACATGACTCGCAGATGCCGTACTCGCCTCGCTCGAGCCGACCGAGCGCATGTTCGACCTTGATCAGTAGATCGGCGGCATTCTGATCGATCGAGAGTTCCTTCTCGTACTCAAAGGCCATGGATCCGCCCTCAGCCGTCATCGGATCCGGGCTGCGTTCGGATGCCGTCTCGGCGAGGCGAGCTTCCTCGCGCTCCTGCTCATGCTCATCGAGCAGACGCGCCAAACTCTCGCGCTCTTCTTCGAGCTTCTCGCGAAGCCGATTGAGCGTCCCTGGTGAGAGTTTACGAGCCATCTTCCTCCTCTTGGCGGGAGAACCTAGCAGGATATGAGGCGCAAGCCGATCGGCTGCGCACGATCTGATGTCTGAGCTATGGCGACTTCGGGTGCCGTGCCAGATGCTCGAACAGGGCGTCGGCGATCACTGCCGGCGTGCGGCCGGCCACACGTACTCGTTTCCGCCTCGAGCCGGCCCCTCGCGTGAGGTTTGTCCTGGCTCCGACGAGATCCTCTATCAACTTCAGAACGGCCCGGTTGGCCTTGCCCCCCTCTGCGGGCGCCGACACCCGCACCCGCAGGGCGCCGTCGTGCAGGCCGGTGATACCGGCCGTACGGGCCCCCGGCACGATCCACACGTCGATGAGGGTGTCGTCGCCGGACGCCTGGAGAGCTCCCGCGATTTCTGGCCGGCTGATCATTGGCTCCATGGTCCAAGCCAGCACTGAGAATTGCGAATTGCGCGTGGGGCCCTTCCTGGGGACGACGAGCTGGTCGTCACGCAGCGATGGGGCGGCGGGGCGGGTGTTCGATCACACTACGATGGCTGGTCCGAAACACGAGGAGCAGGGGCCTGATGGAAGGGTTTCGCCGAGTCGCATCGAACGTCGATCTACCCGCGCTCGACGGGCGAATTCTGGAACTCTGGGACGAGATCGGCGCATTCGAGAAGTCGATCGAGCAGCGACCCTCGGACCAGAGCTTCACTTTCTACGACGGCCCCCCGTTCGCAACCGGCAGCCCGCACTACGGGCACATTCTCGTTGGTGTAATCAAGGACATCGTTCCCCGCTACTGGACGATGAAGGGGCACCGCATCGAGCGCCGGTTTGGCTGGGATACACACGGGCTGCCCGTCGAGATGGAAGTCGAGAAACAACTCGGAATCTCGGGACCGAAGGAGATCCTCGAGTACGGGGTCGATCGCTACAACGAAGCATGCCGGTTGCTGGTCAATCAGACCACCGAAGAGTGGGAGGACATCACCAAACGGATCGGCCGGTGGATCGATTTCGAAAACGACTACAAGACGATGGACCCCGAGTTCATGGAGTCCGTCTGGTGGGTGTTCAAGCAGCTCTGGGACAAGGGTCTCATCTACCGGGATTTCAAAGTCTTGCCGTACTCGTGGGGAGCCACGACCCCCCTTTCGAACTTCGAAGCCAACATGGATTACCGGGACGTCGATGATCCAGCGATCACCGTTCGCCTCAAGACCGTCGAAGGGGTTGGAGGTGTCCGGCCCGGAGATTGGCTGTTGATCTGGACCACTACACCGTGGACCCTTCCCGGCAACCTCGCAGTAGCAGTCGGCCCCGATATCGACTACGTCTGTGTGCGGGACGGCTACGACCAGTACTGGATAGCCGAGGCACTCGTTGAAACGCTCTGGCCCGACGGTGGAGAGGTCATTGCCAGAGCCAAGGGCCGCGACATGCTCGGCACCACCTACGAGCCTCCGTTCGACTACTTCGGAGAGGAACGCGACCACGGAGCCTTCCGCGTGATCTCATCAGAAGAGACGAGCACAGAAGAAGGCACCGGTCTCGTACACATGGCGCCTGCCTACGGTGAGGTCGACTTCTATGCACTCCAGGCCGCCGGTCTGGATGTCCTCGTTGATCCCGTCGATGCCGAAGCCAGGTTCACCAGCGACGTTCCGGATGTGGCCGGCATGTACGTGAAGGACGCGGACGCCAAGCTGATCGACCTGCTCAAGATCAAGGGCCTTCTGGTCAAGCGCGACCAGATCAGACACCCGTATCCATTCTGCTGGCGCACGGAGACCCCCCTCATCTACAAGGCGATCCCCACCTGGTTCGTGGGCGTCGAACAATTCAAGGATCGCATGGTCGAACTGAATCGGAATATCCACTGGGTGCCGGCCCACGTCGGCGAGAAACGGTTCGGTAACTGGCTGGAAGGAGCGAGAGACTGGGCTATCAGCCGGAATCGCTACTGGGGATCCTGCATACCGGTCTGGGAGTGCCCGAACGGTCACACGACCTGCATCGGATCGATCGATGAGTTGGAGTCATTCTCCGGGGTCCGGGTCGCAGACCTGCACAAACACATCGTGGATCCGGTCACATTCCCTTGCCCCGAGTGTGAGACAACCGCCACCCGAGTCCCCGAGGTTCTCGACTGCTGGTTCGAGTCCGGGTCGATGCCGTACGCGCAACCGCACTATCCGTTCGAGAACAGCGAGTGGTTCGCCTCCAATTTCCCCGCCAACTTCATCAACGAGAGCCTCGATCAGACTCGCGGGTGGTTCTACACACTGGTCGTACTTGCCGCCGCCCTGTTTGATAGGGAGCCGTTTCAGAACTGCATCGTGTCCGGCATGATCCTGGCCGAGGATGGCCGCAAGATGTCCAAGAGCCTCAAGAACTACCCGGATCCGAGTCACATCCTCGACACCTTCGGTGCAGACGCACTGCGCGCCTACCTGATCGACTCTCCCCTGATGCGCGCCGAGTCGCTCCGGTTCTCTGAAGCAGGGGTGCGCGAAGTTGTACGGACTGTGTTGCTGCCGCTTTGGAACGCCTTCTCATTCTTCACGACCTATGCAGAAGCCGACGGCATCACAATGGCCGACCTCAGGTCAGCCCCGTCGGTGACCGACCGACCCGAGCTGGACCGGTGGCTGTTGAGCGCCCTCCAGAGCCTGATCGTCCGGGTGAACGACGAGATGGAGGGCTACTACCTCTACAACGTTGTCGGACCGACCCTGTCGTTCATCGACGATCTCACGAATTGGTATATTCGCCGTTCACGCCGGCGCTTCTGGCGGACGCGACACGCCGATGACTCCGACAAGTTGTCTGCCTTCGCAACTCTGTATGAAGCGCTCGTCATGTTCTCAAAGGTGCTGGCACCGGTACTGCCATTTGTGACCGAGCACCTTCATCAGGAGCTCGTGGTTGCGCACGACCCCAACGCTCCCGAATCGGTGCACCTGGCCGACTACCCGACCGCCGACCGCTCCCTGATCGACGAGGAACTCGAAGGGTCGATGGCAGCCATCCGGACGGTGGTACGGCTCGGACACAACATTCGCAAACAGCACGCCATGCGAGTTCGTCAACCACTCGCCTCCGCCACCATCATCACCAGGGATGCAGACGTCCAGACGGCCGTGGCCTCACATGTGGACCTCATCGTCGAGGAGCTGAATGTGAAGCTCGTCGCCACCAGCGCCGACGAAGGAGACCTCATCGACCTTTCCGCGCGGGCCAACTTCAAGACGCTTGGCCCCCGCCTCGGCCGCCAGGTCAAAAAGATCGACACGGCCTTGGGAGAAGTTGCTCAAGAAGACCTGCACCGGATCCAGCAGGGGGCGACGATCAGCGTCGAAGGCCACGAACTCAGTCTCGACGACATCATCCTCCAGCGGACACCGAAGCCCGGCGTCGTGGTGGCCACGGAAGGAGCGATCTCGGTCGCAGTAGATGTCGAGCTCACAGAAGAACTGATCGTCGAGGGATTCGCCAGGGAGATCGTCAACCGTATCCAGATGATCCGCCGCGACCTCGACCTGGACGTGACCGACCGGGTGGCGGTGTGGTGGTCGAGCGCCGATGCGAGGATATCGGCAGCGTTCGATCTATACCTCGACCTCATCGCCGATGAGGTACTGGCAACAGCTATCCAACAAACCGAACTCGCGGAGACGATCGACCTGGCAGGAACTCCACTCGGTTTGCGAGTGGAAAAAGGGAACGTCGAGTAGGCCGAAAGTCCCTGTTCAGCGGTCGTCCCGCTCCCAAGGTCGGCGGAACTCACGTTGCGGCTCTGGGGAACCCGGGTCATCACGGGTCATCCAGTCGGGGACCTTGGCGATTTCGACGTCCTGATCCTCGTCTTGATCCTCGTCCTCGACGTCTCTCTCGGCCCGCTCGACGTCCTCAACGGCGTCTTCGTCGGCACTCTCGAGGCGGTGCTCATCGCGGTCTTCGTACTCGTCTTCGAGTTCTTCTGGGCCGGCATCTCGAAGGTCGGCAACGTCCTCGTCATCGGACTCATAGACCTCCGGCGCATAGGCGCCCCTCGGGGTCTCCGGCTCATAAGGGGGTTTCAATGGTTCACGCTCGGAGAAAGTTTCGCGTTCGGGTTCAGCCGCCCCAATACCTTCGATGGGGCCGGCGGTGGCCGCGACACGATCGGCAGTGGCATCGACGTCCAGGTCGTCAAGTCGTTCGAGCGTCCCGCCGGCGAGATCGGCCAGCGCAGCCCGCAATCCATGGACCCGATCGCGCAGGAGTGCGGTCTCGGCGAGGAGATGCGCCTTTTCCTCAGTCTGCCCGAGCATCACCCGTTCGACTTCGCCGCGCGCGTCGGCCATCAGACGCTCGGACTCGGACTTGGCCTCTTCCACGATTGCATCGGCCGTGCGCTGTGCAGCCAGGAAGGTGCGACGCATGGCGTCCTCGGTCTCTCGATTGGCCGACAGTTGCTCTTCGAGGACCGCAACTCGCTCCTGTGCGTCCCGTAGGCGTTGCTCGTAGTCCCGCAGCGAAATCACGACCTCATCGAGGAACTCATCTACCTCGTCTTCGGCGTAGCCCCGTAGGGCGACCTTGAAGGTTTGCTGTTGTACGTCGATAGGGCTCAGTGGCATGGCTCCGGATCCTCGTGACGGTCGGGATGGGGTGAGCTTAGTCCGAACTGACGGCGGGGAATGGCCTCATCCGCCTATAGGAGGTTGCGAAGCAGGCTCAGTGCAAATAGGACAACCAGTGGAGAGAGATCGAGCGCAGCCGCGCCCATCCGCACCGGTGGGATGACCCGCCGCAACGGGATCAGCACGGGGTCGGTGAGGGAAGCCAGAATCGATCTGATCCTGGCCACTGCGTGGTCGGACGGAACCTCGAAGAAGCTGAGGATGATTCGCCCGAACAGGACGAGAATGTACAGGTCGATGAGAGCGCGTACGAAGCTCACAGGAAGATCACGTCTGTCCGTCTCCGAGGCCGTACAAGCCGAGATCGGCGAGGCGACGTTTTTCTTCACGTCCAAGAGACACCCTAGGCGGCAAGACGAGGATCACGCCTTCGTCGATCTTCCTCATCGATCCATCGAGAGCGTAGGTAAGTCCTGTACAGAAATCGACGAGACGGCGCACCATCTCCGGCTCTGTGTTCCGCATGTTCAAAACAACCGGAACCCTGTCACGGATGCGGTCGGCGAGAAGTTTCGCATCGTCGAAATGTCCCGGCTCGATGATGTCGGTCTGCGCTTCTATGGTCGGCACGGGGCGCACTCCCCCCGTCGACCGCGCCGCCGCCGGTGGATGTGAACGCCTCGAAATGGGCGGCGGTTCGACGCGACGTCCTGCCACGCGTTCCTGGCGTCCTTGAGGTTCGACGGTCCTCACCGCATTCCGATTGCGTACCGGCGCGGGGGCCGGTTCAGGCTCCTGATCGACTCGATCTTCATCGACGAGTCCCAGATACATCAGGGCCTTCTGCCACAGCGAAGCCATGTGCTCCTCGTTGTCCTAGCGAATTCTCGGCCCAAAGATAGCCCGTCCGACGCGGACGAGCGTCGCTCCCTCTTCGATGGCCACCTCGAAGTCGTCGGTCATCCCCATCGACAACTCACGGACCTGCGGGTAGGCGACCTGCAGTCGGCGGCTGAGTCCGGCCAACTTCTGGAAGTATGGACGGGCGGCTTCAGGTCGCTCCACACGCGGAGGCACGGTCATGATGCCTCGCACGTCGACGCCGACCTCGATGAGCTCACCGATGATGCCGGACGCGCGATCCGGGGCGACTCCCGCCTTCTGTGGCTCTTCACCGATGTTGACCTCGAGGAGAACCGGTGGCGGTGAACCTGGACCCTTGAGCCACGCCTCACCGAGCGACAGCCGGTCCATCGAGTGGAGCAGCACGACGGCCGGCCGAACCAAACGTACCTTGTTCCGCTGCAGCGGCCCGACGAAGTGCCAGCGCACATCCGCCGGCAGCGCGGCTGCCTTTAGGGTGAGTTCCTGCGCCCTGTTCTCTCCGAAGTCGCGGTGACCGGCCTGGTAGGCCTCCATGAGCACCTCGGCGGGGAAGGTCTTGCCCACTGCGACAATCACAACGTCTTCAGGCCGCCTGCCGGATCGCCGTGCGGCGGCCGCCACCCGTTCGATCGTCTCCTCGAGCTTCAGCGTATCCATGCGATAGTCGCCATTCTCGCCGGTGTCGAGTTCGCGCGATGAGAATGAAACCCGGTCGAACATCTCGTACACGCGCCGGCGTTCCAAACCTTCAGATCGCCGAGTTGGGTGCGCGCCGCGCCGGGAAGGTCCACGCTGGTCGTTCCCCACGTCGTCTCGGCGAGGTCGTTCGGAAAGTGGCGCTCAACTTCGGCGCCGACCTCGTAGCAGCATGGGCCGATTCCCGGACCGATCGCTGCCGAAACCGGGGGGTATCCCGCCCTGCTCATCTTCTCAGCCAGCGCCGGGATCACGCCCGCCACGATGCCTCGCCAGCCTGCGTGGGCGACGCCGACCGCGCCGTCTGCCACGAGAGCCACCCCCAAACAGTCGGCGGTGAAGACCGCCACAGGTAGACCGGCCTGTGTGGTGAATAGCGCATCCCGGGGACCATGGTTGCCCGGGTTGATCGCCCGGGCAACGTCCGCACCGTGGACCTGGTGAACGACCGCCCAATTCCGGCCGATGCCGAGGCGGTCGGCTACCGCGTTGCGGTCGGCCGGTTTGCCCCTCAGGTCCCCCTCCGCGGTCGTAGTGAAGGCGATACCCGGATACCCGGGCGGAACGATCATCCCTGAACGAAACTCGGAATATCGAGGTCCTCGTCCCTGTGATTGGAGAGACCGCCGGAGATGGTGCCGGAGGCGAACCCTCTTGGGCGCCGTTGGTCGAATCCCGCGGCAATCACAGTGACGCGAATCTCCTCACCGAGCGAATCATCGACCACTGCACCGAAAATGATGTCGGCATCGGCGTCACAGTGTTCGGCGACCGCAGTAGCAGCCGCATTCACCTCGTACAGAGACATGCTGTTCGGACCTGCTACCGATAACAGCACACCGCGGGCGCCGTCCATCGACGTCTCCAGTAGCGGACTGGCAATCGCCCGATTGGCCGCCTGGGTCGCGCGATCCTCCCCCGAGCCGCGGCCGATGCCCATCACGGCCGTCCCGGCATCCTGCATCACCGTCTTGACATCAGCGAAGTCGACATTGATCAATCCGGGAGTCGTAATGAGATCGGTGATTCCCGCCACGCCGTTGGTGAGTACTTCATCCGCCATTCGGAAGGCCTCGATTATCGGGGTCTTCTCCTCGGCGATCTCGAGCAAACGGTTGTTCGGGATCACAATCAGCGTGTCGACCGCTTCCCGCAGATCCTGAATCCCCTGCTCGGCTTGCAGCGAGCGGCGGCGCCCTTCGAAACCGAACGGACGGGTCACCACTCCAACAGTCAGTGCTCCGAGGTTGCGGGCAACCTCGGCAACAACGGGAGCGCCCCCGGTGCCCGTACCTCCACCCTCTCCGGCAGTTACGAACACCATGTCGGCGCCTTTGAGCACCTCCTCGAGCTCTTCTCGATGCTCCTCCGAGGCGGCCCGGCCGACCTCGGGGTTCGCTCCTGCTCCGAGCCCGCGCGTGATATCACGCCCGAGATCCAGTTTGATGTCAGCGTCCGACATCAGGAGCGCCTGGGCGTCGGTGTTCATCGCAATGAACTCCACTCCCCGGACGCCCGAAGCGATCATGCGGTTGACCGCGTTGACACCGCCGCCGCCGACACCGACGACTTTGATCACGGCGAGATAGTGTTGCGGCGCGGAAAAGGTCTTAGTGGCCATAGCGTCTAGCTCCAAGCAGGAGGGGTTCAGGTTGAACTTTACCTTGAAATGTGAGCGGAATCCATACTAGTTTCCTAACCCTGTACATCAACTTGAAGGTTGCTCGTGGCTAGGGCGTAACTGCGGGACGAGTGGGGGCGATCAGGTTGATAGATGATCCGGCGGGGATATCATCCGCCAGGACGGCGATCAATGCCGCGGCCTTGGCCGGCATGTCGACCGGACGTCCAAGCCGGATCTCGTGGCCGTCAACCATTCCCCACACGTCCCCCGCCTCTTCGCGCAGCTCGAAACCTGGAAGCAGTCCGTCGAGGGCCGCGAAGAATTGGAGGCCGCCCAGGACGAGAGGGTCCGAGTGGATTTCTCCCGGTTCCAGGCGCCTGGTTGCGAACTGCAGAACCGGGGCCCCTTCTGCGAGCGTTGAGACGTACTCGAGCACGACACCCTCAACGTCGAGAACGGCATAGGAACCCGACGTCCAGAGCCAGGCAACGGCAACACGCTGGCCGATGGCGATCTCAACGCGATCGGGAAACACCCGCTGAACCGACGCCGTCCGAACCCATGGCAGGGCTTCGAGTTCTGCTTCGACCTTCTGTGCACGCACCAGGACCAGCGGGGTGCCTTCCTCGAGTCCGGCCGTCGAGATGGCCTCTCGCACGTCCGGTCGGTCGGATCCTGTCAGGCTGATCTCATTGACCGACAGCCAGGGTGACTGTAGGACCCAGATGAGTGCTGCCGCGATGCCGACCCCGGCCAGCAGGGCGATGGCCCGACGGACTCCTCTCCTGGCACTGCTCTCGATCACTGTTCTGCGTCGTTCGGCAATCCGAGGATCGATCATCCGTCTTCAGCTCCAGACCCGCCGGAGATCTCGCCGAAATCCCCGACGAACCGGATCTCAGGAACGAGATCAACCCCGGCCCGGCGACGGACGAGGTCTTGGACTGACAGCACCAGATCATGTACATCTCGAGCTGTTGCCTTCCGCTCTGCCACGATGAAGTTCGCGTGCTTCTCCGACACCGAAACGGCTCCTATCGAGTAGCCCTTGAGGCCGCACTGATCAATGATGCGACCTGCCGCATCGCCTGGGGGATTCTTGAACACGCTCCCTGCGTTGAGGGTACCGCCCGGTTGGTAGTCGCGCCGCCATCTGCTCACCTCACGCATCGTCTCCTCTGCGATCTCGGGATCGACGGGATCGGTCCGGTAGGTGGCGGCAACGACGATATCCGTGTCAACCAGGTTCGAATGCCGGTACGAGAGTTCGAGGGCGGCCGGTGATCGCTCCCCCCGCGACCCGTCGCGAAGATCGAATACGTCGGCTGCTTCGAGAACCTCTGCCGTCTCGGAACCGTGACACCCGGCATTCATGCGCACCGCACCGCCGACGGAGCCCGGAATTCCAACGTAGAACTCGAGACCGCCCTGGCCGGCCCTTCCCGCACTTCTCGCCAGCTGCGGAAGGGGTGTCGCCCCTCCTGCAGACACCAGTCCCGGTTGCCACCGCACCCAGGCGAATCCGCCGCCCAGTCGCACGACGACCCCGTCGAAGCCGCCATCCGCGATCAACACGTTGCTACCTCTCCCGAGGACGAGGACCGGGAGTGGCGTCTCCTCGAGTCCGGCCGCCAGCGATTCCAGGTCGGCGGCATCGTCCACATCCACCAGCAGCCGTGCCGGCCCGCCCAGCTTGTATGTGGTCAAGGGCGCGAGTGGCACATGGGTCCTCAGCCGACCCCGGTCGGCAAGATCTCTCCACGCGTTCATCAGCCGTTGCCCTGCGATAGCAGTTCGGCCAGCTCATCCGGAAGCAGTGTGATGTCACCGGCCCCCATCGTCAGGACGAGGTCACCGGGGCCGACCAGACCGACCAGGAACCCGGCCAGATCAACCCGGTGTGCAACGTAGTGCACCTCCGCGTCGGTGAGAGTCCTGGCGGCATCTGCCACAAGAGCTCCGGTCACTCCGGGTCTTGGCACTTCGCGGGCACCGAACACGTCCGTGACCACGATGTGATCGCACCCGGACATCGCCAGACCGAATTCACGCTGGAATGTCTCGGTCCTGCTGTAGAGGTGCGGCTGAAAGACGGCCAGGACACGATCCCAGCCCCCCTTGAGCGCAGTCCGGACGGTTGCTGCGACCTCGGTCGGATGATGGGCGTAATCGTCGATGATTGTGATTCCCCCGATCGTCGCCCTCACCTCGTAACGCCGTCTGATACCGGCGAAATCGCTGAGGGCTCGAGCCGCCTCGCTCGCATCAAATCCGAGTTCGGAGGTCAGAGCAATTGCGCCCGCAGCATTTCGAGCAGTGTGCAAACCAGGTCGCGACACGGCAACGGTTTCATCGAAACCGGGTCCCGACAGACGAAACGCCACCGACATCGCTTTCTCCTCCACGCCGGAAATCCGCCAGGAGGACTCCGCGGCAGTTCCGTAAGTTGATCTGCCTGTGCGGTCCGCAAGCCGTCTGCCGCCGGCGTCGTCGATACCGACGATCACCGGCCCATCGACCCGTCGCACGACTTCGGCGAAGGCGTCTTCCATCTCGAACACGGACCCGAAGTGATTTAGGTGTTCTGGTTCGACATTGGTGACAACGAGGCCGCGCAGGTGGAGCGACTCGAAGGTACGGAACGCTTCATCGGCTTCGATCACAAACGGAAAGGACCGTCCGAGGTGGGCATTCGTACGGAGATCGACGAGTTCACCGCCGACGACGAACGAAGGATCCACATCGATGGAACGCAACATCGCAATCAGCATCGCCGTCGTGGTTGTCTTCCCGTGTGTGCCCGTTGCTCCGATGGCTGGCATAGAGCCGGTCAGAGCCTCCAATAGTCGAGGACGGCGCCACACCGCGATGCCTTTCTCACCCGCCGCCACGTACTCCGGGTCGTGATCAGGGACCGCCGATGAAGCCACCACGAGTTCGGTTGATGCCAGCTCAGCCGGCCGGCTGCCCGTCCACGTACGGACCCCGGCACTTTCCAGAAGGTCGAGGGTTGGTCCTGCTTTGAGGTCTGATCCGGAGACGTCGTGTCCGAGTTGGGCGAGCAACTTGGCGAGTGCACTCATTCCGGCACCGGCAACGCCGATGATGTGGATCCGCTTTGGAGTATCTAGATCAACCATGTGCCCGCCTGAGTTCATCAGCGATTGTGGCAGCTGCCGCCGGCCTGGCGATGTCACGCGCCGCACTCGACATTCCCCGCCGCCCGGCCGGATCACCGGCCAACTGTGCGATGACTTGAGCCAGACGTTCCACGTGATCCTCACCAATGGCGATCGCTGCGCCTGCCTGCTCGAGTGCCGCGGCATTGGCGTCCTGGTGGCCTCCGGATCCGAAACCGCCCGGGATCAAGATGGCCGGGGTTCCCGTTGCCGTGATCTCTGCCACCATTCCCCCCGCCCGCGCCACCACCAGGTCTGCAGCTGCGAAGAAGTACTGCATCTCGGGCTCGAAGTCCAGTACTACCCACGGTGAGTGCGAATGGGCGGCTGCCGCACGAACCTCTTCGACATGATCCCCACCGGCTAAATGCACCAGCTGAATCGGCGGACCATCCCATGTGGTGACGGCCTCTATCACCGCCCGGTTCACGGCGCGCGCCCCGAGACTACCCCCGACGATACCGACGGTCACCCTGCCGGGTTCGAGCCCGTAGCGTTCAAAGGCGGCGTGTCTCAGGTCGGCCCGATTGAAGGCGGCGAGGTCCGCTCGGATTGGATTGCCGACATGTTCCGGTCGAATCGCGCCCTCAGTCTGTTCGAACGAGGTGAACGTCGTAACGGCCATCCGACCCATGAGCCGGTTGGCGAGACCTGCGTGAGCGTTCTGCTCGTGAAGGTACAGGGGAATCTGCTTGCGCCTGGCAGCCAACCCGACCGGCACAGATGTGTAGCTCCCCATGCCGAGTACCACCCGAACCTGGCGGTTATCGAATTCTGCGGCGGCTCTCCGACTCGCCCGAATCACAACAGCCGGAAGTGCCAGGTTCTTGGGGCTGAGACTCCGGCTGAGCCCTCGTACCTCGAGTCGCAAGTACGGGAACCCTGCTTCCGGAAAGACTCTGGCGGCGAGCCGGTCACCGCCCACGAAGAGGATGTCCGAACGCGGCACGCCATCCGAAACCAGTTGCTCCCCAACCGCCAGCCCGGGGAATACATGACCACCCGTCCCCGCCGCTGCAATCCCGAACGTCATCTGGCGCCGCTTCGCCGGTTGGAGACGCCGCTTCTCGCCACACTGATGAGAACACCGGCCGCGCCCATCGCCATCACGAGGGCAGTCCCTCCGAAGGAGATGAACGGAAGCGGCATTCCGGTGATCGGCAGCGCCTGGACAACGCCTCCGATGTTCACAACGGCCTGTGCGGTGATCCAGACGGTGATACCAACGGCGAGGAGCCGGCCGAATCGATCCGGAGCTCGAAAGGCGATGATCAACCCGAGCACTGCTACGAGGGTGAAGAGCGAGATGATGACGAGTCCGCCCGCAAACCCGATTTCCTCTCCGATTATGGCGAAGATGAAGTCTGTGTGCGCGTTGGGGACCCATCCCCACCGGGTGCGGCTGGCGCCCAGGCCGACCCCGAAGGATCCGCCCGTCCCAAGGGCTCCGAGGCCTTGCAGCACCTGATATCCCTTTCCGAGTTCGTCGGCGTAGGGATCGAGGAAGGCAGTCACCCGGGCGAACCGGTAGTCGGCGGCGTACGCCAGTATCGAGGCAGCAACCGCTCCGCCCAGCCCGGTCACCATCACATACCGCAGCGGCGAGGTCGACACTGCCAGAACACCGAATGAAGCCGCCGCGACGATGAGTGTTGTCCCAAGGTCTGGCTCCAACATGATGAGCAAGCACGTCGTTCCAACGATGGCGACCACCGGGATCACGAAGTGCCAGATGTCGTGGAGCACGCGCTCTTTCCTTGCCATCACGGCGGCCAGCGCCACGATTGTGGCGAACTTGGCAAACTCCGAAGGTTGGAACTCGGCGAAACCGAGATCGATCCAGCGCTGACTGCCGTTGTCGCGGTCGCCGATCAACAGGACGGCGAGGAGTCCGGCTATCGAGAGCACGAAGATCGGCACTGCCGCCTTGCGGTACCAGGCGTATGGAACCCGGGCGGCCACAACCATCGCTACGGCGCCGACACCCAATGCCACCAACTGCCTGGTGAAGAACGCCCATCCATTACCTTCGAGCTCGAGGCCGACGACAGACGAAGCGCTGCGCATGGCGCCGAGGCCGATCACGAGCAGTAGACCAACCGCCAGGCTGTACAGAACGGCCAGCCGGGTGTTCACCTCGGCGGTCACCGCATAGCGGCGGGCAGCCGAACGAGCTCCGGCAATGGATGTGACCTTCGTGGTCATTCCCCCTCCTCGAGGTTGAGAACCGCTTGTCGAAACAGGTCACCGCGGTGCCCGTAGGAATCAAACATGTCGAAGCTGGCGCAACCGGGGGCGAGAAGCACCGTGTCACCTGATTCGGCCATGGATCGCGCAACAGCCACCGCCTCGTTCATCGAACCGGCTTCACTCGCAAGAACGTGTTCGGCTGCTGCGAGAAGCTCCGGACCTGCTTCACCGATGGCAACCACAGCCCGAACGTGCGGGTGGCGGACGATCGGCGCGAGATCGAGGCCTTTGTTCCGACCACCTGCGATGAGCACGACCGACGGATAGGCGGCCACCGCAGCCAGCGCTGAATGCGGGTTGGTGGCCTTTGAATCGTTGACCCAGGTGACCCCCCGCCATGTACCGATCGCGGTACGGCGGTGAGTGGCGGGTTCAAACGATTGGATGGTCTTGATGACGGCTGCCGGCACTGCGCCGGCCGCCAGGGCGGCACTTCCTGCCGCGGCCAGGTCGAGGAGAAAGGCTGGGTCGTGAACGGGCAAGCCATCCAGGGGCAAGTCGATGCCACTGAGAACGAAACGCTCGCCGTCGACCCCCCACCCAGCGGCATCGCGCTGCCGTCCGCTGACGGGAACAGGTGTGGTTGCCGCCCTGCCGGCTACGGCTGCGGCCTCTCGATCGTCCGCGTCATAGATGAGCGGCACATCGGGCCCCGCATTCCGGACGAGGTTTGCCTTTGCATCCCGGTATGCCTCAAAGGTCTGGTGCCAGTCGAGGTGATCCGGAGCGATATTCAGCAGGACTGCCACGCTCGGCGTGA
Organism: Actinomycetes bacterium; assembly: GCA_024641245.1. Lineage (GTDB taxonomy): Bacteria > Actinomycetota > Acidimicrobiia > Spongiisociales > JAHEDJ01 > JAHEDJ01. The sequence goes on from JAHEDK010000001.1 coordinate 46,122, forward strand.
ACTGTTCGATGAAACGGAGTTGGAAACTCGACGCCTCGACCACGATTACATCGGGGGAACTCCCGACGATGTCCGTCAGTGCGGTTCCGATGTTGCCGGCGGCAACAGCCTCGAGTCCGGAGGCGTTGAGCATGCCGGCGATCAGGCTCGTAACGGTGGTCTTGCCGTTGGTTCCGGTGACCGCCACGATCGGGGCAGTCAAATGCCGGGCAGCAAATTCGAGTTCACCCCAGACCGGCAGGCCGGCCTGAAGCGCACCGACAATCGGGGCGGCATGCTCCGGGATCCCGGGGCTGGTGATGACTACGTCGATATTGTCCAGCCACTCCGGCCGCCAGGCGCCATGGAACCTCTCGATGTCCACCAAATCGACGATCGCCTCTCGATTGCCGTCGTATACGGCGAGTGCGTGACCCAGGCGGGCGGCCAGGCGAAGCGCACCTCGACCGGACACGCCTCCGCCGAGAACGAGGAGTCGCATCAGATCACCCCGCGGACCGCGTCGACGCCGCCGTTGGTGATGAAATCTCCGTAGAAGGCGCCCAGCGCCAGGGCGACGCCGAGTGCTGCCAGGATCCAGAAACGAACGATGATGGTTGTCTCCGGCCAACCGACCAACTCGAAATGATGATGGATCGGTGTCATCCGGAACACGCGACGACCGAAGCCCCGGAAGCTGACGATTTGGATGATCACCGTAACGGTCTCCATCACATAGAGACCTCCGAGCAGGAGCAACAAAAGGTCGGTATTCGACATCAGGGCGAGGGCGGCGAGGGCACCACCGATGGACTGCGAACCGACGTCCCCCATGAATATCTTGGCGGGCGCGGTGTTCCACCAAAGGAAGCCAAGGAGAGCTCCGAACAGGGAAGCCGCGAAGATGGCGAGCTCGAGAGCGCTCAACTCGGTGGCGAGAAAGCGACCGTAGAAGGAGTCGTTGCGAAATATCCAGAACAGGATGATGGTGTATGCGCCGAACACCAGAGCCCCGGAACCGGCGACCAGCCCGTCGAGACCATCCGTGATGTTCACGGCGTTGGCCGTGGCGGTCAGCATCAGCAAGACCCAGATGAAATATGCGATACCGAGATTGATGCCGAGTGATCTCGTGAAGCCCACCTCGGTAGCTACTCCGGCTTCGACGGCCCACCAGGCGAACCCACCGGCAATCGCCAGTTGACCGCCGAACTTGGCCGCCTTCCCGATGCCGAGATTCCGCTCCCGGGTGTACTTGCGGTAGTCATCGATGAAACCGATCAAGCCCATACCGACGAACGCAAACACCATCAGTAGGCCCCCGGCCTTGAACCCGCGGACGTCGAGGCCAAGCCCGCCGTCTTGACTCCAGAACGACACATGGGAAACCACGTAGGCGATGAGTACGGCCCCCATGATCACCACACCACCCATCGTCGGGGTACCGCGTTTATGGGAGTGGCCCTCGACCTCTTCCTGAATGAACTGCCCGATGCTCCGCCTCCGCAGGAATCGAATCGCATAGGGAGTGCCCAGTATCGACACGCCAAAGGCGACCGCGGCGGCACTCAACAGGGCGAGCATTACTCCTTCTCCAAATCTGCGAGCCCCTCGGAGACAACCTTTCGATCGTCGAATTCGATGATCCGACCTGCGACTTCCTGCCCTAGCTCGTGGCCTTTGCCGAGCACCAGCACCGTGTCTCCCGGCTCGGCCATCGCCAGGGCACGGTGAATCGCCAGTCGGCGATCGGGCTCGACGATCAACTCGACCGCTTCGGCTTCGACACCGACGCGCACCGCCTCGATGATCTCTTCCGGCGACTCAGACCTCGGATTGTCGGAGGTCAGAATGAATCGGTCGGCGGCTGAGGCGGCCCTGCCCATCGCCGGGCGCTTGGATTTGTCCCGATCGCCTCCGGCGCCCAGCACCACGGTGATTCTGCCGGAACTCACCGCCCGGGCAGCCTCAATGACGGTCTCGACGCCGTCCGGAGTGTGTGCGTAGTCGACGGCCACGGTGAACCCTCTGGCGGCCGGAACGATCTCATAGCGTCCCGGGATCTGACCCACCGACTCGAGGCCGGCGACGATCGCTCCCAGGCCCAGGCCGAGTTCAAGCGCACAAGCCGCGGCTACCAGCGCGTTGGACACATTGAAGGCACCTGCCAGGGGCAAGGACACAACCGCGTTTCCGAGTGGCGTCATCAATCGGAAACGAGCCCCGGACGCCGCTAGTTCCAACTCAGATGCCCTGACCTCACGCCCGACGGCCAGAACGGGCACATCAACCGACCCGGCCAGCGCTTCGCCGCGCACATCATCCACATTGATGACGGCTCGCGCCGTGCGATCTCTGTCGAACAGCCTGGCCTTCGTCGCGAAGTAGGACTCCATATCACCGTGGAAGTCGAGGTGGTCCTGAGAGAGGTTCGTGAAGGCCGCCACCGCAAACGACACTGCGTCGACCCGGCCGAGTGCCATCGCATGTGATGAGACCTCGGCGGCCACGACGTCAACGCGGTCATCGACCATGTCTGCCAGCAGCCGCTGGAAGTCCGACGCCTCGGGAGTGGTCCTGGGCAGTGGCACGGAACGTCCGCCGATCGAGGCGCCCGTCGTTCCGATGCGTCCTGCGGTCAAGCCGCCTGCGGTAACGATGGACTCGAGCAGATACGTCACGGTGGTCTTGCCGTTGGTACCGGTGATGCCCACAACGCGCAGCCGTGACGACGGCCGGCCGTGCACTTCTGCCGCCAGCCTGCCGAGAACCGCTCTCGAATCCTCCACGAGGATCTGTGGAACAGGACATGAATCAATCAAATCCTCCACACATACCGCAGAGGCACCTCTTCCCACCGCCTGGTCGACGAAGAGGTGTCCGTCGGTGGTGAATCCGCGGATGGCGACAAACAGCGCACCGGGTGCTGCATCTCTACTGTCGTGCACGACATCCGTGATCGTTGTGTCGGAGTGGCCGACCAGCGCACCTTCGACGAGCTCGGTGAGCCGGACCACGCTCACTCCGGCGTCACTCATCGGACGGCACACCCAACTGATGCAGTGCGTGTTCCATCACTTCAGCGAAGGCAGGAGCTGCCGCGTCTCCGCCGTAGTGACCGTTCACTGGAGAATCGATAACGACTGCCACCACGAGCTGCGGATCGTCGATGGGAGCCATGCCGATGAAGCTGGCTATCCAAGCGGTCTCCGAATACGAGCCCCCTTCCCACTTCCGGCTCGTTCCCGTCTTCCCGCCGACCTCATAGCCGGCCACCCTCGCATTGCCACCGGTGCCGTTGTCGGCCTCGACAACAGACTGGAGCAACACCCGCATGACCCGGGCAGTGTTCTCAGACACAATTCGGTGCTCATCCGGCTCGACTGCCTGCCGAACCCCGTCGCCGTCAACGATGCTGCTGACCAGATGCGGCTGAACCCATACCCCGTCATTGGCGATCGTCGCGAATACGGACGCCATTTGGAGCGGAGTCACCGAGACGCTGTAGCCGATAGCCGCCGAGGCAGTGCAGGGGCCACAGGTGACGTCCACTTCGGCGACACCTACCGCTTCCCCCGAGAAATCGACGCCCGTCCTGGTACCGAATCCCCAGCGTTCGAGATAGTCACGGTGGGCAACATCCCCCAACTCACGCTGAATCAGGATCGTTCCGGTGTTCGATGACTGAGTGAAGATTTCTTTGACGGTCAGATCGAGATCCGGATGGACGTAGGCATCGTGGTAACAGCCGAACACATCTTGACCCTTGCTGCAGGCTCCCTCGACGACCTCGAGCTGATAAGGCACACCCCGGAACAGGGTGCTCCACTCGACGACACCCTCTTCGATAGCCGACGCGACCGTCACGAGTTTCTGGGTTGAGCCGGGCTCATAGGTCATGCGAACGGCTGCGTTTTGGAGGAGAGATGGATCGGCGGAACGTACGTCGTTTGGATCGAAACTCGGATAGTTCACCATGGCGAGCACCTCGCCGGTCGTTGGATCCAAGACCACGATCGTGCATCGCACGGCGTCTGTACGGGCGACGGTCTCCTGGCACGCCTGAGAGGCGGCAAACTGAATGTCAAGATCGATTGTCGAGACGAGGTCGGATCCGGGAATGGCCGGCACGACGTCGCTGGTTGCGAAAGGAATCGGGGTTCCCCCGATGGCGCGCTCCCACTCCGCATAGCCGGGAGTGCCCGACAGGGCACTCTCGTAGTAATACTCCAGACCCTCCAGACCTTCATTGTCCCATCCGACGAAGCCGACGACAGAGGCGGTGAACTGGCCGGCCGGGTATACGCGCTTCGGTTCGTTCACGAAATACAAACCAGGAAGCTGCAACTCCTTGAGCCGATCGGCATCGGCGGGTTCCAACTGACGGAGCAGGGTCACCCAACCCATCTCCTTCGATTCGAGGCGGCTCTTGAGTTCGTCTCTGTCGCCTCCCACGGCCGCCGCCACCAGGGAGGCCAGGACTGTGACGTCCTCGATCTCGGATAGATTGGCGGACACCGTTACACCGTCGATTGTGACGGCCAGTAGCTGGCCCTGGCGATCGAAGATCGTTCCACGTGCTGCGGCCAGATCCTGCCTGATCGTCCGCTGCTCGCGACTCCGCTCCTCATAGACGGCTCCGTCGACCACCTGGATCTGGAAGAGGCGAAACCCCAGACCGCTCCAGGCAACCAGCAGGACGACCCCGACTGCGATGAGCCGGAAATCGGCGCGAACGAACCGCCTGCGGGCGCGAGTGCGCCCGCTCACACCTATTCCTCCGGCCGAACCCGGCGGGCGACCTCAAACAGGTCACCAACAAGGTATCGGCACCCAGCGCCAGGTCCGACCGTCATGGTGATGCACTCAGTATCGATTTGATGTCGGTCCACCGATCATCGTTGCGGCCTGCGACAACGACGCCGGGGGCCATCACGGTGCGAATGTCGGCCGGATCTGGATACACCAGGCCCAATTCCTCCGCCATCGGCTGAATCCGTTCTGGTGAACGCAGTCTGGCGACTTCGAGCCGGAGCTGATCGAACCGCCCTTGCTCGGCCACAATCCCCTGCCGAAGCTCTTCGAGTTCGAAGGCCGAGCGGTCGAGGGCAGTGTTGGCAATGATGAGACCGAAGAACACGGCGACGGCCAGGGTCGCCATCAACATCCATCCCCATGCTTTCGGACGGGCGAACCGTTTCCCCTGGATGATCCGAAGCCGGGCCGCCTGCGAAGGAACCTTGACGGGACGAGCAGTCATGCTGCCACCTTCTCCGCAGCTCGTACCCTGGCGCTGCGCGCCCGCGGGTTTATAGCGACTTCTTCCTCCGTCGGACGCAGAGGTTTACGCGTGAGTAGCCGCAGCGTTGGGGTTCTCTCACATCGACACTCCGGTATTTCCGGCGGGCAGACGCAGCCCTGGGCGCGATCGCCGAATGTCCGCTTCACGATACGGTCCTCGAGTGAGTGGTACGACATGACCACACAGCGGCCGCCGGGGGCGAGTCGGTCGAGTGCGGCCGTGAGCGCCGTCTCGACCTCCCTGAGTTCGTCATTGGCGGCGATCCGAATCGCCTGGAAGGTGCGCCGGGCGGGATGCCCACCCGTGCGTCTGGTGGCGGCCGGGATGGCGTTGCGGACAATTTCCGCCAGGTGCAGGGTATCGGCCACGGGCCGGGCGGCAACGATGGCAGCTGCGATCCGGGCGGCGAACCGTTCCTCGCCGTACAACTTGATGATCCGGCGGAGATCCTCCCGAGACCACTCGTTGACGATCTCCGCGGCAGAGTTGGGGCTGTCCGGACCCATTCGCATGTCGAGCGGGCCGGCCTCTCGGTATGAAAAGCCTCTAACCGGTGTGTCGAGTTGATGACCGGAAACTCCGAGGTCGAACAACACGCCGTTGACGGTCTCGATCGACAGCTCGTCGAGCAGCATTGCGATCTCGGAGAATGCACGCTGATACACGCGCGCCCCTGCGGGCACAGGACGGGATGTAGCAGCTTCATCTCGATCGATTCCAATGATCTCGAGATCGGGATATGCAGCCAGCAGAGCGCGAGTATGGCCGCCACCGCCGTAGGTGGCATCTACCAACAGCCCGCCGTCGATTTGCTCGAACAACTCCACGATCTCCTTCGTCATGACCGGTTGGTGGTACTTCCATTTCGGGTCTTGATCCATGGCCAGCCCCCCGGGCGCTGGCACCAAAGGAAGCGGGCGGAGAAAGGGGCCTTCCGTTGGTAACCGGGGGGCTGGCGATGGACCTGACGGTCCGACCGGCCGATCAAATTCCGTAGTCGCTGAATGCCTCCTCTATGTTGGCGTATACGTTGTCGGCCTCCGCAGACACTTCGCTCCACCGCTCCGAATTCCAGATCTCGATCCGTTCGGCAACGCCGACGACCACGAGATCCTTTTCGAGCGCCGCATACGAGCGGAGGTTCTGAGGAATGGTGACGCGACCCTGGCCATCGAGGTCTTGTGGGACGGCGCCGGAGAAGAATGATCTGGCATATCCGCGAAACCGACGGTCGGTGCGAGGAAGCTTCTTCATGCGCTTCGCTTCTTCTTGCCAATCTTCTGTGGACCAGACAAAGACACACTCATCCTGACCCTTGGTGAGAACGCAGCCGTTCTTCTCGAGAGCCTTGCGGAATCGGGCGGGCAGCACGACCCGTCCTTTTGTGTCCATTGTGTGTTGGAACTCTCCGACGAACACTCCACACTCGCCCTCGTAGTCACTGGTCTGATTCTCCTGTGCGACCCACTTTGCCCCATTCTCTCCCACTTGTCAACCATTTCGTGCCACTTTTCTACCACAGTCCTCCCAAATCCGCCCCGGAAACCCCACAGGGCGCCCAACCCGCGGAAATCCGGGCGGTCGTGCTCAACAGATCGGGTCTCCAGGGCAGGGTCTTCGGCGTTCACCACCCGAAGGAGTTCATGGATAGTCAGGGGCTCATTGCCCAGTGCAGTGGCCCATCGCCTGCGGGTTCGCCGGCCGGTGGGGCAAAGTGGGGCGTCCGGTTCACAAGCGGAGACAACCGCCTTTCAAACCCGGCAAGGCGGGGCGGGATCAACGACGGGGCCGGCGTTCTACCTGTATGGTGGCGAGGAGCGACAAGGGAGGATTCGATGAAGGTTCTGATCGCCACGGACGGCACCCTCGACCCGATTGCGGCCGCGGAGGCGTCGTCGCGCCTCGCCGGCGAGGACGGCGAAGTCACGGTCTTCACCGTCGTCGAAATACCCAGGAGATTGCTAACCGATCTCCGGGAAGTCTATGGGGAGTCATCGACCCCGCCACCGACCTTCGACCTCTCGATCGAGACAGCCGGTCACCCAACCCCCCGTCCCCATCTCGGCTCAGACTGGCCCGGCGACGACACCTTCATCCGTCGCTACGTCGATGACCAGAAAACCAGCCGGACGGAGGTTCTCGTGGGAGCGCTGGCCGACCGCGGCATCTCCACACAACCGATCGCCGTTGAGAGCGAGGATCCGGTGGCGGAAATACTGAAGATGTCGGCCGACGGCGACTACGACGTCATCTGCATCGGTTCGCGCGGTCAGGGTCGATTCGATGGGTTCCTGGGATCGACTTCGACGAAGATCATCCGGCGAGCCCCTCGCGCAGTATTGACCATCCGTTCCTGACACGCAGCACCCGCCACGCTATCGCCGTTGTTTCATGCGAATGACCATGTTGTAACTACACGTTTGTAGTTCAAAGGGTTTAGCGAGAAAACCCTCAATAGAGGTCAGAATGCTCCCGAAGTCTGAGTGAAGAACAAATGCTCAGCAAAAGGGAGACGCGACGCATGGTGCGGAAAGTGATGCTCTTGGCGGCAGTATTGCTGCTCATAATGACCGGTGTAGCGTCCGCACGTCCCGGCGCAGTGAATCTTGCCGCTTTGCAGGATTCCGCCGCAGAAGGCGAAGCCGGCACTGCCCTGCCGGTCGAAACGCTGCTACTGGGGGAACGCTACTCAAACGGCCTCTTTGACCTGGAGGTTCAAGATGCGTTTGCAGTCGCCTCACCTCTCTATCCCGGATATGACGAGGTTCGCCTTTCCGTCGCGTTCCGGCACCACACAGACGTGCCGTGGTTGCCCTCCGCCTATGCGTTCACGGGCGAGTACGGATACCCGGTCCTCCAACTCGTGGACGGCGCCGGTGAGGTGCACGATATTCCTACCAACGTGTTGCCCCTTCGTGTCGATGTCGTCGACGAGGAGACAGACACCACGACGACGGTGCAGTTGGGCGAGTTCAGCTACCAGGTCGGCGGCTACGCCTTGACCATGCAACCGCGCGGAGTCCCCGCTCGCTGGACGGTCGGGTTCCGTGTGCCGTCGGTGTCCGATTTCGACCTCGTCGTCCAAGCCTCATTCAGCGGTCTGGTAGTGGCCGAGTGGGATCTCGAATCCAATGCAGTTCAGCCGACCGGTTGGGACCGACCGGAAGGATTCGACTTTGCGGAGCTCGGCAATGCCATCGTCTGGGGTGACTCACTTCTCGTCGAGCCGAAAGCCGTTGCGACGGCCGTCTGCGCCGATCCGCGGTTCGGACATGTGACCGTCGACGCGTCGGTGTTGCTCGGTGTCTCGAGCATCATCAATGAAGACACCCTCTGGCCCGCAGTCAACTATCCAGAAATGGTCGCAATCGCTATCTGGGACGACGGCACCTCGGCCAGGTACTCGGACGGGTCGGCAGCGTTCTACGAAGATGACAGCGACGACGTGCTCTTCGACCGTTTCCTCCTTTCGTACGGCGAGCACGTTGTCATTCCCCCGCAGACGGACCACGATCGGTTCATGGAGTTCATGGCACCGCGGGACTCACGGTTCTCCGACGTGACCGGGAACCCGGTAGCGCTCGTCCTCTACCCACCGGATGGACCGGCGGTGTGGGTCGACCTCGTCACCGACCCGTCGGGAAGCATCAACGAATTCGAATGCGCCATTCCGAGCTTCCACCTGTTCGCGGTGGATCGGCAAGGCACCGCCCCCGAGCCTCCACCGCCGACCCTCGAGCCGACCACGATCTTCGACGCCTAGCCCCGACTGTTTCCCAGCAGACGGCGTCAGGCCGATACGCCCAAGAACTGCAACCAGTGCGGGTCCACGGAAGGGCCCGCACTGGCGTAGACCCAGCCGAAGCGCCACGGCGGTTTCGGTGGCCGGGAGAGGTCGAGCCCGATCTCATGGGGCAACCTATCCGCCTTCCGCAGATTGCAGCGCCGGCAACTTGCCACCACGTTCTCCCATTCATGAGCACCTCCACGCGAGCGAGGCAACACGTGGTCAATGCTCTCAGCAGGGGCGTCGCAGTACTGACAGAGGTGTCCGTCGCGAGCAAGTATCGCGCGCCTGGTTGGGGGAACTCGCCGGTGATGCGGGACCTTCACATAGCGGATGAGCCGGACCACGGATGGAACTTCTATCGACCTCCGCTCCGAGCGAAGGCAATCCGCGCCGGACGCTACGACGGAGGCCTTGTTGTTCAAGACGAGCACAACTGCCCGCCGCGCACTGACAACAGAGACGGGCTCATATGTGCTGTTCAACACGAGTGCACTCGGCACCCGAACCTCCTGCAAAAGATGCATCAGAATACCAGCGAGGGGGGGTTGAACCAGAACGTCTTCTTTCAATCCTTGACCTCACTGAATGTGAGAGCTTGACTACTGGTGAGCCCAGACCGGAGACCGTTTGAACGTTGTCGGATACATACGCGAGCCTTCGAACGCTGAATCGGGGGACACGATGTTCGCCCAATCTGAGCGTGTTCGGAGATGGGTGGCACGCAACGGGTACCACCTGGTGGCGCTATTTCAGGACACTGCCGGCACCCGAAGGAACCTCGACGGCCTTCGGGCGTTGATCGGCGTCGCGTCGCGGGGGCAAGCTGATCTCGTGGTTCTGCCGGGCCTGGCTGCTCTGTCACCTGACAAGGTCATCCAGGAACTGATGCTCCGCAGGCTTCGTTCCGAAGGCCTGGCGGTGGCCTCTACGGAAGAACCGGATCACGCCGACCTTTCCGAGCCGGCGGTCGATCCCGCCCGAATGCTGATCCGCGATATTTTGCACCGCGCCGACGAGTTCAACGCTCTTCTCGCATCGGCCGAGGCCGCTCCGGCTCTGACGGTTGCTCGCCCCGTTCCGGTGATCGCGCCGGATCGCTCGGAGGCGGACGCCGACGTGCTCATCGAATTCGTGGAGATCATCAGGGCGGCCAACGCCTCATAGATCGCAGTTGGCAGCCTGCCACCTGCCCGTTGTCTAATCGGTGAGCGCAGCCCAGACTGCCCGGCCAAAGGCGAACTCCCAGCCGACCGTCACAAAGGCTGCGCCGACTGCCAGGTCTCCGGCTCCCCTATCGAGCACAACGGTGATGATCTCCCGGCTCCCCTCCGCGGCTCGATGAATGGCCACGACCGAGGGTGCTACTCCCCCATCGTCAATGAGTTCAGACACGGCCGCCACGATGGCATCGCGCAGCGAACGCCTCCCCGGTTGCCCGACGGTCGAAACGGCGCGATCCCGATCATCGCGAGCAGTCACCGTAACACTCCGACGGTCCTCTTCGACGCCGAGTGCGGCCAGGTGGCGAACCTGATCGGGCCGGTTCTCCTGCCCCGCTCCAGGATCGGCCGGTACCGCATCCAGGCCGGTCGAGGGTGGCGCCGGGGCGACTGCGGGTTCTGGTTCCGTCCGCTCAGGAGCCAGTCGCGACTTGAGCCCATGATTCGCCAGGATTTGCTGAACCGACTCCCCCACCCGGCGGCGATCTGCGCCCGGCTCGACTTGTAATCGAACCGAGGGTGGGCCGTCCTCCACGATTTCCACCTGTGCATCGGCGATGCCTTCAATCGCCACCAGTTCATCGTGAAGGATTGTCACATCATCACCCGCCGCCATCTACGCCATCGTAGGTAGGCAAGGAGGTCTTCGCCTTTCAGATGAGCATCGGTGTCGCCGTAGGCAGTTCCCATTCTCCACGACAGGTACTGCCGATCGGGAATCGGCAGAAACGGGAACCGCGCCCACCAGCGTCTCGGAGCAAGCGCGAACACAGAACGCGCCGCTTCCGGCCATAGACCGGGGTGGCGCATCAGCGCACGTACTGAGGAAAACAGTCGCCCCATCCCGCCGACAGTATATGGCATATCAGCCGGCTCATCTCACCTGTTTCCCAGGCTTTGATAACCTGTGTTGCCACAAGTTGGAGGAGAGGTCAACCCGTGACGACGATTGAGACAGTGGAACGGGAGCAGGTCGCCTGGTTCGCGCATCAGTTCGCCGAGATCGGAACCAACATCGAGCGGGTCATCCAAGGCAAACGACCGGTGATCGACCTGGTGGTCACCTGCCTCATCGCCGAGGGGCACGCACTGATCGAGGATGTGCCGGGAGTCGGCAAGACGCTGCTCGCCAAGTCGCTTGCCCGATCGATCGAGAGTGAGTTCCAGCGGATTCAGTTCACCCCCGATCTCCTCCCCTCAGATATCACAGGGGTATCGGTGTGGAACCGTGGCTCCAGCGAATTCGAATTCAAGCCGGGCGCGATCTTTGCCAACATCGTCGTCGGCGACGAAATCAACCGGGCCAGCCCCAAAACTCAGGCTGCGCTCCTCGAGGCGATGGAGGAGCGACAGGTGACGGTCGACGGCACCACCCGGCACCTCCCCCCACCATTCATGGTCGTGGCAACCCAGAATCCGCTGGAGCATGAAGGGACCTACCCACTTCCTGAAGCGCAACTCGATCGATTCATGATGCGCCTCACAATCGGGTATCCGAGCCGGGAAAAGGGCCTCGAGATGCTCGATGCCCACGGCATAATCTCGATGTTCGAATCGATCGCACCCGTGCTCAGCGCCGCCGATGTCATCAAGATGATCGCCGTCGCACGGCAGGTACATGTGGCGCCCGCCGTCAAGGGTTACATCATCGATGTGGTCGAGTCAACGAGACACCACGACGAAGTGCTCCTCGGTGCATCCCCCCGCTCCGCGTTGTTCCTTCAACGCGTCACTCGCGCCAAAGCCGCCAGTGAGGGGCGAGACTTCGTCAGTCCGGACGATGTCAAGGCCGTGGTAGAACCAGTCCTCGCCCACCGAATGGCTCTGCGGCCGGAAGCTCAGATGCGCGGGACGTCGATCCGGGAAGTGCTGGCGACGGTGCTCCAGAAGCTCCCGGTCCCGGGAACCCGGACCAGCAGCTGATGTTGACGGATCGAGGCTGGGCCGCACTTGGAGCGAGCCTGGCACTCGTCGTCTTGTGGATCGCGCTTGGTGAGATCGAACTCCTCGCCACCGGCCTATTCCTGACGAGCGCGGCCGTGGCCGCCTGGCTGTACACGCGGATCAGTGAACCATCGGTACGCGTCATCCGGCACCTGCGTCCGACGCTGGTCCGCGAGGGCGATCAGGCGCTCGTGCGGACGGCAGTGACGAACATCGGACGCTGGTCAATCTTCAACCCGACCATCGAAGATGAGGTTCTGGAGCTTGGATCTGCCCGCTTCGCGGCGGCCCGCATCAAGCCCGGGTCGGCCACCACAGGCACGTACCAGATCCTCTGCCGACCCAGGGGGATCTATCAGGTCGGCCCCACCCGGATCACCCTCAGCGATCCTCTCCGATTCGCACAGCAGACGATCGAAACCGGCGAAGCCGACCGGCTAGTCGTCTACCCGACGGTCGAGCCGCTCGATGATTTCCCAGTTGTGCGGGGTCGCGACCCGTCCATGCACGCAGTCCGACCTGAATTCTCTCATCGCGGTGGCGAGGATTTCTTCACCCTGCGGGAATACCGCACCGGCGACGACCTCCGGAGGGTTCACTGGCCGAGTTCCGCCAAGCGCGACGAGCTAATGATTCGCCAACTCGAGACGCCGTGGCAGTCCCGGGCGCTGGTTGTGCTCGACGCCCGCGAGGAGTGCTACGAAAGCCCTGCAGATTTCGAAAAGGCGGTCCGGGGAGCGGCATCGGTGGTTCGACATCTATTCGCTTCCGGATTCGACACCGATCTTTGGACTGGGACAGCACAGGCCTCGAGCCGGGACCCGGATCCATTCCCGCGGGCGATGGAAGCGCTTGCCGCCGTCAAGCTCGAGCGCGGTCTCGATATCCGGACCGTGCTCGGCGCGCTCCGTCAGACCGGTGATGGTGGGGTCTTGATCTTCGTGGGAGGACGGCCGGACGCCGATTTCTACTCCGCACAACAGATGCTGGCCAGGGATTACCCGGCCACGATTCTGCTATCCGTCAGTTCTGAACCGTCAGCCCGCCTGATCGATTTCCAGCGTGCCGGCGTCGTCACTATCTCCGTTCCGGCAGACGGGTCCTGGTCGGCTGCGTGGCTCGAGGCTACGAGGAATACATGGTCTACCGTCTCAGCGCGCTAGGAATCGCAGGCGCCGTCGTCCTCTGTCTGCTGAGGCTGCAGCGGCTTCTCAGGCCGACCGAATCGGCGGCTTCATGGCAGATCATCCTGATCGCCGCCGTGATCCTCGGTGCCGTGATCACCTGGGTCGCACGTTCGTACCGGATTGGACGCCTCGGAATGATCGGCCTGAACGCAGGTGGCATGCTCCTCTCGGTCCTCCGCATCGGAGCCCCCGACACCCTCACCTTCGGCATCATCCCGACGAGCGCAACGATCGGCGAGCTGACTGAAGAGTTCTCGTTCGCGCTCCAGCTCCTGCGCTTTGGCAACGCTCCCGTCGTCCCCGTGGTGGGCTTGATCGTGATTCTGGCACTGGTGTTCTGGGCATTCGGCATGCTGGCCGTGTGGGGGCTCACATCGGGGCACCCATGGATCGGGGCGGTGCCGCCGCTCATGTTCTACTTACAGCTCTCCACGATCGACCGAGCTCCGTCGAGCCTCCCCTGGACACTCGCGTTCCTGGTGCTCATCGCCCTCGCGATCGCCGGTGTGGCGGGGGAAGATCGGTTGAAGGGGGCAGGCCGGTTGCGCGGTGCAGACGGCCTGACCGTTCCCCAGAGCGCTTGGGCGGCTCCCGTCGGAGTGCTCGTGGCGCTCGGAGCCGTCACACTCTTCGGGGCCGCCGCCGCGGCAGACCGGGTGCCGGAGAGCGGAGTACTCGAGTGGCGGAGTCGATCGGGTCTGGGCGATGGTATCTACGGGGGCGTCTCATACAACCTCTACACAGGAATCGTCCAGGACTCTCTGCTCTCACTTTCGGACGAGCCGGTCTTCGTTGCCCGGGTATCCGAATCAGGCATGGACCCGCGCGATCGGTATTGGCGGCTCGTCACCCTCGACGCCTTCGACGGTGAGAACTGGTACCTGACCAATCGCGGAAGCCGGTCTCCCAACAGCGGCGAAATGTGGGAGGGCGATGGCTACGCGTTCCGCGGACCGACCATCACCGTCGACCAGGTCATCCAGATTCGCTCGCTGAAAATGAACTACCTGCCCGCCATGTACGCACCGAGTGGACTCACGTCCGAAACTGAGATCGTCACGCAGAGCCTCCGTGTTCGCAACGACGCTTCGATTCGCTTCGACGCATTGACCTTTGAGGGACTCACCTATCGCGTACGCTCAGAAATACCGCAACCCGACATAGATGTGCTGGCGACCACGAACGGCCGGCTCTCCCCGATCTTCAACACAGCATCACAGGAGGGGGCTTTCTCCGGACAACCTTCGACGCCGCCGGCCCTACCGGAGCCCGAAGACCTCGAGGACTTCCTGGAACTCCCCGCCGACCTCGACGTTCGGTTGCTGGCACTGGCGCGCGACGAGACCCTCGACGCAACGGGGGACTTCGAGAAGGCCCTGTTCCTAGAGCGGTTCCTCCGCAACACCGGTCCGGGTGGCTTCACCTACTCCGTCGACATCGAACCGGGGCACTCTGCTGAGAATCTCGCCGACTGGTTGACCGATCCAGAGAGCCCCAACTACCGCACCGGATACTGCGAGCAGTTCGCGACATCGATGGGCGTGCTGGCCCGCGTCCTCAATATTCCCAGCCGGGTCGTCATTGGTTTCACACCAGGCGATGTGCAGGAAGATGGATTGATCGTTGTCCGCCAGCGCAATGCGCACTCGTGGGTTGAGTTGTGGATGGCAGGTCAGGGTTGGGTTCGGTTCGATCCCACGCCGCGCGGGACAGGAGACAACCCGTCGACGGTCGAGAGTTTGGTCCAGTTCGACCCGGTTCTGTACGTACGTGAGCCCGAGGCATTCACGGAGGACGTCGTTCTCGATGAGTTCGGCAACCCGATCCCATTCGGTCTCGGCCGTGATCAACTCCTCGAGAATCCCGATGACATTCTCGGGCAGAACACTCCCTTCGTCGGCTCAGGCGACGCGGCCCTTGCGGCAGGTATCCACTGGCCGCAGATCATCCTGGCTGCGGCCGCATTCGTGCTCAGCCTGATTCCGGCCGCGAAATGGATCCGGAGGAAGCTGCGGCTTCGAAGGCTCCGCACCGGCGACATCTCGGCAGCCTGGGATGAGGTCGTCGACCGGTTGACAGATCTCCGGTACGACGTATCCGATTGGAAGACCCCCGCCGAAATCGCCGCAACCACGGAGCCATCACTCACCGCTCTGGCGGCCGTCTACGGTGAGACGGTGTACGGACCCCCGCGCCCGCTCAGGAGACGGCAGATCGAAATTGGCACTGCCTCGTTCGAGTCAACTGAGTCGGTCCTGCGCCACCGGCATTCGCGATGGCAACTGACCCGGTCGTGGTTCACCCTGCAATCGCTGCGGAACAAACGCTGAGGTCCTGAGTCCGATGTTCCAGAACTGCCGGTTTCTTCGATCCGCCCGGCTATTGCCCGGACGCCTCTGAGGCAACATCCTCTTCGACCAGACGAAGGATCTCGAGGAAGTGATCCCGGTCGAGTTCGAACCGGCTTACATCCTCTTCGACCTCCCTCGTAATCAGGTCGATTGCCACAAAGAACGCCATCTGTCCATCGCGCAACGCGTCGAGCAGTTCACCGTCATCTGAGGTGATCTTGAAAATCGACGTACCGTCCGTGACGAGCTTGACCTCGGCGAGATGGGTTTCCATATCCGCATTGCGCCGCAGGTAATCCCAGGCACGTCGGACCCGTTGCACAGACATCCCATTGTCGAGCAGGCTCCGCACGACGCGCAACGCGACCAGATCGCGAAACGAATAGAGCCGTCGCACACCAGGCCGCCCGCCGGTCGCCTGGATTGAAGGCCGCACCAGATTGACGCGGTCCCAGTAACGCAGTTGATGGGGCGTGCAGCCTGTCAGTTTCGAGGCCTGCTGCGCCGTATATCCGTCGTTCAATCCTCACTCCCCGAAAGCCCGTTGGCGGACAATGCCGCCGCGATTCAATCCTCAAACCGACGCTGATGCGCTCCCTCGACGGCCCACGCTCCCGGTGCGCCGGGGGCGTCACTCTAGCGACTCAAGACGGAGGTCGGAACCGTCCGTTGTTCCGGAATTTCGCAGTCCAGGAGTTCCACCGCCCGGGTCCGTCCGATACGCCGCCGGCATCGAGGTCGCGACGCCGATAACCCCGCAGCACGGCTGTGGTCGAAATCACGATCAGCAGGAATCCGAACAGAGCGATGAACGTGTTGTAGCGGAAGGTGGCCAGCAAGACGACAACACCGAAAACAACTCCGGCGATGGCCAGTCGGGACGACCAGCGGTTCAAGCCGCGACCTGAGATGTTCCGGACCGCGTGCGCGAGGTCTGGATCTTCCTCATAGAACTGGCGTTCAATCTCCGCCAGAATCTGCTGCTCTCGATCGTCTAATGGCATATGGCTTCCGTTGGGTTCACACCCGTCGTGTGATCATTATACGTTGGAGCGTACCTAAGAGTCTCACCCTTCGTCGTGATCAGGGCGGGTCAATCTGGCAGGCTTCAGCGCTTCCGCACCGAATCGGTCGCGCACCTCGGAAACGGCCCCGGCCAGGTCGTCCCATTCCCCCGGCCGGTCGGTGGCGAGTTGATGCGGAGCACTACCCTCCTCGAGCATGGAAAGCCCGATGCCGATCAGCCGGACGGGACGCTCTCCGATATCCGACCGTTCGAGAAGGTCCCCCGCCATCCGGTAGATGTCGCGCCCGACATTCGTCGGCCACGGAAGCGTGCGGCTCCGTGTAATCGTCGAGAAATCCGAGAAGCGCACCTTCAAGGTCACCGTTCGTCCGGCGAGCCCGGCGCGCCGCAACCGCTCTGCAACCCGTTCAGCCTGTCTCAGCAACTCGGCCCCGATCAGCTCCCGGCCCGCGATATCCGTGTCGTAAGTCTCCTCGACCGAAACCGACTTCGCTTCACCTCCGCCGGCAACCGGTCGAGCATCGATTCCATGGGCGAGTTGGTGCAGGTGACGGCCGAGAGTTGCACCGATTCTGCGTTCGAGCGTGCCCACCGGGATTCCTGCCAGATCGCCGATCGTCTTCACCCCGAGACGCTCGAGCTGCGCATACGTGGCTTCCCCCACTCCCCACAGGCGCCTTACCGGTAGCGGGTGAAGGAACTCGTCGATCGCATCGGTGGGCACCAGCCGCATACCATCCGGCTTGGCGTCTTGAGACGCCAGCTTGGCCAGCAGTTTATTCGCAGCGATACCGGCCGATGATGGGAGGTTCAGCTCGTTACGAATGGCGCAGCGAATCGTCCCGGCGACGGACGCTGCATCGTCGAAGTGGCGTCGCAGTCCAGAGACGTCGAGAAAGGCTTCGTCAATCGAGATACCCTCGACTTCCGGGGTAAAGCGGCGAAGGATCTCGAAGACGAGTTCGCTCTGTTTGCGATACTCGGCGTGATCTGGAGGAACGATGATGAGCCCCGAACACATCCGCTTGGCTCTGGCGACGGGCATCGCCGACCGCACGGAGAAGGCTCGTGCCTCGTATGAAGCTGAGGCAACAACGCCTCTCGGGCCGGTTCCGCCCACGACCACCGGCGCACTCCGCAGAGATGGATCGCGCAGGCGCTCGACCTCGACAAAGAAGGCATCCATATCGAGGTGGATGATCGGCTCGGAGAAACGGTCGTCGGAGGCCACACCGTGACGATAGAGAAGGCGGTCCGCCATGACGAGCCACCCTCGATTCCCCTGGCATTTACACTCGTCGCCATGGCATCAATGGTCCACCTGACACGCCACGGCGAAGTCGAGAACCCGAAGCATCTGGTATACGCGGATTTGCCGGGATTTGGTCTGAGCGACCTCGGCAGACTGCAAGCAAAGCAGGCAGCCCGCTACCTATCGTCCCGCCCGATCGTGGCCGTGTGGTCATCACCGCTTGAGCGCGCAATCGAAACTGCCCAGTACATCGCGGCTCGCCACCAACTCCCGGTTCGTGTCGACGAGCAGTTGACCGAGTGGCATCTGTCATCACGGTGGTCGGGCATCCGATGGGAGGACCTCCCGACGAGGCTTCCGGGGGAACTCGAGGCATACCTCAACCATCCGTGGGACCTGGACTTCACACCAGAGACTCTGGTGGACTTGGCAGAACGGATGGCTGAGGTGGCTCTTCGCCTCGCAGAACGTCACCGGGAGGGTGATGTGGTCGTAGTCGCCCATCAGGACCCGATCCAGGCCGCCCGCCTTCGCCTAACCGGGGCGGATCATCGCAGGCAGCAAGACGCCAAACCCGGCCACGCATCGGTCGTTTCCCTCCGGCCGGGAACTCCCTGGACCGAGCTCAGCGCTTGGGAACCCGAGGCAGCCTCATCCTGGCCGCCGACCACTGATCGAACCTAGGTCGCTAGATGCGGCCGCCGAGCGATGCGAGAAGGGCCTCGTCGGTCTCGAACGCCAGAGGTGGAAGATCGTCCATCGCGAAGTAGCCAACCTCGTCGGCGTCATCGCCTGCCTGGAGTCGACCACCCGTGATCGTTCCGGCAAACCATATGCCGACGGTTAGCTTGGCCGGATCGTGGAAGTTCGATGCCACGAAGACCGGTTCACCGACGTCGACCAAGAGTCCGGTTTCCTCTTCCATTTCGCGTCGTGCCGCCTCGCGGATGTCTTCGCCGTAGTCGACATATCCTGCAGGAATCGCCCAGAACCCGGCTCGCGTTGAGCCGGATGCTCGCCGGATCAGGAGGACCCGGCCCGCTCCGTCACGAACCAGGACCGCGGCGCCGACGCCGGGGTTTCGCCAGTGGACAAATCCACAATCGGGACAGACGCGGCGGTCGCCTCCCCCGAGGCTACGAACGGTCAGCCGGGAGGCGCACATCGGGCAGAACGTGAACTCACCGGGCCAGTGGGTTGCCATGGGCCTCGATGGTAGGCGTGGCAATCGACAAGGACGCGTCATAATGGACTGGTGGATAGGCCCCCGATATTCGCACCCGTCGCATTGCTGGCTGCCGCAGCAGCCTGGACATTGACGCTCGCCTTCGGGGAGCCGACGATCGGGACCAGCGCGGCGGCGGTAGCGGCCATCGATCTGTTGTTGGTGACGGTGACGGCCATTGTCGGCATCGTCGTCGCCAGGGCCCGGTGGGCACGCCGGTTTGCCCTCGTCATCATCGGTTTCATGGGCGCGATGGCATTGACCATGCAGATCTCGAACAACTGGATCTTTGCCCTTGCACTGACCGGCGTGGCGATCGTCGCCGTGACCGGCCCCTCACTCGACCGGTACCTACCACCGCGCCCCGCCTCCGGCCCACCGCGCAAGGCCGTTGTGCTTCCCCTCCTGCTCCTTCTGTTCCCGGGGATAGCCGCGTTTGCCTCCGGCTCGCCTGTGTCGGTCGCCGCCTGGTTCGTGATCGGCGGGACCCCCGTCGTCGCCTGGGGGTACGGAAAGGCGCGAGCTGCGGGATTGTGGGCGGCGCGAATCGCTGTTCCTATCGCGGCCATGGCGATGATGTGGTCGCTCGACCCCTGGTCGATGTTGCTTCTGGGCGCCGCCGTATTGGGCGAGTTTTGGCTGGCTTGGAGTGGCGACGCGGCTCTGGCGATCGAGGGTTCCGGCCAGAACCGTTTGGCGCGCTCGATCGCGATTCCACCGGAACTGACTCCGCCGGAGATCCTGGCGGCGGCCGGCGTGGACGACCGTGGGATGCGGCTGCGGGATCAGGCATCAGAATCAGGCGAGGAAGAGGGCGGCGAGTAGATGCGTCGGTATCCCAATCCGTGGGTGTTTGGACCTGCGACGGTCGGATTGATCATCGCCACCTGGCTCGGCTACTTCATCGCCAAATTGAGTGGCAGCGGCCCCGGCGCGGCATTCGCCTTCGCAGTCGTCGCCGGATTGGTCGCAGCCATCGGTGTGGCCGTTGTCGCGGTACTGGCCATCCGATCATTCGATGAGTGGAAGACGGCCCAGGAACAAGGACTGCCGGCACCCGAAGCGGGTTGCGAGGTCCCACCTACCGACTGAGTTTTCTGCGCAATGCTGTGGACCACCACACACCATTGCATTGCGGAGAAAAGCCGTCAGTGGGGTCGGTCTCCGGGAGCCGAGAAGATGAGCGCCACGTTGTGACCTCCGAAACCAAAGGAGTTGCTCATCGCGTGGCGAATCGTCATCGATCGTTCAACGTTCGGCACATAGTCCAGATCGCATTCGGGGTCCGGGTCATCGTGGTTGATCGTCGGTGGGGCTATACCGTCGCGGATGGCCAGGACGCTCATCATGGCTTCGAGAGCGCCGGCACCTCCCAGCAGGTGTCCGGTCATAGATTTGGTCGATGAGATGGCCACGCCGGCGGCCGCCTGCTCGCCGAGGGCAATCTTGATGGCGCTGGTTTCGGTGCGATCGTTGGCGGCCGTCGAAGTGCCGTGAGCGTTGATGTAGTCGATATCCGATCCCTGCAGCCCGGCATCCTTGAGCGCCATCTCCATCGCCCTAGCTTGTCCGGCGCCGCCTGGTCGAGGTAGCGTCACGTGATAGGCATCCGACGACATTCCATATCCGCTCACCTCAGCGTAGATTCTGGCTCGGCGGGCGACGGCGTGCTCTCGTTCCTCGAGGATGAGGGTTGCCGCTCCCTCTCCCATCACGAAACCATCCCGTCCTGCGTCGAACGGTCGGCTGGCCCGGGTAGGTTCGTCGTTTCGAGTCGACAGGGCCTTCGAGGAATTGAAGGCGGCCACTGCAAATTCGACGATCACTGCTTCAGAACCGCCTGCCACCATCACATCGACGATGCCTCTCCGGATCATCTCGGCTGCATCGCCGATCGCATTAGCCGAGGCCGCACAGGCGGTGACGGTGCAGTTGGTCGGCCCCTGGAGATTGAAAGCGATCGAGGCGTACCCCGCCGCCATGTTGGGGATCAGCTTCGTGATCGTGAGCGGATTGACCCTCGCCGCGCCCCGTTCGCGCAGCGTGTCGAGCCCCTCAATGAAGGAGTGCATCCCTCCGAGTCCGGCACCCACAACGGCCCCCACCCCAGCGGCGGCCCGGTCGTCTCCCCGGTAGTCGAGGCCGGCGTCATCGAGAGCCTGCGATGTCGCCGCCACGAAGAATTGCGTGTAGCGATCCAGCCGACGCGCTTCCTTGTGCTCGAGGTACTCGAGCGGGTCGAAGTCTCCGACCTCAGCCGCGATCTTGGTGGCCGTGTTCGAGGGATCGAAGGCAGTGATCCGATCCACTCCCGAGACTCCGGCGCGGGCGGCCGCCCACGACGACTCCACATCGAGGCCGAGCGGATTGACCGTACCGAGCCCCGTCACGACGACCCTGCGATCGTGCTGTCTCACGATCCGCCCTCAGCCGGCAAGCTTGGCCACCACGAGTTCAACAGCCTGGCGCACCGTAGCGAGGTTTTCCGCCTCTTCGTCGGGAATCGTGACGTCGAACTCGTCCTCCAGCGCCATGAGCAGCTCAACGACCCCGAGCGAATCGACCTCGAGGTCTTCTTCGAATCTGGCCTCCGGGTTGATTTTTGCCTCGTCAAGTCCCAACTCACTCACCAGCAACTGCGTGAACTTCGCCTCTATCTCTGCTCTTTCCATGGTTCCTCCTCTAGATCGTCAGGCCACCGTCGACGACGATGACTTGTCCTGTTATGAACCCCGCTTGTTCTCCGGCCAGGTACCCGACCGCGGCTGCAACGTCCTCAGGTCGCCCGAGCCTACCGACTGAAGCAGCCGATGCGGCGGCTTCCAGAGCAGCCTCTCCGAGTGACGCCGTCATGTCGGACTCAATGAAGCCGGGAGCGACGACGTTGGCGGTAATGCCACGCCCGCCCACCTCTTTGGCGACCGACTTGGTGAACCCGATGATCGCAGCCTTGCTCGCTGCGTAGTTGGCCTGGCCCGGGTTGCCTGCCAATCCGGAAACCGACCCGATGGAAATGATCCGGCCCCATCGATTCTTGAGCATCCCGCGCATCACGGCCTTCGTGCACAGGAACACCGACCGGAGGTTGACCTCCATAACCCGATCCCAGTCGTCGGATCTCATCCTGGCCAACAGACCGTCGCGAGTGACCCCCGCGTTGTTGACGAGAACCTCAACGGGGCCCATGGCTGCATCGATCTTTCCGATGAGATCGGAAACGGCTCCCTCATTCGAGACATCTGCCTGAATCGCAATCGCGTCTCCCCCTCCGGATCGGATCTCCTCTGCTACCGCCGCCGCCGCGTCCTCACTCGTCGCATAATTGACAACCACCCGACAGCCGTCGGCGGCCAGCCCGAGAGCAATGGCCCTACCGATTCCACGCGACCCTCCGGTGACGAGCGCAATCCTGTTCACTGCGGCTCCAACCCGAAGAAGTCGAAATTGGGCTGCAAGAGCTCCAGTGTGGTCCGATCGGCAGGCGGGAAGTCGACGTCACTGGTGCCGAGAGGTTCGGTGCGCTGTCCCCACCGCAGCACAGCGGCCGCCCAACTCAATCCGCCCCCGAATGCTGCGAAGACGATATTCGCTCCTGGACGAATCCTGCCCTGCTCGAGCGCTTCAGTCAGCGCGATCGGAATCGTGGCTGCCGACGTATTCCCGTAGTCGCCGATGTTCATGAACACTCGCTCCGAAGGGAGTTTGAGTTTGCGGGCGGTGGCATCGATGATCCGCTGGTTTGCCTGATGCGGGATAAGGATGTCGACGGCCTCGAATGCGATTCCCGCTTTCTCAACAACCCGCACCGAAGCGCCCCCCATCATCGTGACCGCCCGCCTGAAGACTTCCGGCCCATCCATGCGCACTCCGACCTCGGAAGGCGCGTCGGCCACCCGATCACCCCTTGTTCCGTAGCCGGGTATGCAGAGCGACTCGGAGGCGTCCCCATCCATGCCGAGCTCAGACGACAGCAGTCCTTCGTCACCGTCGGTCGGCTCGAGCACCACCGCGCCGGCACCATCGCCGAAGAGCACCGACGTAGTCCGATCTGTGAAATCCATGTAGTAGTGGAGCTTCTCGGCCCCAATCACAAGTACCCGCTTGTGTGTCCCTCCGCGGATCATGTTGGCTCCGAAGACGAGCGAGTAGATGAAGCCGGAGCAGGCGGCGTTGAGATCTACGGCTCCTGCGTTCTTGGCGCCGAGCTTTGCCTGGACATACGCAGCCGCGCTGGGAATGAGCGTATCGGGGCTGCACGTGGCCACGATGATGAGGTCGACATCGTGCGGCTCGAGCCCTGCCGCCGCCAGCGCACGGTGAGCGGCGATTGTCGCCATGTCCGAAGTCTCCACATGACTGATACGACGTTCCTTGATCCCGGTGCGTGAAGTGATCCACTCATCTGATGTATCCATGAAGGATTCGAGGTCTTCGTTGGAAAGAACGGACGGGGGCAAAGCCTTGCCCCATCCGGTAATTGCGGCGTTGGTCATGGGCCTTCCTCCTCGTCCCCCTCGAGCTTCCTGATCGCTTCATCGATGCTGATCAGATCGTTGACAACCAGGGCGTCGGCGCCGGGAACCGTGCGCCGGGCCATGCCGGCGGTCACATCACCGGGTCCAACGTGTACGAACGTCCGGATCCCCTGTTCGGCCATCCCGTCGAGCGTATCCGAGAACCGTACAGGAGCAACTACTTGACGGGCGAGTAGCTCCGGGATTTCAGCGACGGCTACCGGAGCAGCGCTGACGTTCGACCAGACGGGGAACTCCGGCGGTCCCGGCACTACAGTCGCAAGTCCGGCAGCGAGTTCAGCTTGTGCTGAGGCCATGAACGGCGAGTGAAACGCTCCGGCCACCTTGAGTGGCACTACCCGACGCAGTCCCAATGTCCGGCCCTCTCTCTGAAGCCATTCGATGTCGGCGGCGCCGCCGGCGACTACCACCTGGCCCGGAGCGTTGAGATTGGCCACCCACAATCGCCCCCCGGCTTGCCTCCTGGAGGATGCGACTTCCCCGGCCGTCTCGACTGTAGCCCCGATGAGGGCTGCCATGGAGGACGGTTCAGCATCGGCCGCGGACGCCATCGCCGTTCCGCGCAGTGCGACAACCCGCAGGGCGGTGGCGAAGTCGAAGGCCCCGGCTGCGGTGAGGGCCGTGTATTCGCCAAGCGAGTGCCCGGCGGCCCCTGCAGGCCGGGTTCTGAGCCGGCGGGCCAACTCGTCCCACAGAGCGAAGGCAATGGCGAAGAGGGCAGGCTGGGCGCGTTCGGTACGGGTCAGTTCCTCCTCCGGGCCATCGAGACATATGTCGCGAAGACTCCACCCGAGAGCCTCATCGGCTTGCTCGATGAGAAGATCGGGTCGGGCATCGAACAGATCGGCACCCATTCCGACATACTGACTCCCCTGCCCGGGGAAAAGAACCGCGTACGACATTGCGGCTTTCGACTGTAGGCGGGCCGGGAACGTTACGAAGGGCACCAACGGGCAAATTCTATTCCCTAGAGGGTTCCCAACACATCCAGCACCCGCCCGACGTCTCGCTGATCCACGTCCCGGTGCGTCACGAATCGGAGCGAGTGTCTCGAAATCGAACCGACCAAGACTCCGGCGTCTGCAAGACGCGCCTGGAGTTCGCCCGTGCCGACCGGCAGGCCCTCGCCGTGGACCACCACCATGTTCGTTTGAACCTGCCCGAGCGAAACCGCCTCCGGGAAACGGGCGACGATCCCCTCCCCCAGCTTCCGCGCCAGAAAATGATCGTCACCGAGCCGATCGCGCGATTCGAGAGCCAGCGCGGCCGCGGCTGCGATCACGCCGACCTGTCGCATGCCGCCACCAAGGCGCTTGCGGAGGAAGCGGGCTTCGAGGATCACATCGGCGGGGCCGCACAGGATGGAGCCGATCGGCGCCCCCAGTCCCTTGCTGAAACAGAACTGGACGGTATCGGCGTGGGCGGCATACTCATGAGCACCAATTCCGGTCGCCGCCACCGCATTCCAGAGACGTGCCCCATCGAGATGTATCCGCAAACCGGCGGAACGTGCCACAGCAGAGGTTTCTCTCATCAGTTCGAACGGAACCACCGTTCCGCCCGACCAGTTGTGGGTGTTCTCCCACTCCAGCATCGCGATCCGGGGGAAGTGGTAGCCACTCTGTTCGATGGCGGCCGCAACATCCGAAGGCCGGATTTCACCGGAGCCGCTTGCCACCGTCCGGAATTGCAGGCCGCCGATGGCGGGCGCCGCCCCCATTTCGTAGTTGCGTACGTGGGCGGTCTCCACGCAGAGCACCTCATCGCCGGGACGGGCTTGTGTCACCAGGCCGAGCAGGTTCCCCATCGACCCGGAAGGTACGAACAACGCGGCTTCCTTCCCGACGAGTGCGGCAGCCTCCTCCTCCAGCGAGTTGACCGTCGGATCCTCACCGTACACATCATCACCGACGTCGGCCGCCGCCATCGCTTGCCGCATCGTGGCGGTCGGACGCGTCACCGTGTCCGACCGAAAATCGGCAACGCCGTCGGGAAATGCCACCATCGCTCCTTCATCTGGTTTCCTCACAGCGTAGATCCTTGGGGCTGGACCGCGAACGGTCCACAATGGCGACGTGCGCCGCCGTCTCCTCTTCGCTTTCAGCATTCTCATTGCTGCCCTGGGTCCGGCCGCCCTCGGATCGACCGCAGTTGATCGAGCGTTTGACCTCGCCGAACTGCGTCTCGAGCGCCCGGCGCTCGAAGCGCTGGTAGGGAGTGCCCGAGCCGATTTCGAGATAGTCGGCGCCAGCCTCGAGTTGAGTCGTATGGGACTCGACGCCGTTCTCGCCGAACAGATCGTCGCACTCGACCGGCTCGAGGAGGTGGAAGGTGATCTGCGAGCCGCTCGCGCCAGGTTCGATGACGGCATCGAGCAGTTGTACATCCGCGGCGGGACGGCGGCATTGACGGTCGTGATGTTCTTCGATGATCCCACTGATGCCGGTATCGCCACTCACTACCTCGAAGCTCTCAACGACTCCGAAACGGATTCATTGGGCGACATCGAGGAACTGCTCCCCGTCATGGATGAGCTCAAGTACACCGCCTTCGATGCAGTCGAGCTGGCCGAAGCCGACTATGCCGAGCGGGAGAGGGCGTTCCTGCTGGCCGCCGGCCACCTGTCGGAACTCGAGTCGGAGCTGGCACGGCTCAACGTGCGTATTGACCGCCTGACGACAGAGTGGCGCGAATATCGTTTGGGACTCGTCGAAGACGTACTCCAGGCCACCGGCGCCACCGGCGTTCTGGCGGAGGTCACGGTTGAGCAGGGCGCACTGCGGGCTTCGTTGCCGCTCGGACCGACGATCGGCATCCCGCCGGGTCTCGAATCCACCGGGCGGGTCCTGTCTGGAGTTGCCTCGTGGTACGGGCCGGGATTCCATGGACGGCGGGCCTCGAGCGGCGCAATCTTCGATGAACGCGACTTCACAGTCGCCCACAAGACGCTCGCGCACGGGACGTTGCTCCTCGTCACATTCGGGGACAAGCAGGCCGTCGTGATGGTCAACGATCGGGGACCGTTCATCGAAGGCCGGTCGTTCGACCTATCGAAGGCCGCCGCCCAATACCTAGGTGTTGGACTCAACCGGATCAGGGCGGAGGTCCTCGTAGCTGCTCCCTGATCGAGCAGCATCCGTGCGACGCTATCCTGCGCACGCTTCCTTTTCCCTACCCGTGAGATTCTCCATGATCAAAATCCCTGTTCTCACGTCAGACGAACTCCGCATCCCCGAGCGATATTCGCTGCTCTACGAACTCGCCTACAACCTCTGGTGGACGTGGGACCCGGTGGGTCAGGATCTCTGGCGAACCGTTGCTCCCGGTTTGTGGACCGAGTACCACAACCCGATCGACTTGCTACGGGCTCTCGACCCCGACACATGGGTGGCGCTCGACGAATCTGAGACATTCCACGACCTGTATACCGAGGCGACGCGCCGCTTCGAGGAGTACATGAACGACACGGACACCTGGTGGACGAGGGAGCACGGCAAGGCGCTGCCGTCGGGCCCCATCGCCTATCTCTGCGCCGAATACGGAATCCACCAGGCGCTTCCGATCTATTCCGGCGGTCTCGGCGTCCTGGCGGGCGACCACACAAAGGCGGCATCAGATCTGGGTCTCCCGTTCGTCGGCACGGGTTTGCTGTATCGCCGCGGGTATTTCCGCCAGGAGATCGATGCCACGGGAGATCAGCAGCACATGCATCCACACCTCGACGTCCGCCAATTGCCGGTTCGCCAGGTGGCGGGGCCGACCGGTGGTCAGCTCAAAGTCGCGGTCGATTTCCCCGGGCGCAAAGTCCAGGCCGTCGTCTGGTTGCTGCAGGTCGGGGTGGTACCGATCTTGCTGCTCGACACCGACATTCCCGAGAACGACCCGGCGGACCGGCCGATCACCCACACCCTCTACGTGCGTGGTCGGGAAATGCGCTTCTGCCAGGAGATGCTCCTCGGCATAGGGTCGGTCAAGGCTCTGACCTCGCTCGGCATCGAACCGTCGGTCTGGCACGTCAACGAGGGCCACGCGGCCATGTCGATACTCGAGCGGCTCAAAGACACCGTTGCGGAGGGTCACAGCCTCGCGGAAGCCGAGGAACTCGTGCGCTCTAACACGGCTTTCACGCTGCACACTCCGGTTCCGGCCGGCAACGAAGTCTTCGATTTCTCACTTGTCGAGAGGTACTTCGGATACTGGCCCGGTCTGGTGGGTTGCGACCT
This sequence comes from Actinomycetes bacterium, assembly GCA_024641245.1. GTDB lineage: Bacteria > Actinomycetota > Acidimicrobiia > Spongiisociales > JAHEDJ01 > JAHEDJ01. Next base: position 74,157 of record JAHEDK010000001.1, read on the forward strand.
CGGCTACCTGGCCAGGCTCGGTGCTTCTCATGACGCGGAGGATGGACGGTTCGACCTCGGTGCCATGGCCATCAAGATGGCCTCGACGGTGAACGGTGTCAGCCAGCGCCACGCGGGCATCGTCAACGACGGGTGGGGCCACCTGTTGCGTTCTCCTGCCATCGGCGTAACCAACGGCGTGCATACCCCGGGCTGGATCAGCCGTGACCTCGATCGGCTCCTCACCCGCCACATCAGCGTCAACTGGCGGCACAAGCTGGTCGACGACCCGGGGGCGTTCGACGCTATTCGCAAGATTGACGACGCGGAACTCTGGGCAGCTCACCTCAGCCAGAAACGGTTGTTGACCCGTTTTGCTCGCGGTCGGATTCGCGGGCAATTCGCCCGACATGGAGCATCTCCCAACGAACTGCGTTCGGTCGAAACCATGTTTCCCAGCGATCGGCTCACGATCGGCTTTGCCCGCCGCTTCGCCGGTTACAAACGTTCCACCCTCATGTTCCACAACAAGCCGTGGCTTCAGGCCATCCTGACCAATCCGGACCGCCCGGTGCAGATCGTGTTTGCCGGCAAGGCTCATCCTGCGGACCAATGGGGTAGCGGACTTCTTCAGGAAGTCCATGAGCTGGCCAACTCCCCCGAGTTCAAGGGCCACCTCTACGTCCTCGAGGACTACAGCCTCCGGATGGCCCAGTTCCTCGTCCAGGGTGTCGACGTGTGGTTGAACAACCCGCGCCCGCCTGAGGAGGCGAGCGGGACCTCCGGAATGAAGGCCGCCCTCAACGGTGCCCTCAACGTGTCAACACCGGATGGCTGGTGGATCGAAGGTCACAACGGCTCGAACGGCTGGGTCTTCGGCAGCGAGCACGGAAACGGTGACCACGCCGCCCAGGACGGTGAAGACGCCGTAGCTCTCTATCACACTCTCCAGGATCAGGTGATTCCCGCCTTCTTCGACCGTGATGACAAGGGCGTTCCCCACGCCTGGGTGGCGATGATGAAGGAATCGATCATTTCGGTGGTCAATGACTTCTCCACGGCCCGCATGGTTTCCGAGTATGCAGAGAAGGTGTACCTGCCGCTCGCGGGTCGCTAGTCGCTACCTGCCTAGAGGCGGTCGAGCGCCTTCCGCAACCCGCGCACTGCCTGAGCGATCCGGTGTTCGTTCTCCACGAGGGCGAACCGGACGTAGCCCTCCCCGGAGACCCCGAACCCGACGCCGGGGCTAACCGCCACCTTGGCCCGTTGCAGAAGGTCGATGGCGAAGTCGACTGAGCCCAGCTCACGATACGGATCGGGAATCGGGGCCCAAACGAACATCGTTCCCTTCGGTGCTTCCACTTTCCAGCCGGCGCGGTTGAGGCCGTCGATGAGTACATCGCGTCTGCGCGTGTAGGTCGCGTTCACCTCGGAGACAAACCCGTCACCCTCATTGAGAGCGATGATCGAGGCAATCTGGATGGGCTGGAAGGTACCGTAATCTAGGTAGGACTTGAGTTTGGCCAGAGCCGCCACCATCTCGGCGTTCCCAACTACGAAACCGACCCGCCAGCCCGCCATCGAGTGACCTTTGGTCATCGTATATAGCTCGACGCCGACGTCCTTGCCGCCCGGGACCTGGAGCAGACTAGGCGGTGAGTAACCGTCGAAGGACACGTCGGCGTATGCGAAGTCGTTGATGACGAACACGCCGTACTCCTTGGCAAGGGCGACGAGTCTGACGAAGAAGTCCTCTTCGACGCACATCGTGGTGGGGTTGTGGGGGAACGACACAAGGATCACCCTTGGTCGCGGCCAGGAGTCGTGGAAGGTCCTCTCCATCCGCTCGAAGAAGTCCTCGTCGGCGGACACGCGGACTTTGCGCACTTCTGCTCCGGCGAGGAGCGGCGCGTAGATGTGGATCGGATAGCTCGGCTCGGGAACGAGTGCGACATCACCGGGTTGCACGAGGGCCCACATCAGGTGCGATAGGCCCTCTTTGGCACCGATCGTGTTGATGATTTCCGTCTCGTGATCGAGTTCGATACCGAACCGTCGCTGGTAGCGGTCTGCAACGGCTTTCCGGAGATTTGGTATGCCCCGCGACTGCGAGTAGCGATGATTACGGGGATTCCGGGCGGCCTCGGTCAGCTTCTCGACAACCACCGGATTGGTCGGAATGTCCGGATTACCGAACCCGAGATCGATGATGTCCTCACCCGCTTGCCGGGCTTCCCGCTTCAGCGCGTCGACCTTGGCAAAGACGTACGGCGGCAGGCTGTGTATACGGCGAAATTCCACGGATTCTCCCTCCTCGCCGCAGCGTACCCGTTCTTGCGTAGATGGCTTCCTTCTCAGAGGAAGCGAAGTACGCATGAACGATGATCATGTTGAGTGGGATCTATGTCGCGCGGCCGACCGCAACGTCGATCGGCGCGGTTGTCATGCCGATGCTGTTGGCCATCTGCCGGGCCTCTTCGAAGAGCGACTCGCGCTCCGGATGGTCTCCCGGCAGCAGGAAGGCGCCTGCCACAAGCAGGACGATGGCGGCCGGTGGCGAGGCCCAATACTCAGCCCACTGCCGAACCTTGTCTTTCAGAGCGCCGGTATCACCCGCCTCGGATCGATCGAGCGCCTCGAGTTCACCACGGAACGCCTTTACCCACGCGTCGGAGGGTACCTCCGCCAACCGGTTTCGATACTCGGCGATCAGCTCGGGATCGCCTGACATCAGCGCCGACATACGCGCGAAAAACATGATGATTCCCTGTGAGAAGGTGAACCGCCGCGACAGATCCAGCGCCTCATCGAGACCATCACGAAACCGGCCCTCGGCCCAGGCGATGGTCATGGACGCCCTCTGAATGGCCTGGAGAAGCTGAGGATCGTCCAGGTCGCCGATCAGTTCCCTTGCCTTGGCCAACTCTTCCTTCGCGAGAGCAACGTCGCCTTTGTTGGCCGAGGACGATGACCGATACACATAGTGCTGGGACCACCAGTCCGCCGGGGCATCTGCGAAGACGGGGTCGTCGGTGATGGTCGCCGGAGCATCGAAGTCGCCCATGTAGATCCGGTAGGACGCCCAGTTGCCTGCGAAAAACTGGAGGTGGGACTTGTCCCCGAGTCGCCTCGACTCCCGGTAGCCGGCCTCAGTGGCCGCAATGCTCTCTTGAGGGTCAGGCGATCCGTAGCCGATATTGGCGAGTGCTCGGAGTTTGGTGCCGACCAGACCGTTCTCCTCGGCGATCTTGAGTGCCTCGCGGAGTAGCGCCATGGACTCGCGCGGTCGTCCCCGAGCCGATAGAGCGGTTCCCCGTGTGATCATCGATTGGGCGGCGACCTCGTCGAGATCGAGTAGATCGGCAGCCCGCATAGCCACCAGAGCCGTCGCCGCTGAGTCTCCTTCGCCTGCCAGCATCTCTGCCCGAGCTAGGGCCGTGTATGCCATGGTGAGTCCCACGTCTCCTTCAGGGTCCGGGTAATCGGCCAGATAGGGCGTGAGGACTTCAACAGCGCGTTTTGCGCGGTTGCTCACGTTGTAGGCCGTACCGAGCAAGCTCATCGCCCGAGCCTCCGTGCTCTGGTCGCCGAGTTCGTGGGCGACCTCGATAGAGCGCCGCGCATAGGCCTCGCACTCCTCATATCGAGCGAGATGCTCGGCGGCGGCGGCGGCGCGCTCGAGGAACGGCAGCAGATCGCCCGGTTCGACAAAGAACTCCTCCGCCTGCTTGGCCAGACCGAGGCATTGGTCCCAGGCGTTTAGGTCGTCAGCCCGGTCGATGGCGCCGAGCATGGCGGCCTTCGCTCGATCGCGAAGCCGCTCGGCGTCCTGTGGGTCGGGCATGGCCCTCAGCGTCTCGACGAGGTGGAAAGCCACCAACCCGGCCAGCTCGTCGTCTTCGAGGGAGGCGAAGAAGTCGGCGACCTTGAGGTGACGAACGCGACGAACCTCACGTGAGATGCGGGCGTGCGCGACCTCCCGTATCAGGCCCTGCACGAACCGATACTGACCACGCTCAGGTGAACGGGGGTCGCGGACGACTTCCAGCAACTCGTGCCGGACCAGAGGTTCCAGCCCGGACTCGAGATTCGCGATGGTCTGATCGGTCAGATACGCCAGGCCGTCCATGCTGAATGAATGACCCATGACTGCCGCGTCTTGCAGCAGGAGCCGATCCGCTTCGGCGAGTCGATCGAGGCGAGCACCGATTACAGCACTGACCGACTCGGGCACAGCTAGATCCTCGAGATCGCCGGTGATCTCAAACGCCCCGTCGCTCTGCTGGGCGATAACGCCCTGTCCGAGCAGCATGCGCACGAATTCGACTGCGTACATGGGAACGCCGCCCGACCGTTCGACCACACCTCCGAGAGTCTCGTCGGGAATCCCCGGTACCAGCCCGGATACGAGGGCACTCATATCGTCATCGGCCAGGGGGCTGAGGTTGAGAGAGATAAACCCGCGCTTGCCAGCACCCCAGGCAGGTCGCCGATCGAGGAGGTCGGCGCGAGCCAGCGTGATGACCAGCATCGGATGATCTCGAGACCAGTCGGTTAGCTCTTCGACGAAGTCCAGCAGGGCAGGGTCGGCCCAGTGGAGGTCTTCGAAAACGAGAACCGTGGTTCCCTTGGCGGCTATCCGCTCGAAGAAGAGCCGGTACGCCGCGGCTTGCTCGCTGCCTTCACCGACGTGGCCATCGCGTAGCCCGAGCAAACCTTCGAGGTGGGGTTCGACCCACCGCTGTTCGTCCGGGTCGGGGATGTATGTGTCGATCATCTCCCGGAGTCGGGCTCGTGAGGTGGCGGAATCGTCGGTTGTGGCGATGCGGGCACGGTGGCGAACCATCTCACCGACCGCCCAGAAGGCGAGGTTGTCGCCGTAGGCGGGCGACCGACCCTGGTGCCAGTAAATGTCGTTTATGACACCATCGATGTACTTCTGGAACTCCCAGACGAGGCGGCTCTTGCCGATGCCGGCCTGCCCGATCACCGAAATGAGCCGTGCCCGTTGCTCGCGCTCGGCGGCGTGGAGCTGATCCTTGAGCATGCGCAGTTCGGGTTCGCGGCCGGTGAACGGTGGCTCGAGACCGTCGTTGCGGAGCGCACCGCCGATCTGGGCAACGATACGGAGGGCCTTCCACGCCGCGACCGGTAGCTCTTTGCCCTTCATATCGAGCGAACCGACCTCTTCGAACTGGATCGAATCGCCAGAGGCCCGGTAGGTGCTCTCCCCCACGTATACCGAGCCGGGTTCAGCCGAGCTTTGGAGCCGGGCGGCTGTGTTGACCAGGTCGCCGATCACCATGCCTTCAGAGTTGGTATCCGACCGGACCGATGCTTCACCCGTCAGCACCCCTGCCCTGGCTGCCATCTCGGGAACACCGACATCGGCTCCGAGCTTGGCCACCATGTCCACCAGTTCCATGCCTGCTCGAACGGCTCGTTCTGCATCGTCCTCGTTGGTAGCCACGGCGCCCCAGGCAGCCATGACGGCATCGCCGATGAACTTCTCGACGACGCCGCCGAAACGTTCGATGATCTCCCTGCTCCGGTCGAAGTAGTCGGAGAGGAACGAGCGGACGTCCTCGGCGTCACGACCTTCAGAGAACGACGTGTAGTTGACGAGGTCGACGAAGAGTACCGAGACGATCCGTCGCTCGAGGTCGGTGGTCGGCTCTGCCGCGACGGCTGCCGAAGGCGCTACTCCCCCGCCGGCCCCAAGATCCGTGCCGCATTCGCCGCAGAACCTATTGCCAGGTGGGTTTGCCGTGCCACAAGTCGGGCACGCGGCTGCCAGCTTGGTGCCGCAGTTTCCACAGTACTTCTGGCCGGCTTCGTTCTCCTGTCCACAGTTGGGGCAGGTCATGTCAGTCCCCCGCTATCTCCTCAGCCATGCGGCGTTTCCGTCGAGTAACCAACAAGATACGGTACGCGAGGCGGTTTTGCACCAAGGCAGGTCGATCGGTGCTCGATCAACAGGGCTGGCAGGTCGGGCACCACCAGATAAGACGGTTGGCCATTTCCGTCCTCAACACCATGTCTCCGCAGCGGCGGCAAGGCCGTCCGTCTCTCTTGTAGACGTAGAGTCGCTCTTGGGGCGGTATGTCCTTTCGGGCACGGACGCCGACGTCGTTGGGACCAACGGTCACGATCCGGCCGGCCGTTTCACCGGCCCGAAGCTCTGATTTGATGATCGACCACAGGGCGGAGGCGTCGGAACCGTCGAGTTGATCTGCCGGCCGTTGTGGAGCAATCCCACATTTGAATAACACTTCGGCCCGATAGACGTTTCCAACCCCGGCCACGATCTGTTGGTCGAGAAGCGCGGCTCCGATTGGGATACGGCGACGGGAGAGATTGCCGGCGAAGCGACGGCCGGCGCGCGGTTCCGCCAGAGGGTCGGGTCCGATTCGGGTCCGCAATCCATCTTCATCTTCGGGAGTAATGAGTTCACAGATCGTCGGTCCTGCCAGGTAGACCACCGCTCTGTGGTTGGCCATCGCCAGGCGGGTCATTTCGGTAGGCGGAGGCGGATCCGACTTGAACGTCTTGAACTTACCGAACAGTCCCAGGTGGACGTGCAGAGTGTCGCCGGAGTCCCACCGGTAGAGAAGGTGTTTTCCCAATGCCTCGATGTCGTCGAGTTCTCGACCGTCGAGCCGCGCCGCTCCAGCTGCAAACCTCCCCTGCGGCGACCAGATTCGAAGCCGTTCGCCGGCGAGGGCGGCTCGCTGGAGCCGTGCCTGTCGATGGATCGTATGTCCCTCGGGCATCGTTCAGAACTTGATCCTGCGAGGCAACCCGACCCGTACGGGCACCCCTGCCGCGTAGTGCACCACCGGTATGCCATCCGGAGCCGGGTAGCCTGCGGCTGCTACAAGGTGATCGTCGATGTCGACGAGTTCGGCCAGCCTGAGGGACCACTCGGGATGATCGACCGGCGCGTAGCCGATCCCGCTCCCGAATCTGCTGTAGAGGCCCCAGCGGGCGGTCAGAAAGCGCTCCAAGTCCCCTACGGTGCCAATCGGCGCACCGGGTTGTAGAGCTATCCGGCTGGCCGTGCCGGCCGGTCCGGGCCAGCGCGTGCGGGCCGTGTAGGTGATCTCATCGCCCGTTCGATCGATGCTCATTTCCGACCAACGATAGGGAAGCCGGTAGCTCCCTTGGGCGACGAGTACCGGAATCAGACGGGTTATGTCGAGCGATTCGAACCAAACGCCCGGATTGCCATCAGGACCGCGCACGTAGGTGCGAACGTTGGTCTCGGGAAACGACCCCAGATACGGAACCGCCGGCAAGAATGGCAGCCGTATACCTCGCATCTGGAAGGCTACGAGCCCCACCCAGGCGCGGTCTTCGAAGGTGTCTACCTGAAGTCCTGAGGGAAGCCGCGACTGCACAATCTCAGGATCAATCGGCCAGTGCAGAAACGTGACATCGTCCCACCGCTGCAACATGACGGCCCGTCGAACGGGACTAGGGGTGGTGAGGGGATAGTCGTTGGCCGTGATCATGACATTCGGAACCGTGACCGCAGCTTCGGTTCAGGCGGCCTCAGGCCGCACGTTGTGCAACGATGCCAGCGTCCGGGCGGTTTCGGCCACGGTGGCGAACTGAGCCTGAGTTATCGTGCCAACTGGAGTTGACCCTTCCCAGACCACGGCAAGCGGCGCAGTCGATATCTTGCGCAGCAGTCCCGCAGCCGGTTCATCGGCCCGAACTGCCGGGTACTCGTCGACCGGTCGTGCAACCGTGCGTACGGACGTTGTCCACCGATCACCGGCCTCCACTGCAGCCAGAGCTTCGACCGTCACCACCCCGCCGACCGATCCGCCCGGTTCGCCGACCAGATAAAAAGGGCGGATCTGCCGGGTCGCATGTCCGTCAATGAACGCAGCGACCGAGAGCCAATCTCCGGCGACCGGTTCGACCGCCGTCATGATGTCACGTGCGGTTACGGCTCCCAGATCCTTGTTCAGCGACGCGAACTGGATTTCGGCCGTCGCCGCGTTTCTCAGGAACCAGCCGATGAACACAGTCCACAACCCGCCGAATCCGCCGAATACGAGTTGCACCAGGCCCAGTGCCATTAGCGCGGATCCGAAGGTGCGACCCACCTTGCCGGCGGTTTGCGTTGCTCGTTCCCTATCCCCGTGGCGCTTCCACAGCCCGGCGTGCAGGAGACGACCCCCGTCGAGAGGAGCGCCGGGAATCAAGTTGAAGACCGCCAATACGATATTGATGAGACCCGCCCAGCCAACGATGGCCGCGGGAAGTCCGGTCAGTACGGTCGCGATGCCGTAAAGCCCGGCGCCGAGCAGCAGACTGATGCCGGGTCCAACCCCGGCGATCTCTGCTTCGGCACGGGGGGCTTCAGCCTCGCCCTCGAACTGGGCGACTCCGCCGAAAGCCCATAGCCTGATGCTTTCGACTTCGACTCCGTGACGGCGAGCCACGACCGCGTGGCCGAGTTCGTGGAGCAAAACGCTGCCGAGCAGAGCAGCGGCCGCGATCAGCCCTCCCACCAGATAGACGGCATCGCTCCGGCCGGGAACTGCGGCGGGTAAGAAGCCTCCTGAGGCGGAAAGCGTGATGAGGAAGGCGATCACCAGCACGCTCCAGTTGATTTCGATTCTGACACCGGCCAGGGTGCCGAGACTGAGGTTGTTTCTCATGGGATGACTCCTTTTTGGGGTCGGGCGACCGGGCAGTCGCCGGGAGGTGTTGTGAAATCAGGCGGCAGTAGGACAGGGCTCGAGGAAATCGGACAAAGCCTCTTCCTTGGCCGGGTCGAGAGATCCGCTCGATCGCCACAGGATGCCGCCAGCTCGATCGATGAGCAGAGTATGGATAGTCGAATCGTCTTCGATACCAAGTGACGCAAGGAACTCGACCTTGTCGATGTAGAGCGTGATGGTGTGTTCACGGATGGTGCGGTCGGGAATTCCGGAGCGCATTCCGCTGTCGATGAACCACTGCGAAAGCCGGCCCCTGGATTCGATGACCGGCAACTCGTAGGCCACCAGATCGGAGTGACGGGCCTGGAGCCGTCTTGCCAAAGGCATCCAGGTATCGACCAACGTCTGATGGTTTCGCCAGAAAGCCAGTATGACGAGGTTCTTCTCGCCTTCGAGGTCGCCCGGAAGGGTGAAAGACCTGCGTTCGAGATTCGATCCGGCAACAGTCGGGAAGTGCATAACTCCTCCAAAAAAACTCTTCAACCTGTCTACGGAGCCCGCCACCGGTTCGGATGGATGAGTCTCTCGGCCGACTCAGAAACCGACCGAGCGAACGGTCCGGCGAATGGTGTCTGCACTGGCATTCAACTGCCGTTGCTCTTCACCGGTGAGAGGGATCTCCATCCAGCGGACGACGCCACCGGCCCCGACGACTACAGGCATCGACAGGCATACGTCGAAGACACCGTGCGTTCCCGGCTGAAGAGTGCTGACCGGGAGGATCCGATGCTCGTCGTTCAGAATGGCTTCCAGGATGCTGGTCACTGCCAGTCCTACCGCGTACGTCGTGGCTCCCTTGCCCTGGATGATCTCATAGGCCGCATGCTTGACCCTTTTAGCGATGTCGGCGCGCTCGTCTTCGTTCAACATCGTTCCGTCGGGCCTCTCCCACCTGTCGAGCGGGACAGTGCCGATCGACGCGCTGCTCCAGAGTGCAAACTCGGAATCACCGTGCTCACCGGCGATGTTGGCATGGACATTCGCAACAGCCACCCCGCAGTTTTTCGCCAACAGGAAATGGAGGCGAGATGTATCCAGCACGGTCCCGGATCCGATCACGCGAGTCGGGGGTAGACCGCTCAACTCCAGTGCGACCTGGGTCAGCACATCGACGGGGTTCGTGACCACGAGCAGCACGGCGTCGGGGGCCAGTTGGGCTGCGGCCGGGATGAGTTGGCGAAAGATATTGGTGTTGCGGCCCGCCAGATCTAACCGGGTCTCCCCCGGCCGCTGCTTGGCACCGGCGGTAACGACGACCACGTCGGCATCTCGGCATACGTCCAGATCGTCGCTTCCGATGACCCGGGTGGGCGGGGCGAAGCGCAACCCATGGTTGAGATCGAGGACTTCGGCGTGGACCTTGGCTGCGTCGATGTCATACAACGCCACCTCGCGGGCCGTGCCACTGATGAGGGTGGCGTAGGCAATGGTGGTACCGACGCCACCGGCCCCGATGATGGCAACCTTGGATTCATTCATGGCAAGACGTTATGCGAGAAAGCGCGCTAACTGAAACGCAAGCTCGGTGGGAACCACGAAGACATCCCACCGGTCTTTTGTGTGGCATCCATGGTCGCAGCGTGACGCCGGCTGATGATGTTCCGGGAACGTGCCAAGATTCGAGCAGTGTCTGAACGTATTGTCATCATCGGCGCCGGTATGGCGGGACTCGGCGCCGCGGTCTCTTTGCGTGAGGTCGGATTTCAGCCGGTGCTCGTGGATAAGAGCCGGGCCGTTGGCGGACGGATGTCAACCAGAACAATCGGGGATGCCAGGTTCGATCAGGGCGCGCAACACTTCGGAATCGAGTCCGATTCGGTGGCGAAACTGCTCGAACCTGCAATCGAGGCAGGAGTCGTGCGATCACCACCCGGAGTCACGGCGCTCGGGCGTCGCGCGAGTATCGATGGCCGAGAGGACTAGTCCACTCGTGGCAACCGGCGTCGGTTCGCCGGTAGCTCCAGCCCGCACCGTGTCGTACACGGTGGTCGTGCCGGCAGAGCGGTGCAAGGTTGCACCAGCACGTCGGTCCGCCGTCAGACCAGGGCGTTATATGGTCGAGGTCGCACCGCGTCGACGGGATACGGCATCCTGGGAATGTACACGTCGGGAATGCCGTTTCGATCGTGCGCCGATCTGCTGCTGTTGGACGGCGGCGGGTGATCCCGGCACAAATCGGCTGGTGTTCGGCGTCGGTCACAACGAATCGCCACTCGTCGCTGAGCGAGGTTTCGGCCACCCGGCGGGCGATATCGGAAATCACCGGACCGTACCCACCGAGATCGCCGGAAGATTCGGCCAGACCGGCGAGTGTGGCGAGATCAACCGTCATCACGAGAGATCCGCTCCTCAACTTGCGCTGAGAGTGTGGAACGCTGGGATCGAGCACATCGAGGGCAAAATCGGCTCGGAGCTGGTCCATCGTCCGGGTCTCTCCCGAGGTCCGCAGGTCGCGGGCAGCCGAGTCGATGCGATCACGAATCCGGGCGGCTCGATCGGGTGGCAGGTCCATCAGGTACAGATGAGCTGTGCCGTCTGTGCCAGGCTCGAGAACGACTCGACGCTCATCGACAGCGTTCCCATAGCGGTGTTTGGCATCTTCGGTATCTGCCTCGACGCTCAACTTTCGCAGCAGCGCGGTCAGCTGCCCGGTCGTGAGCTCGGAAGCCCGCTCCAACGCCAGGTGGGCAACTTTCTGCGCCTGAGCGATCGGGAGATGGTTGGTGCGATGAAGGATGAGGTTGGCGCGGCGCCTGTCGATTCGCCCGGAAGCGAAGTCCTGCCAGACCGCCGGCAGGCGAGTCTTGAAATCTCGGGCGATCGACAACTCGCTGTCGGCTGCCCGCCGGGTTAGTCGCAGTGCCGCCCGGATCTCCGAAGAACAGGCATCGTCCACCAATTCGAGATCGGTTTCCCCGTCGTTCCCGAGTGCTTCAGCAACGGCGTCGGCCACCGAGGCCATCGACGCGTAGACCTGGGCCTGATAGTAAGAAGCCATCCGCTGGTGGGCGGCCAGAACGACCACCCGGTCGTGACCTGCGAGAGCGTCGATGTCGATCTTCGACAACGCAGCGCCGAGAACGATCCCCGGTTCGATGTGGGCGACCTCGGGCGGGATAGTCGGCTCGTGAGGAGCGGAGAGTTCCGCCTCTTCGGTCATCAGCGCCAGCTCGGCATCGCTGAGATCGGCTTCGTCGAGCCTCGCCTGAATCGAGGACCCCTTTGTCAATGTATCGAACATATGTTCGATCATACCGGCTGCCGCCGACAGAAGACACCCCCTTGTCCTCTGGCCCTCGGGCAAGTTCCGGAGACATCGTTCCCGGCAAGCGCAAGAACCCCCGGAACTGAGATGAAGTTCCGGGGGTTCTCGTTTGGGTGGCTTGAGCGCCGGTGATCAGGAAGCAGACGGAGGAAGGATCACTGCATCGATCACGTGAATAACACCGTTCGAGGTGACGATATCGGTGGTCACGACGTTGGCGGAACCGTTGAGGACGACGCCGCCGTCGACGACGACGATGGAGATGTCTTCACCTTGCACGGTGGTGGCAGCCTCGAGGCCGACGACGTCGGCGGCAAGGACTTCACCGCTTACGACGTGGTAGAGCAGGATTTCGGACAGAGTCTCGGTGTCTTCGAGCAGGCCGTTGATTGTTTCCTCGCCGAGTGCAGCAAACGCCTCGTCGGTCGGGGCGAACACGGTGAACGGACCCTCGCCCTGCAGGGTTTCCGTCAGACCGGCTGCTTCGACTGCGGCCAGCAGGGTCGTGAACGATCCGGCTTCGATTGCCGTGTCGACGATGTCGGACATCATCGACATCTCTTCAGAAGCTGCGTCGGCGCCAGAGTGCAGGGACGGCGGAAGGATCACCTGGTTGATGACGTGGATGACACCGTTAGAAGCCTCAACGTCGGTGGTTACGACGTTGGACGTCCCGTTGAGGACTACGCCGCCGTCGTCGACGGTGATGGAGATCTCTTCGCCCTGCACCGTGGCAGCTGAGGCGAGACCGACAACATCGGCTGCGTACACCGCTCCGCTCACAACGTGATAGGTGAGCACATTCGCCAGCGCCTCACTGTCGGCCAGCAATCCGTCGAGGACTCCATCGGGGAGGGCTGCAAAGGCCTCATCGGTCGGCGCAAAGACTGTGAAAGGGCCCTCACCCTGAAGTGTTTCGACCAACCCCGCCGCCTGAACGGCAGCAACCAGAGTTTCGAACCCGGCGTCGACGGCTACATCGACGATCGTGTTGTCGGTCATCCCAGCTTCGGTGCTTTCCATCACTGGAGCGGCGGTGGTGGTTGTGGCAGCCTCTTCTTCCGCGCTGCACGCGGCGACGACGAGAGCGAAGAGGGCAATCAATGCGATCAGTCGCAGTTTCATGGTCAATCCTTTGGTAGCTATCGGCCCCTATGAGGCTCATTACAAGCTCTCTTCGGATCCGACCATGGTTTTGGATGACGGGAAGTCGATGAGCAACGTCTCGTCGGGGCCGGCTCATCGAGTTTCAACCTTTTCTGATGCCACAGCCAAGACAACAGAGAAGACGGTGAGACGGCATCGCATCGATCCGCCGCAGCCTCACCTGCATCGACGAGCGAACAGACCATCCGCGGATCGATGGTGTCGATCGACGACTCCGGATCTCATCGAGGGTCGGACAGGGATCGATCCGATAGGTCGAGCACTCCGTATCCGTGAATCCACTGGTCACGCCGTCCGCAGCCGAGCCGATCAGGTCCTCCGTCCGGAGGGGCACCGTGGCCCAGACACCGTTGGTCGTGCCAAGGTCGGTGAAGACTTATCAATCCTGTGATTCTGTGCAGTCGCGGATGCCGGGTTCCATGTGAGTCCCTTCGGTCGCTCAGGCAGCAGACAAGCGGCGCAGGAGGCGCAGGATTGGCTTCGGTAACAAGTTGGATGCGAAGCCGGTGATTGATTCGACGAGCTCAAGAAGGTCTTGACTGCCGTCCCAGTGCTCCAGAACGATCTCCGTTCCCGCCACCTCGATGATGTGGCGGATCGCATAGGCCAGCAGCAACACATCGTCGGCCTGGCCGACCATCGGGATGAAGTCGGGGACGAGATCGATCGGCACGACCAGATAACCAAGGATTGCCCCGAGAACAAGTTTGCTCTTGCGCGAAATGCGCGGATCCCGCATGAGGCGGTAGACCAGCTTGACGAGATTGGGCAGTGCCAGCGCGGCTTCCTTCATCCACATCCCGCGCAGCGCGACCGGGTGACCGGTTGGGTCGTAGACGGCATCGGGTCGGAGCGGATCACCCATCAATCATCTCCAGAGCTTGAAGTCCTGCACCGATCACAACTCCATTCTGACCGAACCGAGAGGCAACCATCGAAAAATGCTGCCTGACGTTGTCACCGTAGATACTGTGAGCCAGAGCCGTCCTGGCCGGACCGAGGAGGAGATCACCAGCCCGCGATGGCCCTCCTCCGACCACTACAAGGTCTGGGTCGAGGACGGCAGCCAACTGGGCGACGCCGCGCCCGAGCCATGTGCCGGCTGCGGACCATGCTTCCATGGCGCCGGGATCCCCTGCCTCAGCAGCCACCATCAGGTGTTGCCCGGTCGGCCGTCGATGGGCTGCAGCCGACGCTACCGCTCCTTTCGAATCGGTCGCGGCAAGCTGCAGGGCAGCCGCATCGAGCACCGATCCAGATACGAGTGTTTCCCAGCAACCATCTCGACCGCACGCGCACGGCGGTCCGTCCGGATCAAGGGTGAGATGACCTATCTCCCCTGCGAACCCACTCCCCCGGTAGATCTCGCCATCGATGACGATCCCACCGCCAATCCCGGTGCCCAGCATCACCATAAGGACATTGTCGAATCCCTTGGCCGCTCCGAGGCGAACTTCCGCAAACGCGGCTGCGTTGGCGTCGTTGTCTAGGATCACCGACAACCCTGTCGCGGCCTCTACCGCCGGACCAATCGGTGCAGGACCGGCCACATGCGGGCCCCACATGTGAACCCGGTTCGCGGAGTCAACCAATCCGGCCGACCCGACTCCAACGCCCACGACGTCATTCGACACGAGTTCCGAAGCCATGTACGCGCAGCGGTCGGCAACTCCTCGCCCCGTTTGAGGCGTCGGGTGCTGTATGAGTCCTTCAACACTCCCCCGATGATCGACCAGGGCCGCCTTGATCGACGACCCGCCAATATCGATTCCGATCGCCTGAACTGTCATCACCCGCCGAAGGTCACCCGGAGCACGCCGCCGGCCAGCTTGGCTCCTGCGATGCGACGGCGAAGCAACGAATCCGGAAGCACGAAGGAGCGGCGGTAGGGCCCAACCGTGATGTACAGCTCGCCGCCCCGCCTGAGGACATCGAGCTCCTCTTCATCGGCAAAGGGAACGGCGAGCTCGATGACGACCTCTTCTCCGTCCTCGGTGAGGGTGAACGGTGAAACGCCTTTGAATCCCGTTATCGGATCGGTATCTCCGTAGAGCTCGGCCGCCAACTCTCTCAGCCGGTCGACACCAACCATTTCCTGCCCGAACAGGCGCAACGGCAAGATCGAGACCTCACGGAACGATTCCTCGATCTCTGCGAGGTGTCTGGCCTGCACTTCGCGCCACGCATCGAAATAGCTGTCGGAGACGCTGGCCGGCAGCACCCGATTGACAACAACCGCGTCGACGCCGTACCCGAACAAACCCAGGTAGGTGTAGGTACGCCGAGCCTCATTGACAACCATTTTCTCCGGATTGACTACTAGCCGCGCAGACGTCACCTCCGAATCAGAGAGAAGGGCCTTGACCCCTTCGACGGCTAGGAAGACGCCTTCGGCGGCATCAAAAACGTCCTCGCCCGGGACCGGCAGATTCGTCATCCGGGTCAATACCGGGCGAGCCGCCTTCATCAGCCGCCGTTCGGTAGGCAGAACCCTGTCGAAATACCATGAAAGCACCTCCGGTAGGCTGAGCAGGCGAAGCGTCTCGGCGGTAGGCGCGCAGTCGACGATGATCGTATCGTAGCTTCCCGAGTCGGCATGATCCTTGACTTGCAGAAGCGAAAACAGCTCATCCATCCCGGGAAACACGAGGAACTCCTCGGCTTCGATGCCCTTCACGCCACCCCAATCGAATACCCGCTTGAGCTGCTGATGGAGCTCCCCCCAGTGTTTCGCGAGCTGCAACTGGGCGTCGATCTGCTGGACGTCGAGGTTCTCAAACAGTGTGCTGGGAACGTCTCCCAACGGCACATCGAATGCATCGGCGAGGCTATGAGCCGGATCGGTCGAGGTGACAAGCGTTCGGTGACCCAGCTCCGCCGCTCGGAGGCCCGTGGCGGCGGCGACGGTTGTCTTGCCGACTCCCCCTTTGCCGGTCACCAGGACGACGCGCATCAGGCGGTTTGAACTTCCTCGACGCGCTTCTTGAGGCCCCGCAGTGCCGTCCCGACCAGTTGCTTTTCGGCCTGACGGCGCAGGAATCCGGGAAGTGGAAACGAGTAGTCGACTTTGAGGGCGTAGACGACCTCTGTGCCACCGTCTTCGAGTTCCGTCAGGTCGTAGGAACCCTCCATCTCGGTGATGTCGTTGCCCGGGAGGGCCGTCCACGTAATGCGGTGAGGAACCTCGTATTCGTACTCGAGTTCGTACGAGATCACCTTGACCATGGCGTCAACCTCAAACAGGGCCCGCTCCGCCAGTCCGTCATCCCGTTCAGCGGTGACGGTGACAGACCGCATGGCGGTGATCCACTCGGGGTAGGTTGGGAGATCGGCGAGAACCGAAAATACGTCCGCGGGAGCAGCAGATATCTCGATGCTTTGAACGGCGCCTTCAGCCATGACCCTTCTTTCTCGAACTGACAACAGGGTAGTCGGGCGGTGACTAGCCGGTCACCCAACCCGAGATCGACACGAACTCGAGGTCTGCGGCAACCGGCTCTGCTCCCTGCGGATACACCGAACGGAAGACCTTGATCCCCTCCTCGAGCTCACCGTCCTCGACGAGTTGGAGCGTGCTCACGAATCGGGCTCTGAACGCCTCCTCCCATTCAGCAACGGTCCGCTCAACTCGTTCGACGATCCCTCCTAGCGCCACCCGCTCCATTCCCGAGGAGGCGAACAGGTCGGCCACTGCGGCCACGTCGGGAAAACGGCGAAGATCGTTTCCACGAACCGAGGGAAACCACCTCCCGGTGAAAGAGGTTTCGAGGTAGTTCCTGGAGAATGTCCAGATCCACACCTTCCCGCCGGGCCGGGTGACCCTGGTGGCTTCGGTCACTGCGTCGAGCCAGTCGCCGTAATGCAGAGAGAGATGGAAATAGGCCATATCGAATGATCGATCGGCGAATGGCAATCGCTGGGAGACTCCCCCGACAACCTGCAGGTCGCGGCCGTGCGCCTTTGCTCGCTGGGCTGCCGATGGATCAATGAGCACCGGCGTACAACCCTCGGTCCTCATTACCTCCGAATGAGCTCCCGTTCCGCCGCCGATGTCCAGCACCCGGGCTCCAGGGTCCAGCCCGGCAAGCGCCATGCGGACTCGGTCCTCTCCTTCGGTTCGCAACGGGCGGAACCGGTACGTCTCGGAAAGGTGGTCTAGATCAACGTCAGGCATGGCGCACCGCCCGCGCCGTGGCCCTGAAGTAGCCGACGTTGACGCACAGCGTGCGCCCGACCCGCCATCGGGATGCTTGTGGCTGGTGGATGTCTCCAAAATAGTGCACGAGGGGTTGGTGGCGATGGAGGTATTCGGCAACCGCTTCCGAACCCCCCTCGAGCCGGCCCGTGATCACATCGAACCGCAGTGGATCGATAGAAGGGGCAACATGTGTCCCGAGCACGTCAACCGGACCCATGTATTCGAGCAACCGCGCCATCTCCTCCTCGCTGATCTCCCCGGCTGCGTTGAGGCCGGTCTTGGAGCCACCACCGACGATGCCCATCCGTACCCCTTCGAAATCCACTACTTCGCCGTTCACGTACCGAAAGCCGTCCGGTAGGTGGGATTTGAGTAGAGACGGAACGTCTACGTTGCCGTGGGTGATGTAACCGGAACCTCCGTCCAAGGCAGACCGCATCGCCGCGTACTGAGCTGCGATAGCGCCGCCTACCTGGGCGCGAACCTCCTCCTCGCGACCGGCCGACCGCTCCCGCCACAGGCGGCGCGAGGCGGCGAAGTCGCCCTGTCTCCGGTACCGGGCGGCGGCCTGTGCGAACTCCACCCCGAAGACCTCCGCGGCGATACCCTCACCTGTTCGGTAGTCCACGAAGTTGATGAGATCGCCGAGGATGACCACCGGTTCACCGGTCGCGATCACCCGGGCGAGATCGTCGAACGCCCCGTGGACATCTGCCACGAGCAGCATTCAGTCTGCATCCGGTTCGGAGCCCGGATCGTACCGGTACGCGTAGGCGGCGAATACCAACGCGGCGAAGAGCGCCGCCGTTATCGCAGCTGCCGTCGGCCACCCCCCGTAGGATGCCGACAGTCCCCCGATTCCGAACGCGGTCAAACCTGCGACGACGCCCCGTCCGGTTGCTCCAAATCGCTCATCGGGATGCGAAGGTCGGCCGCTGTTCGACTCTGAGAGTCCGCCCAAGAGGATCCAGGCGACCAGGGCTATGAGGCCGACCACGAGGCTCAGGCCGTACACCCCGTTCACGGTGTCGTCCCTTCGCCGGTAATGGAGACGGCCGCCACGATTACCAGCATGAATACCAATCCCATGGCCGAGGTCACCACCCGGGGTCGCAGCAGGACGGCATCCTCGTTGCCCGCCGCCAGGCGGGTGGCGTCGTAGATGGAGATCCCCCAGGCGATGAAGGTGAACACCACCAGGATGATTCCGACGGGGCGTCGATTCCCTCCGATCATGAGGACGCCAAACGCCAGGCTGGCGAGGAGCAGCCCAGCTACTGCCAGCCCCAGTGCAGACTCACCGACCTTGAAGTGCCCACCGCCGGGCAACAAGCCCCACAGGGCAGCCCTGGAGGGTTCGACCTCGGGACGATCTTCCTCACCCGCCCCGAACGCCTCATAGATGGAGGTCTGGCAAGATCGACAGCTGTCGACGGACACCGGATTGACCGTACCGCATACCTTGCAGGTCCAGCCATCGGTGACGATGCCGGCGGTCGTGCCGGGCGGTGGCAGGGGCACGCTTGGCGGCCGATCATGGCGGGCCGGTGGGGCCGGTGGGCCGAGTGGTCCCCTCGGCCCACCTTCCGGCGGGGCCGGGCTTGCCCGACCTGGCTGAGGTCGTGCCGGTTGGGCGGAACGAGAAGTGTCGGACACCGCCGGAGAGGATTCCGCTGTGAAGCTCGCATAACACTGTCCGCACCACTCGGATCCGGCTGGGTTGGCAGCCCCACAGGCGGGACACGTGATGATGTCTGGCATGACGCTGCCAGGGTACCGCGCTCAGCACAGACGGCCAGATCATCAAGCCGTGACGGCACCGCCCTCTGCAGAGCCGACCAGGCGTGCGTACTTGGCGAGAGCGCCCGTCGTATACCGGGGTTCCGGAGGCTTCCATCCCGCCCGGCGGGTGGCCAGGGTCGCCTCGTCGACGAGAAGGTCCAACCGTCGAGCCGGGAGGTCAACCCGAATCGGGTCTCCCTCTTCAACGAGGGCAAGGGCTCCACCGTTTGCTGCTTCCGGGGCCACGTGCCCGATGCACAGACCCGTCGTGCCGCCGGAAAAACGTCCGTCGGTGATCAGCAATAATTCCTTGCCGAGGCCGGCTCCCTTGATGGCCGCCGTGATCTGCAACATCTCCCGCATACCGGGCCCACCCTTCGGACCCTCATAGCGGATGACGACGACGTCACCCGCCGCCAGATCGTGCCTGAACAGGGCCTCCAGCGCCCCTTGTTCGTCGTCAAAGACCCGGGCAGAGCCTTCGAAGGTGTCCAGTTCAATTCCGGCGATCTTCACGACGGCTCCCTCGAGCGCGAGGGATCCTCGCAAAACGGCGATGCCTCCCTCGGGCGCCAGCGGATCGTCACTAGATCGGATCACATCCTGATCGCCGGGAAAGGTGACACCTGTGAGATTCTCGGCGACCGTTTTGCCGGTGACGGTCGGGATGTCGCCGTGGATGAGGCCCTCGTCGAGCAGCGCCCGCATCACGACCGGCACTCCCCCGATGTGATCGAGGTCGACCATGTGATAGGAGCCGAACGGCTTGAGGTCGCCGATGTGCGGCGTACGGCGGCTGATGATGTCGAAATCCTCCAGGGTCAATTCCACCCCTGCCTCATGGGCGATCGCCAAGAGATGCAGGACCGCGTTCGTCGACCCTCCCAAAGCCATGACCGTCGTGATGGCGTTCTCGAAAGCGGGACGGGTCATGATCTGCCGCGGCCGGAGGTTCGCATCGAGAAGTCGCATCACGGCTGCTCCCGACTGGACGGCATACTCCTCGAGGCGCGGGTCGGGGGCCGGGACGGTCGCGCTTCCGGGCAACGACATCCCGATCGCCTCCCCGACGGATGCCATCGTGTTGGCCGTGAACATTCCGGCGCACGAACCCTCACCCGGGCAGGCGGACTGCTCGATCCCGAGTAGCTCTTCTTTGGTGATCGTGCCTTCACTGAAAGCCCCGATCCCTTCGAACACGTCGACGATCGATATGTCCTTTCCGCGCCAGCGGCCGGGCAGACTCGACCCCCCGTACAGGAACACACTCGGGAGATTGGTGCGGGCTGCTGCCATCAGCATGCCGGGTAGCGACTTGTCGCAGCCGGCAATCGTGACCATGGCGTCGAATCGTTCGGCATGCATCACCAGTTCGACAGAGTCGGCGATAACCTCTCTGCTGACCAACGACGCTCGCATTCCTTCGTGACCCATTGAGATCCCGTCGGACACGGCGATGGTGGCGAATGTGAGCCCGATGCCGCCTTCCGCGCGCACCCCCTCTTTGGCCCGCGCCGCTAGTCGAGGACCGGAGAGGTTGCAGGGAGTGACCTCGTTGCCTGCCGAGACGAGGCCGACTTGCGACTTGGCAAAGTCCTCCTCCTCGAGGCCCACGGCCCGGAGCATTGCTCGTGCTCCTGCCTTGGCCGGTCCTTCCGTCACATCCTGGGAGTGGATCTTGCGAGTCATAAGAGCATGGTACGCACAGCGGTTGAGTCAGGAGGCATCAATCAAGATTGCCGATCGCTGCGTCGATCTCTTCCAGTACGGCCGGATCGTGCTCCACCGTTCTACGTTCGGCCAGGGCGGGCCGGGCCCCTTCGCCCATCTCACCGAGGGCCCAGGCCGCATGGCACCGAAGCGTTGCGCGGCGATGGTGGAGATATCGTGCCAGGATCGGGAGGTGTTCTGATCGACCCGAGTTACCAAGCGCGATGAGGGCATTCCGCCTGATGTAGTCCGGGTCGCGTTTGGGGATGAACCAATGTCCGGCGAAATCGAGTAACGCCTCGTCATCGGCCGACAGAAGCCCGGTGAGATCGATCCGCTCGCTCTCCGCTGTCTGTTCCAGAGAGGCGTGCCCGGGCGGACAGGCATCGAGGCAGTCATCGCAGCCATAGATGCGATCTCCCCATGGTCTGCGCAACGAACGCGGAACAACACCAGCAGTCTGAGCCCAGTAGGCAATACATCGCGTGGCATCGAGGACACCGGGTGCGATCAGGGCTCCCGTGGGACACGCCGGAATACAGACGTCGCACTTGCCGCAGTCGCGTCGCATAGCTTTGCTCAAGGGGAGGTCGGCGTCGGTGACGATCGAACCCAAAAGCAACCACGGTCCGTGCTTCGGCGATATCACCATCGTGCTCTTGCCCCACCAGGCGACCCCGGCCCGGACCGCGGCGGCACGGTCGACCAACCGGCCATCATCGACCAACAATTCCGCCCGGAAACCCGACGTCGTGAGCAGCTCTGCCAGCACTCCGAGACCGGCCCGGAGCGGGGCGTAGTGATCTCGGGTCGCGAACCGGGCTACCCGCCCACCGGTGCCGTCCGGCGGACCGGGCGAACCGGACCGGGGAACATACGCGCTCGCCGCCACCACGAGTGACTTCGCCCAACCGAACGAACGGCGGACATCTGCGGCGAGATCGGGATCGCGATAGGTGAACCCGAGCCGACCCGACAGACCGGCGTTCTTTCGCTCGCGCAGCGTGCGCCCCACCGCCTCAAACGGCTCGGCAGAGGCGATACCGAAGGCGTCGAGTCCGGCTAGATCAGCGGCAGCACGCATGCGCATAAGGAGTTGCTTCACCCGCACAGGCTACGGCGTCTGGGTCATCCATTTGCAGCTGTGGGCTCTTCCCTGCGCGGAATCAGCCGGAGCCGGGGAACAAGCCCCACTTCGGCCAGGTTTCCCAACGCCTCAGTCTCCGTGTCGTTGAGTTCCACCGGCCCGGCCGCGAGCAAGTAGGTGACCACGCAATCCGTGCAGGCATCCGTGTTGCGCATTGCGCAGACGTCACAATCGATTCGCATGGCTTCCTTCCTGTTCGTGATTCCTCTCTCACCGTATCGTGAGGGTGGGACAGAAAAGGAGTCGCGGGTCGCGGGTCGCGGGTTCTGAGGTTTTACGTTGTGGGTTCTGGTCCGAGCAGACCCAGTACCTCATCGTGGACGAGGCCGTTGCTCGATATCGCCGTGCCTCCCTCGTAGGTTGTCCGACCACGGAAATCGGTGAAGCGCCCGCCGGCTTCCTCAACGATGATCTGGAGGGCGGCGAGATCCCACGGGTTGACGATCGGCTCTGCGGCTATGTCCACTGCGCCTTCCGCCACGAGCATATGCGACCAGAAATCCCCGAATCCCCTGGTACGCCAGCAGCGCTCTGAGAGCGACCGGCCCTCTTCGCCGAGACCATGGTCATCGAAGTCGAGGAGACTGCTGATCGACAGCTGTGCGTCTCCCAGAGCGGCAATCCGGGAAACACTGATCGGTTCGCCGTTCAGAAAAGCACCGAGGCCCTTAGCCGCCCACCATCGGCGGCCAAGCGCCGGAGCGGTGACGACGCCGACCTCTGCATGCCCGGCTCGAGTCAGAGCGATAAGGGTGGCGAACACCGGTATACCGCGCACGTAGTTCATCGTGGCGTCGATCGGATCGATGATCCAGGTCCACTCGCCCGCCCCAGATGTGCCGTACTCCTCCCCCAGGACCGCGTGGTTCCCTCGCTGCCCGGCAATCCGCTCACGAAGGAGCTGTTCAACTCGCCGGTCCGCTTCTGAAACGGGTGTCATGTCCGGTTTCGTGTCTACAACCAGATCCAGTGCTTTGAACCTGGCCAGGGTTACGCGATCGGCGATGTCTGCCAGACCGAGGGCAAACTCGAGTTCGACGAGGAGGTCCATCACCTGCCTCGCATCCAACCAACGAACGACTCGCTCCACAGGGCGATAGCGCCGTTGTACTCGGCCCGCTCTCGCACTTCTCGATCCGTGGACACCACGATCACGTCGCCGGGGAGAACTGCGGCCAATCGAACGACCTCATCGTCGGCGCTCCGGACGAACCGTGTTTCGATAGGACCGGGGATCGTTGCTTCCTCCGCGGTCGAGTCGAACACGAGGACGATCGGCAACGGACCCTTCGCCAAACGTCGGAGGCGAATCAGGCCCTCCCTGACCTGTTCGCGCAACTCCGGAGTGGAAAACCTGCTCTCGTCGAGCTGGAACGAAACGTTGTATCCGTCCACAACAAGAGTGACCGGTCGCTCCTGCTGCAGCATCCAACGGATTGCATCGACCTGATCCGGCCGGATACCGTCGGGAACGACGAGCGGAAGAGGCTTGTCGCCCCTGACATCGGCATCGGTGGAGCGCGGGCGCATCGCCACCATGACCTCATCTAGCGTCTTGGCCATCTCAAGGGGATCACCCGTCCGCCAGATCCGCGGGCTGCCGTCGTCGTCGCCCGTACGCTCGGCCCGCCGTTCTTTGAGCAACATGTGCTTCAGCGACTCGATCCGGCCATCGGCCTCGATTAGGTCTGTCCGCAACCGATCGACCTCGGCACGTGCCTGCAGCACTTCCTTCTCGAGATCTACCGAAGGTGAGGCTGCCGCCGTCCGGGCGGCCTCGGCGGCGATCCTCGCTTCCTTGACCTTCTTCTCCGCCGTCCGCCGGGCTTCCGCAAGTGCGGCCCGAGCTGAGCGCTCCTTCTCTTTGGACGCCTCGAGGGCCGACTTCATCCGCTCCAACGCCTGTTCGAGCGCAGCTACTTCTGTGCCCATCTGCGATTGCTCACGATCAGCATTCAACGCTGCGAGGCGTTGCTCCCAATCCTCCGGCCGGTGCAGAAAGAGACCCGCAGCTGCCAGACGAGGCTCGCCCGAGTTCGGGTCTGCCTCCACCAGAGCATCGGTGACCTTGTCGCGTAGCCACGCGTTCTCATCGATTTCGTAGAACAGGCTCCGGGCGTAGGGTGGGGTGAGCCGCCGGCCGGAGTCTTTCGCAACTTTCCGCACAGAGGCCGGGATCTCTTCGGGTTCCAGGTCCCGCAAGACACCGCGGGCAGCTTCGAGGACCGGGTCGAGCAGCTTCAAGAGGGTGTTGGAACACTTCACGCCGGCCAGGGTACAAACCTCATGGACATTTCTGCGCAATGCAATGGACCGTCACACGTCAATGCATTGCGGAGAAACTCAGGGTCGGGCGGCGCCGGCGCTGCAGACGACACACCGGGCGGTGGATGGGATCGCCTCGAGGCGCTCGAGCGGGATTCGTTGGCCGCAGCCGTCGCATATGCCGTAGGTTCCCTGTTCGAGCTTGCTGAGAGCTCGATCGATGTCGGAAATAGAGCGAGAAATCGACCGGGCCGTTGCAGTGGTACTGATCCGCTCGACGGCTTCAGTGGTTCCGTCGCCAACGCGTTTGCCAAAAGAAACATTGGCACCAGCCTCCGGAGGGGCCGTCAATGAATCGAGCTCCATGGCCAGTTCGGCTCTTCTCGTTCGCAACCCATCGGCCGTGTTTCCGTGACGCACTCGAGACTCTCCAGGCTCCCCGAGAAGGAGGTCGACAAGTCCCGACCTTCTCAACGGTATTCGTAGATCCACCACTACAGTGACGGGCCCATTATGGACAACCCGACGACAACCATCCCAAGCGGCACCGTGACCTTTCTCTTCACGGACGTCGAAGGAAGCACTCGTCGTTGGGAGGCGCACCGCGAGGCCATGACAGAGGCAATGGCCCGTCACGATTCGATCGTGCGGACGTCGATCGAATCCAATGGTGGCACCGTATTCACGACGGCGGGCGATGAGTTCTGCTCGGCCTTCTCATCACCGCAAAACGCGATTCGGGCCGCAATTGATGTCCAGATCAAGCTGGCTGCTGAGGATTGGGGTGACGTAGCACCCTTTCTCGTCCGCATGGCACTTCATACCGGAAACGCAGACGAGCGGGACGGAGATTACTTCGGACCGCCCCTCAATCGATGTGCCCGTCTGCTGTCGATAGGACACGGTGGTCAGATCCTCCTTTCGGCGGTCACTGCGCAACTGGTGGTCGGCGACCGGCTGGCAGGTGTGAGCCTCATCGACCTGGGTGGACATGCGCTCAAAGACCTGGATCAACCTGAGCATGTTTTCCAGGTCATCCACCCGGAACTCAAGCCTGGGTTCCCAACACTGCGATCGAGCAGCCCGGTGCGGGATGCGGCCGATCTTCTGGCTGAAGGACGACAGGCCTATTCGTCGCAGAAATGGGAGGCCGCCTATCAGGCGCTCAGTGCGGCAGGCGAATCTATCGAACTGGATTCTGAAGACCTGCAACGGCTTGGAGAGACTGCATATTGGACCGGCCGCACCGACGAGGCCGTGACCGTAAAGGAAAGGACCTACGGGAACCTCGTGCGAGAAGGCAAGACGCAGGCTGCCGCCCTCACCGCGCTCGACCTCGCTTTCCTCTACAAGTACCGACTTGCGACCGCCGTTTCCAAGGCCTGGGCCGTCCGGGCCGCGACCCTCGTTCGTGATGCCCCAGGAACCGAAGCTCACGGATATCTATTGCGCTGGCAGAGCGTAAATGCGTACGAAAGCGAAGGGGAACCCGATAGAGCTCTCTCCCTGGCAGACCAAACGATCGCAGTAGGCATCGAACTGGGGAACAGGAGTATTGAAGCTCTCGGGCTCATGGACAAGGGCCGGTTCCTCGTTGCAATGGGCCGGGTCGACGAGGGTATGGCACTCGTTGACGAGTCGATGGTTGCGGCAGTTTCGGGTGAGCTGGACCCCGACGCCACAGGTCGAAACTACTGCAACATGCTTTCGGTCTGCGATCAAGTAGCCGACTACCAGCGGGCGGCCGAGTGGAGCGACGCCGCCGAAGCATGGTGCAGCCAACACTCCGATTCAGCCTATCCCGGCATATGCAGAGTCTTCCGCGCAGAGTTGAAGTGGTTACGTGGCGACTGGGAAGCGGCCACAACCGACCTCAACCGCGCCGTGGATGAACTCACCGGCTACACGCCGATCATCGGTGCAGCCCTCTATCAGATTGGCGAGGTCGAGTTACGAGCGGGCAAACTCGACGAGGCCGAGGCTCACTTCCGGTTGGCCCATGAGCATGGATTCGCTCCTCTCCCGGGACTGGCGCAGCTCCGGTTGGTCGAAGGCAATGCGGCAGCTGCAGAACGGCTACTGCTCGACGCACTGGAGGACCATCCCCAACCCCTCGATCGCGCCAAGTATCTCCCGTCACTGATCGACACAGCGTTGGCACTCGGCAACCTCGAACAGGCACGCCCGTTCCTGGCGGAATTCGAGAAGACTTCCGAACTGTGCCATTCCGATGCAATGAGTGCAACGGCAGCCGACAGACGGGCGGCGATCGCCGTCGCCGAGGGACGCCCGCTGGATGCGATCCGAGACCTGCAGTCGGCTATCAAGAAGTGGATGGGACTCCAGATGCCCTACGAGGCAGCCCAATCGCGCCTCCACCTGGGTGACATCCATCGCGCCGTCGGTAACGAGGCCGCCGCGTTGATGGAGATTGAGTCGGCGGCCGCCACGCTTGAACGGCTTGGCGTAATTCGTGCCTGACCCCCAATATTGACATCGCCCGGGCTTTGGCCCATACTGCCGCTCCACATGTTCGCAACAGAGATCCTCGTACTTCAATAGGCACATACGTCACAACCAGGACGTGTGTGCCCTCCGATGCCCTCCCCGCCGGAGGGTTTTTTGTATCCCGACCGAAGGAACACGATGAACACAATCAGCGGAGCCCAGGCAGTCATCAAGGCACTGGAACGCGAGGGCGTCGACATCGTATTCGGCGTGCCGGGAGGAGCGATCCTCCCGGCCTACGACCCGCTGTACGACTCCCCGATTCGACACGTCCTGGCTCGCCATGAGCAAGGCGCCGGTCACATGGCAGAGGGATACGCCTGGGCGACGGGCAAGGTGGGGGTCTGCATCGTCACCTCCGGGCCGGCTGCCACCAACCTGGTAACACCGCTGGCGAACGCCCTCATGGATTCCATTCCGATCGTCGCCATCACCGGGCAGGTAGCAACCACCTCGGTCGGCAACGATGCATTCCAGGAGGCCTACACCACCGGGATCACGATGAATGCCACGAAGCACAACTACTTCGTTACCAATCCCGACGACATCCCCGATGTCATTCACGAGGCGTTTCACATTGCCGCGACGGGACGGCCGGGGCCGGTGTTGGTCGATCTCCCCAAAGACATCCTCAACGCGCACCTCAAATGGCACAAACCACCGAAGCTGGACCTGCCCGGATACAAACCGACGGTCGAAGGCCACCCGCGCCGGATACTGGAAGCAATAAAACTGATCGAGTCTGCCCACCGACCCGTCATCTACGCGGGTGGTGGGATCATCAAGGCGAACGCGTCGGATCACCTTCGGAGGTTCGCCGAGCAAACGAACGCCCCCGTCGTAACGACCCTCATGGGTCTCGGTGGGTTCCCCGGTACCCACGACCTCTTCCTCGGGATGCCTGGCATGCACGGGACGTACGCAGCCACAACGGCGATTCAGAAGGCCGACCTTCTCATTGCGCTCGGAGTCCGCTTCGACGACCGGGTCACCGGCAACCCGGACTTCTTCGCCCCGCACGCCAGCGTGATCCACGTCGACGTCGACCCAGCAGAAATCGGCAAAGTCCGTCAGGCAGAAATCCCGATCGTCGGGGATGTCGGCCGGGTTCTGGAACAGATGCTCGAAGCCTGGGCGAACAGGCCGGCCCCCGATCACAAGGAATGGTTGGATAGGGTGAAGAGCTGGCGCGCCGACAACCCGGTTCGCTTCGACCAGAACCCCAACGGACCGCTGAAACCGCAGTTCGTGATCGAGGAGCTCTACAGGCGGACGGGTGGCGACGCCATCGTCGTGTCGGGAGTCGGCCAGCACCAGATGTGGACCGCACTGCACTGGAAGTTCTCCAGACCGCGCGAATGGATCAACTCCGGCGGGCTCGGCACTATGGGCTTCGGCGTTCCCGCCGCCATCGGCGCCAAAGCCGGAGCGCCCGAGCGAACGGTCTATCTGATCGACGGCGACGGATCGTTCCAAATGACGCATCAAGAACTGGCGACCGCCTCGGCGGAAGGTTTCCCGATCAAGATCGCCCTCATCAACAACGGTGTACACGGCATGGTCCGCCAGTGGCAGACCCTCTTCTACGGAAGCCGCTATTCGGGGAGTGAGCTGGGCCGGGACACAGTCAACTTCCCAATGCTCGCCGAAGCGATGGGCTGCATCGGTATGCGGGTCGAAACACCGGGAGAGGTCGGCCCGGCAATAGAGAAATCGCTCTCGATCAACGACCGGCCGGTCCTGATCGAGTTCGTCGTCGATCCGGACGAGATGGTATTCCCGATGGTTCCGGCAGGCGGCTCGAATGACCAAATCATCCTTGGACCGGAGGACCTGGAATGAGCGAGTCTGTGAACCCCCGGCCACCAACTGAGGTCCGCCTGCGACCCTGGAGTGCTTCATGAACCAGCACACACTCTCCGTTCTCGTCGAGAACAAGGCCGGCGTCCTGGCCCGGGTTTCCTCGCTCCTGGCCCGGCGTGGGTTCAACATCCATTCCCTGGCAGTGGGACCGACTGCCGACGAGGGGATCTCCCGGATGACGATCGTGGTGGATGCGCCCGAACTCGAGCAGGTGAAGAAGCAACTCCACAAGCTGATCAACGTCGTCAAGATCACAGAGTTGGATAGGGCGACCGCAGTCGAGCGTGAGATCTCCCTCGTGCGAGTCTCCACCGACGGTCAGAAACGAAGCGACGTGCTCGAGGTGGCCACCTTGTTTGACGCCGTCGCCGTTGACGTTGGGGTCTCGACCATCATGTTCCTGGTGACCGGGTCACCAGACAAGGTCAACGATTTCGTAGAATTGGTGCGGCCGTATGGTATCGCCGACCTCGTCAAGTCAGGGCGCGTCGCTTTGGCACGGGACCAGAAGAGCCGTAAGTTGCGAGCGATCTAGAAGCGAGGATTCATGGCAACGATCTACTACAACGATGACGCCGACCCGTCGATCATCAAGGGCCGCAAGGTCGCGATCATCGGATACGGCAGTCAGGGACACGCCCACGCCCTCAACCTGAAGGATTCCGGCGTCGATGTCGTCGTTGGATTGCGTGAACGTTCTGCCCGCCGTGCAGAAGCGGAAGCGGAGGGTCTGCGGGTGGCGACGCCCGCAGAAGCGGCCGCCGAAGCCGACTTCATCATGATGCTCACACCCGACCAGAACATGGCCGCACTCTACGAGCACGAGATTGAACCCCATCTCGAAGAGGGCGATGCATTGTTCTTCGCCCACGGATTCAATATCCATTTCGGGGCCATCATCCCCCCGGAGCATGTCGACGTCGCCATGGTGGCGCCTAAAGGCCCCGGCCATCTCGTCCGCCGCACCTACACCGAAGGTTCCGGCGTGCCGTGTTTGCTCGCCGTGCACCAGGACCACACCGGTGTGGCGCACGACCTCGGACTCTCCTACGCATGGGCCATCGGCGGTGGCAGGGCCGGAGTACTGGAGACGACCTTCAAGGAAGAGACCGAAACGGACCTCTTCGGTGAGCAGGTCATCCTCTGCGGTGGCGTCTCCTCGCTGATCAAAGCGTCGTTCGAAACCCTCGTTGAGGCCGGATACCAGCCTGAGTCGGCTTACTTCGAGACGCTTCACGAACTCAAATTGATCGTGGACCTCCTCTACGAAGGGGGCCTGTCCTACATGCGCTTCTCGGTGTCCGACACCGCCGAGTACGGCGATTACACCCGCGGTCAGCGAATCGTCACCGACGAGACGAAAGCCGCCATGAAGGACATACTCACCGAAATCCAATCGGGCGCGTTCGCGCATGAATGGCTGGCGCAGGCCAAGGAAGGCGCACCTTTCCTCCTCGAGCAGCGCGCCAAGGGACGGGACCATCAGATCGAACAAGTCGGAGCAGATCTGCGACGCTTGATGCCGTTCCTGGACCAGAAGGTGGCGGACGACGCATGAGAGATGGGATCGGCTCGAGCGGATGGTGGCTGGCGCTTCGCCGGCCGGGCGACCACTAGGTCGGCCCGGCCGCAATAGGCACAGGGCCATCGTCGGGTTGCTGTAGGCAATTGCACGCAGCTCAAAGCTCGCATCCGATCGTCCGCATCCACCGTTCACCACAGGAGATCCTCACACCATGTCTGACAAGCTGATCATTTTCGATACCACCTTGCGCGACGGAGAACAGGCACCCGGTATCGCCCTCAACTCCGATGAGAAACTGGCCATCGCCTTTCAACTGGCCAAGCTGCGCGTCGATGTAATCGAGGCGGGTTTCGCCGCCTCCTCAGATGGTGATTTCGAAGCGGTGTCTCGCATCGCCAAGGAAGTGAAGGGGCCGGTCATTGCGAGCCTGGCTCGCTGTGTCCCGAACGATATCGACCGTGCATGGGACGCGGTGCGCCACGCCGACCGGAACCGGATTCACGTCTTTCAATCCACTTCGCCGATCCACATGGAACGAATGCTTCGCATGACCCCGGAAGAGGTGATGCAGTCGGTCAAGGAGGGCGTAGCGCGTGCCCGCAGCTACACCGATAACGTCGAGTTCTCACCCCAGGACGCCACACGCTCCGACCCCGATTTCATGCTGGCCGTCTGCCGGGCAGCCGTTGAGGCCGGGGCTACCACGCTCAACATCCCGGACACCGTGGGCTATGCCACCCCGAGCGAGTATGTCGAGCTACTGACCCGGGTGTATACGGAAGCGCGCGGCGCCAACGAGGACGTCATCATCTCGACCCACTGCCACAACGACCTCGGTCTGGCGGTCGCCAACTCGCTCTCGGCGATCGCGGCCGGCGCCCGGCAGATCGAAGGTGCCATCAACGGCATCGGCGAACGAGCGGGCAACACGTCCACCGAAGAGATCATCATGGCCATCAGGACTCGTGAGGATCAGTTCGGCGTCGAGATCAGCGCAGATACAACCGAGATCGTCGAGACATCCCGACTCGTGTCCAGACTCACCGGATATCCGGTCCAGTTCAACAAGGCAGTCGTCGGACGCAACGCGTTCGCCCACGAGTCCGGCATCCACCAGCACGGCATGCTGCGCGACCGGGAGACGTACGAAATCATGGATCCGGCTGCCGTCGGTCACGTCAGCCAGATCGTTCTCGGCAAACACTCGGGCAGGGCCGGTTTCGCCGACGCACTCCGCAAGATGGAGATCGTTCTCGAGGATGAGGACTTCGAGCGGGCATTCGAGCGCTTCAAAGAGCTGGCCGACCGCAAAGGGGAGATCAGCGAGGAAGACCTGCGGGCGATCGTCGACTACACCTCGTCCAAGGATTCTGAGCTGATCCACCTGGTCAGCATGCACGTTGCCGGCGGCAACGAGGTCACACCGCAGGCCAGTGTGAAGGTCGAGACGCGCGGCCTCACTCTCGAATACGAAGCGGAGGGCGACGGCATGGTGCACGCCACGTTCGCGGCCTTGAAGAAAGCATTCGGAATCGATGCACGGCTGGTCGACTACCGGGTCGTTCCCGTGACCCGAGGTGCCGACGCAATGGCCGAGATCAACGTCGTCGTGCAGATGGGGGGTCGTGCCTATGCCGGTCGATCGGTCGACACGGATGTCGTGGGCGGATCGGCGCGTGCCTTCGTCAACGCGCTGAACAAGGCGGCCCAGCAAGTCATCGCAGAAACCGTCGGCGAGGTTCAGGCATGAGCCGATACCGGCTGGCCGCCATCCCGGGCGACGGCGTCGGGGTTGAGGTCACCGCCGAGGCGATCAAAGCGGTGAGGGCTGCCGCCGATCGATTCGATTTCTCCGTCGACATCACCAACTACGATCTCGGCGGAGACCGCTACTTACGCACCGGTGAGGTGCTTCCGGACACCATCGAAGCTGAACTCGCAGACCAGGACGCCATCTTGCTGGGTGCAGTCGGGACACCCTATGTGCCGTCCGGCGTGCTCGAGCGAGGATTGTTGCTCCGGCTTCGATTCTCGTTCGATCAGTACGTGAATGTGCGCCCCGTCAAGCTGTACGAGGGCGCTCCCACCCCGATTGCCGGACTAACCCCCGACCGATGCGACATGGTCATCTTTCGAGAAAACACTGAAGGCCCCTATGTGGGGGCAGGTGGATTCGTCCGCAGGGGCACACCACACGAGATCGCCACCCAGGAGTCGGTCAACACTCGCTACGGCGTCGAGCGGATCATTCGGCGCGCTTTCGATCGAGCGAGACGCTCTCGCCGCCACCTCACGCTTGCCCACAAGACCAATGTGCTCAACTACGCCGGCGACCTGTGGCAACGAACGTTCGATGATGTAGCCGACGACTATCCGGAAGTGGCTACCGACTATGTGCACGTGGACGCCATGTGCCTCTATATGATCACGCATCCAGAACGATTTGATGTGGTCGTCACCGACAACCTGTTCGGCGATATCATCACCGACCTCGGAGCCGCAGTGCAGGGCGGCATGGGCCTGGCAGCCAGCGGCAACGTCAACCCCGAGCGCGAGTTTCCGTCGATGTTTGAGCCGGTTCACGGATCCGCACCCGATATCGCAGGTCGCGGCTGGGCCAATCCGGTGGCAGCAGTCCTCTGTGCTGCCATGTGCCTCGACCACCTCGGAGAAAACGACGCGGCGAGCGCAGTTGAGCGCGCAGCCGCCTCGGTCCTGCCGGGCCTGCGAACGATGGGCGGACCCGACATGGGATCAACCACCGCGGAGATCGGTGATCGCATCGAAACCGCGATCGCCGAGAGCTAATTGCACAGACAGCTACTCCAGCGGTAGCTCGAGTTGACTGCGGCCCTTCCCCGATTCGGACGATTCGACACCGTCTGGAGTGACCCAGTCCGGGAGGTCGATCGGCGCCGGAGAGCGGCGCCGGGGCTTCTTGACGGCGACGGGTCCGGGCCGCGGCCGCCCACCCGCCCGGAGGCTCATCCAGCGAGCCACCCGCCATCCCCCGGCGGCCACCAACGGCTGGCGGATCACTTCTGGAGCGTGGGCGAGAAGTTCGGGAGCCTGACGCATCAGATCGGGGGCAGATTGCAGCCACCTGGATCCGACCAGGGCCAGGTACATGAGGGTGCCCGTTAGCGACGCAATTCCGATGGCGGCGAACACGACAATGGCACGGGGAAGGTCGAGCCCGTAGAACTCTCTGAGAGATCCCCACAACAACGTGATGCCGAACAGGCCGGCCATGCTCCAAATCAACCACTTGCGGCTCGTAGTGAGCGGCCTGCACACAACGGTCAGAGCAAAGAGACCCACGGCAACGAGCACGAGGGTGGCCATGGTTCGCGACTCCACGAGTCCAACGTCCTCGATCTGGGCCAGACCGTAGGCGGCGAACGTCGACAGAGCGGCCACCGCACCAACCGGAACCGCAAACCGCATCACGCGACCCACGAACCCTCGTTGAGCCCTGCGGGCAGTGGGTTCGAGGGCGAGGAAGAAACCGGGTATGCCGATGGTGATCGACCCGACCAGGGTCAGGTGCCGCGGTAGGAAGGGAAACGGCAGCACGGCGATTGCAATAGCCACGGAGAGCAGCACTGCGTAGATCGTCTTGGTGACGAAGAGGTTGGCGACCCGTTCGATATTGGCGATGACCCGTCTCCCCTCGGCGACGACTTCTGGCAGCGACGAGAACGCTGAATCGAGAAGCACGACCTGTGCGACGGCCCGTGAGGCCCCCGACCCGTTGCCCATCGCCACGCCGATATCCGCCACTTTGAGAGCGAGCACGTCGTTGACGCCATCGCCCGTCATGGCCACCGTATGGCCCCGACTCTGGAGGGCCTTGATCATTGCGCGTTTCTGGTGGGGATGCACCCGTCCAAATACTGTTCCCCGCTCCATGACATCTGCGAGACGATCCGGGTCCTTCGGAAGCTCGCGTCCATCGACGACATTGCCCGGGTTCGGCACGCCGACCCTGGCCGCAATCGCAGCAACCGTGGCGGGATGGTCGCCCGAGATCACTTTCACCGCCACGTTCTGCCTGGCGAAGAAGCTGAGCGTGTCGGCAGCATCCGGGCGAATGCGGTCTCCCAGCACCACGAGCGCAATCGAACGCACGGTCCCCGGCAGCGCATCGCCGGTCAGCGCATCATCTGTGCCGACCAGCGCCAGGACTCTCTTGCCGTCGGACGCATGGCGGTCGGCCGAACGCAAGATTTCGATATCGCCGGCGGCCACTACCTCCGGTGCACCCAGCACCCAGGTTCCCCGACCGGCGAACGAAGCAGCACTCCACTTCCGATCCGAGGAGAACGGCACCGTCTGGAGCACCGTCCAATCGGGGAGTTCCGCAAACTGCATGCCGATCGCCTGGAGTGTGGCGTTCGGAGTGCTGTCCGCTGCTGCCATTGCAGCCAACACCAAGCCGACGTCGACCGCCTCGTCGTACACCTTGACGTCGAGCACCCTCAGATGCCCTTCCGTCAACGTGCCGGTTTTGTCGAGACACACGACGTCGACCCGGGCGAGGCCCTCGACGGCTGGTAATTCCTGAACGAGGACGTTCCGGCGGCCGAGCCGCACGACGGCTACCGCGAATGCCATGGAGGTCAGCAACACGAGGCCCTGCGGAACCATCGCAACGAGTCCGGCGACCGTCCCCTGCGCGGCCCTCCGGAATCCCACATCGATCGACATCTGGCTCCAAACCAGCAGCGCCCCGGTGGGGATGAGTGCCCAGCTCACTGCCAGCAGGATCCAATCGATACCAGTCCTCAGCTCGGAGCTCGTGATGGTGAACAACTTCGCCTCAGAGGCCAATTGCGCCGCGTAGGACTCGCTTCCCACCCTGGTTGCCTGCATCCGACCGGACCCGGCGACGACGAAGCTGCCCGACCGACAAGAATCGCCCTTGTGCTTGCTCACCGGATCGGACTCGCCGGTCAGGAGCGATTCGTTGATCTCGAGCCCGTGGGACTCGAGGACCTCGCCGTCGACCACGACCTGGTCGCCGGGAGCCAACACGAGTACATCATCGAGGACGATCTCCGCAATTCGGATTTCGACCGGACGGCCGTCGCGGACTGCAATCGTCTTCGGAGTGCTGAGCAGCGCCAACCGGTCCAGCGTTCGTTTGGCTCGCAGCTCCTGGATAATGCCGATGGCGGCATTGATCACCATGACTGCTCCGAACAAGGCGTCCTGGATCGGGGCAACGAACAGAATAATGACCAGCAACACGGACAGAATGAGATTGAACCGGGTGAAGATGTTGTCCCGGAAGATCGCCTTCGTTGTCCGGCTCGGTCCCTCCGGGATCACGTTGAGCTTGCCGGCCCCGACCCGGTCGGCGACTTCGCGTTCGGTGAGACCGCTCAGCGGATCGCGCAACGGCGCCTCGACATCCATCAGCTGAGGCTACCGGCTTCCCAGGACGGAATCGCGCCGATGGCCGTCGCCGATCGTTGGTGCGCTCGACGAGCTACTGGCGACTCACGACAATCTCGGTGGCGTCTTCTTCGGCCGGTCGCCAAATGCGGGCGGGGAAGGGGGGCGCTCGTTCATGATGCGGATCAATTCGGCGATGCCGCGCTCGAGTTGAGGGTCTCGCCCGGCGGCGTGATCTTGCGGGGTGATCGCAACCCTGATGTCCGGGTCGGTCCCGTAGTTCTCAACGTCCCACCCAACATCTTCGAACCAGTTCGAGAACTCAGGCTGGGTCGTGATCGTTCCATCCACGAGCGATTGCTGCGGCCAGATACCGATGACCCCGCCCCAGGTGCGGGTTCCGATGAGGGGCCCGAGGCCGTGCATCTTGAAGGCATGCGAAAAGATGTCTCCGTCGGACCCGGCGTACTCATTCGTGAGCGCCACCATCGGCCCGGCCGGAGCATCAGCAGGGATCGCGTACGGCTCGGTCCACCTGGTCACTCGAAAGCCGATACGTCGCCGCAGGAGTTTCTCGAGAAGGATATGCGACACGTTTCCACCGCGGTTGAACCGGACGTCGATCACCAACCCGTCGTGATCGACCTCGGACAACCACGAGCGGTGGAATTCCGCGAACCCGTTCGGCCCCATGTCCGGAAGATGGATGTATCCGGCCCGCCCTTCCGATGCCTCGGCGACCCGGCGGCGGTTGTTCTCAACCCAATCCCGATACCGCAGTGGCGTCTCCGACTCGAGCGCCCGAACGGTGACAGACCGGGGTTGACGACGGCCCCTGCGAACCACGAGGCGAACATCCCTGCCCGCCCGATCGACCAAAGCCTCCTCCGGCGCACGCGCTTCGCCGAGGTCTTTCCCGTCGATCGAGAGGATTCGATCGCCCACCACCACGTCCACCCCGGGAGCTTGCAACGGCGACCAGGCTCGCTCGTCCCAGGAGTCTCCGTGCGGGATCGCCTCGATCCGCCAGCCACCCCGGGCGGTTCGGTCGAAATCCGCCCCGAGACTGCCGAGGAGATACTTCGGCTCCGGCCGGTAGTCACCACCGAGTTCGTAGGCATGTGAGGTGCCCAGTTCTCCCTGCATCTCCCACATGAGATCGGAGAACTCGGCACGGCTGGAAACCCGTTCGACGAGAGGACGGTACCGGTCGTAGATGTGTTCCCAATCGACCGCCGACATGTCCTGCGTCCAGAAGTGCTCGCGCTGGAGGCGCCATGCTTCCCGGAACATCTGTGCCCACTCACCGCCCGGATCGACCTCGAGACGGATCCTGTCCAAATCAAGCCAACCCGAGTCTCTGCCCGGTTTGTCGTTTTTGGACGCGTCGTCCTTGAAGGCGGCCGGAACGACCCTGATCCGGTTGCCGGCCCGGATCGCCATGATCTTCCCGTCCATCGAGATCGAGACACTCGAGACATCTTCTGCGATCACTTCCACCTTGTGTTGTTGGAAGTCGTAGGCCTCGAGCCGCCCCGCCGGACCAGCCGACACCATCGGTTGGGGCGCCAGCCGGCCGTGGATCGGCGCGGACAGCAGAAAAGACCGGCCCCTGGCGCCGAAGACCGCCCGGTAGGAGCCTTCCGGGACCGGATACGCCACCACCCGATCCTCGATGCCCTCCAGATCGATTTGCACCGGAGCGGGAGCGTCGCTCTCCCTGCCGTCGGCGGCGGGCAGCGGTCCCGGCGGTGTGCCTGGTGGGCGGGGCAATCTCTGAGCGGGACTGAACGGCGAAGGGGTATCAGTAGCCAGCGGGATGAGGAATGGCCGGGTTCCCTTCGGAAATGAGTAGTCGTGGAAGAAGGCGTCCGGAACCGGGTCGAACACGCGGTGGCCGATGAAGTGGAGGAA
Source organism: Actinomycetes bacterium (assembly GCA_024641245.1). Classification (GTDB taxonomy): domain Bacteria; phylum Actinomycetota; class Acidimicrobiia; order Spongiisociales; family JAHEDJ01; genus JAHEDJ01. The sequence goes on from JAHEDK010000001.1 coordinate 111,618, forward strand.
CCGGCCCTCCGGATCGAATGAAGGGCGAACGTCGGCGAAGTCGGGTCTCGTGATCCGGTGCGTTTCTAGCGTCTCGGTATCGTAGAGGTGAAGGGCGATCGTGTTACGGCTGACGGCCGCGGAGAAAGCGATCCACCGTCCGTCCGGGGACCAGTCGGTGCCTTGAATCCAGGAATGTGGGCTTCTGTGGATCACCGTAGAGGTGCCGGAGCCCAGCTCAACCAGGACGACCTCGAAACGGTGATTCGTCAGCACCACACGGTCGGATCCGGCGGGCGCCGGATCCAGCGACCGGGGCCGTCCAATGTCACCACCGACCCGTTGCGCTGCTTGCCCGCCACCGGATTCGAACACGACTAGTTCTTCTTCGCCCGACTCATCGGTGACGGCGACGATGCGCCGTGCATCCGGCAGCCAGGCGGCCAACCGGTAGCGGGACGATGACACCTCGCCGTGACGGAGTGGCGCTCCCTCCCACAGATCCATGGTTGCCGCTCCCCCGCGGGCAACGATCGCCACCGCTTGGCCTTTCGGATCGAGGTCGAAAGACTCCACGAAACGGCCGGGACTGATGAAGCGGCGGTTTCTTTGCGGCCGGGCGCTTGGAACCCTCACATCGATCTTCGCCTGAGTGTCGCCATCGAAGACGTAGAGATCGGCACCGGCGTGGTAAACGATTCGCTTGCCGTCGGAGGCCGGGAAGCGAGCGTAGAAGTCCTCGTGCTCCGTGTGACGCTGGAGGCCGCGTCCCGTCGGTGTGCACGAGTAGAGGTTGCCGGTGCCTTCGTGATCGGAGAGGAAGTAGATCCGGCGTCCTAACCACATGGGGTCGGCCATGTTCCCCTCTAGCTCGATGAGGGGAGCAAAATCGCCCCATCCGGCGCGGTCGATCCAGAGCGTTCCGGTGCGACCGCCCCGGTACCGCTTCCAGCGAGCGGGATCGAAGGAGTTCCGGCCGATAACGACACCCGGCCCGCCGGGTTGATACGAAACGGCGCGGGCCGGTCCGACCTTGATCGGCCTGGCTGGACTGCCGTCCATCGGCACCGCGTGGAGGGCGAACTGCCCTGCGAACGGTTGCTTCCAGTCCGTCGCCACGATCACCGCACCGCCTTCGGGAGCCCAACCCACCACATGGGCAAGTCCTCCGAAAAACGTCAACCGGCGGGCCGGACCCCCGGCGGACGGCATAACGTGAGCCTCGAGGTGGCCCTCATCGCGGCTCGAGAAGGCGACGTAGGTTCCGTCGGGAGAAAACCTCGGGTAGGCAACCGTGCCGGGATTGGCGGTCAAACGGTGGGCCGAACCGCCCGAAGCATCGACCGACCAGAGGTCATCCTCAGCCACGAAGACGACCCGGTCACGGTGGATCGTCGGATGCAGGTAGTAGCCGAGTTCACCCATAAGGAGGTAATCGTAGCGACGCGTTGGTGCCCGGACCGCAGCCCGGGCACCAACCAAAACCTGTTTTCGCGCGGGGATTCCACCTCATAGGACGCGATCCCCGCGCGAAAACGGAATTATGCGTCGATAAAGCCGTTCTCGACCAGGAAGTCGCGAGCGATGTCTTCGGCGTCCAATTGCTCAATGTCGAACTTCCGATTCATCTCGGTCAAGTCCGCCGTCGAAATCGCTGCGCTGATACTGTCGACGAAGTCGCGGAAGTCCGACCCGTAGGCGTCGACGATCTCATCGCTGGTCACCGGCACCACGTTGTCTGCGGCGAGCAGATTCTTGTCATCCTCCAGGAGCACCCAGCCCCGATCTGCGATGATTCCAGAAGTCGAGAACAGCAGAGCGATGTCGATCTCATCAGCTTCCAGCGCCTGCACCGTAATCGCCCCGGCATCGAGCGGCGTGAAGCTGCCACTCAGGTCGAGGCCGTACACACTCTGGAGACCCGGAATGCAAAACGCGTTGGTCTCACAGTCGGGGGGCCCACCCAACTTGAGGTCCGCACCCTTCGAAGCCAGATCACTGAGCGACGTGATACCAAGCGACTCACTCGTTGCCTGCGTGACTACGAAAGCGTTCGTATCGACGGCAGGCGAAGGATCGAAGGCACTCAGGCCCTTCTCGGTCAGATATCCGCGCAGGGACTCAGTAGTCCCCTCCGCATCACCGGTCGCCTCACCGGCGAACCCATTCAAGAACTCGAGCATCGACGCTGCGTACTCGGGAGTGAAGTTGATATCACCACTCTCGAACGAAGCCAGGACTATGTCACGGAAGCCGCCGAGGGGCTGGACGGCAACGTCGTACCCGTCTGCTTCCAGCGCCTGAGCATAGAGCGAGGCAAGAATCGCCGACTCTCCGAAGTCCTGTGCACCGACCTTGATTTGTGGCCCTTCTTTGGGCTCACCGGCGCCATCACCCGATCCGCATGCACTGATAATCAGAATCAGTGTCAGCGTGATCGCCCCGATGGCACCCTTGCGGCGGAATCCCCGCATGGGTCTCTCCCTTCATTGTGAACCCGCCTCACGGGCGGGGCTTCCAACCCTAGGGGATCAAGCGAGCTACCAAGACATCATCCGTGCGCCCCAAGTTCGACCTGAGTCAGGTCTTTGGAAGATATCCCTTGTGGCAACACCCACTTCTCGGCGGCCGCGAACGCCTGATCGGTGACCACGGACAACGTCGCCACGAGGATCGCCCCCACGAACACCAGCACTTCGTTGCCCTGGGCGAATCCATCGATTACATACCGCCCGAGCCCGCCCCATCCGACAACGGCGCCCAGGGTGGCCGTTGCCACCACCTGCACTGCAGAGACACGGATAGCGGTCCAGATCACCGGCATGGCAAGCGGGATCTCCGTATGCGTGAGTACCTCCAGGTCGGTCATTCCCATGCCAACCGACGCTTCCACCGCAGCCGGAGATACCTCGCGCACCGCCGTATAACCATTCGTGAATATCGGCGGGATCGCCAGCGCGACGAGTGCGACGAAGGTCGGCCAGGAGCTAAACCCAAGGCCCAGGCGCAGCGCGATGGGAAAGGCAAGTGCAACAATGCCAAACGAGGGAATGGCCCGCCCGATGTTGGCGATAGAGATTGCCAGAAACGCCCCGCGTCGCTGATGCCCCAGCCAGACCGCGATGGGAAGGCCCAGGAGCACGGCCACCGCAACCGCGAATACGGAAATGCGAACATGATCGAAGGTCCTGATGAGGATGCCGTCTGCTCCGCTCCATGACTCCGCCGAGGTGAAGAACGCCACCACATCACTGAAGAAGCTCATGGAGTGTCCTTCTTCCGCACCCACGGTGTCGACCGGTTCTCGATCCGCACGAGCAGATAGTCGAACAAGGTCGCAAGCAGAATCGACATGACTGTGCCGACCAGGATTTCAGTGGCGAAGTTGCGGCCTAGACCCCTGCGGATGAAGGCTCCGTAGCCCCCCTGGCCGATCAGGCTCGTGACCGTCACCAAACCGACGGTGGTCACGGAAGCGACCCGCAGCCCAGCCACTATCACCGGCACTGCCAGCGGCACTTGGATCTCCCAGAGAATGCGGCGATCGGTATAACCCATTCCAAGCGCCGCCTCTCGAACCGAATCGGGAGTGCCGTCGATTCCCGCCACGATGTTGCGAATGAGGATCAACAGCGTGTACGAAACGAGACCGATCTCGGCGGTGAGAATCGAGAGACCGGTGAAGGGCACCAGGAAGGCAAAAAGGGCGATAGAGGGAATCGTGTAGAACACACCGCTGATCCAAGTGATGGGCGCATAGGAACGCCGGAAGCGGAGGGCCACGATCGACAGGACCAGGGATAGCCCGAACCCGACCACCACCGCGATACCGGTCAGGGTCAAGTGTTCAACGGTCCGCTGCCAGATCTCGTCGAGATGACTCCAGATCCACGACCAGCGAATGAACTGCTGCTCGGTCACCGGCGAATCTCGCGGTTGATCTGGTCGGCAGTGATCATTCCCAAGTAGGAATCTCCGTCAAAGACGGCAGCAACCTGCGTCCGGGTGGTGATGACCGCGTCGAGAGCCTGTTTGAGAGTTCCACCGGCATCGATCCTCGTTCTGAAAACCCGCAGCGGACCGTCGTCGATCCCTTCCCTACCGTCGAGATCGTCTGCGGCGACCCAACCGTCGATTCTCCTCCCCTCGCCCACCGCCACCCAATCGGTCGCATAGACCTCCATCACACGCCGCGCCTCGAGGACGGTGCTGCCAGGCGCAACGACCGGGCCCCGAGCGAGTTCGACCGAGCTGATCGGAATCAGAGAAAGCCGTTTGATGCCACGATCGCTGCCGAGGAACTGGGCAACGAATTCGCTGGCCGGCTCCCGTAACAGTTCGTCGGGTGGCCCGTATTGCTCGAGCACGCCTCCGACGTTCAGAAGGGCAACCCGATCCCCGAGTTGGATTGCTTCGTCGATGTCGTGCGTCACGAATACGATCGTCTTTTGGACCCGCGCCTGCAATCGGAGCAACTCCTCTTGAAGCCGAGCGCGAACGATGGGATCTACGGCCCCGAACGGCTCATCCATCAGCAAGACCGGCGGATCCGCGGCCAGTGCTCGCGCCACCCCAACCCGCTGCTGCTGGCCCCCTGAAAGCTCAGACGGGTAGCGGTCTCCCATTTCCTGGCCGAGCCCCACCAGATCGATCAGCTCATCGACTCGCTCGGCGATGCGACCCGCATCCCAGCCGAGCAACCGAGGCACTGTGGCGATGTTCTGCCCTATCGTCTTGTGTGGGAACAACCCAATCTGCTGAATGACGTAGCCGATCTCGAGCCTCAACTTATGCGGCGCGACGGTGGCGGCGTCCCGACCACCGATCGAAATGGTCCCCGAGGTGGGTTCGATGACTCGATTGATCATCTTCAGAGTCGTGGTCTTCCCGCACCCGGATGGTCCGACCAGGACGACTATCTCGCCTTCGTGGATATCCAGCGATAGGTCACCAACGGCCGGCTCGGCCGTGCCCGGGAAGGTCTTGGACACGTGCTCGAGGCGAATCATCGGTTCAGACATGGTTTCCGAGGATAGAGCGTTTCCCGTGCCGGCCCGGTCCGAGTAGGTCCACTGGTTGGCCATACTGCGGGCCGTGGATGTCTTGCTCGATCCGGAGAGGCCCATCGCCGCTCATGCCCACCCATCCGCGACCTCCGGCACCTCGGTCAGCGACATCACCTCCGCATCGGGCACGATGTCCGTGTCGTTCGGTCGGCCGGAACGATTCAGCCAGATACCCCGGATCCCGGTCGCCTGCGCCCCGGCGATATCGTCCGACAGCGAGTCACCAACGTATACGGCTTCGGCTGCAAGAGCCTCCGAGCGCTCCAGCAAGATCCGAAAGAGGCGGGGATCGGGTTTGGCGGCGCCCTCATCGGACGCGTGCACGATCGGGTCCAGGTACCGATCCAATCCGTATCGAGCGGGGTCGGTGTTCCCGTTCGTGAGCAGCGCTGTTCGGTACCGCCCGGACAATGATTCGAGCACGGGCACTGCATCCTGAAATGGCGCCGAGTGCCGCTCCTTCACGGCGAAGAACATCGCGTTCAGCCGGGCCGCCAGACCGGGATCGTCGATACCTATCTCCTCGAGAGTGCGCTCGAAGGCGGCGTGCCGAACGACGGCCAGGTCGGTGACCCTCCCCTGCAACTCCTTTGCCACACGATCGCGGATCTCGATCATCCGCTCGACCGACAGTGCTCCGGTCGACGGCCCCGGCCTAACGGTCCACAACTCCTCGAGCGTCCGCTGTAGGGCGGTTCGCATCGCTGCATCAAAATCCCAAAGGGTGTTGTCACCATCGAACGCGATGAGACGGATCATGTCGCTGATTCTGCCTGCAGGCAGTCCGGTCAGCGAACCGTCGGAGCCGGCGCGAGTTCGCCGAGGCCAACGTTCCATTGTTCGTCGGCAACGCGAAACCCTTCCACCACGAGCGGAGCTATGGAAAGGCCGACCGGCGTTGCTCGCGCATTTGGCGTGAACCGCACGAATCCGCCCTGTTCGCCGGGGCCCAAACTCAGCGAAGCGACGGGGTCGTCGTTATCTGACGAGACTGTGAGGTTCCCTGCTTCAGCCCTGGCGAGGAGCACCATGCTCGTGCTCTCGACTTCGTCTTCAACGACCGTCCATCCTCCGCCGCCGCGCTGCCGATCCGCCGCTTCGACTGTCAACCGTTCGAAACCGTCGGCCATGTATTTCAACTGCTCGCCCTCGATCAAGGCCCGATTGATCGAGCCGATGCCGAGACCGGGAAGGCCCGCCAGCAGAGTCCCGACTGCGGCACCCGCCCTGGTATTCAGTTCGGTGGGCAGGAAACCCTCCTCGGTCATCACTCCATCCACGGTGAACGCGCCGCGATAGTCCACTCGCTGCCGCAAGTGCTCCCCGACCCGGCCGGCAACGGAGCGCATGACATCCCGATCGCTCTCTGTCGGGTCCCAGTACGACGCCGCGCCGCAGTACTTGAGTCGATGGCCGGGACGGCGAAGGGTCATCAGCTCGCACGGCCTCAGCGTTACGACCGTCTCAGGAAACACGAACCCGTGAATCGAACACGGAATGCCTTCCAGGAAAGGCATGATCCGGACACGGTCGCAGTGGCGGCCGAAGAATTCGAGAGGCTCCTTCAGATCGCCCGGATCGGCAACCCACCTGACGTATTCGGCCCCACCATTGAACCCATCCCTGGCATCACCGGTGAGGACGATCCCCGCCCCGCGGTCGAGCCCCGGCAACGCTCGCTCAATGGCGCGTCGCTCGACGGGAGTCACCACGGATGGGGCTCTGGCGACGCCGGCCGAGTCCCAGATCTCATCGACGATGATCTTGTCTTCAAGTGCGAGCCATTCCGGACGCCGCCAGCCATAAACCAATCTGCCCGCCATTGAATCTTGGTAGAAGAACGGCCCGGCCAGCATCACAGCCCGACGCTCGGGATCCCATCTATTGAGTCGCTCCACCATCTCCTGAGTTGGATCGCGCAAGAGGCGTTCCATGATCCGAAACGACTCAATCATCGAAGCTGCCCGTGTATCGAGTACCAACCAGTCTGCCGAATCGGCTGCCGGAAGTTCGCCGGTGCCCACCCCTGAGGCGAGCAAGAAAAGGTCGGTCGCGCCCAACTCTCGAGCCGTCTTGACGAAGGATGTGAACCCTGCAAGCGGCGCACCAGACAAGATGACCTTCCGGCCTTCAAACTGGTACCGGGTCAGCTCCCGGTAGTACTCGACGTCCATCGCTCAACAGTATTCGAGCATCGGAGCCTCGGGCGCCGGTTTCGGCAGAACTGTCTAACACCGCCACCGGAGTCGACCGACGAACTGCGACCTAGGGCCCAACCACTCCCACAAGAAAACCGTCATCGTCGATCACCGGAACGGGAGCGCCTCCAAGCGCCTCTCCGACCTGGCCGATCTCATCGATCGGAGAATCGACCATCACCGCGACAGGGTCTTCCATCACTTCCCCAACTTGGGTGCCCGCACCGGCCAGCATCAAGGCCGATCGGCGGACGATACCCACGAGCTTCCCGTTGTCCGCCACCGGCAACACCGGAAAATCAATGAGTGCGAGGGCATCCGCCGTTCCGAGCATCGGACTGACGTAGGCCTCAGGTTGCCGGAGAAGCTGAAAGGCTCGTTGCGGCGCAGATCGCACGACGACGGTCCCCGATGGAGCACGATTCTGCAAGCGTCGGCCAGTTCCGAAGAACTGGCGTTGCAGCCAGGATCCGCCGGGGGCTCCAACCACAAGAAGAGAACCTTCATCGAGTTCCGCCGTCAGGTCGGCCGGCTCATCCGCCTCGATGAGCCTGTAGGGGATATCCTCGACGAGCGCGGCGATCATGGCCAGGCTATCTCGCACCTCCGACCGCTGGTTGTCCCCTCCATACGACGACACCAACTCGGCCGAAACGTCGAGGGATTCCGACAGCTGCCTGGCAACGACGGCGGCGAGTTCGGAGTGGGGACCACCCGCAACAGCCGCAGTCACGGATGTGACCGACTCGAGGTCGAGTTCGTGCGGAACCGCAACTGAGACCAGATTGAAGTTGGTTAGTCGCCGGGTTACCAGCAGTTCTGCACGGGCGGCCCTGCAGATCTCCTCGAGGTCCCCTTCAACCCGAACGGCACCGGGAGAGATCGCGTCGGCGAGCTCACCGCATCCCTCTCCGCGCGTCCACACAACAGACCGCAATGAGAAATGAGACGACTCCGGCTGTGGGGCAGCGACCATACGGGGCTCCAGTGTGGGGCCCTTTGATCTCGAGCGCAAGCTGCCGGAGCCTACCTTCAAGATCGGTCACCGAAAATCGAGCACCGTCAACCGGTGAACCGCGTTCGACTTGGGAATCGCGGCCGGAGTCCGTACATTCTTCTCTCGCAATGATTATTGGCATACCCAAGACCACAGAGGCCGGTGAGCATCGGGTTTCTCTGACTCCCGATGTTGTCGCCCGTCTGACGAAAGAAGGCCACGAGGTCGTCGTGCAATCTGGAGCCGGAACGGCTGCCGGATTTGTCGACGAAGCGTACGAAGGATCCGGCGCATCGATCGGCGATGCCGCCCGGGCCTGGTCGGCGGATGTTGTGTGTTCCGTATCGTTCCCATCCGAAGAAGGTGCTTCGCACCTCAAACGCGGGGCGGTCGTACTGGGCATGCTGCAACCGCTCGATGAACCCGGCCGGTTCCCAGCGCTCGCCTCGACTGGTGTGACATCGATCGCATTCGAGGCCGTTCCCCGCACGACGCGCGCTCAATCCATGGACGTGCTGTCATCACAAGCGACGGTTGCCGGCTACCAGGCGGTCCTAATGGCTGCAGACAGACTCGACAAGTTCTTTCCAATGTTGACCACTGCGGCCGGCACAATCGCCCCATCGAAAGTGCTCGTCCTCGGTGCAGGTGTGGCGGGCCTCATGGCCATTGCCACGGCTCGCAGGCTCGGGGCGATCGTCTCGGCGTTTGACGTCCGGGCAGAAGCCGCCGAGCAAGTCCAGTCTCTCGGTGCCCGATTCGTCAGCGTTGAAATGGAACAGCAGGATTCTTCCGCGACCGGGGGATACGCCAAAGAAGTCGCCGAGGAAACCCAGGCGAAGATCCTGGCGGGCCTGGCTAAGCCGGTCGCCGAGGCCGACGTCGTCATCTCGACGGCACAGATTCCTGGTCGCCCCGCTCCGCTGTTGATCACACGACAGATGGTGGAGTCGATGCGTCCGGGAGCGATCATCATCGACCTGGCCGCTCCCACGGGCGGAAACTGCGAGTTGACCCGGGCAGACGAATCGATAGTCCATTCCAACGTGACGATCGAAGGCCCGACCAACCTGCCCAGCATGGCTGCCGGAGACGCGTCGCGCATGTTCGGACGAAACGCTCTGGCCCTCATGAAGCTCTTCCTCACCGAGGAGGGGCTGAATATCGACTTCGATGATGACATCATTGAAGGTTCGGTCATCACTCACGGAGGCGCAGTTGTGCATCCGCGGGTCAAGGCACTACTCGACGGAGGAGGTAACTGATGGAACTCGTGATCTCCATCACCGTGTTCGTCCTCGCCGCTTTCGTCGGCTTCGAGGTCATCACCAAGGTGCCGCCCACGCTGCACACCCCGCTGATGTCTGGGTCGAATGCGATTTCAGGCGTCACGATCATCGGCGCCCTCATCGTCGCCGGAAAAGCCGACAGCACGCTTGGTGAGGTCCTGGCGTTTGTGGCGGTGACAATGGCAATGATCAATGTCATCGGGGGCTTCCTCGTCACAGATCGCATGCTCGAGATGTTCAAGAAGAAGGAGCGCTGATGAGCCAGGAACTCTCAGCTCTCATCTATCTCGTTGCTGCTGCGCTGTTCATCTTCGGCCTCAAGCGGCTGTCGTCACCGGCCACCGCCCGCTCCGGAAATCAGCTGGCTGCCGCCGGCATGGCGATCGCGATCATCGTGACCTTGACCAACAGCGGCATCAGCGCCTGGACGATCATCGCCGGCATCATCGTCGGCAGCGGCGTCGGCGCTTACCTGGCCAGGACGGTCGAGATGACCGGAATGCCCGAGCTGGTCGCGGCCTTCAACGGCTTCGGCGGCGGCGCCTCCGTCATGGTTGCCTCGGCCGAGTACCTACAGAATCCGGACCCTGCGGTACAGACCATCGTGACGATTGCCCTATCTGTGGTGATCGGTGCAATCACGTTCTCCGGCAGCTTCATGGCATGGGGAAAACTGAACGGCAAGCTACCCGGGCAACCCTTCGGCTACCCGGCCCAGAAGCTGATCGATCCACTCATCGTGGCGACGATTGTCTTCCTGGGCGTGATGCTGGTTCTCGATGTCGGAGGATCTTTCGTCTTGTGGACGTTGTTGGTACTGGGCCTCGTGCTCGGTGTCACTCGCGTCATCCCGATCGGCGGGGCCGACATGCCGGTCGTCATCTCGCTTCTCAATGCGTTCTCGGGTGTGGCAGCGTCGATGGCCGGGTTCGTCATCAATGAGAACGCCCTGATCATCTCGGGCGCCCTTGTTGGAGCCTCCGGCCTGATCCTCACCAACATCATGGTGAAGGCGATGAATCGCTCCATCGCCAATGTTCTGTTCGCCGCCTTCGGCGGTGCCGACTCGACCGGGCAGGGCGGAACGACCAGCGACAAGCCTGTCAAGGCGGCCTCTGCTGAGGATGTTGCTATCACGATGGGGTATGCCCGGTCTGTGATCGTGGTTCCTGGCTACGGTCTGGCGGTGGCGCAAGCGCAGCATGTCCTGCGTGAGCTGGCCGATCTTCTCGAAGCGAAGGGCGTCGACGTCCGGTACGCGATTCATCCGGTGGCGGGGCGCATGCCGGGTCATATGAATGTGCTGCTGGCCGAAGCAGATGTGTCATACGACAAGCTGTTCGCCCTCGAGGACATCAACGGGGACTTCCCCCGAACGGACGTTGCCCTCATCGTCGGAGCAAACGACGTGGTCAACCCGGCCGCTCGAGACGATGAGACGTCGCCGATCTTCGGAATGCCGATCCTCGACGTCGACTTCGCCACCACCTCAGTTGTGATCAAGCGGAGTCTGTCACCCGGTTTCGCCGGAATCGACAACCCCCTGTTCTACAACGAGAACAACCTGATGCTCTTCGGCGACGCCAAGGCCGCCATGCAAGAGCTCGTGAAGGCAGTCGCCGAGCTCTAGGCAGCCGGTTGCGAGCCGCGAGGTCATTGAAAGGGGCGAGCCCGATGGGGCTCGCCTCTTTGTATCGATCGATCTGAGGGAAGATTCAACGGGTTGCGCCAACGGAGAACATCAACGGGATGCGCGGAATACCGGCCGGCAGTCGCCACCACCCATCACCGTCTTGCTCCATGTGCGGCATGGCTTGCCAGGCGATCTGATCGTATTCGCGAAAACCCGTGATCGTCAGGCCTGCGAACATGAGCGCACCGAGGACATCTTCGATCGGGTGCAGGCGCTCGAGAGTGTTGGTCGCTGGTCCATCCGGATCCGCATACGAACCGGTCTCCTCAAAGGCGAGCGCCTCCCGTGAGAAGTAGTCGTAGCGGAGGCGCATCTCGCCGTCGGTGCGCTCATCGTCGAAGATCCAGAGAACGGGGTGGCCGTCGATGAGGACGAACCTGCCGCCCGGCTTCAGGTGATTGGCGATCGTTTGACCCCAGGATCGAAGCTCCGGCAGCCAGCCGAGTACACCGTGGGAGCTGAAGACAACGTCGAACTGCTCATTGAGGTCGAGGCCGAGCACATCGCCAACCTTGAACCTCGTGTCGAGGTTGAGACTTGCAGCCAGAGACTTGGCGGCCTCGATGGCGACCTCCGAGAAGTCGACGCCGGTGGCGACTGCTCCCCGGCGGGTCCAAGACATCGTGTCCATCCCGAAGTGACATTGGAGATGCAACAGGGTGCGACCGGAGACGTCACCCACCAACTCCGCTTCCACCGGATCGATCGTGTCCCGGCCTTGTTTGAAGGACTCAACGTCGTAGAATTCCGAGGCGACGTGACCGGGCGTGACAGCGTCCCAATGCTTGCGGTTGGTTGCGATGAAGTCGGTCATGAGTTGATTTGCCAGCATACCGGCGGCCGGTTCAACAGGTCGCCCGCTCCATAACCAGTCTTCTCGGCAATGCAACGCACGGTTTCGCGTACACAGCATTGCTGAGAATCCTTCCGAATTGTTCTCGGCAATGCAGTGGTCGGTATTTCGTGCATAGCATTGCCGAGAAACAGGGGTACACAATGGAATTCAGCGAGGTTCTCAAGAAGCGCCGAATGGTGCGCAACTACACGGATGAACCGGTCGAAACCGACGCCATCGAGCGCATCGTCCGGGCCGGTCGCCGCGCACCGAGTGCCGGGTTCACCCAGGGCCAGTCGTTCGTAGTCGTCACCGATCCTGCCATCCGGGCCCAGATCGCCAAGCTCGCCGACGAACCCAACTACGTCGAGGCCGGATTCGACCCTTGGATTTCGCGGGCGCCGGTCCACCTGATCGTGTGCGTCAATGAGCAGGACTACCACCGGCGGTACCGGGAGGACGACAAGGCGCCGGACGGAGACATGGTGTGGCCGGTCCCCTACTGGTGGGTCGATGCCGGTGCGTCGATGATGCTCGTGCTACTGGCAGCTGTCGAAGAAGGCCTGGCGGCCGGGTTCCTCGGCGTGCACTCGATTCCGGACCTCAAAGAACTCCTGGCCATTCCGGCTGAGGTTGAGCCGATCGGCGTGATAACCATCGGCCATCCTGCCCCGGACCGGAGATCGAGTTCCCTCAACCGCGGCTGGAGGCGCGACACCGAGATCAAACACTGGCAGCGCTGGAACTCACCCGGCGAAGGCGAGTAGAACCAGGCCGGCCGCGATCATAGCCGCAGCGCGCAAGCGCCGGGCGCCAAGAGGTTCCTTGAGGATCAACCAGCCCCCGAGCGCTCCGAACACGACAGACGTTTCTCGAACGGCGGCCACCAGCCCGAGCGAGGCAGACCGCGCCGCGATCAGGACGAGTCCGTAGGCGCCCGCCGAAGCGATACCGGCAAACACATACCGCCATCGCTCTCTTCGCACTGCAGTTCCGAGTCGCGCCCACCCATGCGACCAGACGACGATCGGCGTGAACAAGAGCGCACCTGTCACAAACACCGTGATCGTGTATGCGAAGCTCTCCCCAAGCGACCTAACGGCGGCGCCGTCGATACTGGTGTAGGTGGCGATGAACGCTGCGGTGAGCAAAGCCCACCAGGACCCCCGCTCGCCTCTTCTCAATCCGACGATGAGCACACCCGTCGTAAGGAGCAAGATGGCCCCCAGGCCGGCCACGCCTGGTCGGTCATCGAGGAACGCAAAGGCGACCGCCGTGATGAATAGGGGCGCCGCCCCCCGGGCGATGGGGTAGACGACCGATAGGTCCGATCGCTCGTACGCCGTTACCAACGACAAGCTGTAGGCGACATGGATGAACCCGGAAACAACGAAATAGGGCCACGCACTCCACGGAATTCCAACTGTCAGCAGAAACGGCAAGAACACCAGTGCGCCGAAGAACACCTGCGCCCAGCCGGCCACCAGGCGATCGTTGCTCGCCTTGACCAGCAGATTCCAAGAGGCATGCAACAACGCGGCGGCTAGCACCAGCACGAACGCGGTCCAGGCGATGATGGCTCCTTTCCCGGCGGATTGTACGGGCAGCGTCCGCGCCTGACCCTTCCGCTCACGACGAAAGCCTGCCTACTGCACGAATCTCGCTGGAGCTAGCCTGGACCGTAGTCAGAGAGGAGAGGGATGAGTTCCGAGCAGATCGCGTCAGTGCGCCTGGCCGTCACGACTTCACTAATCGAAGGCGATGCAGGAAGCGCGTTCCATCTCATTCAGAGTCTCCTCGAACAGGGCATCCCTTTCGATGTGGTCCTCTTCGACGTCGTCGCCGTCGCCTTTTCCGACTTCGGCAGAAGGTGGCAAGAGGGCGACTATCGGATCGGCGACGAGCACGCCGCAACCGGTACGGTCGAGAGTCTGCTGGCCCTGCTGGCCGGATCGTTTGACCTGCCGGATGGAGGCGAACCAGTAGTCCTCGCCGCCGCGCAAGGCGACCACCACTCGCTGCCGGTCAGACTCGCTTCTGCTCATCTGCTATCCCTCGGGTACCGGGTGCGCTATCTGGGATCGAACATGGAAGCCTCCGATCTGGGCGCGTATCTGCTTGAGGATCCACCGAAGGCTCTGATCCTCTCCTGCGCGATACCGACACTGCTCCCCGGCGCGAAAGAAAGCATTCGGGCGGCTCATCGCGCTCGTGTACCGGTATTGAGTGGCGGCTCCGGGTTTGGGCCGAACGGAATTTGGGCCTACGCCGTCGGCGCCGACGCCTGGGTCGCTTCGCCACGCGAGATCGATGGAGTCCTGAGATCCTGGGAGCCGGACATAGAGACCGCCGAGCAACTGGCTCTCCCCGAGCCGCCGGAGGTGGCGGTGATCGAGCGGCACCGCCACGACATCCTGGCGGCCGCTATCGCCACGCTGGACAACCCGGACCGCCGGTTGCCCGACGAACTCTCGCTTCTGCTTCATGCCGTGGAAGCCGCTCTCCTGGTCGACGATCCGTCGCTTCTCTCCGATTTCACGACATGGCAATCCCGGGTGTTGTCGTCACGTGGATTCGCTGAACAGACGCCGGCGGAGTTGCGACGAGCGCTATCTGTGCGTTTGAGGGAGTTGGCTCCTGCTGCTGCCGATCTGTTGAATCGAAACCCCTTCGAGCCTCCGCCAACCATCCCACTGTGAACGAGGCCATCTACTTGCGCGACGGCGACTGGTTTGTGCCGACCCGATTCGCGGGTGGTCCGTGGTCGGCTGAGGCCCAACACGGCGGACCTCCCAGCGCCTTGCTGGCCGGAGCGATTGAACGCGTCGAGCCGACGGAGATGTTCCCGTCGCGTATAACCATCGAGTTGCTCAGGCCTGTTCAGATGGTTCCGCACCGCGTTGAGGTTGAATTGCTACGACCGGGGAAACGAGTTCAACTCATAGGTGCCCGATTGCTGTCGGCCGAGGGCGAGGTCGCCAGAGCCACCGCGTTGCGGATCCGGGCAGACGACGAGATCGATCCCGGACCGCCTATTCACGCGGAGGCGCCACCCGATCCGCCCGATAAGGGCATCGAGCGTCCGGCCTTTGATGGATTCCCGCACTTCTTCGCCGATGCCGTCGATGTTCGATATCTGGCCGGCGGTGCCGACATCGCCGGACCGGCAACTGCGTGGATCCGATTGGCGATCCCTCTGGTTGATGGCGAAGAGCCCAGTCCATTGCAGCGAGTGGTCGTTGCCGCTGATACGGGCAATGGAATCAGCTCTGAGCTTGATTTCCGAGAGTACCTCTTCATCAATCCGGATTTGACGGTTTATCTCCATCGAGCCCTGATCGGCGAGTGGGTGTTGTTGAATGCCGTGACCGACATCTCATCCGGCACCGGCCTCGCTCAATCTGCTCTATCTGATCAGCACGGCGCAATCGGGCGGTCACTCCAGGCGCTGTACGTCGACCACCAGCGCCGCTAGGCGCAATGGCCCGCGTAGTCTGATTCTGTGAAGATATCCGCCGTCGAATTGCGCCTGCTCTCCACCAGGCTGATCGAACCTTTCAATACCTCGCACGGTTCGATTGTCGATCGGACACCCATCATCGTGCGAGTATTCGGCGAAGGCTACGAGGGATGGGCTGAGTGCCCGGCAGATGTGGCGCCATCTGCCGACCGCGATCCGGTGGCAGTCGCGTGGAGTGCGCTGGAGTACCGACTGTCAAAGCAGGTGCTCGGCCTCGAGGTCGAGCACCCGGTGGGCCTCAACCTGGACCAGTCGTTGCCGCGAACGGCTATCGCCGCGCTGGAGATGGCGGTGTGGGATCTCCATGCACGATCGCTCGGCCTTCCCCTCTGGCATGTGCTGCAGGGAACGCAACGCCCGGTCGCAACCGGGGTCGTAGTCGGGATCGCCGACTCGGTGCCGGACCTCCTCGAACTTGTCGCCCGACGCGTCGAGGAGGGTTACCGGCGTGTGAAAGTGAAGATCAGACCAGGCTGGGACCTCGAACCACTTCAGCGAGTCCGGTCCGGCTGGCCCGGACTGGCCGTCTCGGCCGATGCCAACGGGGCCTATACACCCATTGACACGACGCACTTGCAGGCGCTCGATGAGTTCGATCTTCAATACCTGGAGCAACCATTTCCGGCACCGGACCTCGAGGATCACGCCCGACTCGCTGTGACAATCTCCACTCCCGTCTGCCTCGATGAATCACTCCCGGATCGGAGCAGAGTCCACGCTGCGCTCAGCCTCCACCCCGGATTCGTGATCAACGCCAAGCCCTCCCGTCTCGGGGGCCACATCGAGACCCTCGCCGTTCACCGCCTCGCCGTCGATGCAGGTGCTGATCTGTGGTGTGGCGGCTACCTGGAAACCGGAATCGGGCGGGCCCATCTCGTGGCGGTGGCGACCCTCCCGGGGTTCACCCTCCCCGGGGACATCTCCGCCTCGGAACGCTACTGGGAACGTGATCTCGTGCAGCCTTCGTGGGCTCTCAGTGAGGGCGCTCTGCATCCGGCCACTACTCCCGGCATCGGCGTCGACGTCGATATCGAGTTGCTCGATCGTCTGACGACTCGCAGAATCTTCGTTGAAGTGTAACGACCGGCCACTCCGTGCGACTTTGCCTACGGAGGCTCAGTAATGGACCCGTACAACAATCTTCGTGCCTACGGAGAAGCGCTGATCGACAGTGTCGATCCTGCGCGTGCCGAGGTGGTGGCCGTTCGTGCCCTTGCGGCCCCCTCGGCGGGTCTTCCTCTACGCCGGCGCCTCCTCGCCATCGCCGCGGCCAGCGCCACCTTCATCGGCGGGAACGTCGGCATGGCGATGGCCGCCGATTCCGCGGTTCCGGGTGACCTCCTCTACGGCCTCGACCGTGCGTATGAGCAGTTGAGCGAACTGGTCGGATTGGGCGGCGACCACCGCGATGAACGCCTCGAAGAGGCTGCCCAGCTTGCTGCTACCGGAAATCCTGCCGATGCGCTCGACGCCGTAATCGAACAGATCGAGGCCCTCAAGACCGAGCCCGCCGTCGACGTATCGGAACTCGACACCGCCGTTGTCGCCGTCACCGAGGCTCGTGACCGCGCCCTGGACGTGTCCGGGAATCAGACGGCACAGGATAAGACCGACCAGGCGAAAAAGATCGTTACCCTCGCCCATCAGATCGCCGATGCCGTGCAAGACCCGAACATGGACCGGGAGGAAATCAAGAAGCTCATCGAGGGCCTCATCGAGGACCTCAAGAACGCTGCTCGAGATAACGGCAACGGCAACGCATTCGGGCGTGACAAAGACAACGGTCAGGGCCGGCCCGACGATCCCGGCAATAGCGGGGGTCGCGGGAACTCGGGTCAGACACCCAAACCCTGACCTGAAGCGCGGCGGGTAAACGTTTCGACTCATGACGCTGCAGGGGCACTCCCTCCGTTGCCGAAACGCACTATCGAGCCCACCCGATCTGGCACCATGCAGCCGGTGCAGCCGGTGAACCCCAGGAATCAAGAAGCAATGGAATGGCCTCCCAGCGCCGGCACGGTCGATCGATGCCGGGAAGGCGATCGGGAAGCGCTCACTCTCGTTCTCCGGGGTGGGTTTCCTCGTCTGGTCGCCTTCTTCATCGGTGCAGGGGTATCTCCCGGCGAGGCCGACGACCTGGCAGCCGACTCCTGTGAAGGCTTCGTCAAAAACATCTCGAAACTGCGGGAAACCGGGGCGTTCGAAGCATGGTTCTGGGCGATAGCCCGCGCCAAGCTGCGGACGTGGATTCGGAAACGACGGAGACCGGGCCGATTCGAGCCGGTGGGTGCGGCCGGTATCACACCGGCCGAGGCAGTTGTTGAAGGCGAGGAGCACGCCGACATCACGAAGGCACTGCAACATCTGTCACCCAAGGACCGCCAGCTGCTATGGCTGCGAGAGGTCGAAGGGCTTTCATATGAAGAGATCGGCGGACGACTCCGCACGGCGGCGGGCACGGTACGCGTCGCCTGTCACCGTGCCAGGAAACGGCTCGAGATCGCGTACGAAGAGGTCGCCGGCGACCAACGGGAGCCCGGCTAACGTCGCATCGTGGCTGAACTCATCACCTCGCTGCAGAATCCACGAATCAAATCGTTGGTGCGCCTCAGAAACCGCCGCGAACGTGATCGGACGCAACGATTCCTCATCGAGGGGTACCGCGAGTTACGTCGAGCCGTCGACCGGCGGGTACCCGTCGAAACTCTCTTCGTATGCGAAGACCTGTTCCTGGGCAGCAACGAACCCCAACTGATCCACGATGCTCGTTCAACCGGTGCCGAGTTCATCGAGGTCGGAGCGGATGCGTTCACCAAGGTCAGCTATCGCGACCGTCCCGAGGGCCTGATTGCGGTGGCACACCAGTTCGAGACGGATCTCAGCTCATTGGAATCGGCCCCGAACGCCCTGTATCTGATCGTGGAGTCAATCGAGAAGCCCGGCAATCTCGGCACCATGCTGCGAACCGCCGATGCCGCCGGCGTCACCGCCGTCATCGTCGCCGATCCGACGACCGACCCCTTCAACCCCAACGTGGTCCGTGCCTCCCTCGGATGTCTCTTCACTGTGCCGCTGGCCATTGCCTCCACCGGCGACGCCAGGAGCTGGCTGGCTGAATCGGGCACTCGCATTGTGGCAACCACGCCCGACACGTCGACGTTGCTGTGGGACTGCGACCTCTCCGGACCCGTGGCGATCGTGGTGGGCAGTGAACAGTACGGGTTGAGTCGGGAGTGGCTGGAGGGCGCACACGACCGCGTTCGCATTCCCATGGGCGGTGACGCCGACAGTCTCAACGCGGCGATGGCAGCCGGAGTGGCGTTATTCGAGGCGGTTCGCCAGCGAAGCCGACTTCTTCCCACACATAATGGGGAAGATAACGGGTCCTAGAGGCGAGAGAGGCAGCGATAGCCAGACAGTCTCGCCCTCGCTGCATCGGGGTCAGTCAAACCGGCGGCGGCGGCCAGGAAGTCGGCCCCCTACTCCTCGAGTTCCTCGATGGCGTCGGATCGGTCGCACCAGCGGCACACCACTTTGACGATGTTGCGCTCGATGATGTCCTCGTCTTCGACGGTCAGCTCTCCGCCCAGCGAGTAGTGATGAAACCGCCGACGGGTGACCGAGTCGACGACGTCGAATCGGGTCTTGTTTCCACACGCTCCGCACCGGTAGCGAACGATCCCCGTCATGAATCCGAGTGTACCGGTGGGACCGCTACACATCGATAGTCGTCTGTGCTCCCATCCTTGACATCGAACATACGTTCGAGGTAGCTTCAGGCGCCAGACTGAACACGAGGACGACAACGGATGGCGCTGGCGGTACAACGGACGTTCGACGAACTCGGCGCTCCCCTGTTCGAGGTCCCGTTCTGTGTCCTGGATCTCGAAACAACCGGTGGATCGGCCGCCGATTGTGAGATCACCGAGATCGGAGCAGTGATATACCGGGGTGGCGAACTCACCGGTACTTACCAGACGCTCGTCAACCCGGGTAGTGAAATCCCGCCGTTCATCACGATCCTCACCGGTATCACGCAGGCGATGGTGATCGAGGCGCCTCGCATCGAAGAGGCGCTGCCCTCGTTCCTGGAGTTCATCGGTGACGCCGTCATCGTCGGTCACAACGTCCGGTTCGACCTGAGCTTCCTCAATGCCGCCGCGCAGCGGCTGGGCTACGGAAGGCTGCCCAACCGCTCGGTCGATACCGCCGCTCTGGCCAGACGACTGGTACGAAGCGAAGTACGCAATCTCAAGTTACAGACCCTGGCCGCCCACTTCCGATCCCCCACCACGCCCAATCACCGGGCGCTCGAGGATGCCAGGGCTACCGCCCATGTTCTCCATTCGCTGCTCGAGCGGGCCGGCATACTCGGGGTCACAGCACTCGAGGACCTCCTTCAGCTTCCGACGGCTCGCGGGTCCACCCACTACCGGAAGATCAGCCTCGCCGACGATCTCCCGCGCCGGCCGGGCGTCTACTTCTTCAAGGACCGCAACGGTGCTGTGTTCTACGTTGGAAAGGCCAAGAACCTCCGCACCCGGGTTCGGTCCTACTTCTACGGCGACACCCGCCGCACGGTTACCAACATGCTGCGCGAATTGGAGGAGGTCGACTATTTGGTCTGCGAGACAGAACTCGAGGCAGAAATCACCGAATTGCGCCTGATCCACGCCCATCGACCCCGGTACAACCGACGCTCGAAACCGCCCAAGTCGTCGCACTGGGTGAAGCTCACCAACGAACGCTTCCCGCGCTTGTCGATTGTGCGTACGGTCAAGGAGAACGGCCTGCTCTACCTCGGCCCCTTCCGCAATCGCCGCAGTGCGGAGATGATCGTCAATGCGCTCTGGGACGCAACGCCGATTCGCCGTTGCGCGGGCAAGCCGGGTAGTCGTCGGGGTCCGTGCGCTCCCGCCCAACTCGGGGTCGCTCTTTGCCCGTGCGACGGAACCCTCGATGAGAGCCGGTACGGCGAAGTGGTGGAGTTGTTGCTGGCCGGCGCTGACACCAATGCGTCGCTCCTGCTCCGGCCGCTCGAGGACCGGATGCTCGAACACTCGGCAGCAGCACGTTTCGAAGAAGCGGGCTGGCTCAGGGACCGCCATCGATCGCTTGCCAGAGCCATCAACCGCCGCCACGCATGGCAAGCCCTGAGCGGTGTCGGAGTCATGATGATCGAGGATGCGCACGGCGATGGCGCGATGATCGAACAGGGCCGGCTGATCTCGGCCTGGTCGGCCGTGCAACGCCCGCTCGTTCCGACCCCGGCACTGCCGGAAGCTCCCCCACCGGAGGTGCCGCCATCTGTGGCCGACGCCGAGGAGGCCCACCTCATCTGGCAGTGGCTCCAGCGGGCGGGCGTGAAGCTGATCGATGCCACCGGGGCATTGTCGCTTCCCGCTCAGCGGGTCATCGAGATCTGAGGCTATCTAACGCCGACCACTACTCGATCTCTACTATGCCCGTATGCGATTCACGGTACGCGCCGGCAAGGACCCGGTCATTCGAGCAGACGGAACCATTCTCGCCGCCATGGGCATGCCGGGCGGTGGCATCATCTCCGTTGGCAAGACCCACGCGCTCGTCCGGGCCGGCGAGGTTCCGGAACCAACGGCGCTGTTGTTGGGACCGCGCATGCTCGACAACGCCGGTCTCTACCTCGGGCAGGGCATCGACGCCAAACGAATCATCCTCCCTACCGCCGCTCTGGTGGTGATCGAGGGAGCAGAGTTGCCCTTGGACGCCAAAGCCATGGCACGCGCACTCCAGGGAATCCCCGTTTCAGTCGGCGATGTCGTCGCAGTCGACCCGGCCTACGCGGACGGTGCCGAACACCATATCGAAGTCAAGGTGGTCGCCGTCGAACCGGGGCAGGCCGTCATGGTGGGAGCAAACACGCGGATCGTTCCCGAGCCTGAAGCAGTCCGTCGAGAACTCTCTCCTGAGCGTGATGTGACCGATCCGGAAACCGTGGACGTACCTCGAGTGCCGTCCACCGCAGAAGCGCTACTGGCCGGCCTGACCAACGAACTGGACGTGCTCACCGGATGGTTCTCACTGCTGACGGGTCACCGTGATCTTCCGGCCGCCTGGGGTTTGCCGGAGGTCGCCGGAGTCATCGTGGAAGGACCGACCGGGTGTGGCAAGGTCGAACTGGTCCACGCGGCCGCAGACGCTGTGGACGCCCACGTGCACGAGGTCAACGTCGACCTGGTTTTCAAGCCGCAGAAGTTGCTCGATCTCCTCGAAAAGGCAGTCAAGACCACTCCGGTGCCGGGTGTGGTCATGATCAACCGTCTCGAAGCGGTCACCGGTGAAGAAGGACTCTCGGCCTTCAAGACCCAAGTGGGAGCGATCCTTCGCTGGTTTCTCGACGCGGTCTCGGAGCGGAGGGGTCTGGCGGCCGTACTCGGCGTCAGCTCTCTCGGTCACCTCGACGACACAATCACCAAGTCGCCGCTCCTCCCCCGAACGCTCTCTATCCCGCCACCCAACCTGGAGCGCCGCAAGGCGCTTTACGAAGCGGCACTGGCGAAGGTGCCCACCGCCGACGTCGACTATGCGCAACTGGCCGCACGATCGGCAGGATTCTCCGGCGCCGACATCCTGGCTGCGGTCGTCCATGCATCGGCGATGGTGGCTCGCAATGCCGGCGACGTCACGACTGAACTGATGATCATCGCGATCGAGGCAACGACTCCATCATTGGGGACCGTTTCGATGGGCGAGATCCCTTCGTACGGATTCGAACGCGTGGCCGGTCTCGAAGATGTGAAGCAACGGCTGACCGAAGCGGTCATCTGGCCGATGACCCAGCCTGAACGATTCGCCTCAATGGGCATCGATCCGCCGCGCGGAATCCTGCTGTACGGCCCACCCGGAACCGGCAAGACCTTTGTGATCAGGGCGCTGGCCCACGAGTCGGGAGCCGCCTTCTTCCCGATCAAGGGTGCCGAACTGTTGGACAAGTTCGTCGGTGAGTCGGAGCGCGGCGTGCGGGAGGTGTTCTCGAGGGCCCGGGCGGTGGCACCCTCGATACTCTTCTTCGATGAGATAGACGCCCTGGCACCCGTTCGGGGTTCATCGACCACCTCCGTGACCGACTCGGTCGTAGCCGCCCTTCTGACGGAGATGGACGGGATCGGCGAACGTGGTGACGTTGTTGTCATCGGAGCCACCAATCGCAAGGACCTGGTCGATCCGGCGCTGTTGCGATCCGGTCGCTTCGAGACGCACATCGAGTTGGGCCTTCCCGACGTGGAGGGTCGACGCGCTTTGATCGCCATCACCGACGTTCCGTTTTCACCCGAGGTCGATCTCGATGAACTGGCCCTGAAGTCCGAGGGATTGTCGTTTGCCGATCTGACCGGGTTGTTTCGAGAAGCGGCACTGATGGTGCTGCGCAAGGAGAAGTCCGAGTTGGCGGTTGGATGGGAAGAGTTGGACGCCGCGTTGGCGAGGTTCCGTGAGCGGCAAGAGGCGTAGTCGCCGGGCGGAGGGCCGCGCCGGCTTCCAAGAGAGTGGACTACCCGGCGGCAGCCGCAATAGCGTCGGCCAGCGTCAAGGCACCCTCGTACAAGGCCCTGCCCACAATGGCGGCCTCATATCCCGACTCGCTCAGCGCGGTCAGGTCGGCCACGCTGCTCACGCCGCCGGATGCGATGAGCTTCATACCGGGAACGGACTTGCGCACCTCCGCCAGTAAGGCCGAATCCGGGCCCGCCATCATGCCGTCACGATCGATACCTGTAGCCAGAATCCAACCGACCCCTGCTTTCGCCAGGCTCTCGCACACCTCACCTGCAGGGAGACCCCGATCCTCCCAACCCGATCCGGTCGCCAGACCATCTTTAACATCCACAGCCGCCACCACGCGCTCCGGTCCGAATCGACCCACGAGTTCGCCAGCAATCGCCGGGCTCCACACTGCGGCTGTGCCGAGCACGACCCGCTGTGCGCCGGCAGCCAGAGCGTCAGCCGCGATCTCAACGGTACGCAGGCCCCCTCCGATCTGAAGAGGGACGTTCGCGGCGGCGAACGATTCCCACAGCGCTCGATCTGGGACGCCCGTCCTGGCGCCGGAGAGGTCGACCACGTGAATCAGATCTGCCCCTTCGGCGACCCACGATGTGGCGACCACCACCGGGTCGGACCCGTAGGTGGTCACGTCGTCGAACCGTCCCTGACGCAAACGAACCACGGAGCCGTTGAGTACATCTACCGCCGGAATCACCTGCATCTGAACCTCATGTTTCGTGTCTCAGCTTCACCGGTCCTGCCCCCCTCGAACCGGCCCCGAAGTGGCCGGCCCACTCCGCCCGCCTCACGGCGAGGGGAGAACGCGTCGGTCCGGATCGAGCCTTGCATCTACTCCTTGGCAGCTTGTATTAGCGTGCTAAAACGCTAGTGTACTACAACACAATATCGAACAGGACATCAGATGGATCCCCGTGACGAGTGGCGCAACCCCGATACCGAGGCATTGTTTGAAGCAGTGCTAACGCTCGAGGACACCGATGAGGTGGCCCGGTTCTTTCGCGACCTCCTCACTTTCAACGAACTCAATGAGCTGGGACAGCGCTGGGCCATCGTCCGCAAGCTCGAAGAAGGTGTCTCCTACCGCCATATCTCTGACGAGATCGGTGTCTCGACCGCCACCATCACCCGGGTCAACCAGTGGAGACAGCACGGACTGAGCGGATACCGCCTCGTGCTCGACCGGCTGGCCGAACGCGAGACGACCAGATGAGAACTCTCCGCCTGGCCGTCCCCAACAAGGGGCGCCTCGAGCAGCCAACCGCCACCCTGCTGAGAGATGCGGGACTCGTCTTCGAGAAGACGGAGCGAGCGCTCTCCGTACTCGTACACAACGTCGACCTCGAACTGCTCTTCGTTCGCGCAGACGATATCCCCGAGATGATCGCCGACGGCGTCGCCGAGATGGGCATTACCGGTCAGGACCTTCTGGCCGAACACGGCAACGGACTGCCCGTGCTGGCCGAACTGGGCTACGGCCATTGTCGCCTGGTTGCCGCCGTCCCCCGTACCGCCGACGCCGAGAAGGCCGAAGACTTCGCCGGCTTCCGAGTGGCGACATCGCACCCCCGGGTGACGGCCGACTTCTTCGCCAGCCGCGGCGTGGAAGTGACGATCGTTCCGCTCAAAGGTTCTGTCGAGGTGGCGCCCAAACTCGACGTCGCAGACGCGGTAGTCGATCTCGTTTCCACCGGCAGCACACTGATGGTCAACGGTCTCCAACCGGTCGGAACCATCCTCGAATCCCAAGCCGTTCTGGCGGCCAATCCCACTGCGGTTGGCGACCGCTCCGCGGAGGTCGAGCAGGTGGTCACCGCCCTCTCGGCGGTCGTGGCCGGCCGCGGCAAGCGTTACCTCCTCCTCAACGCGCCTGCAGACGTCGTCGACAAGATGGCCGAGATCATCCCCGGCATGGAATCCCCCACCGTCGTTCCCCTCGCTGAAGCGGGATGGGTGGCCGTCCACTCGGTAGTCGAAGCCGACGATGTGTGGAACGTCCTCCCCGAACTCAAAGCCCTTGGAGGTCGAGACATCCTCGTTCTCCGCATCCAACAGTTGATCGCATGAGCGCTTCGATCATGCAACGGGTGATCCTCAGCGACCTGTCGGCGGGCGCCAGGCAGCGGATCGTTCGACGCTCGGCCGTGGTCGACTCGAACGTGCGGGCGGGGGCGGCTGTCATTTGTGAGGAAGTCCGAAACGGCGGCGATGCGGCGCTGGCCGCCACCTCGGAACGGTTCGGGGGCCGACGGCCGGGCCGGATGCAGGTCACCCGCGCCGAGACGGAAACGGCGCTCGCCTCAATTTCGTCCGAGGAGCGTCTGGCGCTCGAGACTGCCATCGCCAATGTTTCCACCTATCACCGATCACAGATACCGGAGGATCGGATCGTCGAAACCGTGCCCGGAGTAGAAATCGCGCGCCGCTGGTCTCCACTGAAGCGGGTCGGAGCCTACGTGCCGGGCGGCAAGGCGGCCTACCCATCAACACTGATCATGACCGTAACGCCTGCCCGTCTTGCCGGGGTCGAGGAGATCGTCGTGGTCAGTCCGGCCGGCCCGGACGGAGAAGTCTCGGACACCCTGCTGGCCGCCGCTGCATTGCTGGAAGTCGACGAGATGTACATCGTGGGCGGAGCACAGGGCATCGCGGCTCTCGCCTACGGCACGGAGACGATCCGTCCGGTAGACAAGATCGTCGGACCCGGCAACGCCTGGGTTACAGCCGCCAAGCTCTACGTGTTCGGCGAGTGCGGCATCGACCTCCCGGCCGGGCCCAGCGAAGTGTGTGTTCTGGCAGACGAGACCTCCGACCCCCGCCTGGTCGCCGTCGATCTGTTGTCACAGGCCGAACATGGTCCCGACTCGCCGGCTGTGCTGGTCACCGCGGACCGCAGGTTGTTCGACAGGGTCGAGGTGGAGTTGGAAACACTGCTCACCGAACTGTCGCGCTCCGACATCCTCGAAGTTGCCCTTGCCGACCACGGTCTAATGGTGCTCGCACCTTCCCACGAAGAGGCACTTTCGTTCGTAGACGACTACGCCCCCGAGCACGCCACGATTCTCACCGCCGATCCACAAGCGGACGCCAAGCGGATTCGGGGAGCTGGATCGATCTACGTTGGCCGTTGGTCGCCCGAATCGGCCGGCGATTACGCCACCGGCGCCAACCACGTCCTCCCCACCGGCGGACTCGCCAGAGCCTACGGGCCACTGGGGATCGAAGACTTCGGCTCCTGGCGGCAGATCCAGACACTGACCCGCGCAGGACTCGGCCGGTTGCGATCAACCATTACCTGCCTGGCCGATGCCGAAGGACTCACCGCCCACAAGCTCGCCGCCGATCTCCGCTTCGAAGCCGGGCAGGAGTCATGACCACTCCCGTCTATCAGTGGCAACCGACCACTCTCGAGATCGCGGCCCGCGCCGGGATCGACCCGGCTGACGTCGTCCGCTTCGACCACAACACGTCGCCGGCCACCGTCGATTGGGCAGGAGACGCTGCGGCAAAAGTGGCGAGCGGCCTGAACGAATACCCGGGAGCCGACTACCGGCCGCTGCGAGATGCTATCGCCGCCTATACCGATACGGACCCGGATCAGGTGGTGCCCGGCGCAGGAGCAGATGAATTGATCCTGCTCACCGCCGGCGCCTTCCTCCCCACCGGCGGGACCGCAGTGAGCGCCCCGCCCACCTATACGCTCTACGCAGTCGCCACCGGCCAGCGCGACGCCACACTGGTTGAGGTGCCCCGCCGGCCCTTCGACTTCGGCTTCAACGTTGAGGCATTGAAAGAGGCATCCCGGACGGCGAATCTCATCTGGCTGTGCGTGCCCAACAACCCGACAGGTCACCGCGATCCAGATGATGAGATCCGCGCCATCATCGAGTCGACCAGCGCCATCGTGGTCCTCGACGGGGCATACGCCGAGTTCACCGGAGACCGTTGGTCGGCGTGGCTCGACGAGTATCCCAACCTGGTCGTACTCGGAACGATGTCGAAAGCCTTCGCTCTGGCCGGTGCGCGGGTCGGTTATTCGCTCTCATCACCCACCCTGGCGGCGGAACTCCACCGGCGACGCCCACCGGGCAGCATCTCAACGCTCTCCGCCGCGCTGGCCGAGCGCGCCCTCGCAGAACCGCACTGGGCCGCCGCCAACGTCGAAGGGATCGCCGCCCAAAGAGACTCGCTCGCCGGTCGGCTCTCAGAGTTCGGATTCGAGATGTCTACAACGGTCACCAACTTCGTCCTTGCCCGAGTTGGACCCGGAGCCCGTGACCTGGCGGAGACTCTCATGTGGGAAGACGGAATCGTCGTTCGCTCCTTCCCACAGGCCCACACCCTCACCTTCTACTTGAGGTTCACTGTTCGCTCCCCTTCCGAGAACGACCGACTGATCGCCACCCTGTCCAGGAGGCTGCCATGAACCGCACTGCTGCCGTCGAGCGCTCGACCCGAGAAACCACAGTGTCCGTAAAGCTCGATCTCGACGGGTCCGGCGCCGGGAACATCGCAACAGGAGTCGGGTTCTTCGATCACCTGCTCACGTCGCTCTCGTACCACTCGCTGATCGACCTGACCATCGAGACAGAGGGCGATCTCTACGTAGACGACCACCACACCGTCGAAGACACGGCCCTGGTGCTCGGCGAAGCCCTGGCTGCGGCTCTCGGCGACCGATCGGGCATATCTCGATTTGCTGACGCCCGGGTGCCAATGGATGAAGCTGTGGCCGAGGCCGTGCTCGACGTGAGCGGCCGTCCTTATGCGGTGATCGACCTGCCATTCACGACCGAGCGGATCGGCAACCTGACCACGCAGAACATAGCGCACGCCCTCGAAGCGTTCACCCGCACCGCCGGGCTGACCCTGCACCTCAGTGCACGCGGTGCCAACGATCACCACATCGCCGAGGCAGCTTTCAAAGCCCTCGCCAGGGCGTTGCGTGCTGCCGTGTCGGTCGATCCTCGTCGATTGGGCGTTCCGTCCACCAAGGGGACCCTGTGACGCGGATTGCCGTGATCGACCATGGTGCCGGCAATCTCGTCTCGATCGCCCAGGGCCTGGAGCGATCCGGCGCAAATGTGACGGTCGCCACCGATCCGCCCGACCTGGCCGGCGCCGATGGAGTTGTTTTGCCCGGTGTCGGCTCTACCGGCGCGGCGATGAAAAGGCTCACAGCATCGGGGTTTGTTGAACCTCTACGAGAGTACGAAGGTCCCTTGCTGGGAATCTGCGTCGGCCTCCAACTCCTGTTCGATACCAGCGAAGAGGACGAGACGGCCTGCCTCGGACTCATGGGGGGTGCCGTGCGGCGGGTCGAAGATTCGCCCAAACTCCCCCACATCGGCTGGAACGACCTCGAGCACGCTCGACCGGATCCCTTGTTTGCCGGCATTGAGCCCGATGCCACCTTCTACTTCGTTCATTCCTATGCGGTGGTTCCCGACGACCCGGCATTGATCGTTGCACGGGCGCGGTACGGCACAGCGTTCGTCGCCGCCGCAAGAGACGGTGCACGGGTGGGCGTGCAGTTCCATCCGGAGCGCAGCGGACCGGACGGATTGCGGGTTCTCGCCAACTTCGTCGCTCACTGTGGGAGGTCCTACCGTGTTGCGTAGAAGAATCATTCCCTGCCTCGACGTCGACCACGGCCGGGTCGTCAAAGGCGTCAACTTCGTCGACCTGGTCGATGAGGGTGACCCAGTCGAGCTCGCCGCCCGCTATGCAGCTGAAGGTGCAGACGAGATCGTGTACCTCGACATCACTGCCTCGGCGGAGGAACGGGATATCTTCCTAGACGTTGTCCACCGCACCGCCTCGGAGGTATTCGTCCCGCTGACCGTCGGCGGCGGGGTGCGTTCTGCAGACGATATGCGAGCCGTGCTGAGAGCCGGCGCCGACAAGGTCTCAGTCAACACCGCCGCCGTCGAACGGCCCGAGCTGATCGCTGAGTGTGCAGCACAGTTCGGACGGCAATGCGTTGTTCTGGCCGTCGACGCCAAGCGAACCGGCGATGGATGGGAGGTCTTTACCCACGGCGGACGGAACCCGACCGGTCTCGACGCGATCGAGTGGATTCGAGAGGGCGTCCGCCTCGGTGCAGGCGAGATCCTGCTCACCTCGATGGACCGAGACGGCACCAAAGACGGTTTCGACATCGGACTGCTGCAGGCCGCCGGCGCCGCAGTCGACGTGCCGATCATTGCCTCCGGCGGTGCAGGCTCCATCGAACACTGTGTCGAAGCTGCGGTCGGCGGCCGGGCCGACGCGGTGCTCGCCGCCTCGATCTTCCACCGCAAAGAGATCGAGATCGATGCAGTGAAAGCCGGCCTCGAAGCTGCCGGCGTGCCGGTACGGAGGGTGTCATGAGTCGCAAGTCGCTCGTCCCCGGGATTGTGCAGGATGCCGACACCGGCCACGTGCTCATGCTGGGTTATCTCAACCAGGAAGCCATCGATCTGACCGTCGCGACCGGATTTGTCCACTTCTGGAGCCGATCCCGGCAAGAGTTGTGGAAGAAGGGCGAGACGAGCGGAAATACTCTTCGATTCGTCGACATGGCTGAGGACTGCGACGGAGATGCACTGCTGATCCAGGCCCACCCTGATGGGCCCACCTGCCACACTGGTGAGACAAGTTGTTTCGTCACGAGTCGCGAGTCGCGAGTCGCGAGTCGCGAGTCGACCCCCCTCCCCTCCGGCGCAGCGCCGGAGGGACACCCCCCACCTTCCGGCGGGGGGAGAACGCGCGGGGGAACAAAGGGAACACGAGAAGGAACGGGAGACACCTTCTCGCTCGACTCCCTCTGGGAGATCATCCAGCAACGGAAGGAAAAGAAGCCCGACGGGTCGTACACGGTCACGTTGCTCGACGGTGGGGTCGACCTTCTCGGGCGCAAAGTGCTCGAAGAGGCCGGAGAGGTCCTGATCGCAGCAAAGGATCACGCCATCGGAACCGCCGACGATCGCAGGGTCGCCGAGGAGGCCGGAGATGTGATCTACCACCTCCTCGTATTACTCGCCGAGCGCGACATCTCGATCGCCGAGGTATTCGATGTGCTGGAGGAACGTGAGGGCTGACGCGCCTCCATCACTTACAATCTCCGCATGACCACCAAGACAGTTCTCGGAACCTGCCACCACGACTGTCCGGACTCGTGCGGATGGATCGCCACCGTCGAGGACGGCGTCGCAGTGAAGCTGCGCGGCAACCCGGATCACCCCTTTTCGCAAGGCGAACTGTGTCCGAAGGTCAACCACTTCATCGACCGCGTCTACAGCCCCGATCGTCTACTGCATCCGTTAGTCCGGACCGGGCCGAAAGGCGAAGGTCGCTTCGAACGTACCACTTGGGAACAGGCGCTGGCAGTGGTGGCCGAACGCCTACACGAGACGAAGGACCGATGGGGAGGTGAGTCGATTCTTCCCTGGTGGGATGCGGGAACCCAAGGGCTAATCCAGATGAGCTCCCTGGACCGCCGGTTGTTCGCCCGGATCGGCGCTTCACAACTGACAGGGTCCCTGTGCGGCGGCACTGCCAGTGATGGGACAGCGTCCACCTACGGATCCTCGCACGCGGCCGACCCGATGGACGTTCGACGTGCCCGGTTCATTCTGTTGTGGGGAACCAACACCAAACTGACCAACCGGCACTTGTGGCCCTTCATCGAAGAGGCCAGGAGGAATGGTGCGGAAGTGGTGGTGATCGATCCGATACAGACCGCCACGGCTGCCGCAGCCGATCGCCACATCCAACCGTTGCCGGGCACCGACGTTGCCCTAATGCTTGGAATGATGCACGTGTTGATTCGGGATGATCTACTCGACCACGACTACCTCGACCAGTACTCGACGGGCTTCGAGGCGTTGAGCGAGCACGTAGCCGGCTGGACGCCGGAGAGGGCAGCCTCCGAGTGTGGTCTAACCGCCGAGGTCATCGAGGAGCTAGCCCGCAGCTATGCGACTGCCCGGCCGGCCCACATCCGCACGCTCATTGGCGCTGAACACCATGAGAACGGGGCGATGTTTTTCCGGGCCCTCACTTGCCTTCCGGTTCTGACCGGGTCGTGGCGCGACCTGGGCGGCGGTATATCGAAGAGCACCCACTCGTGGGCGGGCGCCAATGTAGACGACGGCGTGTTCGATCCTGAACCGCTGGGCCGGGAACGCCGCGGAATCAACATGAACCACCTGGGCCGTGCCCTCACCGATCCTTCGATGGATCCGCGGGTGAGAGCGTTGTTCGTGTGGAACGGGAACCCGGTGGTGACTGTTCCGAATGCATCACTGATTCGAAAGGGCCTCGAGCGAGACGATCTCTTCACGGTGGTGAGCGAGCAGTTCATGACCGATACGGCCCGCTATGCCGATGTGGTCTTCCCGGCGACGACCCAACTCGAGCAGGTCGACGTTGTGACTGCCTGGGGCCATCTGTACCTGGGATGGAATGAACCGGCCATTGCTCCACTCGGAGAATCCGTCCCCAACACGGAGCTGTGGCGCCGCCTCGCCACTGCTTTGGGCTTCGAGGATGAGGATCTCTTCGAGTCCGACCGAAGTCTGATCGAGTCGGCGGTGTCCGGCGTCGACCTCGATCTACTGCAAAGCAAAGGATTGGTGCGCGTCGACGTTCCGGCTGTACTCCTACCCTACGCCGAAGGCGGCTTCGGTACCGCCAGCGGACGCGCTGAGCTCTATTCAGAAGCAATGGCTGCCGGGGGCCTGGACCCGCTTCCGACCTACCACCCGCCCACTGAGGGACCGACCGGGCCGCTCGCCGAACGCTATCCGCTTTCTTTGATGACGCCGAAACACCACACGAGGTTCCTGAACTCGTCGTACTCACATCTCCCGAAGCATGGCCCCAAAGAGAACGGGCCGTTCGTCGAGATGGATCCGGCCGACGCAGAATCCCGAGGAATCTCCAACGGGGACAAGGTCGTAGTGTGGAACGACCGTGCACGACTCACGCTGCCGGCCGTGATCTCCGATCGCCTGCGGCCCGGCGTGGTCTCCGTGCCGTTCGGCTGGTGGAGCGATGACCACGGAGAGCCAATGACCGCCAACTCTCTGACCAGCGACACACTCACCGATTGGGGCGGCGGCGTGGCATACCTGGACACGCTGGTGGAGATAGCGAGTATCTAGCCGTTCCTCGGACTTTCTGCGCAATGCAATGGCGCGCTACGCGCCAGAGTATTGCGGAGAAACTTATGACGATTCGCTCCCGGA
The DNA here is from genome assembly GCA_024641245.1 of Actinomycetes bacterium. GTDB lineage: Bacteria > Actinomycetota > Acidimicrobiia > Spongiisociales > JAHEDJ01 > JAHEDJ01. Next base: position 143,967 of record JAHEDK010000001.1, read on the forward strand.
TAGACTTCCTACCGGAGGTTGATCATCGGCCTACAGTCCGACATCGGCTACACGTTCCCACGGGCGAATGTCCTCCAGCGCCTGGTTCAGAGGTTCGGCCCGACCAGACTCGGCACCGCCGTGTTTTCGAGGTCGTTGAGAGCGCTCGATCTGCTCGTCAATCGCCTTACGAGGGGCCGCACCACCTTTGCCGGGATCTTCGGCGGCTTTCCGATCGTCATGCTGACCACAACCGGAGCCCGCTCCGGTTTGCCGCGCGCGAATCCACTCACTGGGATCCCGCACGGTGATGATCTCGCCGTGCTCGGTGCCAACTACGGCCTCGGGGTGATTCCCTCCTGGGTCCACAACCTGCGGGCCTGTCCAGAAGCTGAGCTCGCCTGTCGCGGCCACGTGGTAAAGGTGATCGCCGAGGAGGTCAGCGGGCCGGCAGCCGAGGCAGTCTTCGAGGCCGCCAACCGCATCTACCCAGGATACACCGTGTACCGGAAGCGATTCACAGTGCCGATCCCCGTGTTCGTGTTGAAAACCCGACCAACCGCCTGAGTTTCGTGATTCTGCGCAATGCAATGGCGCGCCACGCGCTGGAGTATTGCGGAGAAAGCTCGGGGACTCCCTATACGCTCGTTCCCCGCTGCCAGCTCTCGTAGAGGCGACCGTAGACCTCACCTTCCGCTACCAGCGCGTCGTGGGTGCCGTCTTGCACGATCCGACCGCCTTCGAACACGATCACCCGCTCGGCGGCTTCGGCCGTCGAGAGCCGGTGAGCGATCGTGACCACAGTTCTACCAGTCGTCAATCCCGACAGAGCGCGGTTGATCCGAACCTCGGTTACCGGATCGACGGCTGAGGTCGCTTCGTCGAGTACCAACAGATCAGGATCGGCAATGGCAGCCCGGACGAGGGTCACCAGTTGTCGTTCACCCACCGACAGTGCGCCGCCCCGCTCCCCCACCGGTGTCAGCAATCCTCCGCTGAGTTCGCCGAGCCACTCGCTGAGTCCCAATCTCCGGAACGCCGATTCGAGTTCGGCGTCCGTTGCCTCCGGCCGGCCCATCCTGACGTTGTCGGCGATGGTGCCGCTGAACAGCATTCCTTCCTGCGGCACCATCACGACCCGGTCTCGGAGCGACCGGAATCGGACCGTTCGCAGGTCGAGCCCACCCATCACGATCCGTCCCGCTGTGGGGTCCATCAACCGGGTGAGCAGTTTGGCGAACGTCGTCTTACCCGAACCGGTCTCCCCAACGATGGCGACTCGGCTGCGAGGCTCGATAGTGGTATCGACGTCGACCAGCACGGGGGGACCGCTCGCCTCCCCGGCTGTTTCTCCCGGCCGTGGATATCGGAACGAAACCCCCTCGAACGAGACGCCGAGTGAGGCGGCCGGCAGGTCCGCTCCTATCGCGCCAGGATCGGCGACATCGGGAGCGATGTCGAGGACGTCCAGCACTCGCCGCCATCCCGCCACCGCCGTCTGTGCCTCGTTCACAGCCTCTCCGAGCATCTGGACCGGCTGCACGAACAACTGCACCAGGAACAGAAACGCCACGACGGTGCCGACCGATGTAGAGCCATTCACCGCCAGAACAGTGCCGACCACCAGCACGGCAGCCACGACCATGGCCGAAAGCAGTTCGCCTGCACCCGAAAACGACGAAGACAGCGCTCCTGCTTTCACGCCGGAGCGACGGTGCTGGTCGATGGACTCTCCCAGTCGCTGCCGGATCCGGTCCTCGATCCCGTACGCACGGATAACCGGGGCGCCGACCACTACTTCCGCCAGAATCGCCAGCATGCGACCGACCCGCTCCCGGACGGTCAGGTAGGCCACTTCGAGCCGCGACTGGAACCACTTGATCGTCAAGACGATCACGGGAACCAAGACCACGACGACCATCGCCATCGGCACCGAATACACGAACATGACGAGCAGTGACAGCAAGGCTTGCCCACCGTTGATGATCAACATGAGACCGCCCCATTGCATGAACCGGCTGATCTGATCGACGTCCGAAGTCACCCGGGCGACCAGGACGCCGCGTTGTTCCGATGCCTGATGGAGCATCGAAAGATCATGTATGTGGCGAAAGGCGCGCACGCGCAGCAGCGAAAGGGCAGTTTCGGACACCCGGGCGAGTCGTAGGTGCATAGCTCCCGTGGAGCCGGCGGTCACGGCCACCGCCAGCAGCGCCCACGCCGTCATCGACAACACGAAGCCCATGTCGACTCCGCCGTCGGCAAAACCACTGTCGATGATCTGCTGCACAGCCACCGGCACGATGACACGTCCGGCCGTGGCGATCAGCGCCAGCACCAACGTTGCCGGGAGGCCGCGCCTCAGCTCCGGAGAGAGGCTCAAACCTCGGCGTATGGTGGCGGTGGCGCCCCGACGTTCCGCTTGCTGGGCGGCAATGGTCATCGGGTTTCCTCTTGCTCGTACGCGTCTATCAGACTCCGATACGGTGCCAGCGTCTGATACAGCTCATCGTGATGTCCCCGCCCCATTACCCTGCCGTCTTCGATGTAGATGACCTCGTCGGACAACACGATCGACGAACGCCGATACGCGACGATAACGACTGTGGTGTCGAGTTCGGCCAGGCCGGCCAGGATCTGCTGCTCAACGGATGGATCAACGGCAGAGGTGGCATCGTCCAGCACGAGCAGTCGGGGATGGCGAATGAGCGCCCTGGCCAGCGCGATCCTCTGACGTTGACCACCGGACAGTGAAGCACCCCGCTCCCCCACCAGAGTGTCGAATCCCTCCGGTAGTTGAGAGATGAACTCGTCGGCCCGGGCCAATTCGGCCGCCTCCAGCACTTCAGCCTTGTCGTAGTGCCCGCCGAGCGTGATGTTGCTGTAGACGGTGTCGTCGAATAGGAACACCTCCTGGAACACCAGGCTGACCGAATCGGCCAACTCCGTCCGTTCGAGATCGGCAAGACCGTGGCCGTCCAGGCAGATCTCGCCACGGTCGGGGTCGAAGAGCCTGACCATCAGGTGAGCGAGCGTCGACTTCCCCGAACCGGTTGGGCCGACGAGAGCTACGGTCCGACCGGGCGCAACACTCAATGTCACCGACTCGATCCCGCGTCGGCCCCCGTTGTCCGACCTGCGCGGTTGCGCCTGCGAGGAGAGGTCGTCGGTCTGGGTCTCCGGGTATAGGTAGCCGACCGCCTCCACACTGGTCGCCGCCCCTCCGCCGTTCCCGGTCGCCTGTCCCCCGTATTCAACCTTGCCCTGCTCGCCCAAAACGCCTTCGATCCGGTCCATGCCGACGACCGAACGGGGCATCTCGCCGAGCAGCCAGCCAAACACTCGCATCGGCAGCGCGACCAGCCGGAACAGGTACGCAAATGTGACCATGGTCCCGGGAGTCACCGCACCCTGCTGGACACGCCATGCTCCGACGGCCAGCACGGCCAGAACGCCGATGTTGGGGAGGGCTTCCATGAGCGGGTCGAACATTGCCCGAAGCGAACCGACCTCGACCATGCGATCGCGCAATGCATCGGATCGATCCCCGAACCGGCCCACCTCCTGGTCTTCGCGTCCCAAGGTCTTGACGACCAGGGCTGCATCGAACGACTCGTGGGCAATCTCGGCTACTTCCGCGCGCAATCGCTGGGCAGAGGCGGCGACCGCCCGCATGCGGCGCTGGTAGAAGAAGTTCACGATGAGAATGGCCGGCCCGACTGCGAATCCAACGAGGGCGAGAAACGGGTCGGTGAGCACCAGCATCGTGGCAGTAATGACGAGCATGACGATGACACCGAACGCCATCGGCAGCGGGGCGGCAATGAACGAGGCGGCCTCGACGTCTTCGTTGACGTTCGACAACAGCTGACCGGTCGGGTGCCGTCGGTGCCACTCGATCGGCAGTTGCAGGTATCGATCGGTGATTTCGATCCGGTCACGCGCCTGGAGTCTGTATTGGGCGGCGTACGCGCCGTACCGACGAAATGTGATGCCGATCGCCCTCGCCAGGGCGACACCGATGATCGCCAGCGCCGCGCCCACGAGTGAGGCCACCCGGACCTCACCGGCGGCAACAGAAGGCAGAAGGATGTCGTCGGTGATCCACCCGATCACATAGGAGGACACGATGGTCATCGCCGCGAACAACATCGTTCCCGCCCCACCGATGGCGAACTGCTTTGGAGCACGTCGAAGCTGTCGTACGATCAGCGCCCGGCCGCGCCCGAGGGGCGCAGCATCGAAGGGGGGCGGATCAACAGTCTGGCGAGAGGTCATCAGCCGCAGGCTACGACACGGCCCCCGGCAATCGGCAATTGGCACATACGGGCGACCTGCGGCTATTCGATCAGATGGCCCTTCCCAACCACGACGATTCCGCCGTCGGAGATCGTGAACCGCTGCCGATCCGCCTCGAGGTCGACACCAATTCGGGAACCTGCCGGAATCATCACATCCTTGTCGATGATCGCCCTCCGGATCACAGAACCACGCCCGACATTCACGCCGTCCATCAGCACGGAGTCTTCAACCACCGTGTAGGAATGCAGCCGCACATCGGGCGACAAAATCGACCGGCGCACCGTCGCACCGGAAACGATCGCTCCGTTAGAGACAATCGAGTTAATCGCCTCGCCGCGTCTACCGTCCTCGTCGTGAACGAACTTCGCAGGCGGATACGGGAAGTGCCAGGTGAAAATCGGCCACTCCTCGTTGTACAGGTTGAAGACGGGCGATGTGGCGATCAGGTCCATTGAGGCCTCGAAGTAGGCGTCGAGGGTTCCAACGTCGCGCCAGTATCCGCGCTCTTGTTCATCTTGTCCCGGTACGTCGTTACCGGCGAAGTCGTACACGTGGGCGAGGCCGCGTTCGGTCATATACGGCATGACGTTCCCGCCCAGATCGTGACGGGACTCCTCGTCCTCTGCGTCGTACAAAACCGCTTCTCGCAGCATGTCGGCGGTGAACACGTAGTTGCCCATCGATGCATGCGCCATGTCGGGTCGCCCGGGCATGGCAGGCGGGTCCGCCGGCTTTTCGAGGAACTGCTTGATCTTGCCGTCTGCATCGGCGTCGATGATCCCGAAATCTGAGGCGCCTTCGATCGGGACCGGGATGGCTGCGACGGTGACGCCTGCACCCGAATCGATGTGTTGTTGCACCATCTGGGCCGGGTCCATCCGGTAGATGTGGTCGGCTCCAAACACGATCACGTAGTCGGGACGCTCGTCGCTGAGGATATTGAGGTTTTGGGCGATCGCATCGGCGCTGCCCGCATACCAATGAGGACCGCGCCGCATCTGTGCCGGCACCGGGGTTACGTAGCTTCCCAGAATCGGTGACAGGCGCCACGTTTGCGAAAGGTGCACATCGAGGCTGTGGCTCTTGTATTGGGTGAGCACAGCTATGCGACGGTAGTTGGCGTTGACCAGATTCGAGAGGACGAAATCCACCAATCGGTAGTGCCCGCCAAATGGAACGGCCGGCTTCGCTCGTGCCCTGGTGAGCGGGAACAAGCGGTTGCCTTCCCCTCCTGCCAGAACCATCGCAATGATGTGTGGTCGACGTGCCATGGTGTTGAAACTAGCCGAGCGCTGTCCCATCTTCACGAAACCTTCACACGTCCACCCGCTGGCCCTTCACCTGTCGGTGATTCACTGAGCACAAAGAGAGGAGCAAGCACATGAAACGAAGCGCGACTGTTCTCGGGTTGGTGGCGGCATTGATGATTCCCGCCTCACTTGCAGTTGCACAAGCGGACGACGCTCCCCAAACCAAGCAGATCCGGCTCGGCGACGGCACCCCTTTGGGCTGCTCGTACTTCATCGAGAAGGGCGAGCTCAAGATGATCAGACTCCAGACCGGAGCACAATCACGGACCGGCTCCCGCTTTGGTGAAGGCCCGATGGGCTCCGAAGCAGCCCCGTTCCAGCGCCAGGGTTTTGGGCCCGGTGAATGCATCGGCGAGTGCGACGGTGACGGACCATTCGGACCCTTCGGACCGAATGCCGAAGAAGCCCCATACGGTCCGTTCGGTGACCAGGATGGGGACGGAACCGGATACGGGCCGGGTGAATGCGTCGGCGAGTGCAACGGTGACGGACCATTCGGACCGAATGCCGAAGAAGCCCCATACGGTCCGTTCGGTGACCAGGATGGGGACGGAACCGGATACGGGCCCGCCGCGACCGGACACGGTCCAGGACCCCAAGATGGCACCGGCCCAATCCAAGCAGGCACCCAGGACGGCATCGGAAACGAGTTCGGCCCCGGATCGGATGGAAACGCCTCTGCCTCCCCGGGCGGATCCACCAATCAGAATGGAGCCGGACCAGGCGGCCACAAGTAGGCATCGTGTCCCCGGCGCCAACCTCCCCCGTTCCCCTCGGGGGAGGTTGGGCTTTGTTCATGGTCGCCGAGGCCATCCCTAGGATGGCCTTGTGAGCGATCGAACGATCCTGGTCGTGGACGACGAACGCAAGATCCGTCAACTGGTACGCGCCTATCTCGAAAAGGACGGGTACACGGTCATTGAGGCCGCCGGCGGCCGGGAGGCGCTCGACAAAGCACGGTCACATCAACCAGATTTGATCGTGCTGGACGTCATGCTCCCGGGCCTCGATGGCATAGAGGTCCTGCGGGAGCTGCGAACCTTCTCAGACGTCTACGTTGTGATGCTCACGGCCAAGACTGAGGAGGTCGACAAACTGATCGGCCTTTCCGTCGGTGCCGACGACTACCTCTCCAAGCCGTTCAGCCCGCGCGAACTCCTCGCCCGCATCAAAGCCGTGCTCAGACGCGATCGCGGTCTTCCGAAACCAGAGTCCAACGCCTTTCATTTTGATGGGCTCACGCTGGACGGAGACCGCCGTGAGGTCACCCGTTCTGGAGCGCCGGTGGATCTCACGGCGCTCGAATTCGACCTTCTGACTGCTCTCGTCTCCGAACCGGGGAGAGTGTTCAGCAGACGCCAGCTCCTTGAGCGCGTCTGGGGTTGGGATTTCTTCGGAGACGAACGCGTTGTCGATGTCCACGTTCGGAATCTTCGAAGAGCTCTCGGTGACGATGCCGCACAGCCAACCATCATCGGGACCGTTCGCGGTGTTGGCTACAAGTTCTTGCTCGAGCCATGAAGGTCCTCCGCCGCCTCGATGTTCGCCTTCTCCTTTCGTATGTAGGAGTGATCGGCGTGACCCTGGCCATCATGACGGTGACGCTGCAACTCCTAGCGCCGTCCGAGTTCGATGCGCAGGTGGCAAAGATCGGACAGCAATACGGATTCGGCCGGCAGGCCACGCCGGAAACCACCGATTCAACAGGCTCGAGCGAGAGCACAGACCCGACCGTGGATCAGACCGGCGATTCCACACCGGCCGGCGATGGCACAACTCCGACGACTCCTACCACTACCCCTGGAATGGGTCCTGGCAGCGACGGGACCAGTCCGGGCGGCCCGGGTGGCACCGGTGGACCAGGTGGCACCGGAGGCACCGGAGGCACCGGAGGACCAGGTGGCACCGGAGGCACCGGAGGCACCGGAGGCACCGGTGATAGCGGAGGTGATGCGGCCCCACGATCGGGCGACGGAGGAACTCGGCCTCACGGAGCAGAAGCGATCAACCTGACCGAATTCGAAGCGGCCCAGCAGGGGCCAAGAGGAGTCGGCGGCACTGAGACGATCGTCAAAGACCTCGAGAACGCCTTCGATGATGCCATCAACAAGGGCTTGTGGATAGCTCTCCTCGCCAGCCTCGTCCTGGCGACCGCCCTGGCCGCGCTGACGTCACGACGCATTCTGCGGCCACTACGGGACGTACAGGCAGCTACGCGACGACTTGCCGACGGTCGATACGACGAACGGGTACCGGTTCCCCGCGAGGTGGAGCTCGCCGAACTCGCCACGGATGTCAACGCGCTCGGGGACACGCTCGCCAGGACGGAGCAGCAGCGAAGCAGGCTCATGTCGGACCTCGCCCACGAGCTCCGGACCCCGCTCACGACCATCCAGGGCTACATGGAGGGCCTGATCGACGGCGTCTTCGAACCGACTCCAGAGGTCTACCTCGAAGTAGCCGAGGAGGCGACCCGACTGAAGCGACTCACCGCCGACCTCGCACTGCTCTCGCGCGCTGAGGAGGGGGCACTGGTCCTTGACCTACAGCATGCGGACCTCGGCGAGGTCGCCGCTCGGGCAGCCGAGCGGCTCCGACCACAGTTTCTCGACAAGGAAGTCGAGCTCTCGATCGGGCCGGCGCCCGATTTGCCGATCCACGGGGACGCCGATCGCCTGGCGCAGGCCTTCACCAACATCGTCGGCAACGCGCTCGTCCATACACCGGAGGGAGGACGCGTGTGGATGACCGCCTCATGCGATGAGGGTTCATGTGAGGTGTCCGTACACGACACCGGAGAGGGCGTCCCACCGGACGAACTAGAACAGATCTTCGAGCGCTTTCATCGCGTCGAGGGCGAAGGGATGGCCTCGGCCGGGTCGGGCATCGGACTCACGATTTCGCGTACGATCGTGCGCTCACACGACGGAGAGCTGACGGTCAGCTCAGCCGGTCCCGGCCGAGGTTCGACCTTCACGATCCGACTTCCAAGAGCAGACCGATGAGAAGGTTCGCGGCGACGATGCTGGGCACCATCCTGACCGTGACCGCCTGTGTAACCACCTCTGCTCCGCTCGAGGTACCTGCATTGCCACCGATCGATGATGCGGCCCTCAGCAGCCTCCTCGAATCCGGGGATCCGATCGTGCTGAATGTGTGGGCGTCCTGGTGCATTCCGTGCCGATCTGAAGCCCCTCTACTTTCTGCCGCATATGAGGCGTTCGGTGATCGGGTGAGCTTCATCGGTGTTGATATCGAAGATACCCAAGAGGATGCCCGCCAATTCATCTCCGAGCACGGCCTCGAGTTCGACAACTACTTCGATCGAGCCGGAACGGTGCGCGCAAACCTGGGCGGTGTCGGAGTGCCCATCACCTACTTCTTCGCTCCAGGAGGCGAACTCGTCTACCGGCACAACGGCGTGATCGACGAGCGCACACTCTCACTCCAAATAGACGAGATCCTGAACCGATGAGAACCAGACGCTCCAGGTTCCGAGTCTTGGGTTCTAGGTTC
>JAHEDK010000001.1:153173-195863 GCA_024641245.1 Actinomycetes bacterium
TTCTAGGTTCCGGGCACGTACGACGCCGGCAGAGCCGACAACCTACAACCTCTCGCTCGACCAACGCGACTCGTCCGCGATATCTCTGTGACGTCCTGATGGAATTCACTCTGCTCTGGGCGGCGTTGCTGGCAGTCGGCGCTCTCTGGATGATGCTTCGACTCGAGCGGCGCCTAGGCCTCCTTCCGGACGATCGGTCCGACTGGTTCGATACCCTCCTGGGCGCGGCCGTCTCTGGATTGGTGGCCGGGCGCATCGCCGCGATGCTCCTCACCGGGACGAACCCGTTGACTCACCCGGCCGACATCATCTTGATCAGGGGCGGCGTCGACACCGGTTTCGCCAGCATCGGCGCTCTAGTGTTTCTCGTCTGGGCAACCCGCCGCTCGCTGCCCGCCGCGCTGGACCTCGTCTCGCCGGCGGTTCTCGCCGGGCTGGCCGGATGGCACGGTGGGTGCGTGTTCAGGGGAACATGTCTCGGGACTCGGTCGGAGTTCCCCTGGGCGTTCGCAGAGCCCGGATCTGCCCTCACCCGACATCCAACCGAGATCTACTCGGCGTTTCTCTTCGTGGCCGCCGCGTTCGGTGCTTTGTTCCTCCTCCGGCGGATCACCCGTCCCGGTGTGGTTGCCGCCGGTGCCCTGGCTACCGCCGGCACGATCCGGCTGGTCACCGAGCCGATCCGACCCTCACTCGGTTCCGGACCGATCTGGTGGTACACGACGGGCATTCTGGCGGGAATCGTTCTGACGGCTGCGGCGTTCCTCCGCCAAACCCCAAATCGCCGCCCCGAGACCTAGGGCTATCGCCACCGCCACCACCAGCATCACATCACGAAAGGCCGCCACCTGTGCACCTGCTCCGGCCGTGGTGGCCGCACCCCGGTACTCGCGTCCGGAATTGGCAGCCACTCGTATCGCCCAGAATGCGCCGAGGAGGGCGATTCCGGATACCTGACCAAGTATGCGGGTTATCGACAGCAACCCGGAGGCGACCCCGTATTGCTCGGGGGGCACGGATCCCATGATGGCGCTGTTGTTGGGCGACTGGAACATGCCCATGCCGATACCGATCGGCACCGTCAACAAGACAAACCCGATGCCGGACGTGTCGACCCCCAGCGTCCGGAGAGACGCATACCCGACGACGAGAACGGCCAGTCCGGCCACGGTCATCGGCCGCGATCCGAATCGATCCGACAGGCTCCCGCTGATCGGTGCGATGAGCGCGATTGCCACCGATGGTCCGGCCAGCATCACACCGACGGTGCCCGGTTCATACCCGAGCACATTCTGAAGGTAGAACGGGAAGAGGATGAATGATCCGGCAACTGCCACGAAGGTCAGATATCCGGTCCCCACACTGACCGACAGAAGGCGCTGCTTGAACAACCGCAGGTCGAGCATCGGCTGGTCTCGTCCGAGCTCGAACATCACGAACGAGAAGAGACCGATCACTGCTCCCGCGAACAGCAGCAGTATTCGTCCATCGGCGAACCCAACGGTCTGGCCGACCGTCAGCGCCAGGGAGATACAGAGGAGCGTGAAGAAGAGGAGGGCGGCCCCCGGGTAGTCGAAGGTCTGACCCCCTCTGGGTCGAACCGCCGGAACGAACCGCGAGGCAGCGACCGTCCCGACGATGCCGATCGGAAGATTCACATAGAAGATCCACCGCCAGTCGAGGGTCTGAATGAGCAGGCCCCCAACGGTCGGGCCGACCACGATGCCGATCGAAACGAGGCTGCCTGCGATGCCGAGGGCTCGGCCTCGCTCCCAGGGCGGGAACGCTTCCGCCACGATCGCCAGACCCAGCGACAGCACCATCACCGCACCGAGCGCCTGGAGCACCCGGAATCCAATCAGCCACCCGATCGTGGGAGAAAGTCCGGCCAGCACCGATCCGGAGGTGAACACGACAAACCCGGCGGTGTAGATCGGCTTCTTGCCGATCATGTCACCGAGGCGGCCCACCATCAGCGAGAGCGAGGCGAGCGTGAGTGAGTAGGCCAGAACGACCCACTGAACAACCGGGAAGGTCGTGTCGAATGCATCGACAAGCGTCGGCAAAGCCACGTTGACGATGGAACCATCGATCGTCGACATGATGATGCCGAGGCCGACCGCCACCATCGCCTGCCACTTGCGCCCGTAGTCGACACCTTCAGGAGGCGTGACATTGGCTGCGGGGGCGGGCATCTGCTCTCCAGAACGGGAATGGGACGCTACCAGGCCGATCGACCGGTCGTGATCGATGGGCCTCTGGCCCCATGGCGGCTCCCTCGATGACGTGGCAACCCGGCTCGGACCGAGTAGCCGATTTGCGCGCCTAACCTTCATCGGATGGTCACTCGACCAAGTGCTCCGCCTTTCCCAATCGTCGCCTGGTTCGAACGTCGTTCCGCCCCACAACGCCGCATTGGCGTTGCGGTGGTGGCGGTGGTTTCCGTCGCCTTCCTCATCCGCCAGGTTGCGCGTATGGCGGTCGACCGGTGGTGGTTTGACACGGTGACGACGGCGCCGGTGTGGTCGACCCAGATCCGAGCCCAGATCACCTTGGCACTCATCGCCCTCGTCGTGTCGGGCGCCGTCCTTGTGCCGACGGCCTGGGTTTCGTATCGAACGCCGCCCGCTCCCGACAGCTTCCCTAATCGATTGGTCGTGCGGTACCGGGAACGGATGGGACCTGCCCACCGCTGGCTGATGCTCGGTGGCGCAACGCTCATCGCATTGTGGGGTGCCTGGGGGTCGATGAGCCGCTGGATGCCGTGGCTGTTGTTCCTGAAAGGGCCGAACCTTGGCGAGGTCGCACCGCACATCGGGTGGGACCTTGGCTACCACCTATTCCGACTCCCGTTCCTCATGGTGGCGAGCAATTGGCTCCGCCGGCTAATGCTGGTTGCCGGCGGAATCGCTCTCGTCGGATACATCGCCAACGGGGCGATAAAGATCCCCCGGTCGGGCCGACGCTCGTCTCCACGAGCTCTCAGGCACCTCGGTCTGATCGCGGCCGGATACGCCGTCATCCAGGCGCTCGACTATTTCTTCGTCCAATGGCCCGCCTACGGCACCAATCAGTTCGGTGCATTCGATGGGCCCGGCTACACCGAGTTGAAGGTTGCGGTGCCCTCCCTATGGGTGCTGGCAGCTGTCGCGCTTGTGGTGGCCGGGCTCATGGTTCGGGGAGTGGTCACGTCCCGGTGGAGGCTTGCCATCGGGAGCGCCGCCACATGGGCTGTTCTACAGGTAGTGCTGCTCTGGGCACTGCCGGCCGTCGTCACCTGGCTGGTCGTGATGCCGGCCGAAGGCGAACGCCAACTTCCATACATAGCCGACAACCTAGAAGCGACCACCGCCGCCTACAGCCTTGGGGAAGTGGAGCAGGTTTCGAAAGTGCTGAGCGACGGACTCACCGGCTCGGTGAGTCCTGACCTTGAACTCGATCTCCGACGAATATCCCTGTTGAGCGAGAACCAGATGGTCGCGCCGCTCCAGGTCTTGCAGGGGACCACGGCCACCAGAATCGAGGACGTCGACCTTGACCGGTACGAGATCGATGGGGTCCTCCGGCCTGTGTTGATCGCCAGTCGAAACGCGAACCGAAGTGATCTGCCGGAAAAGGGGTGGGTGCAACTGCACCTCGTGTACACCCACGGCGACGGAGTGGTGGCGATTCCGGCCGATGTTATGTCTGCAGATGGTCGTCCGGATGTGTCTGCCCTAGCCGACACGCTGGTCGCCGCGCGTCCCGAACTGTATTTCGGAGAAGGCCTTGGTGGTTGGTACGCCATCGTTGCAACCAATCGAACGGAGGTGCGGGGCGAGGAATTCTCCGGCGATTCGGGGATACCGCTCTCGAGTATCTGGCGTCGTATGGCCGTCGGCCTCGCCGTGGGCGAGATCGAGCCCATCGTGTCCTCGGAGTTGACTGCAGATTCTCAACTGTTGTATCGGCGGGACCTGCTCGAACGGCTGACATCGCTCGCTCCATTCCTCTCTTTCGATTCGAACCCCTATCCGGTGGTTGTCAACGGCGCCATCACCTGGATCGTCGACGGGTATACGAGCGCGAGAACCTACCCATATTCGCAGTTCGCCCGCTCGGTTGGACTCCCTTCGTCGAGCGGAATGTCAGGCCGGGCATTCAACTACATGCATGCTTCCGTCAAGGCGACTGTGGACGCTTACGACGGAACCGTTCACCTGTACAGGACCGAGGTCGGGGGTGCCGACGATCCCATCCTGGATGCGTGGTCTTCGGTGTTCCCCGGCCTCGTCGAGCCAATATCGAACATGCCCGAGCCGCTGCGCGACCACCTGCTCTACGCTCAGGACTTCCTGACCGTCCAAACATCCATGCTCGGTCGGTACCACGTATCAGATGCAGAGACATTGTTCAACGGATCCGATAGCTGGGCAATAAGCGCTTCCGCTGGAGACGGCGTTGCACGCGATTACAACGCACAGGGTTCCGGACCGATCGTGCCGGCACCGGCGGTGTCACTCTTCATGCCGGGGGCGGGTTCCCTCGGGGGTCATTGGGTGGCTATCCGACCGTACGGCGTGGGATCGGCCAGCAACCCTGCCGCAGCTCGCGACGAACTGTCGGCGTTGGCGATCGCCGATCACGACAATCCTGAATACCTGCAGATCGTCCGTATCGAGGTGGCTCCAGGTCAACCGGTGTCGGATCCCAGGGTGGCCCAGGCTGCGATCGACACCGATCGAGATCTTGCCGCCCTTTTCACTCTCCTCAACGCCAACGGGTCTGCCGTGCAGTTCGGCCCGATGACGCCGATCCCGATTGACGGGGCTCTGGTGTGGATTCGATCGATCATCGTAGTTGGCACGGCCGATACCACGGCACCACGACTGTATGGCGTTGCCGCCGTCTCGAACGGCTCGGTCGGTGAAGCCGATTCGGTGCCCAATGCGCTGATTGCGGCGGTGGGCAAACTTGCCTCCGACTGACCGTTCGTAGCGGTCGTCCCCGCTACCCGACGAAGGCCTCATACTTGGCAATGACTCGATCCGATGGTCCGTCGGCTCGCAGGCGACCCTGCTCGACCCACAGTACTCGGGAGCACATGGAGGACACTTGTTCGAGGGAGTGACTCACGAAGAGCAGCGTTCCCGCCTCTCCCAAAAGCGAGTCGATCCGCCCTCGAGATTGCTTCTTGAACGCCTGGTCACCCACCGCAAGGGCCTCATCGATGAGCAGGATCTTGGGGTGCACCGATGTGGCGATGGCAAAGTGGAGGCGCGCCCGCATTCCGGATGAATAAGTCTTGAAGGGACGGTCGAGTGCCTCTCCCAGTCCGGTGAATTCGGCGATCTGGGGCATCATCATGTCCACCTCGTTGGAGGACACGCCGAGAGCGAGGAGCCCGATACGGATATTCGTGTAACCATTCGCGGCCGGCATCAAGGTTGCACCAACGCCCAGCAGCTTGGGTTCGTCCGAAACGAGGACATCTCCCGAAGTCAGGGGAAGGAGCCCGGCGATGGCCGCCATCAATGTCGACTTGCCGGATCCGTTCGAACCGATGATACCAACCGCCTCACCCTCGAACACATCGAACGAAACCCCCTTCAGTGCTCGCACCAATCGTCGGCCGGTCCCCTCGTGTTGCACCAGCCGCTTCCGGATCGCAGCACGCCGGTCCTCGAAGATCTCGTAGTCGATAAACAGATCTCGAACGCTGATCGACAGCCGGTCGCTCATGCGCGTCCATATCTCCACTCGGCCGCTTTGAAGAAGCGGAAACCGAACCACAACACTAGAAACGGGATCGCCGTCGTCACCGCGATGTGGCCCCCTGTGAGTGATGCGCCGAGAAAGACCCACCGATACAGGTCGATAATTCGCGCCAGAGGGTTGAGCTCAGCCAACGGCACCAACCAGCTCTTCTCGCCGAGACTCGATAGCAGCCGCTCGAGCGGAAACATCACTCCGGACAAATACATAAGCAGGCGGAAGATGAACGGGATGATTTGCTGGACGTCTTTGAACGTGTCGTTGAGTCGCGCCGCGATGAAAGCGCCGCCGAGATTCAGTGCCGTGTGCACGATCAAGACGAAGGGAAGAAGCAACCATCGTCGAGAAACGCCCACCCCCGCTAGAATCGCCATGGCTCCCAGCACGCCCATCTCTATGCCAAAGCTCAGGAGTTGGCTGATCACTACAGAGATCGGGAGGAGTGCTCGCGGGAACTTGATCGCACGAATCATCCCGGTGTTGGAGGTGATCGAGTTGGCCCCGCCCATAACCGTTTTCGAGGTCAGCTGGAAGGCGAATATCCCCATGGTGAGCCAGAGCAGGAAGTGATCGACTCCACGATTCACCTCGAAGATAACGCCGAAGATCAGGTAGTAGACCGCCACAAATAGCAACGGGTTGCCAAGATGCCATACGTTCCCGAGCAACGTGGTCTGATGGGTCGAGCGAAGCTGCTCGAGGGGAACCTCAATGGTGAACTCCCGCCGCTTCCACATTGCGGTCAGATACTCACGAGTCGAAAGAGCTTCACTGACAGAAGTCAGGCCGGATGATGGTTCTGGGGACGTAACCACAAGCGTTTCTCCAAGAGATGAAGGATCTGGTGAGACGTTACTGCCGTTTGCGCCCAACTCACGACGTGTAGTGGGCGTGGCGGGAATCCGGACGAGACGGTGACCCGATCCAATCGATTCTCAGGCCCGGGCCGGCGCGACTGCGGCCGCGCTCGAGCCGATGAAAGAACCGTCGGAGCCAACCGCGAGGCCGCGACCTTCCCGAAGGAGTGACGTTCATTGCGGCAATCTTCCGTCCGCACCGAGAACGGGGGCTACCGCGGGATCGACCGGTCGTGATCGATGGGCCCCTACACTCAGTGCCTCATGGCCCTCGTTTTCAGCGCACTCCTGATCTTCTTCATGCGCGTCACCGATCAGACCCTCGGTACGCTGCGCATCGTCATGCTCGTTCGCGGGCGGAGACTCCTCGCCGGCGCCCTCGGCTTCTTCGAATCGCTGGTCTGGGTCCTGGCGGCCGGGCAGGTCCTCACCAACCTCGATTCGCCTCTCAAGATCGTTGCCTACGCAGGCGGGTTCTCGGCGGGAACCATGCTCGGTGGAACTGTTGAGCGCTGGCTCGCTCTAGGCGACAGCCTTCTCCAGATCGTCGCTCCCGTCGAAAGCCCGCCTGCAGCGCCCGCCTTGCGAGACGCCGGTTTCGGGGCGACCGTCGTCAACGCCGAAGGCATGGACGGTGCGGTCCGGGTCACCTTCACGGTCGTACCGCGCAAGCGTTCTCAGGAGGCCATGCGGATTGTCAAGTCGGTCAATCCGGAGGCGTACATGACCTACGAGCAGATCTCGACCCCGAACCTCGAACTGATCAAAGAACGACGCCGCCTGATCCGCAAGTAACAAATCGTTTTCGCGCGGGAATCCCACCCTACAGGGGCCAATCCCCGCGCGAAAACGGCCCTGGGTGTTAGGTGGGTCGGCGGTCGAGGTGCTGGTAGGCGCCGGTTCGCAGATGACACGCCGCGAAGTGGTCCTCCGAGGCTCCGGTCCGAGCCATTTGAGGATCCTCGACATCGCACACGCCCTCAACCGCGATCGGACACCGTGGATGGAAGCGGCATCCGGACGGCGGGTTGATCGGGTTAGGGATCTCGCCCTGGGGCAGCGGCTCAGTCCTCCGGTGGCGAGGGTCCGGCACCGGAACCGCGGCAAGTAACGATCTCGTATAGGGATGGCGAGGATTGTTGAATACTTCGGTGAGTAGCCCGATCTCGACGATCTTGCCGAGGTACATGATGGCGATCCGATCGCAGATGTACTTCGTGGTGGCAAGGTCGTGGGTGATGAACAGATAGGTGAGATCGAACTCCTCTTTCAGTTTGATCATGAGCTCCAGGAGGAGCGCCTGCACTGAAACGTCGGCAGATGCGATCGGTTCGTCGGCCACGATCAAATCGGGGCGGGTGATCAAGGCGCGGGCCAGCACGATGCGCTGGCGCTGGCCTCCCGAGACCTGATGCGGGTACTTGTCGTAGAAGAAGTCGGGTGGCGACATTCCAACCGCCTCGAGGAGCTCGAACACGAGCTGCTTGCGCTCCTCGAAGGTCGTGTCGGGAAGGTGGATTTGAGCCGGGTGCTCGATCGCCTGACCCACGGTCATGCGCGGGTTGAGTGACGCAAGCGGATCCTGGAATACCACTTGCATCTTGCTCCGAGCCTTGCGGAGGTCTTCGCGTTTGAGAGTCCCGAGATCGACACCGTCGACCTTGACGTGACCCTCGGTTGCGTCGAGGAGGCGTAACACCAACCGCCCGACCGTCGACTTGCCCGAGCCGCTCTCCCCCGCCAGGCCGAGCACCTCGCCCCGCTTGATCGTGAAGGACACGTCGTCGACCGCTTTCACGTAGTCGACGTGGCCACGCGACAGCAGGCTGGCGATGAACCCCTTCTGAACCGGAAACCACTTCTTGACATCGGTGACCTCGACTAGGTTCGCCTGCTCGCCTCCATCATTCTGGAACTCCTGGACCGGCCGCGGATCAGGCATCGTGAACTCCGGGCTTGACGGGATGATCCTGATACAGCCAGCAAGCGGTGTAGTGATCGCCCTCACGTTGCAGGAACTCCGGCTGATGTTGAGAGCAGATCGGCATGACAGCCGGGCACCGGGGATGAAAGGCGCAGCCCGACGGGGTATGGAGCAGGTTGGGTGGTGCCCCCGCCATTTGATAGAGCTCGGTACCGTCCAGTTCGATGTTTGGAACTGCGCGCAACAGGCCCTGCCCATACGGGTGTTTGGTATCGAGGAACAACTCGTTGACCGAGGCAAGCTCTGCCATCCGCCCGGCGTACATCACGGCCACCCGGTCGGCCACCTCGGCCACCACCCCGATGTTGTGAGTGATCAGGACGATCGTGAGGTCGAACTCGTCTCGCAGTTCCCTCAGCAGATCGAGAAACTGCGCTTCGACGATAACGTCGAGCGCAGTGGTTGGCTCATCGGCGATAACGAGGTCGGCCTGGAGAGCCAAGGCGAGGGCGATCATGATGCGCTGTCGCATCCCACCGGAGAACTGGTGCGGGTAGTCGTCGATGCGCTCCTCTCGCAACCCGAGCCGGCCGATGAGCTGTGCGGCGCGATCGCGGGCGGCTGCTTCCGACACACTCGGTTCGTGCGTCATTATGGTTTCGGTGAGATGATCGACGATCCTCGAGAGCGGATTGAGCGACGTCATCGGATCCTGGAACACCATCCCGAGGCGAGCGCCCCGTATCTCGCGCATTCGCCTTTCGCTCAGGGTCACAAGATCGACGCCATCAAACCACAGTTCACCGGTCGTGATCCTCCCCGGCCGGGAGATCATGCGGAGCATGGCCTTACCCAGGGTCGACTTGCCGCATCCCGATTCTCCGACAAGGCCAAGAATCTCTCCCTTGCGTATGTCGAGCGACACGTGATCGACCGCCGCCACCGGCCCGGCTCGCGTGCCGTACTCAACTGAGACGTCGCGCAAGGAGTAGAGAATCTCCCCGGCTTTCAGCGGTGGCTCTCCCAGTGTTATGCGCTCGCCGTACAGGGACCCTTCGGTCATCTACCGCTCCCGCAACTTGGGATTGAAGATCTCGACGAGGCCCTCACCCATCATCGTGAAGGCGAGGACGATCAGCATGACCGCCAGACCGGGGAACGTGATCAGCCACCAGGCAGATCGGATGAACTCCTGTCCGCGGGCCAGGTCGATACCCCAGTCGGGAGTCGAAGGCGGTAGACCCAGTCCGAGGAACGACAGCCCGGCCCCGGTGAGAATGGCGTCGGCGACGTTGACAGAAAAGATCACAGCCACCGAGGGAATGACGTTCGGAAAGATGTAGCGGGTGAGGATCACGGTTGCTTTGGCACCGAGACTGCGGGCTGCTTCGACGTACAGTTCCTCCTTTGCCTGCAGGGTCTGTCCCCGCACGATCCGGTAGTAGGTAGGGATGTAGAGCACGGCGATCGCCACGATGATGTTGAAGATGCTCGGACCGAGTACCGCGGTGATGGCGATGGCAAGAATGAGGCCGGGGAAGGCATAGATACTGTCCATCACCAGGGTCATAGCCCGGTCGACCTTTCCCCCAACAAAGCCGGCAAATAAGCCAAGCGGTACTCCGATGACAAAGGAGGCGATCGAGGCCGAGAACCCGATGATGATGGCGATCCGGGCGCCCCAGATGAGCCGGCTCAACACGTCCTGGCCAACCTGATTTGTGCCGAGGGGAAAGCTGGTGGCATCCTGCTCGGCACTCGACACGGCTCCAGAACTCTGCAACGTCGGAAAGTCCGCCGAGATCGCCTCAAAAGCCTTTGACGACACCACAGCCGCAACGGCTTCGCCGCCTAACACTGCGTTTAGCGCTTCTTGCACCGTCTCCCGCCGTTCGATCTGAAGGCGGATCCGGCCTTCGCCGCCCGATGCGGCAATCTCATCACTGACGCGCTCAGCTTCATCACGAGCTGCCTCGCTCGAAGGTGTATCGACGGCAACTGCTACGGGCGTCCGCACGCCCTCTTCGAAGTCGCCGATGGCTGTAACCGTTGCCCCGATCGGCACTATCAGTATCTCTTGGTCGGGAAGCTCTCCCGGCGCCAGGAGGCGTGGCCCCACCTGTTCGAGCGGGTCGTGACGCGCGAGCCACTGGGGAACGGCAGCGATGAGCAGAAACGCGACGACCATGACGGTCGATATGGCGACGAACCACCAGTCTGTGCGATACCACTTGCGCGCCATGAGGATGCGGCGGGCCAAGCCAACCCGCTGGAGCTCGAGCTCCCAATCGGCGACCTGGCCGGGGTCCGGAGGGGATTCGATGTTGGAGGCCATCAGTACTTCACCCGTGGGTCGAGTACGGAGTAGATCACGTCAACCGCCAGGCTGATCAATGCCACGAACAAGGCAAAGACCGCCACCGTCGATTGGACGGCTTGGAAATCGCGGGCGCTAATACGCTCGATGAGGTAGCGCCCCATACCCGGCCAGTTGAAAACGGTCTCGGTCAGCACGGCGCCCGCAAGCAAGATGGCGACCTGCAGCCCGATCACGGTTACCACCGGGATCATGGCATTCTTGAGTGCGTAGCTATACGTCACGATCCTCTCGCGGATGCCACGGGCCCTGGCAGCCAGCACGTAGTCCTCCTGCAACGTCTCGATGACGTTGATTCGTGTAAGTCGGACGAAAACCCCCGACAGTACAAGACCAAGGGTGGCCGCCGGCAGGATCATGTGACGGAGCACGCTCTTGAGCGCCGCCCAGTTGCCGGAGAGTATCGAATCGACGAAAAGCAAGTTCGTCGTTCGTTCGAGAGTGGTGTTGGTAACAACATCGATCCGGCCGGCGATAGGTGTCCAATCGAGCCACACGCTGAATACGAGCCGCAGAAGCAACCCCAGCCAGAAGATCGGCATCGAGTAGATGATGACGCTGTAAAGCCTGAGGCTGTAATCGACCGGCTTCTTGCGACGAATGGCGGCATAGGTACCGAAGAGCAACCCGCTGCCGAGCGCGATGATAGCTGCCGGGATTATCAACTCAAGGGTAGCGGGTAGCCGCTCGCCGAGCTCGTCGACGATCGGCCGACGCGCGCCGATGAATGAGTCACCCAGGTCGAGGGTGACGACGTCTCCGAGGAACCTGAAGTATTGGACGATCAGCGGATCATCGAGGCCGAGGGCTTCCATGATGTTCTGCCGGGTTTCCTCGCTCGCCTTAGGACCAAGCGTCGACGAGACCACATCCCCCGGCATGACCCGAAGAACGAAGAAAACCACAGAAATGAGAATGAGCACCATCGGCAACGTCAGTGCGATGCGAGTGAGAATGTAGCGGCGCAACGACTCGCTGCCACGTAGGAAAACCCACCCCAAGGCAAATCCAGCCGGGATGCCGAATACCAGAAAGACAATCAGCAACGGGTGCACAGGAGTACGAGGCTAGTTGATGCAGCCGAAAAAGAAACTGGGAGCGGGCGAAACCCGCTCCCAGTTTCGGTTCGTGGCTAGTTCTCGGCTAGTTGGTGACCTCGAGCACCGAGTAGAGGAACTCAAAATCGGGTCCAATATTGAGGGTCTGTGGGTTTGGCAGGGAGCTGTCCCCGACAATCCCGTCTCGGTAGATAATGAACTCAGGCTCCAGCCACAGCGGGATAGTCACAACCGCATCGGCATAGACATCCTGTAGCTGCTCGAGAATCGCCGCGCGCGCGTCCAGATCGGTCTCCGCCCGTTGATCGATGAGCAGTGATCCCAGTAGCGGGTCGATACCTGTTGTGGTTGCGTCGCCACAGGATTCATTCGGGCACAGGACCATAGTCCCGAGTCCATCGCCCTCGATGAACGGCTGCAAGTAGTTCTCGGCATCCGGGAAGTCGAAGAACCAACCGAGCACACAAACGTCAAACGCAACGCCATTCGTGCAGTCAGACACGTAGGTACTCCACTCCTGGGAGATTTCGTTGACGTCGATGAGGCCGGTGGCCTCCCACTGCTGGGCGACCAGCAGCACACCATCGGCGGTAGTCACACCGTAGTGCTCCGGCGGATAGCCGAGATCGATTTGGAGCTTGTTGCTCTCCGAATATCCGGCCTCCTCGAGCAGGCTCACCGCCAAGTCCAGGTTCGGAGCCTGGTAGGCGTCCTCAAACGCCTCGTTGGCACCCAAGAACCCGGGTGGGACCTGAGAGTAGAGGGGCGTCACTGCGCCACCGAACACCACATCGGACAGCTCATCGCGGTCGATGGCAGCAGCCAGAGCCTGGCGAACGAGCGGATCCGACGTTACAAAGCCATCGGCGTGATTGACGATCAGGTACCGAATCGGTGCCTGGGGAATCGTCTCCACGGTCAGACCGTCGACGGTCTTGAGTTCATCGGCAGCCTCGGCGCCGAGAATGCGCCAGGCGACGTCGATCTCACCCTCGCGCACGGCGTCGGCCATGGCGCTCGGGCTGGCGAAACGCTGCACAATGATCCGATCGACCTTGGCCGGATATGATCCGTTGTAGTACGGATTGGGTTCGAGCACGGTCTGCTCGGCTGCCGTGTTCTCGGTGATGATCCAAGGACCAAGCCCGTAGATCGGCGATGCCGGCAGCAGATTCATCTCGTCCAGCGCGAAGTAGTCCGGATGCGTAATCGTATACGGCGCACCCGCAAGAATCTGCGGGAAGAACCCGGCGGGTCCCAGCAAGTTGAACCGGATGGTGTCGTCACCGACCGCCTCAATGCTCTCGACGTATGGAATCGCCAGGGTGTTGCCCACCTGATTGGGGGCACTCGCCTGGAGATCAACATTCATCAGCCTATTGAGCTGCTCAACAGCCATCTCGACTGTCAATTCGAGCCCGTCACCGAAGACGAGGCCGTCCCGTAGGGTCACTTCCCAGCTGAGACCATCGTCACTCGCCACCGGCAGGCTGGCGATGCCGGGCTCCAACACGGAGTTGCTGCCCGGCTGGAACCGCAAGAGCGGCTCATTGAAGGCCTTGATTAGTTCCCAGTCGGCGGTCGCGTAGGCATCGGCGGCGTCGAGGCTCGAGACAGTATCGGTAGTACCGATAATGATGGTCGTGGGTCCGGCAGGTTCTGTCGTCTCTGTAGGCGGCTCTGTTGTCGGAGTAGTAGTTGGGGCTTCCGTCGTTGCCGTCGGCGCCGTCGTATCCGTCGTTGCTTCCGTGGTATCGGTCGTATCACTGCCGCACGCAGCAGCAACCATGGTGAGTACCACGACGAGCAAGATAATCTTCATGTATTGCCTCATGGATTCCCTTCCTCCAATTCCGGGACGGCTTACGCCATCCGGTAGGACCTTCAAGTTAGCGTCGTCTTCAGCCTGCTGCCGACTCCTATGAGGCGTCCGAACCAGAAATTGGCAGACTGAACGCGATCCTCCCTCCATCCCCGTCGAGGATCTCGATGCTTCCATTGTGCGCTTCAACGATCGCTCTGGCAATAGCGAGGCCCAGCCCGGTGCCCCCGCGGCGACGCGCCTGATCCGCTCTGGTAAAGCTCTGGAACGCCCTCTCACGGAACTCGGTGGGGAATCCTTGTCCCTCGTCGCTCACTTCGAGCCTTACCATCGATGGTTCCGGCTCGATTGTCACCGATACACGACCGCCGTCGGGTGAATGCCGGACTGCATTGTCGATGAGATTCCGCAGCAATCGACTTGCCCCCGATTCGCTCATCGCGACAAACGCGGCGCCAACGACGATCACTCGGACCTTACGCGGCTCGGTCAGCGGCACCATCGCATGAGCGACTTCGTTGGCGAGTAGGGCGAGATCGACCTCCACTTTGTCCATCGGGTGCTCCCCCGCCTCGAGTCTGGCCAGTTCGAAGAGATCGTCGATCAGGACGGACAAGTTCTCGATGTCTCTCGACACCGATTTCAGATACCGATCCGGATCGGGGGCGAGCCCATCCTGCAAGGCCTCAACCGCAGCGCGCATCGAGGTCAGCGGGGTTCTCAGGTCGTGGCCGATCGCGGCGAGGAACTCCCTTCTCACCTCATCCGATCGCTCCTGCATCCGCCGCGCCTCACCGAGCTGGTCGATCATCATGTCCATCGCCCTGGCCACCTCACCAACTTCGTCCGCCCGTTCGATGTTTGTGCGGGCCGAAAGATCACCGCTCCCGACTCGCCCGGCGGCCCTAGCCAGATCTGCCAGGTCCGCCGCCAGCGGCCTGGTGACCGTCACGGCCAGCGCAACCCCCAGTCCGACCCCCAGAAGAAGGGCCACCAGCACCAGCCGAAGATCGTGGGTCGACAGGAACATCGTGATGGCCGACACGGATACGGCGGCGGCTGCGATAACGACCGCGGCAAGGCCGACAATCTGGAGGGTGGTGCGGAGCGTGTGGAACTTACGGGTCATGGCCGGGAGGCGCCACCCGACCAGCAGCGTCAGGACGGCGGCCCCTGCAAAGATGCCGTAGAGGAGTGCCCGATCGGCCGAGGTCGGCTGCATAGTCGCTTCGGTGATGAGCAGTACGAGCGCAACCATGAGTGCGGCCAGCGGGATGAGGAGCCTCATGGTTCGAACCGATAGCCGACACCGCGAACCGTCACCAACCGCTGTGGATCATCCGGGTCACGTTCGATCTTCTGACGGACTCGCCGGACGTGCACCGTCACTGTGGCGGGATCCTGCCACTCCGCAGACGACTCCCAGACCTGCGAGAGCAGTTGGGCACGAGAGAACACCTGACGAGGCGAGCCAGCCAGGAAGGCGAGCAAGTCGAACTCCCGGGCGGTCAGTTCCACCGGTGCACCGTCGACCATCACCTCCCGCGTGGTCGGATCGATCTGAAGCTCCCCGAATTCCAGCCGGCGGCCGCCGGGCTCCCTGGCGCTGCGGCGGAGGACGGACCGGACCCGGGCAGTCAGCTCGCGGGGCGAGAAGGGTTTGACGACATAGTCGTCTGCGCCGAGTTCGAGGCCGAGGACGCGGTCAGCCTCCGAGGTGCGGGCGGTCAGCAGGATGATCGGGACATCGCCGCTCCGGCGCAGCCGGGTCAGCACATCGAGGCCGTCGATCTCGGGCAACATGATGTCCAGGATGATCAGATCGGGAGCCGCCTTCTTGACGGCGACCAGGGCGTCCCGTCCGTTCTCAACGGCGATCACTGAGAACCCATCGTGCTCCAGGTACCTGGTCACGACTTCGCGCACCATCGGCTCGTCGTCGACGACGAGCACGCGACCTTCAGAGGTGGTCCGGTTCATGGATCCATCGTACGGCCCCGCGGCGACGAGGGCACCCGACCAAGGACGAGTTTCTCAGTTGTTTCGGTTGCCTTTCCCCCCCTGAAAGACGGGGCCGTCAGTGTGGGAACCGTCGGAGATGCCGGCGAAGAAAGGAACGACTCATGCGAAAGTCGATCGTGATTGCGATTGCCGCCCTGCTGACCGTCGGGTTGATCGCGGCGCCCGCTTCTGCTGCCCGCGGCGGCGAAAATGGTTCGCCCATCGTGGTGGATGCCATTCGGGCGGATGGAGACGTCTTTGCGACCATTCTCCAGAAGGCACTTCCGTACAACGGGAACAATGCCAGCTACGACCAGCTCTTCTTGGTCCCCGGTCAGGAGCCCGTCGCCGAGGCCGCCCCCGGCAACTCTGACTACAACGGCGGGCGCTGGCTGCCGACCCCCGTTGAGTGGGTCTCAACACCCTATCTGCTGACTTCGTGGGCAGATGTGCACGCGGCTGCCATGGCTGGTGACATCATCGTGAGCGACCCAATCACAGAAGCAGCGTTCCTCTGCCCGCTGATTCCCAACCACTGAGCGGTCGGGGCATCGGGCTCAACAGGGACCGATGCATACTTCCTCGAACAGGGGGTCGGACGACACGTCCGGCCCTCCGTTCAATTCTGCTTCGAAGAACAGCACGAGATACGTGTTCACGATCTCGGCAGCCCGATCGGAATCAATCGAGCCCTTCAGATCGAGCACCGCGGAGACACCGCTGAAGCGAGGCAGCACGCTGAAGTCCTGGTGTCCCGCTCCCATCAACCCGAGCAGGTCCGTCTTTGACGACCGAAGGGCGAACCGCTGCAAGACCGGATCGTTGTCGTAGCCGAGCCACTCTTCACTCCTGATGGCCAGGAACGGAACATCGAAGCCGTCTTCGAGTATCTGTGTGGGCACCGGCTCCACCCACGGATCGAACCCGACCGCCGCGTCGCACCGATCATCAACCGCGCAGACCGAGACGACCGCACCCCCACCGGTGGAATGCCCGAACAGCCCGATCCGGTCAAGATCCATGCGGCCGGACAACAGCCAGGCGGGATCACCAGCGAGGCGCTCGAGTTCATCCATCACGAAAGCCAGGTCTGCCGCAAAGGTATCCACCAGCAGCAAGGCGGCTTCGTCGTAATCTTCGTCGGGAACGGTTCCAAACTCGGGAAGCGCAGACGGTTCGTAGCTCACCAACTCTCCGTCCGGAAACGCAGTTGCGGCCGCCCCGTACGTGTGATCTGGCGCCACGACTATGAAGCCGTGACTGACCAGCTCCTCGATCTGGTCGAGACCGGCTGCCCGCAACCCCTTCCAACCATGCGAGTAGATGACGATGGGGAACTCACCCGTTCCGGCAATGGCAGCCTGCGAATAGCCGTGTGAGTTGATCAGGTCGCTGTGGCCGAGGGCAAAAGACGGGAACCCGAAGGTTTCGGCGATGGCCGGCCCCACAATGTCCGACTGCTCCAACCACGGCTCCGGATCGGCGTTGCGGGCCGGATCAGCCGGGTACCAGACCTGCAGCACCAGTCGCCGCGCTCGACCCTCAGGGTCGTACGGGTCCCGGCGACCGGTGTCGGCGATAACGGTCTCGATGGTCCCGATCCCGTACTTCCCCGTCGGTTCCGGCAACTCCCAAACCGGCACCACGGCCGGCAATGCAACGACCGCGGAAAGTCCAATCACTCCGAGTGATCGGGCAAGTCCGGAAGGCTGCGGAGATTCGGGAGCCGGGCTCAACATCTCCCACGCCGCGACTGCGAACAGGAGCGATCCGATCAGGTAGAGCGGCACCATCTGCCACCGCCAGCCTTCGGTGGTGAGGTGAATGGCCGTTGCCGGTAGCAGCGCCAGCCCGACGACCTTCCTGCCTCCCGTCCATCGCCGCGGCCAGACGACCGCCAGCACGGCAAGCGTGGCAAAGACGATCTCGAAGGGGCGCATCGCCGAAAGGATAGGAGAACTGCTCAATGATCGAGGAAAGACCTCTCAGGGGTCGCGGGAGGTGATGCTCGCTATCCGAACGTCACTTCGGCCGTCATTGCCAGGCGGCGGTCTGATGACCACGCCGAAAGGGCGGCCGAATCGTCGTTAGTGAGTCCACCGCGCAAGCTCACAGGGCCCTCGCAGAACAGCGGCGACCGTCCACGGAAGGAGAAACGGGATACAGGTCGAGGGTCGTTGGCAACGCTGAGTCCTAGCAGCCACAGGGCAGTCATCGGCCCGTGCACGATCAAGCCCGGATATCCCTCGAGATCAGTCACGTACGGATAGTCGTAGTGGATGCGATGACCATTGAACGTGAGCGCTGAGAACCTGAACAACATGGCCGGGTCGGGAGTGATCGTTTGCATCCAGGCAGCCCAGGGGATCGCATCACCGCATGGAGTTGGAACCTGGCTTCCAACCGCGGCCTCCCGGTAAACCAGATCCTGTTCCTCGAGCACCGCCGGACCTTCTTCGGTCTCCACCTCCAAGCGGACTGTGACGAAGACCAGACGACCACTGCGACCGTCCTTCTCCTCGATGCTGGTCACTGTGCCGGTGCGCCGGGCCGTTTGACCGATTCGAAGGGGCGCCGGGAACTCCGTGCGGCCGCCGGCGAACATCCTCCGCGGCAGTTCGACAGGCGGGAGAAACCCACCGCGCTCCGCGTGACCATCGGGTCCCAGTTGCGAACGGCGGGTGGTCGAAAGGAAGAAGAGCCAGTGCCACATTGGAGGAATGGGATCGCCGGTTCGCCACGCCTGATCCGGCAGATCGAAGGTCGCCTGTAGCGCCTTGATCGGCCACGCGGTGATGAGGTCCTCTACCACTTCAGTCCGGCCGATCCATCCATCAAGCTGCTCAGCCACTCGCCACCACCTTTTCGTCGTGGAGTCTCCCGATCTCCGCCCCGCTCAACTCGAGCACCTCACTGAGGATCTCGTCGGTGTGCTGCCCGAGCCGCGGAGCGGGCTGCGGAGGCAAGCGATCAGGACCGCTATCGAGCGGAGACCCGGGTGCCAGATAGGGCCCGATACCCGGTTGATCGATCTCAACCAGCATCGGGTTGGCAGAACTGGCCCGTGGATCTTCTTCGAGCAGCTCACGCATCGTCTGATACGGGCCCCACAGCACCCGGTTGGCGTCGAACAATGCCGCCAGGTTGGCAAGAGATTGCGTAGCTATCCAGACCTCGAGGATCCCGGCGATCGCCTCCCGTGCAGTAAAGAGATCGCCATCGCTCCGCAGTTCGAAGCCCATATCTGCCTCGATCGCCGCCATCTCATTCTCGAGGCCGGCCGCTTCGATCATGCCGCGGAATTGTCTCGTGGTGATCGCTACCACCATCACCCTACGGCCGTCGGCGGTCACGAAGTCACGGCCGAAGGCACCGAACAGGTAATTGCCGTACCTCGCACGATCCTCGTCGTTGACCTGCACCTCACCAATATGGCCAAGATGACCGAGTGCTGCCAGGGCAACGTCGAAAAGCGGGAGCTTGAGCAGTCGGCCTTCTCCGGTTCGATGACGGTGCCGCTCTGCCGCCAGGATCCCGGTGGTGGCAGTCATTCCCGTGATGAGATCCCAGGCAGGCAGGACTGAGTTGACCACGCCATCGGACTCCTGCGGTCCGGTGATCGACGGGTAACCAACGGCGGCGTTCACCGTGTAGTCCACCGCGGTGGACCCGTCGGAATTACCGAGGATATGGCACATGATGAGGTCAGGGCGGAGCGCCACAAGGTGGTCGTAGTCGATCCATCCTCCCTCCGGGTAATTGGTCAAGAAGATCCCGGCGTCCGGACCCGGAGCGGTGATGAGTGAAATGGCAAGTTCCCGGCCCTCTTCCGACCGGAGATCGAGGGCGATCGACCGCTTCCCCTTGTTGAGCCCGGCCCAATACAGACTCTCACCGTATGCGGTAACGGGCCAGCGCCGGTAGTCGAGCCCTCCGCCAATCGGGTCGAATCGAATGACGTCGGCTCCCAACTGAGCAAGGGTCATACCGCCGAGCGGCCCGGCCACAAAGGCTGCCCCTTCAACGACGCGCATGCCGCTCAATAGACCCGAGTCCACCGACGCTCCTCTCCCGGTCTGCGATTGATTGTATCGAGGGCAGCTCGACCGGCCTGATCTCGAGGTGCTACAAAGAAGGCACATCGACATGTAGGAAAGAGAGGGACCCGGCACCGTGACAGCTCGAAGCTTCCTGTTCGTCCCGGGTGATCGGCCCGACATGCTCGCCAAGGCCACCCAACGTGGCGCCGACGCGTTGATAATCGATCTCGAGGATGCGGTGGCACCGTCGGCGAAGCAGCATGCACGGGCAACGGTTGCCTCCTGGCTGGCCGGCCTCGCCGGGCCCGTCCCGGATGTCTGGGTTCGCCTCAACCACCCGGGCGATTCATTCGAGGCGGAGATGCTGGCGGTGGCCGGCGCCAATCTGACCGGTTTGATGATCCCCAAGGTTTCCACTCACACGGAACTCGAACGTGCTGCCAATCTCCTAGACGACGTTGAGATCGCCAACCGGCTACCAAGCGGCTCGATCCGGCTCCTGCCCATCGTTGAGACTGCGGCGGGGATGCTGAAGGTTGGCGAGCTCGGTGCCGCCCGGAGGGTCAGTCAGTTGATGATCGGCGAACTCGATTTGAGTGCCGAACTCGGCATCGACCCCACTAATTCGACAGCGTTGCTGCCGCTGCGCATGCAGGTTGTGGTCGCTTCTGCGGCACTGGCGCTGGACGCGCCGCTCGGCCCGGTTTCCCCCAACTTCACGAACCTGGAAACACTGCGAAACGAGACACAGGAGCTTTCCTCCCTCGGCTTCGGAAGCCGGCCCGCCATCCACCCCGTCCAGGTTCCCGTTTACAACGAGGTCTTCGGCGTTACACCCGGTGTCGTGGCCAAAGCCCGAAAGCTGATTGCTTTGTACGACGCGGCACTCGCCGAAGGTCGGGGGGCAGTCACCGATGACGAAGGACACATGGTTGACGAAGCGGTTGTACGACTGGCTCGCCGAATGCTGGATAGGTCCCGGCCGGACCCCGCCGAATGAGCTGGCAAGAGGACGCCCGCCGGGTCGTAGGCCAGATGCAGGCTGCGGTCGAGGCTGCGTCAGCTCACCTTGCCTCAGCGACCCGTTACGGCGGCCGGATCTCGACGAAGATGCTGGATCAACATCAGGAAGCCGTCTATCACCTCGCCTTCCTGGCGGCCGAGACCGCGATGACCGGCGTGATGGTCGAGTATTCCGAACACGGAGAAACCGAGTTGCGGATCGGACGTGTCGCAGTGGCAGATCTGCTGCGATCGGCCCGCGCTCGGATCGATGGGCGACGCGCCGACCTTGGTATCGAGGCCGATCTACGCGACGAGCCCTGCAACCGGGTGCTCGAAGCCGGATCAGATCCCGATGTCATCGAGGGACTCGTCGCCTCCTTCGAGGCAACCACCATCGCTCCCAAACACCTGGATGAGGACATCGCTCTGGTGGTCGGCACCTTTGCGCGGTTCGCCCGTGAGAAAGTTGCCCCCTGCGCAGCGGAGGTGCATCGCCATAATCTCGACGTCCCCGAGGAGTTGATAGAAGGCATGGCGGCCGTCGGCGCCTTCGGGATGTCGATACCTGCGGACCTGGGGGGCTTCCAGGATCCAGCAGGATCCGGCCTGCTGGCCATGGCCGTCGCCACTGAAGAGCTCTCCCGAGGGTCGCTGATGGCAGGGTCGCTGCTCACCAGGCCCGAGATCCTGGTATCCGCGCTGCTGGAAGGTGGGACCGATGAGCAGCAACAGAGATGGTTGCCGCGAATAGCGGCCGGCGAGCAGATGGTGGCGGTGTCGGTCACCGAACCGGATGTCGGCTCCGACGTCGCCTCCATACGTATGTCGGCCCGTCGGGACGGCGATCACTTCGTCCTCAACGGGGCCAAGATGTGGGCTACATTCGCCGGACGCGCAGAACTTCTCATGATCCTGGCCAGAACCAATCCAGATCTGTCCGCCGGGGCCAGGGGCCTCTCGCTGTTCGTGCTCGAGAAACCCCCGTTTGCCGGACACGAGTTCACCATCGATCAGACAGGAGGTGGCTCTTTACGGGGTCTGGCAATCGACACAATCGGCTATCGAGGTCTCCACAGTTTCGAGTTGACCTTCGATGACTACCTGGTGCCGTTTGATGCGCTCATCGGCGGCGAAGCGGGGCTCGACAGGGGCTTCTACCTGCAAATGGGAGCGTTCGCGTCCGGCCGCCTGCAAACGGCAGCCAGGGCGCTCGGGGTCATGCAGGCCGCCTTCGATGAGGGCCTGGCCTACAGCCGGGCGAGGAACGTCTTTGGCAGGCCGCTCCTCGAGTTCGGGCTGAGCAGAACCACTCTGGCCCGGATGGCGGCGCGTATCCAGGCCAACCGCCAGTTCACCTATCACGCAGCCGGGCTGTTGTCGGCCGGCGAAGGTCAGATCGAAGCGGCCATGGCCAAAGCCCTCGCCTCCCGAGCGGCGGAAGAGATCACCCGGGATGCGATGCAACTCCACGGTGGCTATGGATACGCAGAGGAGTACCCGATCAGCAGGTTGTTCGTGGATGCCCGGGTTCTGTCGATCTTCGAAGGAACAGAGGAGGTACTGGCAGTGCGGGTCATCGGAAAGGGCTTGCTCGAACGAGCGGTATCAAGCACATGATCGATCATCCCGGATACCGGCAGGCGTTTCTCGACTGGATGGCGTGCGCGCGTGCAGGTCGGTCCGAACCAACCGCCACTGCATCTCTCCAGATAGATGACTCCCTCCTCGAACGAACTACCTGGTTGGGGGTAGCCGGACATGTTCTGGACTACGACGACACGTACGCCCCGGGGCTCTCCCACCTCAGCGCACCGGTCGCTCCTGTCGCACTCGTGCTCGGAGCGCACATCGGAGTCTCGGTCGGTTCGATGCTGGCCGCCTACGCCGCCGGTTTCGAAGCAATGGCCGCACTAGCCAAGGCAGGCCACCCGATGCTGTATGAGCGAGGCTGGCACCCGACCGCAGTCACAGGAACGGTCGGCGCCGCCACCGCCGCCGCGCATCTCCTCGGCCTCGACGCGGAACAAACGACCAATGCTCAACTGCTGGCCGTGCTCGGCGCCGGAGGTTTGCGCACAGCGTTCGGCACGGACGGCAAGAGCCTCCAGGTGGGAATGGCCGCATCCCAGGGCGTTCAGGCGGCGGTATTCGCCTCGAACGGCGCCAACACAAGCGACGCCGTTCGCGAAGGGTATGAGTCCGCCTACGGCGCCCGATGGGCCGAACCGGATCCAGATGATCCGGCTATCGAGGAGAACTGGATCAAGGCCTTCCCGTGTTGCCTGCAGACGCACGCGCCGATTGAGGCAGCCATCCGGGCCTCTGCCTCCCGCCGCGCGGACGCGGTCGGGTCGATTACGGTGGTCGTTCATCCCCGCTCACGACAGGCTGCGCCACTCGATGATGTCTCCACCGGTCTCGAAGCCAAGTTCTCGATTCCATATACGACCGCCTTCGGGTGGCTGTACGGCCCACCGGGCGCGAGGGCATTCGTCGGAGTAGACGAGGCCGCCCGCACGCTCGCCGCGCGGATCAGGGTGGAACTCGACGATCATCTGCCCGAATCGTCTGCCGTGCTGAAGTGGGATTCCGACTCGATCGAAATCGACGCGGCACTCGGATCTCCGCTTCACCCGATGACTATCGAACAACTGGATCAGAAGACGCGCTCGCTCTCGGGCGAGATCCTCATCGGGGCACTCAACGATCGAGATCGCCCCGCCGTCGAAGTCCTCCGGCTGGTGTTGGGCGAATGAGCGGCTTGCTTGACGGTGTCCGGGTAATCGATCTGACCAGGGTCCTCGCCGGACCGTACGCGGGCCAGGTGCTCGCCGAGATGGGCGCCGACGTAATCAAGGTCGAACCTCCTGAGGGTGACATGGCTCGTGGTATCGGACCGTTCATCGACGGTCGATCGCTCTACTTCTCGTCGCTCAACACCGGCAAGCGCGGCATCGTGCTCGACTTGACCACGGAAGCCGGTACCGAAGCTCTTCATGCCCTACTGGAGACGACCGACATCTTGCTCGAGAACTACCGGCCGGCCGCAGCCAGGAAACTCGGTCTCGAACCCGACCTCCTGCTGGCCCGCCACCCACGCCTCGTAATCGTGACGATCTCGGGATATGCCAGAAACAGCTCTCGCGCCGCAGATGGGTCATTCGATCTCATCGCCCAGGCCGAAAGCGGAATCATGTCCATCACCGGCGAAGAAGGCGGAGCACCGGCCCGGGCCGGCGTTGCGATCAGCGACCTGGCGGCCGGGTTGTGGGCGGCACTCGGCGGAGTCGCCGCCTATACCGGGTGCCTGCGCGACGGCCGCGGACGCCACGTCGAGGTCCCCCTACTCGATTCGGCCATGTCGCTCCTGGCCTACATGGCAACGTCGGCCATGGGAACAGGGGTTGATCCTGCTCCGGTCGGATCCGGACACCACAACATTGTGCCGTATCGAGCGTTTGCCACGCGCGACGGCTGGGTCGTCATCGCGGTCATCGGCGACAAGTTCTGGCCGCTTCTCTGCAATGCGATCGGTCTCGAGCATCTCGCCGGAGACGACCGCTTCCGGACGAATCCGCAGCGCACCGACGCCCGGGAGGAGGTAGACGCGGCAGTTGAAGCGGCCGTGGCACGTTTTTCGACGGAAGAGGCGCTGGCGCGCCTCAGCGTCGCCGGGGTGCCCCACGGACCGCTCAACACCGTACTCCAGGCAATCGCCATGCCATACGTCGCGGAGACCGGGATGGTGGGTGAGGTCGACACGTCGGACGGTAACTATCGCGTCGTCCAGGGGCCACTCCGATCCGGGGACTCGAGACGACCGGCGCCGACACTCGGCCAGCACACGGAAGAGATCCTCACGGAGTTGTTGGGAAACGAGTAGCGGATCCGATCCGCATGGCGGGCGGTGGGCACCCGGCGCGCAAGGTCACTCCCAACGGAAGAAGCGCAAACCGAGCCCGGCACTCACCACGGCGATCCCACCGAAGATCACCCATGCAAGCCCGGCATCCAGACCCAGCCACACATCGTGCATCATCCTGACGGCATGCCACAGCGGCGTGAAATCGGACACGGTTCGCATCGCATCCGTTAGCACTTCTGGTGGCGGACCCGCTCCTCCAAGAAACAACATGACGAACCAGACCAGCATGCCGACGGCCTGCGCAGCACGCGCGGTCGGGAGAACTGCACCCAGGAAGATGCCGAACGCGGCAAAGCCGACTACCAGTAGCGCAAAGACTCCCAGAACCCCAGGTATTGAATCGGCGGGTTCGAAGTCGTATGCGAGTTGCGCCGCAATGAGCAGTAGGACACCGCTGATCGCGGAAACAACGAACGCCACCGTCAGTTCGGCACCGGCGACGGCCGCGGCGGTGACCGAAGAGGCATGGAAGCGTTTGAGGACTCCCCGCTCCCTGTTGCCGGCGAGGTGAGTGGGAATACTGATTACGCACACTGAGGCAACGACGAGAGCTAGATAGGCGGGGACGTAATAGGTTATCGCTCCGACCCCCCGATACACGAGCTGTTCTCCCGGTTGAGAAGGCTCATTACCGAAAACTCCACCGAGGACAAAGAGGATGATCAGCGGCAAAGCGAGAGAGAACATCACCGTCAACGGTTCGCGCAGGAACAACTTGAGCTCCACCCACGACAGTCTCACAAGTGTGTGCATGTCAGCGTTCCTCGCCCGTGATGGTGAGGAACACATCCTCCAGGCTCGCTCGCTTCACCTCGAGATCCGGCGGCACGATGCCATTCCCGACCAGCTCGGCGGCGACCCGCGCCAGTAGCGCTCCCGTTCCGGTGACGGTAACCCGTCGACCCTGTCGTTCCAGTCGGTCGACCTCGTCCAAACGCAGGAGGTAGCTCAGGTCGGCGCAATCCGTTGAGAACGTGACCTCAGATTCGCCCGCATAGTCCTGGATGAGCCCCTCGGAGGTGTCCAGCGCCACAACTCGCTTATCGTCGACCACGGCGATTCGATCACAGAGGGCCTCGGCTTCGTCCATGAAGTGGGTGACGAGTATGACAGTCGAACCGTTATCGCGGATCTGCCGGATCAGACCCCAGGTCGCTCGCCGTGAGGTTGGATCAAGCCCAGTCGTCATCTCATCCAGAAACACCAGTTCAGGAGCGTTGACCACAGCCAGGGCGATGAACAGGCGCTGTTGCTGGCCCCCCGACAAGCTCCCGAACTTCGCGTCGCGCTTCTCCGATAGACCCCATTGCTCGAGAACGGTCTCCCAGGACGGACCCTGGGGAATGAGCGACGAGAACAATTCGAGCGCTTCCCACACTTTCATCCGGTCGGGAAGAGCCGACTCCTGGAGCTGCGAACCGATCCTCCTCCGCAGTTGCGATGCTTCGTGCCGGGGGTCGTGGCCCAGAACTTGCACGTTCCCACCATCGGCCCTGCGCAGTCCCTGCAAACACTCGACGGTGGTGGTCTTCCCCGCTCCATTGGGTCCAAGAATCCCGAAGATCTCGCCTTCCTCAACGGTGAAGCTGACATCCTCGACCGCGACGAAGCTGCCGTAGCTCTTCGCCAGGTGCTCCACTTCGACGATGGGAGCCATCTAGGACATTACGCGCTTGCGCCGCGCCCGAAATACCGAACGGACGACCAGCAGTGCGATAACGCCTACGACCTCGCCAACGATGATCACCCGCGTTGTGTCGGCTGCCGGAACCCACGACACATCGTCGCCCCGAATTACGTAGGCACCCACCGGTCGGGCAGATACCCCGAACCCACCGCCGGAGCCTGCCGGAGCCTTCTCGCCACCTTCGCCCTCCCCAGCTCCACCGCCTCCCTTCACGGACGCAGCCGGGATGAAGGTCACACCGTCCTTCACATAGGGTTCGCCGTACACACGCTTCACCGTCATCGTGTCGCGCGCCTTGTCCATCAACTCATCGATCTTGGTCACGTATCCCTCCATTGCAGTCGGCCAGGATTGAGACGGCCGGCCGAGCAGACGTGCGAAACGGATCGAGTGATCAGCACGACACCGCGTGCCTGACGCCTGTTCGCACTTCCCGCAGACTATGCCAGTGCCCCGCTCGGCGGTAGGGCAAAACGTCACATGTGCCGGCCGGACCGCGCCGCTCGACCGACGCGAACCGCCACTGTGAGCAGGAACCCACCGACGACCAGCCACGGAACGACGTAACCGCCGGTTACGTCGAGCAACAACCCGAAAATCGGAGGAGCTGCCACGATGCCGAGCTGATTGGCCGTCATCGCCAGCGCCAGCGTCATGCCGACCGCGTGCCCGGGCGCCGCTTCTGCGACGAACACCACCCACGGGCCGTACCAGCCGAACGCGAAGAACCCGACCACGCTGGAGAAGCCGAGCAGGATTGGGAACGAAGGCCCCGAACCGATCAATGCGAAAACCGCAGCACCCAGCGCCGCGGAGCCGGCGGCGAGCGCGACCGGCAGCATGCGGTTGTGCACTCGATCACTCCAGGCCGCCAGCACAACCCTTCCCACGACTCCGGCACCCTGTGCTCCGAACAACATCCATGCTCCCCTCGTGAGCGGCACCCCATGAACGTCGCGCAGGTACAACATCAAGTAGGAGATGATCACAAACTGCATGCTGACCATCGCCAAACCCGACTGCATGGCCACCCGCACGCGCCTGCTGCGGAGAAGTCCACGGAGCTCGCTGCGGAAACCGGGCACGGATGCAAACACCGGGTGAACGGGTGGCCTGTAGACCAGCCCGAAGAGCACGCCGCTGACGGCGGCAACCGCGGCGGCCACCACAAGTGCAGCCCGCCAGTCCCAGCGGTCGGCCACCGCAGGGAGAACGGCCGCCGCCAGCGCTCCACCCAGCGGCAAGCCGGTCTGCCGAATACCCATGGCCAGCCCGCGCTGCTGGGGTGGGAACCAGGCGGCAACCACCTTGCTGCCACCCGGCTGAGATGCGGAGTAGCCGCCTCCTCCGACAAGAAGCACCCCCAGCAACACAACGTACGTGCCGCTGAAAGCTGCCAGCGCCGCACCCGCTGCCAGCAACAGGGCTCCACCCGTAATGATCATTCGTTCCGATCGGCGGTCCAGCAGCCGTCCGGTAGGGAGCAGCGCAACCACCGCAGCCAGCCCCACGGCGGTCACCAGTAGACCGGTCTGAACGCCGTTCAGGTCGAAGTCCTCCTGAATGAACCCGGCCAGCGCACCCACGCCCAGAAAGACCACGGCCGTCCCTGCCTGCGCCAGCGTCGCAACAACCAGGATGACCCACCGGTACGGATCGGGCGACTCACGAGCCTCAGGATGATCCTGAGGCGACCTGCTCACCGGCCGCCCAGGAAAGCGCGACGCACTTCGGGGTCATCTATGAGCTCTTGCCCCGTTCCCTCGTAGGTGTTCTTCCCCAGTTCGAGCACATAGCCGCGGTGTGATGCTTCGAGTCCCTGGCGGGCGTTCTGCTCGATCATCAACACCGTGAGGCCGATCTCGCTGTTCAGCCGCTTCACATGATCGAAGATCATTCGGACGATCGAAGGGGCGAGGCCTGCCGACGGTTCATCCATCAGCAGAAGCTTCGGCTCGAGCATGAGCGCCCGGCCGATCTCGAGCATGCGCTGTTCGCCACCGCTCATGGTTCCGGCCATCTGCTTGGCGCGCTCGGCGAGGCGAGGGAACAAATCGAACACAACCTCAACCCGCTCCTGAACTCTGTCTTTGTTCTTCTCGAGGAACATACCCATCTCCAGATTCTCGAACACCGTCATCTGCGGAAAGACGCTCCGCAGTTGAGGAACGATGGCGATGCCACTGGCGAGGACATGCTGCGGGGTGTAGTTGGTGATCTCGTAGCCATCGAAGAGGACCTTCCCGGTTCGGACCTTGATCAGCCCGTAGATGGCACGGAAGACGGTCGACTTGCCTGCACCATTCGGTCCGATCACACACACCACCTCGTGTGGCCGCACACTGAGATTCACCCCGTGGAGAATGTCGTAGTCGAGGTAGCCGGCGAAGACATCCTTCACTTCGAGGAGTTGCTGTCCGTTGGATATTGTCATGATCCGAAATACGCTTCGATCACGGCCTCGTTCTCCATGACTTCCGCAGGCGTTCCCTCGGCCAACTTCTCACCGTAATTGAGCACATAGACCCGATTGCATAGATCAGAAATGAAGTGCATGTCGTGCTCCACGACGAGGAATGCTTTGCCCTGCTCCTGATTCAAGGTCTTGATTCGGTCCTTGATCTCCTCAACCAGCGTGGGGTTGATGCCCGAAGCAGCCTCGTCGAGCAGGATCAATTCCGGATCGGGCATCAAGGCCATTCCCAACTCGAGTAGGCGGCGCTGCCCCCCGGACAGCGTCCCGGCCGGTTCATTGGTGAGGTGCTCCAGGCGTAGGAAGTTGATCAGGTCGCGGGAGCGCTCCTCCACGTCTTTGTGACTCGGGCGCATCTGGCTCCAGAGGTTCTCGCCGCGCCACTGCCGGCTCACCTGCATGTTCTCGAGCAGGGTCAACTTCCGATAAACGCGGATGACCTGGAAGGTTCTCGACATCCCCATGTGCGCAACCTGGTGCGGCTTCAACCGAGTGATGTCGATACCCTGGAAGTGCACGCTGCCCTCGTCAATGGCTTGGACCCGGCTCAGGCAGTCGAACAGCGTGGTCTTACCACTGCCGTTGGGGCCGATCAGCCCCACGATCTCGTTGGGCATGACCTTGAAATCCACCGCCTTCACAGCTTCTAGACCACCGAATCGTTTAGTGACACCTCGGCCCTCCAGGAGAGGCGTGACCGCGCTCATACCGATACCTCGTCCTCAGGAACTTCCTCGAGTGCCGACCTCCGGAGCGGGTTCCTCCACACCCGGAGGAGGCTTGTGCCCGAACGGTCCCCGAGTTTCCCCATGATGCCCTGCGGTGCGTAGAGCACGATGAGAATCATCAGCATGCCCTCCGCAAAGAGATGCCACTCTGCCAGGTTCGCCCACACGACATCTCGCATCCAGTAAATGGTCGTCGCCCCGACGACCGGCCCTGCCACCGTGCCAAGGCCGCCCAGCATGGCCATCATCACCAATTCCACCGTGCGACTCGGGAAGAACACGCCGTCGGGGTCGATGAACGTGTTCTGGTATGCCCACAAGCCACCGACTATTCCGGTCAAGAAGCCGGCCAACACAAAGGCCGCGATCTTGTTGACCGTCGTGTTGATACCGCGCATTTCTGCGCCGACCTCGTCCTCGCGAATCGCGATCAGGGTCGCCCCGAATTCCGATCTTCGAATCCACCACATGATGCCGACCACCAGAACGGCCAGGAAGAAGGTCACGTAGTAGAACAGGGGACGGTTCAGATACGGCGGAAGTGTCAGACCGACGCCGCCACCCGTGAGTGGTTTGGCCACCCGCACAATCTCGCGCATGGCGACGAACATCCCCAGCATGGCGATCGAGAAGTACGGCCCCTTGAGCCGCAAAGTCGGGTAGCCGATGATCAGCGCGAAGACGGCGGCCAGCACCGCCCCGGCCAACATCGACGGCCAGAACGGCCATGCTTCATTCATGAAGATCCCGGTGCCGTAGGCACCTATGCCGAAGAAAACCGCATGTCCGAAGTCCACATAGCCGGTGAACCCACCCGTCAGATTCCAGTTGCTGGTCAGGGTGATCAGCATGAACATCTGGGTGAACGAGAACAGGCGCGAGTTGGTCACCCACGTCTGATCGGGAAAAACCGTCATAACGATGGGGAGCGCGGCCAGCACCACCAGTAGTGCCACCAGCAAAACGAGTCGACTCTTGGTAGGTGGACGATTCGGAGGGACGGTCATAGCTGCACCGGTTCCTCGATCGGACGAAGGCCGCCGAACAGTCCCTGCGGTCGTGTGATGAGAATCACAACGAGTAGCACGAACGAGGCGATGATCGCCAGATTCGTGCCGATGCCGGATACGTACACGCCGATCATGCTCTCAACGATGCCGAGCACAATGCCGCCGAACAGCGCTCCCGGGATGCTGCCCAGACCGGCCAGAGCCGTGATGGTGAAGGCGCGCAGGGTCAACGGCACCCCCATGAACGGGAAGATCGCCTGGGTCGGACTGATGATGGCACCCGCCGCGCCGGTGATCGCTATACAGATACCGAATGTCAAGGCGTAGATCTTGTTTATGTCGATACCAACGATTCGCGCCGCTTGCTTGTTCTGCGCGGCGGCCCTGATCGACTTGCCGGTCCGGGTCTTCTGAAGAAACAACCACAACGAGGTCATGATCAGCAGCGCCACCCCCATGATCGCCGTCTTAGTAACCGGGAAGGTCACATTTCCAACCGACCAGGCGCCCTCGAGCGCCGTATCGGTGAGACGGGGATCGGCACTGAAGATGACGTTGACGAGATTCGAGATGGCAATCGACAATCCGAATGTGACGAGCAACGAAACGAGGATCGGGCGGTCTACCACCCGGTTGATGAGAATCAGCTGAAGTACGTAGCCGATGATGAACATGACCGGCATCACGATCAGCAATGAAGCGAAGGGGTCCATCCCGACATGCTCATTGAGCAGCCAGGAAAGGTACGCCCCGACCATGATCATCTCACCGTGGGCAAGGTTGATCACCCCCATCACTCCCCATATGACTGAGAAGCCCAGCATCATCGCCGCGTAGAAGCCGCCGAGCATGACGCCGTTGATGAGTGCCTGAAGGAAGAGGTCCATATCCCCTCAAAACGATGCGGGGTGGAGCCGAAGCTCCACCCCGATCGCCTCTTGTTAGCGCTGGTCCCAGGGCAGCATCGGGTACATGACATCCGCCACAGCCGCTTCGGTTGGCGCGACGACGTTGACAACACCATCCTGAATCTGGATGGCTCCCATCGGCTTGCCGGCGTTCTTGCCGGTCTCGTCGAAGTTGATCGGACCGTAGAACGTCGATACGTCCAGGTCGTACAACGCTTGCCGCACCGCATCGGTGTCGAGCGAGCCGGCCGCTTCGATAGCCAGCTGCAAGGACAACGCGGTGGCGGTGGACTCGGCTGCCTGATACGACGGTGCCTCGCCCCAGAGCGTTTCATACCGCTGTGCGTATTCCTCGGCCGTGCCGAACCACTCGTCCTCCCACGACATCGTCCGTTCCCATTGGGTTGGACCCATGATGTAGTTGGCGTCGACGCCAACCTCGGCTGCGAAGTCCGGGTTGCTCGGGCCGACCGTGATCACCATGGCGTCGGGCGTCCAGCCCTGTTCCTTGGCGGCTCTCACGAACAAGAGAGCATCGTTGAAGTGCCCGCCACCAACGAACACGTCGGGGTCGAGGTTCTTGAAGTTCGTGATGATGTTCGAGACATCCGGCGTGTCGAGCGGATAGCTCTCATACGCCAGAACTTCGTAGCCGTATTCCTCTGCCCACTTCTTCGCACCTGCCGCCACCGACGTCGGGAAGGCCGTGTCCTCATAGGCAATCACAACGGTCGTGGCACCCAGATCGGCCAGCGACTTGAGCGCGGACTCCGTGTAGTTTCCGGCAGGAGTCAGCACCGCGAAGATGTTCTTGAAGCCTCGCTCGAAGATCGACTCCGACGCGCCGTTGCCCTCAACCATGATCACGTTGTACTTCTCAGCAATGGCACTGGTAGACATGGTCAGACCCGAGGAGTATGGGCCGAGCAAGAAGTCGACCTCATCTTCGGTGACCAGTCTCTCGACCAGACTGGCCGCCGTATCCGGATCACCTTCGTCGTCGTAGTAGACGATCTCGACTTCATATCGGTCGTCGCCGACCTTGATGCCCCCGTATTCGTGGTTCACCCAGTCCAGCCAGAGATCGTATCCCTGCCGGGTGTCTTGTCCTTCCCGGGCGTACTTGCCGGTGTCGGAAACGGCGGCGCCGATGCGGATCGTGCCGGCAAACATGGGTTCATCCATGGCTTCGGTGGTCTCCGTCGGCGTCGTGTCGTCGGCCGTTGTGTCATCGGTCGTTGGCGCTTGCGTGGTATTCGGGGCCGATGTCGTGTCGGTCTCGTCGGTCGAGTCGCTCCCGCATGCGGCAACCACCAGCGCGAACACGAGTATCAACGACCACATCAATCGGTGTCTCATGGGCTCACCTTTCTCGCCATCGGACGGCCGTTCGGCCGCCCATCCTCCTGTGGCGTCTCGGAGTACCGTACCAAGCGCAACCTCACTGTGCCCTGATATGCAGAGACAACCTGTCCTTGTCAAGCGGGTGCGCAGGCAGGGTTCAAGATGGGTCAGAGAGTGAGATTCGGGTCGAATCCGAGCGGAAGCTCGAGACGATTCGCCTTCATAAGCTCCCGGTCGGACAGGATCTGGCGGGTCGATCCATCCGCGATGATGCTGCCTTCGTTCATCACCAGCGAGCGCGGGCACAACTCGAGCGCGTACGGCAGATCGTGCGTCACCATCAGCATGGTGATGTCCAGCGAGGTGAGGATGTCGGCAAGCTCTCGGCGAGAGGCGGGATCGAGATTCGAAGATGGTTCGTCCAGAACCACGATCTCCGGCTTCATCGCCAGCACCGTCGCCACCGCCACCCGGCGGCGTTGACCGACGCTGAGGTGATGAGGCGGGCGACCGGCTACGTCGAGCATTCCGACTGCCGAGAGAGCATCATTCACCCTGGTCTGCAACTCCGCCCCTTCAACCCCGTAGTTCGCCGGACCGAAGGCGACATCCTGGCCAACGGTCGGCATGAAGAGTTGGTCGTCGGGGTCCTGGAAGACGATACCGACCCGTCTCCTGATCTCTTTCACGTGTTCGTCGTCGAGCGGGAGTCCGGCCACGATCACGGACCCTGAGTCGGGTCGGAAGATGCCGTTGAGGTGAAACACCAGGGTTGTCTTGCCTGCTCCGTTGGGACCGAGCAACGCAACCCGCTCCCCGGGATGGATGTGGAACCCGGCATTGCGGAGCACCTCGGTACCATCCGGATAGTGGTAGCTGAGGTCGACGACTTCGAGCGCCGGGACACTCATGCGAGCACCGCGACCGCGACTGCAGTCCAGGCGACGGCGGGCAGGAGCAAAGCACCCATCCATTCGGTTGCCGTTGCACGCTCGGCGTCGAACGTAGGCATCTGACCCGCGAACCCGCGGGCCGTCATCGCGTAGTAGACCCGCTCGCCTCGCTCATACGAACGAATGAACAAGGCACCCGCCGACGTGGCATAGGCCTTTGCTTGCCAGATCCAGCGCGGGTCGTGGCCGCGCGACAGCATCGCCAGCCGCATCCGGTGCATCTCCCCGGCGATCACATCGAGATATCGCACCATGAACCCGGCGATCGACGTGATGAGGCGAGGTACCCGGAGCCGCTCGAGACCGGAAAGGAGGTCGGGAACGGTCGTTGTGGCCGTCAATACGATGGATGCAGCCAGGCCGAGTGTTCCTTTGGCGACGATGTTCCAGCCTCCCCAGAGGCCCTCGATAGACAGCGAAAGGCCGAGGACATCCAACTTGTCGCCTCCGGCGACGAAAGGGAGAAAAAGGGCGAACAGCACAAATGGTATCTCGATAACCAGGCGTTTGGCCACAAAGCCCGGTTTCAACCCGGCCAGCCACATGGCGCTCAGGATCAGAACTGCATGAACGACGAACGCCCAGAAGGACTCCCGCGGTGTAAGGACGACGGCCAGCACGAAGAGACCGAGTGCACCGAGTTTGGTCGAGGCAGGAAGTCGGTGCAGGTGACTGTGCCCATGGACGAAGAGCGCGTGTGTATGCGTCCCGCTCATCGGCTCTCGACACGACCCCGGCTTCGCCTCGCCAGTAGAACGAGTCCGACACCTGCAAGGAACGTGACCCCAAGGCCGATGAGCCCGGCCAACACGGTGCCGAGCTGCTCATCCTCGACGCCGGCGACGCCGTACTCCGAGAGCGGCGTGTCCCCGAGCGGTTGTTCTGAGGCTGTATCCGCAAATCCTTGATCGATGGCCACCCGTTCCAAGCCATCCGGATCGCTCGAAGCCCGCGGCGCGACGACCGTCACCAGCAGGATCGCCACGGCTATTCCGCCTGCGATGAAGGCGCCGACGGCGCGCCGGCTCAGCTCGGCGTTGTCGGCGTGCCGGATACCGAAGAGCCGCGCTCCGTGGACGAGATCGGGCCGGACCGCCAGAACGGAGCCGAGCACGCCGGCGGTGATCAAGCCTTCACCGATCCCGATGAGCGAATGGGTGCCCGACATCGCCGCCAGCACCGTCGACAACGAAGCGCCCCCTGCGCCGCCAACTGCGTACTCCCCCACGAAACCAAGAGAGGAAACGACCACTGAGAACCACGCTGCCAAC
Organism: Actinomycetes bacterium; assembly: GCA_024641245.1. Taxonomy (GTDB): domain Bacteria; phylum Actinomycetota; class Acidimicrobiia; order Spongiisociales; family JAHEDJ01; genus JAHEDJ01. The sequence continues at coordinate 188,311 of JAHEDK010000001.1, forward strand.
GACCCCGCCAGTAGAACTGAGCCTGCCTTCTTGGGCAGCACGGCCATGAGTAGCCGGTATGCCAACCAGCCGCTCAGCACCGTCAGAAGACCCATGTTGACGATGTTGAGCCCGAGCGCCGAAATCCCTCCATCTGCAAACAGCAACGCCTGAACGATCACGACCACCGACACGACGACCATCCCCATCCAGGGGCCGATGAGAATGGCCGCCAGTGCACCTCCAAGGAGGTGTCCGCTCATCCCGGCGACGACGGGGAAGTTGAGCATCTGGAGTACGAAAACAAACGCCGCAATCAGCCCTGCCAGGGGGATCTGGCGATCCTGAAGTTCCTTCCCGGCCCGGCGGAGGCTTGCCCCCAGTCCCGACACTGCAACGACGCCGGCCCCCAGCGACGTCACGCCGTTGATGAATCCATCGGGAATGTGCATGCGAGGCCAACCTTATTGCAAGTGACTTGCATTATAGGTTTGGGTTGACTCCCGAGTGCTAGTTGTCCTCTATCTCGATCCCGGCCGTGTTGATGAGCATCGCCAGCGTGAGATACATCCCGACCGTGACAATGAGGTCGAGGGTCTGTTCCACCGAGAACTTCGATGCCAGTAACACCCGACTCGCGGCGGCAAGAGAGTGCGAGTCGAGGAGTTGGTCCACGGCGGCGAGGATCGTTGCGTCCTCGTCGCTCCATCCGCCGCCAGGACCGAGTCGAACGGCTTCGATCTCTTCGTCACTCAGCCCGGCTACCCGTCCCCTGGCGACGTGATGGTGCCATTCATATTCGACGCCGGAACGGTGCGCGACCCGCAGGATCGCCAGCTCCCGATGCCGAGGCGCGAGAGACCCTGCCGTGGCGATGTGCTGCCGGAGCGGGGTCCAGGCTGCCATGAGATCCGGGTGGCGAGCCATGACCCGATGTACGTTCAGGACGGTCCCAAGTCGATCCAAGACGGAATCGAGTCGCGAGTCCCACTTCGCCTCGGGAAGCGGACTCATGATTTCAGGCACATCTGAAGTCACGTTGTATTGCTCCAAATTTGCGGCTTGGCGCGATAGAACCTAGAACCCAAAACGTAGAACTTCCACCGTCTAGAGATCGAGCAGCGAATCCAGCGCCTGGCGGATGGCCGCTTCGTCTCGCACGCCCGGCCACGTGTCGAAGACTTTGTCGTCGCCTGTGATCAAGAACGAAACCGGCTGATACGGCACACCGTAGAGGCTGAAGATCTCAGCATCATCATCCAGGGCCCAATCGATCTTCCCGGATTGCATGAGATTGGCCGCCTGAGCAGCAGTGTCGTCGTATGAGCCTTTCCAGGCGATAGCCACGAATGCGATGTCGTCTCCGTATTCCTTGGCAATCGCATCTACGACGGGCAACTCCCGTCGACAGGTCGATCACCACTCAGCCCAGAAAACGAGATACACCGGGCGGGCCTCCTCGCTCAGGGTGAAGGTTCCCGTCTTGTTCAGGTCGATAGTGAAGTCTGCGGCGACGGGACCGTCGAAGTCGGTAGCGATCGGAGGAGGTGCATCGGTGTCATCCGGAGTAGAAACGTCGCCGCTTTCAGTAGTGACGGGACCCTGTAGGTCGGCCGCGGTCGAACCCGGATCGCTCGGAACCGGAACATCGGCCGCGTCGATCGTGGTCGTGGTGGCGGCGTCGCCGCAGGCAGCGAGTACCAGGGAAAGCAACACGAAGAGGGCGGCGAGTCGACGCATGGGCCAAAGCTTAGAAGAGGCTCGCGCTTAGTCGGCGCAGGCCTTGCACGTACCGACCAGCGCGAAATGAACTGACGTTGGCGCAAAGCCGTGCCGCTCGGTCACGATCGCGAATACCCGGTCGAGTTCTTCCAGCGGAACGTCAACGGAGCGCCCACACGATTCACAGACGAGATGGTGATGATCGGTCCGGGCGGTGATATGGATGATTCCTGGGCCGTGACCGAGATGGACGTGGTGCAGCCAACCGAGGCCCTCGAACACATCGAGCGTGCGATATACGGTCGACTGGTTGATCTCGATTCCGGCTTGGTGGGCAGCCCGGCTCCGGACATCGGTGGCGGTCATGTGATCCTCGTGACTCTCGGCCAGGACACGACAGATGGCGCGCCGTGCCGCAGTAATCCGAAATCCCTGATCCCGAAGGGCGCCGATGAGAACATCTGATGAAAGGTGCACTACGGGCCCGTCAATCCACGCGGGTCGGTCCGCCCGCCGGGAGGAAGGCACGGCCGCCGGAAGGTACCGGCGATCGGCTCACCGCTTCAACTCCCGACTGCGCTGGATCACCCTATCGAGCACTCCGGCGGCTGCGCCGGAGTCGATCGACTGCCCGGCAATCGCGGTCGCCTCTTCAAAACCTTGGGCGAGACCGGCAATCACGATCGCAGGAGCAGCATTGACGACGGCGATGTCACGCGCTGGGCCCGGCGCACCCGCAAGAATTCCACGGGTAATGGCGGCGTTGGTTTCGGCGTCACCACCCAGCAGGTCTTCGGGACGAGCGCGGGGGACCCCGAAATCTTCCGGGGTGAACTCGGCATGGGTAATCTCACCGTTGCGCAGGCGGTAGATGTATGAAGGTCCGGTGGTAGTCAGTTCGTCCAGACCGTCCTCGCCGTAGAACGCGAACGCGTAGTCCGACCCGAGATTCTTGAGCACTCCGATCATCTTGGCGGCCATCCGGGCGTCGGACACTCCAACGGCTTGGCGTGTTGCTCCGGCCGGATTCGCCAACGGACCGAGGAAGTTGAATACGGTCGGGATGCCGAGTTCCCTGCGAGCCGGCCCGGCGTGGCGCATCGAGGGGTGATAGAGGGGAGCGAAGAAGAACCCGAAGCGCTCTTCCCGAACCAGCGATGCCGTCGCTTCCGGGTCGAGGTCGATCTGCACTCCGAGCGCTTCGAGAACATCTGCAGAACCACATTGCGACGACGAAGAACGATTGCCGTGCTTGGCAACGGATACTCCCGCTCCGGCCGCGATCAGGCCGGCTGTTGTCGAGATATTGAACGTGCCCGATCGATCACCTCCCGTCCCGACGGTGTCGACCACCGGAACCCCCACATCCACCCTGACGGCCACTTCACGCATCGCCTCGACAAATCCGGTCATCTCCTCCGCTGATTCCCCTTTCATCCTCAGAGAGACGATGAAGGCACTGATCTGGGCTTGCGTTGCTCGACCGTGCATGACCTCGGACATTGCCGCATGGGCAGTTGCGCGGTCGATGTCTTCGCCGGCGGTGATTCGACCGAGCGTATCGGACCAGGAGAACGTTGGTGCAGTCATGGAGAGGGACAGTGTAGGACCGGCCCACCGTACCTGACCTGGTCGATGGCCGCCTGCATGAACAGTCTCTCCACCCGGGTGGTATTGGGAGCATGGGCCCCGGGACGGCTACGTTCTGAACGCCTGAATCCCGGTGAGGGCACCGCCGATGACGAGCGTGTGGATCTCGTTCGTTCCTTCATATGTGTACACCGACTCGAGGTTGTTCATGTGCCGGATGACGGGGTACTCGAGCGTGATGCCGTTGGCACCCAGCACGCCCCTGGCCGTTCTGGCCACATCGAGCGCCATCCGAACATTGTCGAACTTGCCGAAGCTCACATGCTCATGACGGAGGGTCCCGGAGTCCTTCATTCGTCCGAGGTGGAGAGCCAGCAGTGTCCCACGGTTCACTGCCACCGCCATCTCTGCGAGCTTCTTCTGGGTCAGCTGGAACGACGCGATCGGAACGTCGAACTGGGTACGGGCGAGCGAGTAGTCCAGCGCGGATTCGTAGCAGGCCCGAGCCGCCCCCATGGCGCCGAACAGAATCCCGAAGCGGGCCTCGTTCAAGCAGGACAGCGGCCCTTTCATCCCCTCGACCCCCGGCAGAACCGCGTCGCCGGGCAAGCGCACATCGTCGAGGATCAGTTCAGACGTGATCGATGCCCGAAGCGAGACCTTCTTGTGGATATCTTGCGTCGAGAATCCGGCCCGATTGGTGGGCACGATGAATCCCCGTACCCCGTCGTCGGTCTGTGCCCAGACAATCGCAACGTCGGCAACGCTGCCGTTCGTGATCCACATCTTCGTCCCGTTGAGAACCCAGTCATCGCCGTCGCGACGTGCCCGGGTCCGCATCGAGGCCGGATCACTGCCCGAATCAGGTTCGGTCAGGCCAAAACAGCCGATCGTTTCACCGGCGGCCATACCGGGAAGCCACTTTTGCTTCTGCTCTTCGGATCCGTATGCCCAAATCGGGAACATGGCCAGGGAGCCCTGCACCGACACGAAACTCCTCGCCCCGCTGTCACCGGCCTCCAGCTCCAGGCACGCCAGGCCGTATTCTGTTGCCGACGTCCCGGCACAGCCATAGCCCTCGAGGTGCATGCCGAATAGCCCGAGCGCCCCCATCTCCTTGGCCATCTGGCGAGATGGAAACGTACCGGCTTCGAACCAATCGCCGACGTCAGGCAAGATCCGGTCACCGACGAACTGTCGCACCGTGTCGCGCAACAGGATCTCCTCGTCGGACAGCAGTGCATCGATAGCGAGGAAATCACGGGGGTCGGGAGGCGCGGGCGTTGTCGTCTTCATTGGTCACCTCTGACTAGATGTACCAACAGAGGCTACTGCGCCTGCGATGGTCTCACGCTCCGCGGCTGAGCAGTCTTCGACGGCGGGATGCGGTCATCCCTCCCCAGATCCCATACGGCTCGTCGATTGCGAGCGCATATTGAAGACAGTGCTCCTCGACTGCGCACTTCGCACAGATCTGGAGCGCAGGGGCTGCGCTCTGGGTGGGTCCAGGAAAGAAGAGCCCCGGATCGGCGTCGAGGCAGGCGGCCGCCTGCGACCATCGCAAATGCCGAACAGAGCCTTGTGCCTGCATCCGGTACCTGTCGGCACCTCCTGAAGATGGTCAAGTCAGCCGCCGACGAAATCAGTGGCCGGGTTGTACGACAACCAGGCGAACCAGAAGGTATCGAGGTGAGCGATTGGCTCCAGGATCTGTCCGACCAGCGGGCCGGCAACGGCTCGACCGAGAACATCCCATGTACTCCCCGTTTCGACATCCCGGAAGGCGTCGTCCCTGGCTTCCAGCGTGAGTGTCCGGCCGTCGATCTCAGATCGAAACACCCCAACACTCCCAACATCCCGACCGCCCCCGATGCTTGATTCATCGAGGGCGCTCGACTGGCCCGGTTTCCAGAGAATCACAACCGGGGTGTTTGCCACCGAGTCGTGGGTGGCGGTCGGCCCGTCACCACTTATTGCCTCCAGCGTCCAGGCCCGGGCAACACCGTCGAGGTTGACGCCGACCACTCGTTGTTGTGCCGGTGCGCGATCGTCGACGTCACCGTCGAACAAGAACGGATAGCTGACAATGTCGTCGTACCCGACATACGGGTTGGAACCGTATGGACGGCTGTGCCCGGTCCGCTCGACATCCAGAACCGTGGCGTCCGGGTACGCCACTTTGAAGTCCGCCCACGCCAGCAGCGGCGATGAAATGGCCTCGAGCCGGGTCCCCGTTCGGATCCCTGCGACGGCCACTCCATCGAAATGGGTCCACAGCGATTCCGTAGCGCGGTCGTACATGACCAGTGCCGAACTGAACAGGAAACCCGAGGTGCCGAATGTCGTAGTCCGGCCGTCGATCCGTCGCTCGTACGTAACGGCCGAATTGCACAACGGGCAATACGTGATGGCTACCGGCACGTCGCCGACGGTGTCGTTGACTATCTCGTGCCAGATCAGAATCTGCACGGGGTAGGCACGGACGTCACCATTGATGTCGAGGACGACCAGCGCTTCAGCGTCTGTCATCCACTCTTCCGCCGCGGCAACGTCGACAAACCGAGGTTGGTCGATTGCCGGTATGCCGTCGGGGACCTGCCCCTGGATCAAGCGATCAGTGTCGATCAGCGGTTTGGGGAAACCTGCATCGGACAACCCATCGGGTGCAACGTCGAGGGCCGATGGGCCGTCGAAAGTCGGGACAGATGTTGGTATCCGGTCGGTGGTCACCGGCGTGTCTTCCTGAGTTGTGGTCGTCGCCGAGTCCCTCGCCGTGGTCGAGGTCGCCGTGGATTCGCCGGATCCGGCACCACAGGCGACCGCAACCAAGCCGAAGGCGGCGATGGCGGTGATGTTCCGGATGTAGCTCCTCATACCCTCCGCCAACACGCCGACAGATGCTGATTGTTCCCGACAACCAAGAACCTGGTCGGGATCACTACAATGTTCCGGCCGACGAGATCAGACGAGGAGGTCCAACCTGAGCACCCTGTACTTTGCGTATACGGCGCTCATTGCACCCGAGCGCCTCGGGTCTGTTACCGCGGACGCCGAATTCAGATTCATCGCGCACCTTCCCGAAACGAAACTGGTCTTCCCTCTTGCCAACGGGAAGTGGGAGGGCTCGCTCCCCTCGGTGCGAGCCGAAGCAGGTAACACCGTTTGGGGAGCCGTATTCGAGCTCACCAACGGCGCGCTCGAAGCAATTGACGCAGCTGAGACCGCTGAAGGCCGTATCCAGACCCAGGACTTCAAAGCGGTAGATCGAGAAGGTCGCCGTCACTCGGTGGTCACTCATGCCCATGCGACCGAAGTTGCCAACGACCGCAGGCCTTCGAGGGACTACATGAGCTTGATCGTTCAGGGCGGCCGACATTGGGGACTACCCACGGGATGGGTGGCCGGTCTGGAAGAGTACGTCGAAGAACCACTCTTCTAGAATCGCCCTTCTCGGTTCTAGCGTCGCCAGACATCACGGATTGCAGCGGGTGAGATCACTCAGCATCGGAGCCATCATCATGGGTGCCGCGGGCGGCGTTCTCATTACCGCGCTGGTGAGCTTGCTGGCATGGGGCCTTCTGCTCCTTCCCAATGTCGACAACCCCGAGGATCCGGCGCTCATGGTCGGGGTTGCTGCTGGGTTCATTGCATCCGGATATGCAGCCGGTCGATTGGCGCAGCCGGCCGCCCCGCACGGCATGCTGGCCGGATTATTGATGGCAACGATCGTGGGAGTAGTAAGTATCGCGTCGGGTAGTCCTGCGCGGCTACCGACGATCATCATCCTGGTGATCCTGGCGGCCGCACTCGGCCGGTCGGCGGGCGCAATTGCCGGTCGCCGTTGACGGGAACAACGGAGAAACTAGTTTCGTTGTACGCTTCGATGGTGAGCCTGCCGGGTGACCGCCTGCGTAGACCGATCTACGTTGGAGGAAAGTCCGGACTCCACAGGGCAGGGTGCTGGGTAACTCCCAGGCGGCGTGAGCCGACGGAAAGTGCCACAGAGAACAGACCGCCTACGTTGGTGCCATCACCAACCGGCAAGGGTGAAACGGTGGTGTAAGAGACCACCAGCATCCCGGGAGACCGGGATGGCTCGGCAAACCCCACCCGGAGCAAGGCCAAGCAGGGATGCTGGGTTGCCCGCCCGGCTCTCGTTTCGGCGAGCGCCTCATCCCAGGTAGGCCGCACCGAGGCCGCGCGGTAACGCCGGCCCCAGATGGATGGTCGCCGCTTCGGCGAAGCCAAAGCGGTTGGAGTAC
>JAHEDK010000001.1:195963-264399 GCA_024641245.1 Actinomycetes bacterium
GCCCGCCCGGCTCTCGTTTCGGCGAGCGCCTCATCCCAGGTAGGCCGCACCGAGGCCGCGCGGTAACGCCGGCCCCAGATGGATGGTCGCCGCTTCGGCGAAGCCAAAGCGGTTGGAGTACAGAATCCGGCTTACAGGCAGACTCACTTCACCTCGGGGCCCCACACGGGGCCCCGAGGCGAGCCCTGAGCCGCAGGTCATGAGCCGCAGCAGGAAGCTGCTCAGCCCGTCATCGAGTCGGTAGGAAAGGTCCCCCCGCCATCGCCTCGGCCAGTTGGCGGGCAACGGAAGGTCGGTTCGACCCCCTCGACTTGACGAGGCGGATGCCGTACATCTCGATCCTCCACGCGCCACTGCATTGCCGAGAAACAACGTGCCGTTTTCTCCGCAATGCAATGCACTGCCACGCGCCGGTGCATTGCGGAGAAAATACGTCTGCGGGGGTCGCTACCGTGACGGCGTGCTGGATCTGTTCTCTCCTGCGACGCGAGCATGGTTTGAGGCGTCGTTCGAGGCGCCCACCGATGCACAGCGAGACGGCTGGCCGGCCATCGCAGATGGTCGGCATACGCTCATCCACGCCCCGACCGGGTCCGGCAAGACCCTGGCCGCGTTCCTCTGGACGCTCGACCGCATCCTCCACGAACCAATCCCTCCCGCAAAGGAACGGTGCAGGGTCCTCTACATCTCTCCCCTAAAGGCACTTGCCTACGACATCGATCGCAACCTCCGGGCACCGCTCATCGGAATCCAGCATGCAGCCCGGCGCCTCGGCCTCGAACCCCTGCCGGACGTCACGACGTTCATCCGCACCGGCGACACTCCTGCAGATGAACGACGACGAATGGAGCGGCATCCGCCGGACGTTCTCATCACGACTCCCGAATCTCTCTACCTTCTGCTGACCTCCCAGGCTCGGACGGCCCTCCGGTCGGTGCGATGGGTGATCGTCGATGAGGTGCATGCGGTTGCCGCCACCAAGCGCGGGACCCATCTGGCCCTGTCTCTGGAACGCCTCGAGGAGATCACAGCCATCTCACCGCAACGCATCGGTCTCTCAGCCACCCAGCGGCCGCTGGAAGTGATCGGCTCGTTCCTCGGTGGCGGGACGGTCGATGGAGATACCTGGACACCCCGTCCCGTACAGCTGATCGACGTCCCCGGCGACAAGGCGCTCGAACTCGAGCTGGTCGTTCCGGTTGAAGACATGACAGCCGTCACCACCGCGCCACCGACCCTCCGGGGCGTGTACGACGGCCCCGCGCAACTCGCACCGGCCAGACCGTCGGTGTGGACGGCCATCTATCCCACTCTCCTCGAGCATATCCGCAGCCACCGGTCGACGATCGTGTTCGCCAACAGCAGAAGGCTCGCCGAGCGCATTTGTGACGAGCTCAACCGCCTCGCCGGCGAAGAGGTCGCCAGAGCACACCATGGATCCGTGTCCCGCGAGCAGCGCGTCCAGATCGAGGAGATGCTCAAGAAAGGTGAGCTCCCGGCCGTCGTGGCAACATCCTCTCTGGAACTAGGCATCGACATGGGCGCCGTCGATCTCGTCCTACAGATCGAATCTCCCACCTCAGTCGCCAGCGGGCTTCAACGGGTCGGCCGGGCCGGCCATCAGGTTGGGGCAGCTTCCCGCGCCAAGATCTTTCCGAAGTACCGGGGGGACCTTCTGGTCGCCACCGTCGTGGTCGACCGCATGCTCGAGCGCGCCGTCGAGTCGACCCGGATCCCGCGTAGTCCACTCGACGTCCTGGCACAGCACATCGTGGCTATGGCCGCCAAAGACGAATGGGACGTTGACGACCTGTTCTCACTCGTTCGCCGAGCCGCGCCATACGCAGAGCTTGGACGTGGTCCTTTCGACGCGGTGCTCGACATGCTCTCCGGTCGATACCCGTCTGAGCTCTTCTCCGAGTTGCGCCCACGCATCGATTGGGATCGCGTCGCCAACACCGTCGTGGGTCGTCCGGGAGCCCTGCAACTGGCAGTCCAGAATCCGGGCACGATCCCGGATCGAGGCCTCTACACGGTCCACCTTCCCGATGGTGCCAGGGTCGGCGAGCTCGACGAGGAGATGGTCTACGAGTCGAGAGTGGGCGACGTCTTCATCCTGGGAGCCTCCACATGGCGAATCAATGAGATCACCGCCGACCGGGTCGAGGTCGTCCCGGCTCCCGGTGAGGCCGGCGCAACGATGCCGTTCTGGCACGGGGACATGCTCGGCAGAACGATCGAGACGGGACGTGCCCTCGGGGAGTTCACTCGCCAAGTCGGCGCCCTCGACCGCACCGGGGCCGAACGCACCCTCGTCGACCGGTACCACCTCGACGAACTGGCCGCCTCGAACCTCGCCGGATACCTGCAGGAGGAACTCGAAGCAACGGGTTATCTCCCGTCGGACAGGACCGTCGTCGTCGAACGCTTCCGAGATGAGATCGGGGACTGGAGGATGGTCCTGCTGTCACCGTTCGGAGCCAGAGTGCATGCGCCGTGGGCCATGGCACTCACCGGTCGGTTCCGACAGACACTCGGCCGTCAGGTCGACGTCATCTGGGGCGACGACGGCATTGCACTCCGGTTTCCCGACCAGGACGACATTCCGACCGCCGCAGATCTGCTCATCGATCCGGACGAAGTAGAAGCCGAACTGGTGGATCATCTGGCGGACTCTGCCATGTTCGCCGCTCGCTTCAGGGAAGCGGCTGCGCGGTCCCTCCTGCTCCCGCGCCGGCGACCGGGCAAGCGGACGCCGCTGTGGCTCCAGCGACGACGGGCCGGCAATCTGCTGGGCGTCGTGCGTCGGTTCGGATCGTTTCCCATCGTTCTCGAGACGTACCGGGAGATCCTCCAGGACGACTTCGATGTTCCGGCACTGATCGATTTGCTCGGCGACCTTCGGTCGCGGGCTATACGCGTTGCCGAGGTAGAACTCGCCTCCCCCAGTCCTTTCGCCTCCTCCCTCCTCTTCGAGTTCGTCGCCTCCTTCCTATATGAGGGTGACACGCCTCTAGCCGAACGCCGGGCGGCCGCCCTCACCCTCGACCGCGAGCTCCTCGGCGAACTCCTCGGTGAGGGAGAACTCCGCCAGCTGATATCTCCCGATGTCATCGCGGCCGTCGAGTTGGAGCTGCAACGCCTTGCTGCTGGTTATCAGGCGACCGGGGCATCCGGGGCGCACGACCTCCTCCGTCAGCTCGGTCCACTCACGGCCGACGAGCTGGCCGCTCGCCTCACAGACGATGATCCGGCACCGCTCCTGGCGGATCTCCAGGCCAGGAACCAGATCATCCCGCTCCAACAGAGCGGCCTCGGTCGTTGGGCCGCCATCGAAGACGCAGGGCGGCTACGAGACGCAGTCGGAGTCCAACCTCCGGTCGGAGTTCCCCATGTGTTCCTGGATCCGGTTGAAGACCCGCTGGGCGACGTGGTCGCCCGCTATGCCAGGACTCATGGGCCGTTTGTGGCAGAAGCAGCGTCGAACGCACTCGGCCTGCCAACCGCGGTTGTTGCGATCGCACTGGCGAAACTCGAGGAATCCGGTCGGGCAGCCAGGGGGGCCTTCCGGGCGGAAGGCTCTGAGCGCGAGTGGGTTGACACCGAGGTGCTCCGCAGGATCAAGCGACGCTCGCTGGCCGTCCTTCGTTCGGAGATCGAACCGGTAGCTGCGGCGGCAATGGCCGCGTTCGCCCTCACCTGGCACGGCGTTGGAGGCGATCGAATGTCAACCGACCGGCTGGTCGAAACCGTCCGCCAGTTGCAGGGGTATCCACTTCCCGCCTCTGCGCTCGAAACCGACATCCTGCCGGCCCGCATGCGATACCAGCCGGCGATGCTCGATCAACTCATGCTGGCCGGGGACATCGTGTGGGTAGGGTATGGCTCGCTCGGACCACGCGACGGCAAGTTGTCGCTCTTCTTCCGCGATCAGCTCTCCAGGCTGGCGCTCCCCCGACCGGTCGACTGGGAGACCACCCCGATGCACGACTCGATCCTCGATCTGCTGCTCCGACGCGGGGCTTCGTTCTTCCCGGAGATCTATGAGTCGGCCGGCGGCGGCGACCCCGAACTGGTCGGCGAGGCGTTGTGGGATCTCGTCTGGCGCGGACTGGTCACCAACGACACCCTCGCTCCGGTCCGTTCTCTGGCGGCCCGCAGGCGCACCACCACCCGGCGCGGAACACGGTCCCCGACCTTCGCCCCCTCCACCACCGGACGATGGTGGTTGGTCTCCGAGGCAACAGACGACAACATCCCGGACACACTCAGAAGCGCAGCCTGGACTGAGCTACTGCTCGAACGGCACGGCGTTGTTACCAGGGACGGCACCTCGGCCGAGGCGGTCGCCGGCGGATTCACCCGCTTCTACCCGATACTGCGTCAGATGGAGGACATCGGAAAGATCCGGCGCGGCTACTTCGTCGAGGGAATGGGTGGAGCGCAGTTCGCCCTACCGGGCGCAGTCGATCGCCTTAGGGCAACGAGCGACACCACCTGGGCCCTCGCCGCCACGGATCCGGCCAATCTCTATGGTGCGGCCGTCTCCTGGCCCGATCATCCGATCGGCCGTCCCGCACGGTCGGCAGGGTCATGGGTCGTCATCGCGTCGGGGGCACTGGTCGCGTATGTGGACCGCCGACGCCTCTTCACCTTTGGCACCGTCGAGGCCTCGACCGCACGAGCGATCGAGCAGATCGGGAGGCGACGGGGACGAATGATCATCAACGAGATCGACGGGGAAGCATCCGGGTCCACCCCACTCGGAGCCCTGCTCCAGCAGCACGGGTTCGCAATGACCCCACGCGGTCTGGCCTTCCGGGGAAACAAATAGGTTCCGAGTCTCAAGTTGCGACGTCTGCTTCGTGCTCAGATGCCGGAGCGCCAACCGCTCCACCCACGAGCCACCTCAGTTGTTGCCCGTGCAAGCCTTCTAGGCCTGATCTCTCAGGGCGCGAAGCTGATCGAACGTGAAGATGCCCGTATGGTGCCCGTCCGGACCGAACGTGAAGTTGATGCCGTAGCTGCCGACCAGCCGCGCTTCGGCGATCGTCGTCGCCATAACCAGCCTGATTCGTCCCTTCTCAGCCTGAGTTGCGCAGTTCGCACAGGTACAGGCGTCTCTGAGTTGACGAGCGGTGAGCGTCTGACTCGCTCCGCCGGGCCAGTCAACGATGACACGGGCGCCATCCTCGATCTCGATTCGTTCCGGCGTCTGCACGGCCCACAACGCTAGTACCGTGCCGCTATGACCTCGCATACCATCACGATCCGGGCAGGACATCCGGACTTCCTCGATCTCGAGTGGGATCGTTCGATCGTTGAATGGTCGACCGATCGCATCGTGGACCTCCCGAAGGGCATCTCCCGGCACGAGGTGCGCTTCGTCGTGTACCCGGAAGGGACGTACGTCATCAAGGAACTCCCGCTCAGGGCCGCACGGCGCGACTACACCGTGCTGCGTGAACTGGAGGGCACCGGCGTCAAGGCCGTTCTTCCGGTCGGACTGGTCGAAGATCGGTCGGATGATCCGAACGACGAACGCTCTGCCGCCCTTATCACCCGCTACGCAGACTTCTCTTTCTCCTATCGCGAACTCCTCGAAGGACCGGGATTCGGTCCCCGCCGCAAGCAGATGCTCGACGCCTTCGCCTGGTTGCTGGTCGAGTTGCACCTCATCGGGTGTTTCTGGGGCGATTGCTCTCTGTCGAATGTTCTCTATCGATACGACGCAGACGCCATCGAGACGATCATGGTCGACGCTGAGACGGCCGAACTCCACGACGAACTGAGCGACGGCCGTCGCCTCGAGGACCTGCAAATCATGATCGAGAACGTCGCAGGCGGTATGGCCGACATCGCCTCACTACAGGGTTTCGACATCGATGACGCCGACTTCGAACTCGGCGATGATGTGGCAGCTCGCTATCTCGCCTTGTGGACGGAAGTCAATCAGGAACTGGTGATTCCGCGAGATGAACGCTTTCGCATTCGCGAACGGATCGAGCGGCTCAACGATCTCGGCGTCACGGTCGACGAAGTGGAGCTCATCCCGGTCGGGGAGGAGCAGCGTATGAAGGTGCACATCAAGATCGGAGTACGAGATTTCCATGCCAGGGAGCTGGAAGAACTAACCGGAGTGCGGGCGCTAGAGCAGCAAGCGCGCTACATCCTCGGTGACCTCCACTACTTTCAGGCGCTGCAAAAGCCGGACACCGACCGGGTGATCAGCGCCATGAAGTGGCGCGTGCAGGAATTCCGGCCAATGATGCAGCGCCTGCGCGGGGCGACCAAGACCGCCGACCCCGTCCAGGCGTATTGCGACATTCTGCACCACCGCTATATCTTGTCCAGCCTGGCCGGCCACGATGTCGGAACGCAAGCCGCCGTCGAAGATTGGTTCGCGGCAGGTGAACCGGGATATCCGCTCGATGCCTCACCGACATAGCCGTCCGAGCGTCAGGTCAGGCTGCCCCCAGCCCCGATGACCCCACCGTCAACCGGCAAGGTCACTCCGGTAATCCAGGAGGCGGCCTCCGAGGCAAGAAACAACACGGCGTTTGCCACATCTTGCGGCTCTCCCAACCTTCCGAGTGGATGGGTCGCCGCCGCCGCTTCCTCTCCGCCTGCCCACAGGGCCGCCGAAAGGCGGGTCTTGACTACGGCAGGAGCCACGGCGTTCACCCTCACGTTTGGGGCCATTTCAAAGGCGAGTTGTTGCGTCGTGAAAATCAGGGCTGCCTTCGATATGTTGTAGGCACCGAGAACCGCCGTCGGGCGCATACCGCCCACCGAGGCGACGTTGATGATCGACCCACCGTGCTCGTGCATCCACTGATTGAATGCGGCGCGGGCCCACAAGATGGGGCCCAGTTGGTTGACCGACCAGGTCTTTTCGAGAGCTCCGAGCTCCACGTCCGCCAGATTGCCGGCCGCCGGATTGGTCCCGGCGTTGTTGACGAGGATGTCGCAGGCCCCGAACGTCTCGATGGCCCCCTTCACAGTCGATTCAGCATGCTCCGCATCATCAGCGCGGGCGACCATCGTGACCAGTCGGTCGCCGAGACCCGTTGCTTCGCTGATGCTCGTCCGCGCCTCCGCCAGGTTTTCCTCCCGGCGCCCGGTGATGACGACACCGCGCGCTCCACTGTTGAGGAATTCGGTCGCAATCGATTCGCCTATTCCCCGGCTGGCTCCAGTGACCACCGCTACCTTGTCATCAATTCGTACTTCCATGTGTTCCTCCTGATCGAATGCTCGGTCGTTTCGTTCAAAGTTCAGTGGCCACCGCGTCTCACGCCTCCGTATTTCATCCGGGTATCCCTGACGGACGCAACGACCGCGTCGGGATCCGGTAGGCCTGCGTCGACGATCTCGCCAATGAAGAACGTATGAGTTCCACAATCGACCTCTTTCCACAGTTGGAGGTCCATCCAGGCAACGGCTTCCTCGAAGATCGGGGAACCGGTCACACCTGCCCGAATCGCTCGGCCGTTGAGCGTCATGCCCTCTTTGACCGCCGGTTTCGAGAACTTGACGAACGTACGGGTGTCTTCTGCCGACCACAGATTGATCGAGAAGCACCGTCCTTCGTTGATCAAGCGATGGGTGACGGCCTTCTTGTCGACTCCGATTCCGACCAGAACCGGCTCCATAGCCACCTGCGTGATCCAACTCGTGGTCATTGCGTTCCATTCGTCGCCGGCGTGCGAGCCGACGAGTGCCAACGCAGTCGGAATGCTCCACGTCACCTTGTTTACGAGTTCCGCCTCTAGGTCCGCCATCAGGTCCTCCTGCCATTTCGTGGTATGCCATCGCCTGGCGTTGCCATGTCGCCTAATCTTTCCTGGTGCACATTCTGATCGCCACCGCCGGTGCTCTTCCCGCCGCCCGCGTCGCGGCTCTGGTCGCCACCCTGGCCCACGCTGAACAGCACGTTTCGGTCATGACGGTCATCGAGGTCCCACTGTCGTTCCTGGACGATCTCGAAACCGGCGAGTGGCACCCGTTCGACGATGGTACCGAAGGTATCGCCAAGGTTCGCACCCAACTCGTCAAACGGTACGTGGAGGAACGCGGCATCCGCCTGGTCGAACCGGTCGTGGCGGCGCTGCGCACACACGGTATTTCGGCAGACACCATTCTCGAAGAGGGCAGCGACGCCGGTGAAGTGATCGTGCGTGTTGCCGGCGAACGGGCCGCGGACATCATCGTGATGGGAGCAACCAGGCCCATCTTCGATGAGAACGTTTGGAGCAGTGTCTCTGTCAAAGTCATGCAGCGGTCTCCCATCCCACTGGTGTTGGTTCCCGGCGTTTCGCGAACCTTCGATGACGTCGAACGCGACGAACGGCGCCGTGTTATCGACGAACAGACTGGCTGAGCGTCACGGAATCGTGAGTTCGATCGTCGCTCCGCAGTAACCCTCAACCGAATCCCGAGCGCCCACGACCACGGTCGTAACGCCGCCGGGTATCAGCACTCCACTCAACGAGCGTGTGAACGGCTGCTCATCTTCGTGCGGGTGCTCCAGGATGCGAGTTGCAAGCGCCGTTCCCTCGGGGGTCCAAATCGTCCACTCATCGGCGTATTTCTCCCACCCTTCATCCGGCGAGGCCACCGTCACGGCAAAGGTATACGTGCCGTCGCCGGCTCGGACTGCCTCGACCGCAACGACATTCGCACAGCTGTCCGCCCCCGGCCCTTCCGTCGTCGATGCCGGCATCGTCGACTGAACGACGGTCGACGCCGTCGTCTGCGGAACATCCGTCGCTCCACAGGCAGCCAAAGCCAAGGCGATCCCGACCACTACTCGCATTCCGCGAGCATACGTCCGCGCGACGAATACAGCGGCGGGAAAAGGAGCAACGATCGAATAGTCGAAGAGTCTCTCACCCCGCGCTTTCGCACGAAAGAATTCTGTCACACCCCCCTGTCAGAGTGACGGTATGAAATCAGCTTGTCGCCACAACGTCACATGGGATGGATCGACCGGAGTAGTCGCATGCGCCTCATGTGGAGCCGTCGAATGGTGGTCCGACGGACGGCCGCTCGATGCCGCCGAAGGCATGGCTCGGCTATTCGGGCGATTCGAGCTTGTGAGCACCATGCCATCGCTGCATGCCCCCGCTCCCAATGTACTCGCCTATCGCGCACCCACGCGCCGGACTCGGACGCGCCTCGAAGCATTCCCCATCCGCCAATGGCTCCTCGTCTCCGACGGGCTGTGGTTGACCCACGACGGCACAATGCTGCTGCTGTGTCCGACGGACCCTGTACTCGCATCCAACATGGGGAATGGCGTCGAGACGAGCCCTCAGGAGGTGGGGACGAGATAGCCGCCGAATGGCTCAACGACTCGATCAACGAGCGTTCCCTCGCCGGCCACCAGCACGTACTCGAGGTTTCGAAGGTGAGAGACCTCCCCAACCCGTTGACCCTGTGGGTTGTGAATACCGATCTGCGCACCGACATACCGCTTCGAGTCGAAGGCGAGAGCGAGTACCCGGCCTCGCACCTGCAGCATCTCAACCAGCGCATCGAATTCGATCCAGGACTCGTTGTTGTAAGAGAGCACAAGGAGGGAGGCATCGATCTCCGCGATCACGGCCCCCAGGGCCGCCGGCATTTCCCGTTTCTTGTTGAAAACACTCTTGGTCGCATCCTCACGGCTGTCCAGTCGCTTGCAGGCCACGCCGTAATGCTCGGGGTGATCCCAGGCGACGAGCGTCTCCCAGATGTGGTAGTTCGTGAAGTAGCGATGCTGGTTATAGGGAGGATCGAGATAGGCGAGATCAAATGAGCCGAGCTGGCCGGCCAGCTCAACTGCATCGCCGCGCACCGCCCGCCCGCCGCCTGTCAAGAGATCGGGAACCCTTAGTTCGAGCGGTTTGAACGACCGCGGCGCCCACTCCTTCACATACGCCATCTGAACGCCGGTCGTCGAGTCCACCCGGTCTGCCGCCAGAATCAGGGATGTCAACAGGACCGGATACATCCACGAGTCGCGATAATCCGACTCGATCACCTCCCGGATGGCATCGACTCGCTCCGCGTTGTGCGGCTGGAAGAAACGGGATTGGTGGCTGAACGTGTCCGTGAAATACCCCGCCGAGCCGTCCAAGCCGTTCAGCCGATCGAGGGCGTCGACCACCTCGTCTGTGTCGGCAGTGTCGGCATCGATAGCCAGGTAGCACTTGCCAAAGACCTCCGAATACCTTGCCGTATCTACCGCAGTCACCAACGCGCCTTTTTCCTTGAAGGCACGAGCCACCCTCGTCGTTCCTGTGAAGAGGTCGAGCGCGGTGGCGGCACCCGACCCGACCAGCAGGTCACCGAGCACCGGCACGAGACGCCGCTTGGATCCGAGGTATTTGATCATTCCCGGCAGGCAACGTACCACGGCCACAGGATACGATCCGGCGTTTGACTATTGCCCCTGCACACTCCAGCATCTCACCATGCCGATCGCTCACCTGGAAAACGCGGACATCTTCTACGAGACCTTCGGCGACGCCCTCGATCAACAAGTGCTCCTAATCGCCGGTCTCGGGGGGCAATTGCTGATCTGGGAAACGGAGTTCTGCGCGCGTCTGGCCGACACCGGCACCCGGGTGATTCGCTTCGACAACAGAGACGTCGGGCTCTCCACCATGTTCGACGATGCCGAACTCGACCTATCGATTGCCCTCAGCGAGGCACTGGCGGGTAGAGCGATCGAAGTCCCGTACACCCTCTCCGATATGGCCGGTGACGCCCTGGGACTGATGGATCACCTCGGAATCGAACGTGCGCATCTGGTGGGAGTATCGATGGGCGGCATGATCGCCCAGACGCTGGCGGCAGAGCATCCAGATCGCGTTGCCTCTTTGACGTCGATCATGTCAAGTACCGGAAGCCGGGTAGTCGGCCAAGCAACCCCGGCCGCCATGGCCGTACTCTTCGAGCGCCCCCCGACCGACCGCCCTGGGGCGATCGATGCCTCGGTACGGGCCCAGCAAGTGATCTGTAGCCCGGCGTATTTCGACGAGGAAGCGGCGGGCGCGCAAGCCGGGGCGGCCTACGACAGGTCCTTCAATCCGGACGGCTCAGGAAGGCAACTCGCCGCCATCTACGCGGCCGGCAACCGTTCCGAGCAGGTAGCCGGGGTCTCCGCTCCAACACTGGTCATTCACGGAGCGCTGGACCCGTTGGTCGACATCTCGGGTGGCCGGCACACCGCAGAGATGATCCCGGGCGCAAAACTGCTGATTATCGACGACATGGGCCACGATCTCCCCCGCCCATTGTGGGACAAGCTCATCAAGGCTATCTCGACCCATGTGCAGACGGCTTCCACCCCCTAAGCTCTCAATATGCCTACTTTCGACGTTGTCTCCGAAGTGGACCTCCAGGAGGTCCGCAATGCCGTTGATCAAGCCGCCCGCGAAACGGCCACCCGATACGACTTCAAAGGCACGGCCACAACCGTGGTCCTGCAGGGCGATGAGATCGTCACCGAGTCGTCGACTGAAGATCGATTGCGGGCCGCCGTCGAGGTCCTCAAAGAGAAACTCATTCGGAGGACCGTGTCACTCAAATCACTCGGGGGTGGCGAGCCCAAGGAGGTAGGCGGCGGGCGGTATCGCTCCGTGTTCACCGTGAATCAGGGAATCGCTCAGGATGCGGCTCGCGAGCTCAACAAGCACGTGAAGGGCCTGAAACTGAAGGTCCAGGTGCAAATCCAAGGAGATCGCTTGCGGATCTCAGGAAAGAAGCGGGACGACCTCCAGGAAGCCATCGCCGCCTTGAAAGAACTCGACTACCGGATACCGCTTCAGTTCGTCAACTTCCGCGACTGAGCTGGGATTCCTCGCCCCGAAACTGTGTTTCGAACAAGTCGGCATAGAGACCCCCCTGTTCGAGGAGCGTTCGATGGTTGCCCTGTTCGACGAGCCGCCCACCATCGATCACGAGGATCCGGTCGGCGGCCAGGATCGTAGACAAACGATGGGCGATCACCACCGAGGTCCTGCCGTACATCACCCGCTCGAGCGCCTCCTGGATCAGAGCTTCGGATTGTGAATCGAGGTGCGAGGTTGCTTCGTCGAGAATGAGAATTCGCGGGTCTTTGAGAATCACCCTGGCCAGTGCCAGGCGCTGCTTCTCACCTCCGGACAACCGGTAGCCGCGCTCACCGACGACGGTCTCAAAGCCATCCGGGAGGCCGGCGATGAAGTCATAGATGTTGGCAGCCTTGGTGGCCGCTTCGATTTCGGTCGCAGTGGCGTCCGGACGGGCATAGGCCAAGTTGGCGGCGATCGAGTCGTGGAACAGGTAGGACTCCTGGGTCACCACTCCGATGGCATCTGCAAGCGTGTCGAGCGTCAGGTTCCGGATATCGTGCCCATCGATCTCGATCGCTCCCGTCGTTACATCGTAGATACGGGGTAACAGGTAACTCATGGTCGTTTTGCCGGCTCCGCTCCGCCCGACCAGTGCCACGAGTTCACCGGGAGCAACGTCAAACGTGATCCGCTCGATCGCCCACTCCCTGGTCGCCACCATTGCGGTCTCAGGAATCGATTGCTCGTACGTGGCGCCCCGGCCAAATCGCTTCACCTGGGTGAGGCCCTCCGGCCCGTCGGACTGATAGCGAAACGACACGTCGCTGAACCGGATGGCGCCTTCGACATGGTCGAGATGAACGGCTCCGTCTGCCTGCCGGATTTCCTGTGGTAGGTCGATCACCTCGAACACCCGTTCGAACGAGACCAGCGACGTGGCGAACTCGACCCTGGCGTTGGACAACGCGGAGAGCGGACCGTACAGCTGGGCCAGCAGCGCTGAGAACATCACAACCACGCCAATTTTCAGGTCGCCGTTGATGACGAGCCAGCCTCCCACCCAGAACACTGCCGCCGTTCCGACCGCGCCGACCAGCCCAAGGGCGGCGAAGAACCATCTTCCGATCAAGGCGCGCCGGACTCCGAGATCTCGCACAGCTGCAGCTTCCGCGTTGAAGCGGACCTGCTCGTCGACACTCCGATTGAAGAGTTTGACGAGCAGAGCTCCGCTGACGTTGAACGTTTCCTGCAAGATGGCCGACATCGAGGCGTTGTGCTCCATCTGGGCTTCCGCCACCCGTCGAAGGATCTTGGCCACGCCTCGCGCCGGCAGCACGAACAGCGGGAGCGCGGCAATGGCCAGTAGCGTCAGACGCCACTCGGCTTGCAGCATGACGACGAGGATGAACACTACGGAGATCACATTCGAGGCGATCGTGATGAAGGTGCCGGTCACCGCCTGCTGCGCTCCGACAACGTCGTTGTTGATGCGAGAGATCAGCTCACCGGTACGAGTGGCCGTGAAGAAGCGCAACGACATACCCTGGATGTGGGCGAACAGTTCCCGCCGCAGGTCGAAAATGATCCCCTCCCCGGCTCTGGCACTTAGCCAGCGCTGCAGTGTGCCGAGGACTGCATTGACCAGAGGTACCGCGATCATCCCGGCGCCGAGCCACGACAGCAGGGCGAGGTCCCGGTTCGGTATCGCATCGTCGACGAGATATCGGATGAGGATCGGCGGCACGACGCTCAGCGCCGAGATCACCACGATTGTTCCGAGCACGCCAGCTATCCAGCTCTGATAGGGCCGCCCGTACGCGAAGACCCTGCGCAGAAGGGCGCGATCGATTTGCGGGCGGTCCTGGTTTTCGTCGTAGGTCAGCCGGGCGTACCAGCCCCCGGAGTGGAAAATGCCTATCTCCCTGGTTGCTCGGCATAGAGACTAGGCCGGCACACCGGGCTACCTATCCGTCGGCGGCGGCCGGCGCAGCTTGGTCATCACCGGGTATCAGAGAGTCGGTGCCGGCGGACATGGTCACGCTGGCGAGCGGAACCATCGCCGATGCCATCTCGAGAGCCATCTCGGAGTCGACCTGCGATCGATGGAACAACTCATACTGGTAGTCACCGGTGATCCAGGCCAGAGTCTCCTCACCACCGGACATGAGCCGCCAAGCTACCAAGCCGTCGAAAGCGACGGTATCGCAAGAATCAAAATCCCGGTTGTCGAATCGCTCGCATCCGGACATCTCGGGATCCGGATAGGTCACCCAAAGAACGCCGTACTGGCCGACCGTTCTGCTGACCGTATAGGGCTCCGCCGTCCACATGCCGAATGCCGCGATGAAATCGTTGGCCAGGCTGCCATCCCCATCAAAGAGGAGTTGTGAGGAGACGAACTCGATGTCATCGGGAAGGAACTCGGGAAAGGCAATGCCGGGGAGCGCGCCGACGATCTCGATGCGGGCCGCCTGCACATACTTATCCCCAGCCTCCCTACGCTGGAACACGGCCTGAACCGTTTCTTCGGGAGCAACCGGGTCGAGAGCAAGGAAATCGTTGGACCAGGCCACCTCGGAGACCGAACGCAGCGTAGGCGCCGGTTGTGTTACCACCGTGGTCTCGCCCCGGCCGGCAGCCCGCTCACCGATCCAGTTGTTGGTCGCCTCGCCGACGTTGGACAACGGGTTCTCAGAGCATGCAAAACCAAGCATCCCGCATACGATCAATACCGCAAATATCGCCCGACTCTTCACCGACCCCCCCTCCACCTGGAGGTTATACCCTGGCCGTCTACAGTACAGACGCTCCCGGATTGCGAGAAGTTCCCATGTTGTCCGTCTACGCCGAGTCCTTCTCCTCGTCCCTCGACACTGCCGTCTCGCATGCGCTGCTCAGAATGGTGGCCGAGGGCGAATGCGGTGAATCCCTGCGCTTGTATCGACCGGATGATGTCGTCGCCTTCGGCAAACGGGATGTAGTCACCGACGGGTTCCCGCAGGCGGTTGAGTCGGCCGGGAAGGCAGGATTCGATTCAATCATCCGGTTGGCCGGCGGGCGGGCAGCAGTTTTCCATCGCGACACAATTGCCTTCGCCTGGACCATTCCCGCACCGTCGTCCCGCACCGGCAGTACGGAGCGGTTCGAACGCCTGTCGGGTCTGCTAGTGGGCGCGTTCCGTGCGCTCGGAGCGGACGCGCGAATCGGCGAGGTTCGCGGCGAGTACTGCCCGGGCGAGTTCAGCATCAACCTCGGCGGCATGGTCAAGGTCATGGGAGTCGGTCAACGACTGATCGCCGGAGCGGCACACGTTGGCGGCGTCATCGTCGTGGATCGGGGTGACCGGATCGCTGAGGTTCTCGTGCCGGTGTATCGCGATCTTGGCCTCGAGTGGGATCCACGCACGTCGGGTGACCTGGCTTCCGGTGTTCCCGGTCTCAGCTGGCCTCAAGTCCACGGGGCCGTGCTGGGATCTTTCGCGGAGATCGCCGACATCGCCCCGGCGGCCATCCCGGCTGAGGTACTGACCCGGGCCAGAGCACTGGAGCCGGCGCATGCGGTGGGTGATTGGCAAGTAGGCAGTGGGCCGTAGGCAACGGCCTACTTGACAACGCTCACGAACTCGAAGGTGTATTTCTCGAACGTCGTCTCGTTCTTGACCTTGACGACGAAGGCTTTGCCGGCGGGCGCCGTCGGGAACTCGACTCTGACCCAATATGCCCCTTCCGCGTTGGCTATGGTCGATCCCGAGCCGTAGTCGGAAAGAACGAGGATGGTCGTGCCGGGTGCGGCGGTGCCGTAGTACTCGTCGTAGGGAGGGATTTCGGCGCATTCACCGTACGTGGCGTAGGCCGTGAAGACCCACTCCGACGGCGGAGGCTCGGGCTTGGTTGTGGTTGTCGTTGCGGGCGGGTCGTAGTAGACGACGATCGCCGCTTCGGACGTGTTGCCCGCCGCATCGGTCGCAGAGAAGGAGGCCTTGTTGCCGCCCTCGCCCAGGATCAGAACAATCGACCACTCGCCTTCCTCGGAAACCGTCGCCTCGTACGGCCCGGCCATCACGACGGCGCCGGGTTCGGTGTGCCCGGCGAACGCAACGGCCGTGTCTTTCAGGTGTTCTCCGTCGGACGGTGAGGTCACCACGAGTTCGGGAGGTACGGTGTCGACCGACGGGATCTCGCCGCTCTGCTCGGTCTGCCCTGGTCCGCCCCCTTCGGATGGAACGGAGGGGATTGCAGCGACAGTGGTCACGGTGACCGGAACGGTCGTCGACGCCGTCGCCAAAGTTGTAGGCGTA
Source organism: Actinomycetes bacterium (assembly GCA_024641245.1). Taxonomy (GTDB): domain Bacteria; phylum Actinomycetota; class Acidimicrobiia; order Spongiisociales; family JAHEDJ01; genus JAHEDJ01. Next base: position 212,086 of record JAHEDK010000001.1, read on the forward strand.
GTTTCGGCTGTTTCCGCCTCATCAGAGGCGAACATGTTGGTCTGAAACACCATCAGGCCAACAACGATGACCAGCCCGAAGGCTCCTGCGAAAGACAGAACCTTGGGAAACAGCGGAAGAGGGCCGGGGGACGATCTCATCATTAGCAACGGATGCCCGGATACGCTCGATTTGAGCCCATCCACAGCATGCCCCGCTCTCTGATCGAGGTTCATTCCGGCACCCCCAGTCGGTCGGCGAGGTTTTTCCTGCCTTTGTGGAGATGGACTTTGGCGGTGCTGGCGGTGCAGCCGAGAATCTCCGCAACTTCGGCCACGGGCCGGTCCTCGAGATAGTGCAATGCGATGGCCTGGGCCTGCCGCTTCGGCAATGATCGGACGGCCTGCCAAAAATCCGCGTCGGCCGACTCGAGTTCCGGAAGCGGGATCTGGCGGTCAAAAGCTACTCGGGCCAGTGCTCGTGCTTCCGCCGCCTTCCGACGGTAGAGAGACACGGATTTGTTCGAAACGACTCGACGCACCCAGGCACCCGGAGCTTCGTAGCGCCCGACTTTCTCCCACTGCTGGTGTGCCGTCATGAATGCATCCTGCGCCAGATCCTCGGCCGCCAGCCGACTGCCGGACAAGGCGTATGCGAGTCCGACAACGGCCCTGAACTCACGCTGGTAGAACACGTCGAACCGTTCCGGTCGCGCAATGACCTGCATTTCGTTCACGTGCCGCACCACGCGGTACGCCTCTCTCTCGTCGCATTACTTCCCTACGGGTCGTGACACCCTTAACTCGTATCGGCTTCGAGAAAGGTTTACCTAACGGAATTGACCGGCCCGGAAGGCGCGCACCATTTTGACCACCAACTTCCGCGGGTCTGATCCGGCGTACCATTCGTCACATGGAGTTTGTAGTCGGTGCGGCGTCGGTGCGGCGCGTTGGGGTGTTGAGATTCCCGGTCTCTGTTTTCGAGGGTGAGGATGGGCGTGTGCTCGCCCGCCTTGGTCGAGGCGGATGGTTCAGAGTGTTCTTCGGCCGGGGTCGCCGGGTTGAACTCCCCGACGGGACTACCTGGCGGGTGACGGCAACCGGAGCCGGTTCCTGCATCGTGCCCATGGTGACGTGCTCGCAAGGCAAGCTTGCGGTGGCCGCACCTCACGGGAAACGGACCTACGGCATAAACGGCCGCGATTACGCCTACAACATCTTCCCGGCGAGCAAAGCCGGTCTGCGGAGATGGTCGCTCCGGGAGCACGAAACGGAACTCGGCACGTTCGGATCGCACTCGATGAAGGCCAACCACCCGATACCGCTCGCAACCGCGCTGTTGTGTTTCACCCTGATCAGGTACGGCGTACCCGGAGACGCCGATCTCGGGGTCCCCCAGTTCCGCTGGGGATGAGCTCAAGATGTCCGCACGGCCGCCTTCACCGGCAACGGCCGGTAGCCTGATTTCATCATGCGTCGCATCCTCATCCTCAACGGTCCCAACTTGAATCTTCTGGGGTCCCGGAAACCCGAAACGTACGGATCCACCACGCTCGGCGAGCTCGATCGGTTGTGCGCAGATTGGGGTGCGGTTCACGGACTCGAGGTCGAGACGTTTCAGTCCAATCACGAGGGGGTTCTGATCGATCGATTGCACGAGGCTCGCGAAGACATAGACGGGATCGCCTTCAATCCAGGCGCCCTCACGCACTACTCCTACGCGGTGCACGATGCAATCGAGGCGATTGAACTGCCGGTCGTTGAGGTCCACATCTCGAATATCAAGGAGCGAGAGTCGTGGCGCGCCCATTCGGTGGTCACGCCGGCGTGCGTCCACACCATCTACGGTCGCGGCGTCGACGGTTACCGCTGGGCGATCGAACATCTGGTCCAGCGTGAGGCACGACCGCCCAGAGCGCTGGCGTACGCGACCGGCGACAGCCACGCCGGTGACCTTCGCCTGCCGGATGGCGAGGGCCCGCACCCTGTTGCCGTTCTCATCCATGGTGGATTCTGGCGGCACCATTGGACGCGCGACACCCTGGACGGTCTCGCAGTCGATCTCGCCGCCAGGGGCTTCGCAACGTGGAACATCGAATACCGTCGCGTCGGGATGGGTGGAGGGTATCCGGCCACCCTGCAGGACGTGGCGGCCGCTATCGATCATCTCGATGAGCTGGCGGCTGAGTATCACCTCGATCTGCAACGCGTCGTCGTGATCGGCCATTCGGCAGGTGGCCAGCTCGCCCTTTGGGCCGCCAACCGTCACCGCCTAAAGGAGGATGATCCGGGTGCCGGGCCACGGGTGCTGCCCGGAGCGGCAGTCTCGCTGGCCGGAGTCACAGATCTCGAGGTCGCCGAAGCAACCAACCTGGGTGATGGGGCTGTGGCCGGTTTCCTGGGAAAGGCGCCGCGCGACGAAGCGTACCGGGTGGCCTCCCCGATCCATTCGCTGCCCGTGGACCGGCCGCACGTGATCGTTCACGGCACGCACGACGACCGGGTGCCGATTTCGTTCGCCCACACCTACGTCGAGGCGGCTCGCCGGCCGGGCACCAAAGTGGAGCTCATCGAGATCAACGGTGCCGACCACTTCGATCCAATTGCACCAACAGGACCTGCCTGGGCCGCGGTCGTCGAACGGCTCACTGCGCTCTGATGTTCCCAACCTGGGCGACGGTTACCGCCGTGGCCGTGGTGGTGCTGGTCTGGGCTGAATGGCAACACTCGCCCATCCGGTTGATCGCCAAGCCGCTCGCCTCCGCCGGCTTCATCGCTGCCGCACTCCAGCGAGGAGCCTTCGATTCCACCTACGGGAAGATCCTGCTGGTCGGCCTGGTGCTGGCTGCGCTCGGCGACGTCTATCTGCTCGGCTCGACTCGCCCGATGTTTCTCGCCGGACTGGTCAGCTTCCTGCTCGGTCACGTGGCGTATGCGATTGCTTTCTCGACCCATGGGCTCTGGCACGTCACGGTCATCAATTTCACCTGGACTGCGGCGGTGAGCTTGCCGATCGCCGCCGCCTCGTACATTGTGTTCAGATGGCTGAAGCCACACCTCACAGACGACATGCGAGGCCCGGTATTCGCCTATGTGTTCGTCATCACGGTCATGGTTTTGACTGCGTTCTTCGCAGTCAACGGTGGCGCCACAGGCTGGATCCTGGTCGGTGCGATTGGATTCTTCCTCTCAGACCTGGCCGTTGCTCGCAACCAATTCGTGGTCCAATCGATCACGAACCGGGTATGGGGCCTTCCGCTGTACTACGCCGCTCAATTGGTGCTGGCCTGGACGGCCGGGATCTGATTACTCGCCCTCGGCCGACGGCTGGCGAGCGCCGAGTTCACGATCGAGCATCAGCAGCGCCGTTCGATCGTCGCCGATCATCTTGAGTTGCTCCACGATCAAGCCGACGTTTGCCTCTTCTTCGATCTGCTCCTCTACGAACCAGTTGAGCAGCGGATAGCTGGCGAAGTCTCGCTCGTCGGTGGCCAGTGCGTAGAGGTTGTTGATGGCGGCCGTAACCTTCTGCTCATGCCCGAGCGACCCTTCGAATGCGGACAGGGCAGTGGTGAGAGAAAGCCCGGGGGCGGTGATTGCAGCCAATTCGATGTGGCCCTCCCGGTCGAGCACGAAATCGAAGAACTTCATTGCATGAACTCGCTCTTCCTCAGCCTGGAGTCGCATCCAGGCTGACATGCCCGGCAGATTCTCTTCGTCCAGGAAGGCGGCCATTTGGAGGTATGCGTAAGAGGAAGCCAGCTCCAGATTGATCTGGTCGTTGAAGGCGGCTTCGAGTTTCTTGCTGATCGGCATGCAGTCATCTCCCGGATCCGGCGAACGGTATCCATGATATCCGGGCGTTCGATTATGGAATCCGTCGGGATTCGCACGATTACCCTGGCGGCCGTCGACGAGTTCAAGGAGCGCGGACATGCGCGGTGACATCATCATTGTGGAAGAGCATCACCGGGCCGCGGCCTCGATCATCGTCGCCCATCTCCTCCCGGCGATTCGTGCGCGGCAAGATCGCTACACGATCACCGTGGCGGGCGAATCGGGAAGCGGCAAGTCCGAAACGGCCAAAGCGCTCGAAGAGGAACTCGGACGGCACGGTATCACCGCCGGCATCTTGCAACAGGACGATTACTTCGTGTATCCACCGCGCACCAACCACGAGACCCGGGTCGCGGATATCTCCTGGGTGGGAACCAATGAGGTTCACCTCGATCTTCTCGATGAGCACCTGGCCGCCGCCCGCGCAGGCGCGACCTCAATCGAGAAGCCGTTGGTGATCTATGAGGATGATTCGATCACTACCGAGGTAATGTCGCTCGCCGGACTGGAGGTCGTTATCGCCGAGGGCACCTACACGAGCCTGCTTGCCCACGTCGACACGCGGATCTTCATCGCTCGCAATCGTCTCGAAACCCTGGAGGCCAGGCAGAATCGGGGGCGTGAGGCCATGGATCCGTTCATCGAACAGGTGCTGGAGATCGAGCACGCCATTATCGGCCCACACATCGAACGAGCAGACATCGTGATCACCCGGGACTATGCCATCGAGTTCACCACCTGAAAGCCTCGATTGAAATCACCGACGCGCAGGCGGTTCGGTGAGACTCCGATCGGGAAACGACCCGGACGCTGCCCGGCACCGCGCTTCCTGCCACTATCTGCCAGATTGAGACTTGTCCTAGCCCATCGATCGGCATACCCTGGTCCGCGCTGGACCATCCGGCCGGGAGTTTCTCCTTCATGCGCCGTGTCGCTTACCTCATCTCCGCAGGCATCACACTCGTTGCCTTGTCATTCGCCGGTTTCGCAGTATTTGCACCGGTTGCCGTCGACGCGCCCGAAACCCCACTCCAGATAGACCTTCCCGACGGGCGAGGTCTGGCGTCTGGACGCCTGGCCAGCATGTCGTTCACGGCCGTGGCATCGAGCGTCGAGATACAGTCCGGCAGCGGTAGCCTCATGTCTGCATCGCCGGTCCCGGGTGATCGCGTGAAGGTCCTCGAAGCAGCAACCACGACTATCCCCACGTCGTCCACGTCCTCCTCCACCACCACCCCCCACTCCTCGACAACGTCGACGACCACTACCGCACCACCTGTGACCACAACAACGCTGCCCGAGACCACCACTACGGTGGCGGAGTCGACCACGACGTCGGTGGCCCCCACAACCACAACAACGACCCTCCCGGACACGACGACGACCACCACCACCACCACCCTCCCCCCGACCGGACCTTTGACTGAAGCGGAGATGCGCGAACTCGCCGCACGATTCTTCCCCGCCGACGAGGTCGAGAACGCGGTGTCGGTCGCACGCTGCGAATCCGGCTTCAATCCCTCGGCTTACAATCCAGCAGGGCCGTATGGAGGATTGTTCCAGCATCTCGAGTCACGCTGGGCTTATCGCGCCGAACAGGCGGGATACCCCGGAGCCAGCATCTTCGATGCCGAGGCCAACACGGCCGCCGCGGCCTGGCTCTGGGAAGCCAGAGGCGGGTGGAGCCCCTGGGGTTGTGCGCCGTAAGACCGCCCGCTGGGCGGCCGTGTCAGGCGTTGTGCCGGTACTGGAGCGCATTGCCGGACTTGCCGGCGATCGCCAGCACCTCCAGGCGACGCAGGCAGTAGACCATCTGCTGAGCGAGTCTGCGGGAGATGCCCGCGCTGGTTGTCAAGTCCGCGGTCGAGAATGGATCGGGCAAGCCATCCGGAAGCAGCGCCGCCAGCTCGGGTGCTGAAGTGAACAACATTGACTGCTCGACGCGCTCGAGCGCTCGACCGACGATCACCCACCCACCGCGGCGCCGGGCTTTCCCGGATTGATGACTCCTGTACTCGTCTTCAACCGTCAGAACCACCTCGAGCTCGAATCGCTCCTCTTGGATCAAGGTTGGAATGCTCACGAGCCTGCCGAAGATGTCTTCGAGCCGGCCGTGCTTGGGGGACTGACGGGCAGACAAGATCTCGCCACCGGTGCCGAGTTTCACGATGCGACGATCGGTGGCAATGGGAGCCACCAGCCGGACTGGATGTGACTCAAGCAGGTTGCTCAGCTTCGTGCGGAGGGGGGCGAATCCACCCGTCTGGACCTCGATGAGCAAATCCCCACGAACCACATCGATGACATAGCCATCGACGGGTTGCTCGAAGATGTCTCCGTCGACGGCGTACCATTCCTTGAGTTGGGCGTGTAGCGACCCCTCGTTGAGCGTTCCGATCACAAGTCCATGCTCCCAGCCCGCCGCCGATGGAGGGGGATTTCCGGCACTGCGGTGTTGCCCTAGGGGAGAAGCTCGAAGCTGTGGGCATGACCGGGGCGGACGATTGAGAAGTGTTTCCGGTCGAGGGTTGCGATTTCGGTGATGTCGAGGCGCTCGGCCGCTGCAACCACCGATGCGTCAACGGATCCAAGGGGAAGATCCCGGTACTGGTGCACTAACTCGGCGATTCGGAGCCAGTCGCCGGCCATCACCGGCTCGACAGTGAACTCCCCTGCGGCGAGATCACCGAGGAACCGGACTTCGGCGTCTGCGCCCAGGCGACTTCCGACGAGGTAGACGACCTCAGTGATGACGAGCGTCGGGATGATCAGCGGCCCAGGGTGAGTGAGCAGAAGCTCAAGAGATTGGCCGTGGTGGCGGTCGTCGGCGTCGACGTAGGCGTAGAGCGGTCCGGCGTCGACCAGGGTGGCTATCTCGCCACCTCGGCGGCCAGGATCTCTTCAATGCGCTCGGAGATGTCCTCGCGGCCACTGCGACCCGCACCGGCTGCTCGCAGGTGACGTGGCCGGCTGCCGAGGTGGTGTTCGATGGCTTCACGGGTCAGGTTGGAGACGGTTACTCCGCGTCGCTCAGCCTCGTGGCGGAGCTTGGCGTCGAGCTCGTCGGGGAGTTTGACCGTAGTTCGCTTCATGGTATGTCAGCATACCCGCTCGGTCGATTAGGGGGAAGGGTTTCGAATTGCGGCCCGCACCTCGACTGCAGATATCGGACCGCTGACTCTGCAGTCGTCTTGCCGGCGGGCAGTGGGAGTGGTTCGGCATACTCTCCAGAGGGATGTCACCGGAAATCCCGTGACGTGACCCCCTTGGCCGGCCACGGGGTAAACGACCTGGCGACGAAGTTCGTGACACCATCCCGAAACTCGATGACACCTTCGATGACCAGGCCGGGGTTCTTCCTGGCGACCTCACGATTGGCCGCCCAGATGTCGGGTAGCACGATCACATTGAGCAAGCCCGTCTCGTCTTCGAGGTTGAAGAAGATCACCCCTTTGGCCGTGGACGGACGCTGCCGGTGCGTAACGATGCCTCCAATCCGAGCGCGGACACCATTGCGTTCGGTCGCCAATGCCTGAGCGACCGTGCGACACCCCAACCGGTCGAGGCGATCCCGCACGAATTCCACCGGATGTCGAACCGAAATCCCGGTTGCCCACAGGTCGGCTTCTGTCTCATTCTCCTCGCTCATCCCGGGGAGTTGGGGCGCCTCTGCTCCAGGGGAAAGCGGCAATCGCTCAGGACTGATCTCGGCCAGAGCCCCTGCCGCCCACAAACCCTCCCGCCTGGTCAAACCCAACGACTCGAGCGCCCCGGCAGCCGCCAATCCTTCCAGTGCGTCCACCCTCAACCCCGTTCGATGAGCGAGGTCCTGCGGTGATTGGAACCGGCCGCCGGCCTGCCGGGCTGCCTCCACCCTGGTGATCTCGGCCTCTCCGAGGTTGCGGACGTATCGCAAGCCGAGTCGCACGGCGACGGAAGGACGCAGTGGATCCTCGACCGGTCCCCTCCCCCGCCGCCACGCCTGCCCGTAATACTCGGCCAGGTCGTCGGGGTCGGCATCGAGCGGTTCGATCGTGCAATCGTGCCAGGAGTCGTTCACATCGGGGATGCGCACCACCACTCCATGCCGGGCGGCATCCTGCACCAGGCTGTTCGGGCTGTAGAAACCCATCGGATAGGCGTTCAGCAGGCCGGCCAGGAACTCGGCAGGCCAGTGATACTTCAACCAGGCAGACATGTAGACGATGTAGGCGAAACTCACCGAGTGACTCTCAGGAAACCCGAACGAGGCAAACCCCTGGAGCTTCTCCCAGATCTCATCGGCAGCCGGCCCGATGATCCCGTTGGACGCCATCCCATCGAACACCTCGTCACGCAGACGTCCCATCGCCTCGTCGGATCGCTTGTGGGTCATGGCAGAGCGCAGTCGATCGGACTGATTCCCGTCGAAACCTGCACACACCCTGGCGAGTTCCATCAACTGCTCCTGAAAGATGGGAACGCCCAGCGTCTTTCGCAGCACCGATTCTGTGAGCGGGTGCGGATACCGGATCTCCTCCTCACCGTTTCGACGCCGCAAGTACGGATGCACCGATTGCCCCTGGATCGGCCCCGGCCGGATCAGTGCAACTTCGACGGCCAGGTCGTAGAAGGTCTTCGGCTTCATCTTCGGCAGCGTCGCCATCTGTGCCCTGGACTCGACCTGAAACACGCCGACGGTGTCCGCTTTGGTCAGCATCCGGTATACGGCCGGTTCTTGTGGAATCGTGGCCAGATCGATCGACAAACCGTGGGCCGACTGGATCATGTCTGCGGTGAGGTGCAGAGCATTGAGCATCCCCAATCCCAGCAGATCGAACTTGACGATCCCGATCGAGGCACAATCATCCTTATCCCATTGAATGACCGATCGGCCTTCCATCCGACCCCACTCCACCGGCACGACCTGCCACAACGGCCGGTCGGCGATCACCATTCCACCGGAGTGAATCCCCAGATGACGGGGGAACCCATCCATACGATGGCAGACGTCGTAGACGAACTCAGCCGTCATTCCTTCCGGAAGTGGAGCTTCGAGGCGCAGCTTCGCTGGGTCCCGCGTATCGACGTACTTCGATAGTCCATCGACCTGCGCCTGAGTGAATCCGAAGGTCTTGCCTACATCACGCAAAACCGACCGGGCCCGGTAGGTGATGACGTTGGCGACCATCGCCGCCCGCTCCCGCCCATAGCGGCGGTAGCAGTACTGGATCACCTCTTCTCGGCGGTCCGCCTCCAGGTCGAGGTCGATGTCGGGTGGTCGTCCGCGTTCCTCAGTGAGGAATCGTTCGAAGGGAAGTCCGAGCCGTATCGGATCGACCCTGGTCAAGCCGATACATCGGCACACCGCCGAGTCGGCTCCCGAACCACGGATCTGACAGTAGATATCCTGGCTCCTGGCGAACTGCACGATATCCCAGACGACCAGGAAGTATCCGGGGAAGTTGAGCTTGCCTATCACCGCCAGTTCATGTTCGAGTCGCTGCACTGCCCGGGGATCCACTCCTCCTGCCCCGTCCGGATAGACCTCCCTGGCGCCTTCGAAGGTCAGGTGCCGGAGGTATTCCATCTCGGAACGGAAGTGACCGGGCATCGGAAAGTCCGGTAGTTGGGGCGCCACCAGGTTGAGGTCGAAGGCCAGCGATTCTCCCAACCGCACAGAACGTTCCACCACACCGGGGTAGGCGGAGAAACGTTCGGTCATCTCGACCGGACGTTTGAGATGGCGTTCGTCGGTGGCCGGGCGGTAACCGTCTTGTTCGGCGAGCGACCGCCGTCCTGCAATGGCTGCGGCAACATCCGCCAGGCCTGCCTCGCCCCGATCGTGGTAGTGAACATTGTTGGTCGCCACCATCGGAAGCCGTAGCCGTCGCCCTACCTCCCACAACACGTCGTTACGGACATCATCCTCCGGCATGCGGTGATGCCAGAGTTCGACGTGCAGACGGTTGCCAAATATCTCATGGAGTGGCCGTGCGGCCGCCAGGGCGGCGTCGAGGTCGCCCCTTCTCGCCGCCGCCGGGACCCCACCTTGCCAGCACCCGGTGAGCGCCACCAGGTGACCGACCCGGGCGGCTTCGTCGAGATCTGCCCAGGCGTAGACGGGCCGATCCTTCTCGCCCCGGAACTGGGCTTTGGTGACGAGGTGACTGATTGCTGCATAACCTGCCGGTGAGGGGGCCAGCAGGACGAGATGATCGGTGGTGGGCCGATCGACGGGTTTGGTACCGTGCATCTTCCGGGTCCGGCCCCTGCGGGTACCCGGTCGCTGGTTGCGAGTCGCTGATTTCTCGAGGTCTTGCCGTGACGCCAACTCGAGCGGATCGCTCGACTCGCCGGCAGCAACCGGCGACTCGCGACTCAGTCCGATCTCTACCCCGTACACCGCCGGAAGGCCGACTTCCTTGGCCGCCCTGGCGAACCGCACAGCTCCATACATACCGTCGTGATCGGTGACCGCCAGCGCTCGATAATCGAGAGCAGCAGCCCGCTCGACCAGAGCTTCCGGGTGTGACACTCCATCAAGAAAGCTGAAATTCGTATGACTGTGAAGTTCTGCGTATGAGGACGACATGGTTTTGAATGCCCGGTCATCTTATCGAACATACGTTCGATAGGCTAACGACCGAAGAGGTCCGGCAGCCGTCCGCCTTGCGTACCCGGCTCGCGTCGACCTGATGCCACAACCAACACCACAGCGTCGGGGGCCCGATCAGCAATAGCGAGCGCGTCCCGGCCGAAGGTTCTGGTCCCCCGTGCGGCCGGCAATACCACAGTCCCGTGACCGTCGAGTCGATCTAGCACAGCGTCGAGTCGCGACTCCCCTGATACTTCTGCCCGTAATCGAGCGAGCTCCGGCACTTCGGATGGATCGACACTCACGATCGCGACAGGATCGATCCCTCGTCCCTTGGCCACCCGCTGAGCGACCGCGATTGCGGCCACCAGATCGGCGCGAGCCAGCGGGTCCAGGTCGTGATCGTCGAGCCCGAGTAACACCGGACCGGACCCCAAACCCGTGATCCTCGCGACTACAACCGGTACGGTCAGCTTTGCCACGACCTCATCGATCTTGCTGCCGAACAGGACATCCCTGGTGGGCGAGTCGCTCTGCCAGCCGATGATGACCAAGGAGGCGTTCCGTTCCAGGACTGTGTGGACGACGCCGGCGGCCACCGACGTGTCGACCCGAAGCCACCCCCCGGCCTCGGCGCCGGCCCGCGCCGCCAATGCCTCTGCTTCCGCCACCATGGACCTCCGCTGCTCCAGCTCGCTCGTCGCCAGACCGGGATCGGTCACGATATGGATGGGGTGCACCACGCCACCGTCCGGTCTGGCGATTGAAACAGCCAGACCTACCAGCATCTCTGCCGACTCGGGATTGGCCAGCGCCACCACAACGCCGGCGCCGAGTTGACGATGCGCCGGCTGTGGAACAGGGAGATTGCCGACGACCCGGGTGGCGCTCCATGAGGTAACGACCACGGTGACGAGAATCACGATGAGCACTGCGTTCACAACCTGCTCTCCAAAGATCCCGATCTCAAACGCCACCACGGTGGCGGCCAACGTCGCCGCCGCCTGTGCGCCGGAAAGAGAGAACATGGCCCCCCATTCGGCGGATGAGAATCCGAAGGCGGAGCCCGATCCCCAGGCGGCGAGGAGTTTCGCCCCCAGCGCCACCGCAGTGAAGGCGGCGGCTAATCGAAGTGTCTCCAGGTCGGCAACAACAGCCGGGTCGATCAGCATTCCCACCGAGACCAGGAATATCGGTATCAGCAGCGCCGAACCAACAAACTCGATCCGGTCCATGAGTGCTCCGCGGTTGGGCACGAGGCGATTCAGCGCCAGGCCGGCGAGAAAGGAACCGACGATTCCTTCCACCCCCACCACCTCGCCCAGTACCGCCGCACCCAGCGAAGCGGTGAGGACGAATACGAACCGGACGACCCGATCCTGACCGGGGCCGCCGAAGAACCAACGGGCGAGACGCGGAAGACCCCACAGCACAGACACAAAGAGGGCCGCGAGTCCGATCGCCAGCTTCCCGGCGAAGTCCCAGCCAAGACCGGTCTCGGTGGACCGCACTACTCCTGCCAACACCAGCAGCGCCAGGGTGTCGGTGATGGCCGTCGCCGCCACGGTAACGGCCACGGCGCGGTTGCCGGTCTGCCCGTGCCTGCGAAAGATCGGGTAGGCGATCAACGTGTGCGATGCCCACAGTGAACCGAGCAACACCGCAGGAGTGGCGGCGAATCCGAGGGCGAGGCCGGAAACGGTGCCGAGGGCCATCGGAGTGGCAAACGTGAGTAGGCCGAAGACGACGGCCCGGCGCCGGTGCATCTGGAACTCGCTCAGATCGAGTTCGAGACCGGCCAGGAACATCAGGTAGAGAAGGCCGAGTCCACCCACCTGCTCGACCGTGCCGCTCCGCTCGAGGAGACCCATCATCTCGGGTCCGACGAACAGGCCGAATACGACCAATCCGACTATCCCGGGAAGTCGCAGACGTTCTGCCGCGATGGGGGCGACGAGGATGATCGCGGCCAGAACGAGAAAGACCCAGGAAGGCGATGTGAGTGGCAAGGCATCCGGCAACGCAAACCCCTCCCAACGATTCCCCAACGCTAGCCGACTGTGAGTAAACCTTTCCAAGCCTTGCTGCGAGTAACCACTGTATGTGACCTCTCGGCCACTACTCGTGACAGGCCACTCACCAGGAGGAGCAACGTGTTTCGCAGATTCGGCATCTTCGCCATCACCTTCGTCGTCGTGATCGCCGGCGGCATCGCCTTTGCTCAGATGGGCGAATACCTGCCGTCTGCCGACGATGCGCCGGCCGGCGTCGGCGCTATCGACCCAGGCAGCATCTTCTATACGGGCGACACTCAGCCGGAAACCCCCACAACAGAGGCGCCGGCCGAGAAGCCGGAGACAACCGAGACGACGAAAGCCGAGGAGACACCGGCGCCGGAGAAGGAGACCACCGACACCCCCGAAAAGGAAGAAGTGGCCGACACCGACCCTCCCGACCTCGTCATCACCTCGCCCGCCAACGAAGCCGTCGTCACAACGAGAGAACTGAAGTTCTCAGGCAGCGTTGAACCCGGCGCAACAGTCAAGGCGGCCGGATACCGGGCCGAGGTGACCCCCGATGGCTTCTGGTCGATCGTCCTCATGCTGGAACCGGGAGGCAACCTCGCCACCATCAAAGCATTCGACGAGGCCGGCAACGTTTCCGAGGCAACCGTGAAGGTGTTCTACGAAGCGCCTGAGGGCGAACATGCCTTCTCTGCCTCCCAGCAATACAAGACTTCTGCCTCCAACCCGCCGTACGACGTCTTCTACGGGACAGGACGTCCGGGCGCCACGATCACGGCCACGTCGGACTTCGGATCGGGTTCGACCACGGTCAACGAAAAAGGGAAATGGGAGATGAAGGTCACCTTCCCAACGGCCCCGTACTACGAGTGGTTCGCAGTTGACGTCGCCGACTCCGACGGACACTCGAAGACGTTTGAGTTCAAGAGCAAGTACAACCCGGACGCCACCTACGAGTTCACCATAACGCAGAAGTACCACCAGAACACCGACCAGTGGGAGAAGTTCACCGGAACTGCCGCGCCCGGCACGGTGATCGGAGCCTATTCGGACTTCGGCTCGGCAGAGACCGTCGCCGAGGGCGGAGAGTTCTACCTCAAGGTGCACTTCGAGGGGTTGAAGTCCGGGCAGACGATCGACATCGTGGTCGAAACCTCGGCCGGTGACCGCCGCGAGTTCACATTCTTGTACGCACCGGCTCCGATCGAGTTCAGCGTCACCCAGAAGTACGCGTCGTGTAGCGAGAACCCTCCGTACGACGTCTTCTACGGGACGGCGACGCCCGGAGCGACTATCTGGGCGGAGTCCCCGTACGGCGTCGTCAGCACCATCGCCGGCGATCTCGGGAAGTGGGACCTTAAAGTCATCTTCGAGGGTGCCCTCCCCGGCCCGGCTTTCAACGTGACGATCGGCGACTCTGAAGGCCATTCCGAGACCTTCACCTTCACCGTCCTCGAAGCCAAGTAACCGTCTCTCCTCGGGCGCAGTCGGCCTTCCTCCAGGAGGGCCGACTGCGCGCTCACAGAAGAAGCTCCGCCAGAGTCCGTAGAGTCACGAGATCTGTCGTTCCAACCAGCAACGACGTCACCCCCGCCTCCTTCCAGGCGTCGAGCCGGTCCCGCACCATCTCCCTGGGTCCAACGAGACTGGTCAGATCTACGAGGGCGTCGGGGACGCGGGCAACTGCCTCTTTCCTCTTGCCGGCGAGGTAGAGATCCTGGATCTCGCCGGCCTCCCGTTCGAATCCGTAACGTCCCGCCAGGTCGTTGTAGAAGTTCCGGCTCTTGGCCCCCATACCCCCGACGTAGAGGGCCAGCAACGGTTTGACCTGTGCTCGCCCGTAGTCGAGATCATCGGTGATGATCGCCGAGACCGTGGGTGCCACGTCAAACGACGATGCCCGCTGCGCCTTACCCGACCTCGCAAACCCGTCTTCGAGATTCGGCCAGAACACCCGGCGGGCATGATCGGGCGAGAAGAAAACCGGTAGCCACCCGTCTGCGATCTCGGCGGTCAGCGCCACGTTCTTCGGGCCGATGGAGGCGAGATAGATTGGGAGATTGGGCCGGATCGGACGACCGATGAGCATCAACGGCTTGCCGAGCCCGGTGGCGTCCGGACCTCCATAGGGGATCTGGTAGTGCTCGCCGTCATGCTCGAGGCGCGTGCGCCGTTGGAGGACCCGACGGACAATCGAGACATACTCGCGGGTCTTTCCGAGCGGTTTTCCGTACGGAACCCCATGCCACCCTTCAACCACCTGCGGGCCGGATAGTCCCAGGCCTAGTCGCAAGCGCCCACCCGACAACTCATCGAGCGTGTAGGCCGTCATCGCCGTCATGGCCGGAGTCCTGGCCGGAATTTGCAGCACGGCCGAGCCGAGGTGGATTCGCTCGGTCCTGGCTGCCAGCCAGGCCAGGACCGTCACCGCGTCGTAGCCCCACGCTTCCGCAGCCCACACCGAGTCGTAGCCCAGTTGTTCGGCCTCGACCACTAATTCCGTCGAACCAACGCCTGCGTAACCCAGGTTGAGTCCTAGTCGCAATACATCACCTCCGCGGCGTCCATGGTACGTTGTGCACGGGAAGTGGAACATGATGACGCCTGAGCGCAGACTCACACGGACCTTCCGCAATGCGGGAGCGGCGCTGTTCGTGATCCTCTGGATGGAACAGCAGTGGGCGGCTCATCACGACTTCCCTTCGTTTCCAGATCTCGACCCATCCGGCATCTTCGGCGATCCGGCCCTTCCTCTGCGATCGATCGCGCTACTCGGAGACAGCACCATCACCGGACCAGGTCTGGGGACTGCCGACGAAATATGGATACGGCAGATGGTGCCGGGACTCACAAGACGCTACCGCGTCCAGATCGACAACTTCGCATTCGGTGGTGCCCGCCTGCGAGACGTCCTGGCCCGCCAGCTCCCGCAGCTGACCGAGCGATACGATGTGGCCTTCATCTCGGCGGGCTCCAACGATGCACTGCGCGGTATGACTCAGCTTCAGATGAGATCGCTTCTGAGCACTATCTGTGCCGGTGCACTCGAGCGAGCAGACGTGATCGTGCTTGCCGGGGCCGGCGACATCGGCACCGCGCCGCGATTGCCTTTTCCGCTTGATGCGATCGCCACCGCCAGAGCTAGGGCGACCGATGCCGCCCATGCACGGGCCGCAGCCTCAAATGACCGCATCCTCCACATCCCGATGTGGGAGTTGACCACCCCCACGTTCCGGTCGGACCAAGACCTGTTTTCGGACGATCGCTTCCACCCCAACCGTCGCGGCCACCGCGTTTGGGCAGATGCAGCTCTGCCCACTGTGCTCACCGCGCTCGACCTCCGCCCGCCACCCGGACGCTGACCCCCTACACTCGCCCGATGCCCGACCGCCTCGATCGTCCCGACCGCGTCCGCCGGAAGCTCACCGGCGTGCTCTTCGGCGGGGTGGGGCTCACCAGCACCGGATTCATCGCTGCCATCACCGTGGCCGGCCTGGCCGCGGAGGACCTGACCGGTTCATCGAGCCTCGCCGGCATCCCGGCCGCAGCCTCCACGATCGGCACGGCGCTCGGTTCCGCCATCCTCGCCGCGGTAACCGTGCGACTGGGCAGGCGATCGGTTCTCATCGGCGCCTACGCGCTTGCCGGAACGGCCGCATTTGTGGCTGCCGCGGCCGTCGGATCGGCCTCGTTCGCGCTGCTGATCCTCGCTATGTTCGCACTCGGTTTCGGGAACAGCGCCAGCCATCTGACGCGCTACGCGGCTGCCGACCTCCACCAGCCAAGCCGCCGGACGGCTGCGATCGGGTGGATCGTGTGGGCAAGCACCGTCGGGTCGGTGGCCGGCCCCAACCTGCTGGGAGTGTCGGCCGATACGGCTGAGGGAGCCGGGCTGGCGGCCTTTACAGGTCCCTACCTGGTGGCTGCCATCGCCTTCCTGAGCGCGGCGACCTTCTATGTGATCTTCCTCCGACCGGATCCACTCCAGATGGTCGTCTCCGCCGATGAAGAAATCACCAACTCAACGCTACCGCTGGCAACTCTGCTGGCGAGGCCCCGGGTGAGGGTCGCCGTCGCCTCCATGGTGACGAGTCACTTCGTGATGGTGCTGATCATGGCGATGACACCGATCTTCTTGCGAAACGGTGGCGCCAGACTCGGGATCGTCGGCATCGTCATTTCTGCGCATACGCTCGGCATGTTCGCCCTCTCCCCCATCACGGGGATTCTGGGCGACCGCTTCGGCCGGCCACAGGTGGCCGCCGCCGGGATGGGAATCGTGCTGATGTCGGTCACCCTGGCCGGCTTGGCGCCGGCGGATGCCACCGCAACCCTCACTCTTGCCCTTTTCCTGCTCGGGCTCGGATGGAACTTCGCATTCATCGGAGGCAGCGCCATCCTCACAGAAGGCCTGGCAATCGACGAGCGTTTGCGCCTCCAGGGAGCGGTCGACGCCTCCGTCTGGTTGTCGGGGGCGGGCGCCAGCCTGTCTTCAGGATTCATCCTGGCCATCGCCGGATACCCAATCCTCAACGCCCTGGGCGCAGCCCTGCTGGTGGTCCCGGCCGCCGTGTTCCTGCGTCACCGAAACGTCTTCGCTCCAACCCCGGCCGCTACGCTGCCATGATGCTCCGCCTAATCCTTGCGTCGTTCCGAACGGTGATCGCCGTGACGGTCGCCGTCCTCGCGACCTGGATAGCTGCCTGGGCGGTCACCGTTGTGGCCTGGCGGGATCCCCGTTCACCGCTCATCGAGCGAGTCATCGATCGATGGAGCACCATCATCCTGGCTGTCGCCGGTGTCTCACTGACCGTGCACGGACGGGAGAACGTCGAACCCGGTCGTTCCTACGTCGTCGTCTCGAATCACCAGTCCTCCTTCGACATCCCCGCTCACTTCCTCGCCCTGCCGATGCCGATCAGATTCCTCGCCAAGAAGGAGCTCTTCAGGATCCCCATCTTCAGCACGGCCCTTCGCGCCATCGGCATCGTCGAAGTCGACCGGCAGGCAGGAGCAGTCGTCCACCAACACATCAACTCGCAAGCAGCCGAAGTGATGCGACGTGGTCATTCGATCCTGGTGTTTGCCGAAGGCACTCGTTATCTCGACGGGCAGGTCCGGCAGTTCAAACGCGGCGCATTCTCGATCGCCATCGAGTCCGGCCTGCCGATTCTCCCTGTCATCGTGAACGGCGGTCACCTTGCCTGGCCGAAACATCACCCCATTCTTGGTGGACCGATCACGGTGATGATCTCGAAACCAATCGAGACATCTGCCCTCGTCCACAAGGATGTATCGATGCTACGAGATCAAACGAAGGACGAGATCGAGCGGATGATCGGAGCGGTCGGCTAGAGGCGGTGCGCTCGGTCCGTGTCGAATTCGGCGGCGTTGTTCAGCCGTTCGAGTAGCCGCAGCAGCATCTCTCTCTCATCAGCATCGAGTACGGAGAGGAATCGTCGTGCTACGAGGGATTGATAGCCCGGCATGACGTCCTCGAGGTGGCGTCTCCCGGCGTTGGTGATGACCGCGTAGGCGCCCCGCTTGTCGCTTGGAACCGATGCTCGCTCGACGAGTCCCTGGCTCTTGAGTCGATCGACCCGTCTGGTGAGACCGCTGCGACTGGCACTGATACTGTCGGCGAGTTCTGCCATCCGCATCCTTCCGCCCCTCTCATTGAGTGAGGCGAGGACTTCGAGATCGCCCAGAGACACATCGGTGAGGCCGCCCAGTTCAGATTCGATACCGGTCACGATGGCTGACTGTGCTGCGAGAAATGCCCGCCACAACCGGAATTCTTCCGGTTTGATCTGGTACACACCACTCCCTGGTCCGGCTCTGTGCAGCGATTCTAGAAAGATTTTCCGCAAAGGGCGATCAATCGTATACACCGACGACGTAAGCCATCCCGTCTCTCACCTCACATAGCAGCGCCGCGGCAGACGTCACGACCTGATAACGCTTGACCGACGCCTCTCCTTCCCACCAGCGCCCGGCCAGGTGCCACGGCCCTGCCCAGGCCGTCACCGTCTCCCACCGGCTCCGTAGACGAACCCGCATGGGCATTCCTCCATCCCACTCGATCTCGATGGTTTGCGGTTCGGGCGGGACCAGCGCCGGGGTCGGTGAGGGCACATGCCCCGGCCACGGCGCGTCGGGACTCCGTTGCGGCGAAGGAGGTGCTTCGCCCCACCGGAACCAGGTCACCTGTTCAGAGTGTCTCCGTCCACCCTGCACACGGGCCTGCAGGACCGCGTCGGGTCCTACCAGGGTCTGAGCACGAGCGAGAGCCCTGGCGGCCTCGAGCTGCGACGCCGAATCGTCTTCGAGCGCGAGCTGGCGGCCCGCGTCTGATAGATCTGCAGGCTGGAGGCGGAGTCTGACAATTCCGCCCGGCACTCCGGCCGTCTCCACCCAGGCCCGCAGCTGCCACCAGACCCGCTCGGTGAGAGCATGCTCGGTAAAAGGCTCGGCGCTTCTCCAGACCCTGATCCGTTCTGAGCCGTCGGCCGCCCACACCGAAACCTCGACGCGATACGGAGCCGCTCCACGTTCCCCCAGTGATGCGATCAGCCGTCCGGAGAGAGCCCTGGCGGCAAACCCGACCTGATCGAGCGCGTGAAGCGGCTCCTCGTAATGCTGCTCGACGGAGCCGTCCTCATTGATCCGGCGGGGATCCAGCATCCGGTCTTCTCCGCTCGCCAGCCGGTGGGCAGCCAGTCCCATCTCGCCGAACCTCGACGCCATTGCCCCCCTCGGCAGCTGCGACAGCTCTCCGAGTGTCCCGATCCCCAGCCATCGAAACGTCGCCACCAGGCCTTCATCTGGAAGGACATCAACGGGGAGCACAGCAAGGAACGCAGCATCATCGTCAACACGCAATGGTGATTCGATGGCCAGGGCGGCTGCTCTCCTGGCTGCGAAGGGACCACGGGCAACGCCCAACTGCCCACCCGGCCACGCTCCCAAACGTTCCACCATTCGTTCGAGGAGCTGCCCTTCGCCACCGTAGTAGCGAAGCGCCCCCTGAATGGGCACGAAGACCAGGCCGGGTTCGACCACCTCGACCTTCGGCACCAGATCCTCGATGGCAACCACGACCGGTTCGAAATCAATGGTCTCTGCTCCCAGATCTCGTTCGAGCACCACAGCCCCGGGACATAGCCCTTCTGCCTCCCGACGGGGCATGCCCTGAGCGATACCGGAGCTGCGTGCTGCTGTGTTGGCCGTGACCACGCGGAAACCGCCGGCTCCCGGCTGCACGACAAAAGAGGGGCTATACGGCGGCGCGTCCTGTCGACGAAGGGACCATTCCGGCCACCACACGCATAGTGTTCTCGCCATCGTCCTCCACCTCGAATAACCGCTCGGCTCCACCCATCCCTTTGCCCCAGGCACGCATCTGAAGATGCCGGTGCCGTAGACGTCCGTGACCCGCATCTACACCCACCCACACCAACCGTTCAGATTGCAGGGTGAGATGGGTCACACCGGGCGGAAGCCGGCCGTCGAGCGGCCGCAGCAACAACGCTCCTCGCCTTGCTCTGGCGAGAGCCGATAGCCGCCGCAAATGGGTATCGGCTACACCGGCCGGCACTTCGGCGTAGACCACCTGGATCCCTTCGAGTAGGGCTGCCACCACCTGCGACCACTGCTGCCTCTCAGCACTCCGCACGACCACCAGGTGCTCGGGATCGATGCCGACCTCGAAGGCAGCCAGCGGCGAAAGCCAGCCACGGACATCGACGACGGCAACGGGAGCCCGCTGCGAAGGCTCGGCCAGTAGTGAGAGACCGATCCTGGTCAGGCCGCCACCGGCGATTCCTAACAGACCGATGGTTCGGCCGGGCTCGGCCCGGAGATCCCATCTGGCATCTCCGGGCTTCGTTGCCGTCCGCGCCGTCGCCGTTTTCTCCACCCGCGCCGTCCTCGGAAAGGACTCGGCATTGTATCGAACATATGTTCGATCGGCAAACGGGAACCTGGAGGTATCTGGCTACGTCCTATGCTCAGGAGGGAAAATGCGAACCGCAATCATCACGCTCATGGCCATGACCCTGCTCTTCGGTGCCTGCTCCGGGGGGGACACGAGTGATCTGGCGGTATCCGATGGAGCCACCACGGGAGCCCCCGCCATGAACGACACCGGCGACGTAGGCGGTGAGTCCGTAGCTGCGGAGGCCCCGCAGGATGCGCAGCTCCTCGCCTATCAGCGAGATGTTCTCGAGAACCGCAAGATCATTCAACAGGCCACTTTGGAACTGACCGATGACGACACCGAGGGTCTCTTCAGTCGAATCACGACGCTGGTCGAGCGATCTGGCGGCTTTGTGGCATCTGCCGAACTAACCCGCTCGGACGACGAGGGCCGTGGGCCATTCATCAACCTGACCATACGTATCCCGGCAGACGAGATGACGTCAACCCTGTCGTCCATCGAGGACCTCGCCGACGAAGTGACTGCCAAGACCATCGGGAGCCAGGATGTAACGGAGGAATACTCCGACATCGAGGCGCAGCTCAGAAACCTGACTGCCTACGAGGATGAGCTGCTCGTCATCCTCACCGAGGTGCGCGAGAACTCAACGTCCAAGGCCGACGAGCTACTCAGCGTCTTCGAACGGATCCGGCAGGTACGCGACGAAATCGAGCGCCTCGAGGGCAGGCAGCGCCTGCTCGACGACCTCATCAGCCTCGCCACCATCGACATCTCCCTATTCCCGGAATACGAAGGTGCGCCGATCGTCGACGAAGGCTGGCAGCCGGGTGACGTGGTCCGCGATGCGCTCCGCGCCACGGTCGATGCCTTCCAGTCCATCGTTGACGGCCTCATCTGGGTTGCTCTCGGAATCCTTCCGATCCTCCTGGCGATCGGTATCCCGCTGATGGGCATCGTATTGTTCTGGCGGAAGAGGTCACGAACGCGCCGCTCAAACATCAAGACCGAACCTCAGCAATAGGCAATAGGCAGTAGCCCGGCTCACAGTCACGACTTGCGGCTTGCAGCCACATTGGCTTCCGGCCACGTAAGATCGTCGCACGGAGGGACCAATGCAATCAGAAGCCACCACCGTCGACGAATACCTGGCCGATCTGCCCGAAGAGCGCCGCATTGCCATCGAGACCGTTCGAGACACCATTCTCGAGAACCTTCCCGCCGGCTACGAAGAAGCAATGAACTGGGGCATGATCACCTACCAGGTGCCGCTCGACGCCTTCCCCGACACGTACAACGGGAAGCCGTTGATGTATGCAGCCCTTGCCTCGCAGAAGAACCACATGGCCGTGTATCTGACCAGCGTCTACGCACTGCCGGGCAAGGCCGAGGAGTTCGAAGCCGCCTACCGGGCGACCGGCAAACGCTACGACATGGGCAAGTCGTGTGTACGGTTCCGCAAACTCGATGATCTACCCCTCGAGTTGATCGGGGAGTCGATTAGATCCGTCGATGTCGACACCTTCATCACCGACGTCGAGGATGCTCGCAAGACCCGCAAACGGCGGTCCTGAGGTCGTGTAGGTTCGATGTCGGGCGGACCCTGAGCGCCGACCAACAAGGAGGACGTGATGGACGCCGACAAGACGGCGGACCTCGCCGGCCCCGGCATCGGCAACTACACCGATCTTGCCAAGGAACTCCCCGATTCATACCGGTCGGATCTAACTCCCCGGGAGACGATGGAAGCGCTGTTCGCCGCCAAGCGCTTCATCGAGGACGGCCTTTGCCGCGAGTTGAATCTCACGATGGTGCAGGTTCCCTTGATCGTCGACGCGGCCAGCGGCGTCAACGACTACCTCGACCGCGACGGATCTCGCACACCGGTCGAATTCCCTTGCGGGCTCGGTCTCGACCGACAGATCACTGCCCAGGTGGTGCAGGCGGCCACGAAATGGAAGCGGATGGCGCTGCAGCAGTTCGAAATGGCGCCGGGTGAGGGGATCTGCACCGACATGAAGGCAGTGCGGAAAGACTACTTCCTCGATCACGACCACAGCGCCTACGTGGACCAATGGGATTGGGAGAAGACAATCACCGCTGAGGATCGCACCCTCGACTACCTCAACGGCCAGGTGCGCAAGATCTGGAAGGTCCTCTACGAAGCCGGGGAATTCGTTGCCGGCATGTTCCCCCAACTGAAAGACGGGTATCCGGGGATTCCAGAGGAATTGAAGTTCCTACACGCCGAAGAGATACTCGAGATGTTCCCGGATCTCCCCCGCAAACAGCGTGAGACGGCTGTGTTGCAGCAGTATCCCGCCGTGTTCATATACGGAATCGGACATACCCTCGCCGATGGCTATCCCCACGAGATGCGGGCCGCCGACTACGACGACTGGGTAACTGAAACGGTGTCTGATGATGGCCGTCCAATGCACGGCCTCAACGGCGACATCCTTGTTTGGAATCCGATAACCAACCGGCGTCACGAACTGACCTCGATGGGCGTGCGGGTGACGAAGGAGACTCTTCGCCGGCAACTCGAGATCACCGGACAACTCGACTTCCTAAAGCTCCCGTATCACCAGGCCATCCTCAACGATGAGATTCCGCTCTCGATCGGTGGTGGCATCGGCCAGTCGCGTACGTACATGTATCTCCTACGCAAAGCCCACCTCGGGGAGGTCAGCGTCACCGTCTGGCCGGAGATCCTCAAGGATCTCGGGGCAGCGAGGAACATCTTCGTTCTGGAATGATCCGCCCACTGCCCCCGATCGACTAGTTTCGAGCACATGAGGTACAGGCTCAAGACCACACGGACGGTCATGACATTGATGGTGCTCGGGGGCCTCCTGCTCGTTGGAGCCGGAGCCGGGGCCGCGGTTGATGGACCTTGCAGCGGGACGGTGACGATTGACGGCATCGTCTATTCAGAAGCGAACGACAACGCCGGCGATCCGATCGTCATCCCCGACGAAGATGGCTTGATCGCCTTCTGGGAAGGCTCGACAGACGCGCCGATCACGGACTACACAGGGGAACTCGGCGTGGTAGTTGGTCCGGCGACGATCGACATTGCCTCTTGGGGTGGCGCAAATGCCGATCTGGAGACCGGATCGAGCGGTTCCTACTTCATCGATGACGCTCGCGACGTTCTTCCCATCAACCTCGTCGGCCTGTACGAAGTGTCCGGATTCCACCGAGGTGAAGGCGGAGCCTGCGACGGATTCGTCATGGTACTGCTCGAAGGCAGCCCGCTCACCAACCCTGTCGGCGCCGGAGCCGCAGCCGGCACCGTCCTCGCCGTACTCGGAGTATTGTCCGCAGGGAGGAGGCGCCCATGACCGGCCGTCCATTCCTGGGAGCGATCTCCGGCTTGTTTCTCGGCTTGTTCGTCGCCCTGGACCTTCAACAGTTCGGTGTCAGACCGCTCGACAGCTTCGGCGTGTTCGGTCTGCCGCTCATTGGACTCATCCTGGGGGCGGCCTTCGGGATGTGGGCACCACTCGGAAGAAGGTAGTTCCAGGGATAGCGGCAGTCCGTCCGCGCAGGTAGAACGCGAAGTGGCGGAGCGCGCTATTCGCGTTCCTCCAGTTCTTCCAACGTCTTCGGCCAGTCGCCTTTCAGCAGCCGCGAGAGCGACCGATCGGCCAGGAGCTTTCCGCCGGTCTGGCAGGTGGCGCAGTAGTTCGTCTCGTTGGCGGCGTAAACGATACGCTGAACCTTCGACCCGCACACCGGACACGGTTGGCCGTACTTGCCGTGGACTGCCATATCGACCCGGAAAGCGGTGACTCCCTTGTCAGGGAATCCACCGGTGGCTTCTCCACGAAGCCGATCGGTCCAGTCGATGAGCATTCGTTGCGTTGCCGTGAAGAGCTTTTCGATCTCATCACCGGTGAGTTGGCTCGTCCGCTTGACCGGCGAGAGTTGGGCGGCGTGGAGGATCTCGTCGGAGTAGGCGTTGCCGATGCCCGAGAAGATTCGCGGGTCCGTGAGCGCTCGTTTGAGTGTGCGGTTCTCGCGAGTGAGGGTACCGGCGAACCGGTCGAGATCAATATCGAGTGGCTCCAAGCCACCTCTGTCGTGTTCGGCGAGGGCTTCCTCTCCTCTGACGATCCATACACCGGCCCGCTTCCTGGTGGCCGCCTCGCGCAGAAGGAGCGTCCCGGCGTCGAAATCGAGGGCGGCGAGACCGACCTTTTTGGGGATGGCCGCTCCTGGTTTCGCCCAGGCCAAGCGGCCGGCGATCATCAGGTGAACAATCAAGAAGAGATGGTCGTCGAATTCGAAGACGATCCGCTTTCCAACCCTCCGGAGCGCCCGTACGATCTGTCCCTCGACTGCAGACATCGGCGGATCGTAGGTGCGCAGGAGTTGCGGTGCCGTCACGCGAAAACGTTGCAGGACTTCGCCGAGCACCCGCGTTTCTAGGGCTTCGATGTAGACGACTATGTCGGGTAGTTCGGGCATCTCACTGGACGCTAGCCATGCTCAAGGGGAGTCGGGTGGGTCCGTGGATGCAACTACGCCCGCGCCACGACTTCGCCGTTGACGAAGGTGAATACGCCGTCTGGATTCGTTGCCCAGTCCCGAAACCCTGCACCGAGTTCCGCCAGTTCGTCTGCGGTGCTCACACCAAGCTCCTCGACCCGCTTTACATACTTCGGGACCACGATGCGGCCGGCCCACAGATCGGCCCACCACGTGCGACCTTCCGGCGTTGCGAACTGCCAACTCGAGGTGGTGTATACGGGACTGGAGAATCCGGCTGCCCGGACCCACGAGAGCAAACGTCGCCCGGCATCGGGTTCTCCTCGATTGACCCGCGCAACCTGTGCGTAGATCTCGAACAACCGCACGACCCTCGCATCGTTGGGATAGTGCGTCATCGTCCCGTAGTCGGCGTCTCGTACCGCCACACAACCACCGGGCTTCAGCACACGGAGGAACTCCCCCAGCGCCTCAACAGGACGCCCGAGATGTTGCAGCAGCTGGTGGGCATACACGATGTCGAATGAATCGTCCGGAACCGTGAGGTCGTAGACATCGGCCACCTGGAAGGACACGTTGTCCACGCTTTCCGCAATCGCGCGGTCTCGCGCATGCTCGAGCACCGAGGCCTCGACATCAACTCCAACCACCTCACCATCGGGAACCCAGCGAGCGAGACCACAAGTGATAGAACCCGGTCCACATCCGGCGTCGAGGATTCGCATGTACGGCCGGATACGAGGACGAACGAAGGCAGCCGCTTCGTCGGCCGTGCGACGCCCGTGCGCGTCCACAACCACCTTGTCGTGGGAATGGGTGTAGACCTCGTGCGGCATCCTGAAAGTATGGCAGGACACAGAAAGGGGCCGGCCCGGAGGCCGACCCCTTATCTACAAACGGTTCGGTAGCTCAGTCGTCGAGACCAGATTCGAACTGGTCCTCGAATGAGACCACCCGACGGCCCGGTTTGTCGGCGCCGGCCTGATCACGGTTGTCACTACCGCGGTCACGACTCGGGTTACGATCGCGGCTCTCGCCGCCCCGATTCGGATTGCGATCCCGATCGCGCCCATCACGGCTCTCGCCGCCTCGACTCGATCCGCGATCACGGCCGCCGCGATCACGGCCGCCGCGGTCACGACTGTCACCGCCGCCATCACGGTCACGGCTTCCACCGTCACGCCGACCGCGATCCCGCTCAACGGCGGCCGGACGCTCGCCGGCGCCTTCTTTCGGCTCCAGGGGAACGGCCAGGTCGAGGTTGACTTTGCCGGCCCGATCGATCTCACGAACGATCACCTTGATCTTGTCGCCGAGGGTCACGTAGTCATCAACACGCTCGACCCGGCGCTCTGCGTCGAGCTTCGAGATGTGGATGAGGCCGTCACGACCGGGCAGGATGTTGACGAACGCTCCGAAGCTGGTGATGTTCACCACCTCGCCGTCGTAGGTTTCGCCGACTTCGGCCTCCGGCGGGAAGGCGATCTGCATCACCTTCTCCTTGGCTGCCGCCAGGGCATCGGCATCGTTGGTGCCGATGCGAACGATGCCGAAGGCGCCGTCCTCTTCGATCTCGATGGTTGCACCTGTGACTTCTTCGAGTTCACGGATGTTCTTGCCCTTCGGGCCGATGATCTCACCGATCTTGTCCTTGGGGATCTTTACGGCTTCGATACGGGGCGCCCAGGCGTTCAACTCCGGGCGGGGCCCGTCGATGGCGTCATTCATCGCCCGCAGGATCGCCAACCGGGCTTCCTTGGCCTGGTCGAGCGCAGCTGCCAGTACCTCGGAGGGCAGACCCGATATCTTCGTGTCGAGCTGCAGTGCCGTGATTATGTCCGCCGTTCCCGCCACCTTGAAGTCCATGTCGCCCAGCGCGTCTTCGGCGCCGAGGATGTCGGTCAGGGTGACGAAGCCGCCGTCGTGGGCGATCAAACCCATGGCGATTCCCGCCACCGGGGCGACGATAGGAACCCCCGCATCCATCAATGAGAGGCTCGATGCGCAGACCGACGCCATTGAACTCGAACCGTTCGACGACAAAACCTCGGAAACAAGTCGCAACGCGTATGGGAACTCGTCGGCGGTCGGCACCACCGGCAGCACTGCCTTTTCGGCAAGTGCGCCGTGGCCGATCTCGCGACGCTTGGGACCGCGCATGAAGCCGGCCTCGCCCGTGGAGAACGGCGGGAAGTTGTAGTGGTGCATATACCGCTTGGATTCCTCAATCGAGAGGGTGTCCAGCATCTGCTCCATCTTCAACATGCCCAGTGTCGCCAGGTTGAGCACCTGTGTCTCGCCTCGCTGGAACAGGCCGGAGCCATGGGTTCGGGGCACGACGCCGACGTCAACGGTCAAGTCACGGAGGTCACGAAGGCCACGGCCGTCGAGCCGGACTCCCTCATTGACAACGCGCTCTCGCATCATCCTCTTCAGGACGCCACGAGCTGCCTTCTTGGCGGTGGCCATTTCGGTTTCATCCTCGATGGCGAGTTCCGTCAGGATTGCCTCTGTCGCCTCGTCCTCAGCTGCGTTGCGCTCCTGTTTTCCGGCGATCGTGACGACCGCGGCATACTTGGGACGAGCGATTGCCTCGACCCGGGCGGCCATTTCATCTGAGTAGTCGACGACGAGCGGCCACTCGACTTCCGGAATGTCCATCTGGGCGACCAGCTCGTTCTGAAGATCGATGAACTGGGCGACATAGGCCTTCGACTCCTCCAGGCCACGGGCCACCGTGGCCTCGTCACTGGCCGGCTGACCATCATTGATCAATCGAACACCGTCTTCGGTGGCTCCTGCCTCGACCATGATGATGTCGATCTCGCCGTTGGCGTTTCGGCCGCCGGCTACCGTCAGCTCGAACACCGAGCCCTCGAGTTCCTCGTAGGTTGGCAGCGCGGTCCACTCCCCGTCTTTGAGCGACATCCGGACTGCACCGATCGGTCCCTCGAAGGGAATCGACGAAACACTCAACGCAGCCGAAGCACCGTTGAGTGAGATGATGTCGTACGCATTGACGTTATCGACCGACAGGATCGTTCCTACGATCTGGGTCTCACAACGGAAGCCGTCCTTGAACGACGGGCGCAGCGGCCGATCGATCAGACGGCAGGTGAGAATGGCTCTTTCCGTGGCGCGCCCTTCGCGCCGGAAGAACGAGCCGGGGATCTTTCCTGCCGCGTACATGCGCTCTTCGATGTCAACGGTCAGGGGGAAGAAGTCGACGCCTTCGCGCATCTTCTTGTTGGCTGTGGCAGTGACGAGCACCTCAGTGTCGCCGAGGCGGATGGTGACTGCACCATCGGCCTGGCCGGCAAGCTTGCCGGTCGTGATCGTGACTTCCTTGTCACCGATCACTCCGCGTACCGAATATTCGGGCACGCTGTCTCCTCTTGTATGGGAGGCGTTCCAATGGTCAGTCGTGGCCGCTCCTTGAAGCGGTCGCCACTGACAACTGGACAATGCCCCCGTCGTGTTTCGAGATGATCCCGGCTGAAAGCCGGTACTGGATCGTTGAGTCCGTGTGGGATCAACGGCGAGGAAGCGGCCGGAGCCGCTTCCTCGAGAACTATCGGCGCAAGCCGAGTCGTGCGATGAGTTGTCGATATCGTTCGACGTCTTCGCGCTTCAGGTAGTTGAGCTGCCTGCGACGCTGGCCGACCATCATCAGCAGGCCGCGCCGGCTGTGGTGATCGTGCTTGTGGGTGCGGAGATGCTCGGTCAGATGATTGATGCGGTCACTCAGGAGGGCCACCTGGACTTCCGGTGAGCCGGTGTCACTGTCGTGCTGACCGTACTCCGAGATTATTTCTTTGGTCGTCTTCATTTCACGCTTCGCTCAGAGGTTGAAAGGGATCGACGGGAAGTGTAACAGCTGCTTGCGATAGCGCCACAATCCGGGAACAGCTTTGTACTACGCAGGACCCATAGCGACTGCAGCGGAAGTGACCCGTGATACGTGCCTAGGCCAGGACTCCGCGAGCCGCCTCCACGTCGCTCCCGATCTGCGCTACCAGCGCGTCGATCCCGGCGAACCTCTGCTCATCCCGCAGCCGGCGCTCGAACAGCACTCCGATTACCTTGCCGTACAACTCATCCTCGAAGTCGAGGAGGTGTGCTTCGATCAACTCATCATATCCGTCGAACGTGGGGCGCACGCCGATGTTGACCACCGCCGGAAACAACCGTGCCCCTACCCGGACCCTGGCCGCATAAACCCCGCGTTGGGGAATCGCCATGCCGGACGGGGGTTGCACGTTGGCCGTCGGGAACCCGATTGACCGACCGCGGCGATCGCCACCGACTACCTCGCCCCGAAGCTCGAACGCCCGGCCCAACGCCTGGCGGGCGTCGTCGACGGCACCTTCAGCAATCATGGTCCGGATACTCGATGACGATACCGGGCCACGTCCTTCCAACAGCGGAACAACATCGACCTCAAACCCGAATGCTGCTCCCCCGGTGCGTAGGCTTTCAACATCACCGGCCCTGTCATGCCCGAATCGGAAGTTGGATCCGACGGCCACCACCCGGGCGCCGAGGCCGCGTGCCAGGACGTCTGAGACGAATTCCTGCGGTGTCATCGTTCGTACCTGTTCGAATGGGAGCACACCAACGGTGTCCACTCCGAGATACTCGAGGATCTCGATCCGCTGCTCGATTGTGGTCAGCAGACGGGGAGCATGGTCCGGAGCCATAACCGCCATCGGATGGGGATCGAAAGTGAGGACGGCCCTAGGGACGCCGCCCAGCGCGCCGGCACGTTCGGCCAGGTCGGCGAGCACCGTTTGATGCCCCAGGTGAACGCCGTCGTAGTTACCGATCGTGACGGCGAATCCGGACACAGTTGGCTCCGGCCAGGCGCGCGGGTCGCCGTCGAGAACCCTCACGCCAGCACCACCTCGGGACGCGCCGCCGCGCCATTCGATGCGTACACGGCTAGCAACTCCCCGTATTCGTCAAACACGCAGAACGGGGCTTCCCCGATCGAGGCCGGAATGAGATCGAGCGCCAGAGATCGTCCGTTTCGAACTCCAAGCGCATCGCGCCCACCCACCACGACCTCCGCCAGCTCGCCGCGGAGCACCTGATTCATCGATAGTACGGCGGACCCGGCCGATTCGAGATCTTCGAGGTCGCCGATCGTGTAGGCGTTTTCCACGTGCAATGAACCCACCCTGGTCCGGCGTAGCGCGATCAAATGGGCGTCGCCGCCCAAGGCTCGACCCATGTCGCTGGCGAGGGTCCGAATGTACGTGCCGCTGCCGCACTCGACTCGCATAGTCGCCTCGGGATAGCTTCCAGGAGCGAAATCGAGGATCTCGATTTCAGCCACATTGACCGGTCTCGCCTGCCGCTCCACTTCCTTGCCCTCCCGGGCCAGGTCATAGAGACGGCGCCCGTCGATCTTGAGCGCCGAGACCATCGGCGGCACTTGCATGATCGTGCCGATAAACCTCGGAATGACGTTCGCCAGATCGTGTTCCTCGAACTCCATCGGCGAGCGACTCAGCACAGCACCGTCGGCATCGAGCGTATCCGTCGCCACTCCGAATAGGGCAGTGGCGATGTAGGTCTTGGTCGCTTCCTGGGTGTATCGAAGCATCCTGGTCGCCCGACCAACTCCCAGCACGACCAGGCCGGTCGCCATGGGGTCGAGGGTACCGGAGTGGCCAACCTTCTTCTGGCCGAGCAGCCGGCGGGCTTTGGCCACCACATCGTGGGACGTCCATCCGCCTTCCTTGTCCACGAGTACGAACCCGTCAATCACCGTCGGTATCCCCGGCGGCCGCGTCTTTCTCCTCGATCTCATGGAGGATGGCGGCAATGTGGGCACCCCGTTCAATCGCTTGATCTGCGACAAACTCCAGACGCGGAGTGAACTTGAGGCGAATCTCATGGCCGACCTGAGTCCGGATTTTCGACGACGCCGCTCGAAGCGCATCGAGAGACTCGTCTCGTTCTTCGGGGGATCCGAGAACCGAGAAGAACACTCGCGCGTTGTGCAGGTCCGGTGATGTCTCTACCCCTGTGATCGTCACGAACCCGAGGCGCGGATCCTTGAGGTCGGCCACATGCTCGGCAATCGCTTGTTTGAGGAGCGAGTTGACCCGCCGCATCCGATCTCCGCGACTCATTCCGGATCCTCCAGATGACTCACGCCGATCCCGATCAACTCGAGATCGACTCGTTCACTGAGCATTCGTCGCACCGTGGCGATTCGCTGATCGAGCTCAGCCGCGCTGGTCGCAACGAGTGCTACCCCCACGGTAGACCGCTGCCAAACATCGTGATGATCGATCTCAGCCACAGACACCGACATCCGGTTCCGCAAGTCTGCAATGGCGGATTGCAGGACCCGCCGCTTCGCCTTCAGCGACCTGGCTTCCGGGATACGGATTTCGATCCGCAGGGCTGCGGCGTGCATGGCACTCAGGTGCGAGCGACCTCACGGACTTCGTAGACCTCGATGACATCGCCTTCTTTGATGTCATTGAACGTTTCGAAGCCTATGCCACATTCGTAGCCGCTCGATACCTGCCTCACATCTTCCTTGAATCGTCGCAGGGAGCCAATGCGTCCGTCGTGAACGACGACGCCTCCCCGCAACACCCTTGCCCGGGACCCGCGAGTGATCTCGCCCTCGGTGATATACGATCCGGCGATGGTGCCCGCCCGTGGCGTCCTGAACAAGGCGCGGACCTCGGCCGAACCGATAACCGCTTCGACCTCATCGGGAGCGAGCCTCCCGACGAGCATCTGCTCGATCTCATCGAGCATCTCGTAGATAACCCGGTAGGTGCGAATCTCGATGCCCTTGTCCTCTGCCGCCTTACGGGCCTTGGCATCGGGGCGCACGTTAAATCCAACAATCACCGATTCGGTGACTTCTGCGAGGCTGACATCGTTCTCAGAGATACCGCCGACGGCGCCCTGCACCGTCGTGATCTTGCCGCCCTGACGACCGATCTTGGCGATCGACTCACGAATCGCTTCGAGAGATCCATGGGCATCGGCCCTGATGATCAACCTGAGGTCGGCCTCGTCCTGGGTCCGGAGTTGCTCCAGCAGTTGGGCGAGACGCTCACGAGCGGTCGGGATGACCATCTCGTCGGCCTTGAGCAGCTCCATCGACTTTGCAGCCAGATTGCGTGCAGTACGTTCGTTCTTGACTGCCTGGAATGCATCGCCGGCAGTCGGAACGTCGGACCAACCCATGACCAGGACCGGGGTGGACGGCCCGGCCGCCTCGACCTTCGCACCTGCCTCGTCGAGCATCGACCTCACGCGACCCGAAACCGGTCCGGCTACCAGGGCATCACCCTGCCTAAGGGTGCCACGCTGAACGATCACCGTCGCCACCGGTCCGCGACCGATATCGAGCTGGCTCTCGACCACGACGCCCTCCCCTGCCGGCTTGGGATTGCCTTTGAACTCCTCGAGCTGGGCAACTAGGTCGATCATCTCGAGCAGATGATCGACACCCTCGCCGGTTTTTGCGGAGAGTTCGACTGTGGTTACGTCGCCACCGAGCTCTTCGGCGACGAGCTCGTACTCGGTCAGCTGAGCACGAATATTGGTCGGATCTGCACCCGGCTTGTCCATCTTGTTGATGGCGATGATGATGGGAACGCCGGCCGCCTTGGCATGGCTGATCGCTTCAACGGTCTGAGGCATGACCCCGTCATCGGCGGCCACGATGAGTACGACGATGTCGGTGACCTCGGCGCCGCGGGCGCGCAGAGCGGTGAACGCTTCATGGCCCGGCGTGTCGAGGAATGTGATCTTGTTGCCGCCGACCTCGACCTGATATGCGCCGATGTGCTGGGTGATGCCACCGTGCTCACCCTCAACGACGTTTGTGTGGCGGATGTGGTCTAGCAGGGTTGTCTTGCCGTGATCCACGTGACCCATCACCGTGACGACGGGCGGTCGCAGCACCAGCGTGGCAGGATCGTCGTCGTAGGTCTTCTTCGGCCGGACGCGGGAGCCGGTCTTGGCAGAAGGCGCCGGGCGGGTGATCTCGATCGTGGTGTTGAAATGATCCGCGACTAATTCGAGTGCATCGTCGGGGATAGGTGTGACGGCACCGATCATCTCGCCCATCTGGATGAGCGTCTGGACGATTTCTGCGACCGGCCTGTTGATCACTGCGGAGAGGCCTTCAGGCGTTACCCCGGATTCAACCGTCACCCGCACCGAAGGCTCAGCCTCCGGCTCGGCGGCGGTCTCAGCCTCCGGCTCTGGTTCCGGCACGGCCCCGGTCTCAGCCTCCGGCTCTGGTTCGAGCTCCGGCAGCACCCCCGTCTCCGACGACGGCTGGACTTCCTCCGCAGACGTGTAGGACTGCCGCACCGTGCCGGCATCGACGGGTTCAAGTCCCGAAGAGGCCGTCTTGGCCTCGATGCCTAGTTCATGGACGCGCGCCAGCACATCCTTCGACTCGAGGCCCAGTTCACGAGCCAGTTCATATACCCGAATCTTCGCCACTATCTCTCCGCGCTAATCGTCTTCAGTGGGAGTGTCGCCGTCTTCTGCGATCTCGCCAAACTCATCGTCCTCGCCGGGTTCTTCCGCGAGATCTTCCTCAACGGTTTCCTCGCCGGAGATGCCCTCGACGTCAGCCATCTCGACCACCGGGGCAACGTCTGGAGCCAGCTCGTCGCCGGCGGGCAACACGGCAGGCTCGGCAGATTCGGCAGATTCGATCGGTTCCTCGACAGGATCCGGTCCGCCCGCTTCCGCGACCTCAGCCTCAGTGGGGGTCGCCTCGTCGTCCGGCACAGCCAGATCGGCCGCTACCTTGCCCGCTTCTTCGATGTCAGAACGGATATCCACCCGGTAGCCGGACAAGCGGGCGGCGAGACGAGCGTTCTGACCCTCTTTTCCAATCGCCAACGACAGCTGGTGATCGCTCACGATCACAACGGCCGTCTCGGTCTCCTCGTCGATACGTACTTCTTGTACCTTGGCCGGGCCGAGCGCCTCGGCGATGAACTGGGCCTTGTCCTCTCGCCACTCGACGACGTCGACTTTCTCACCCCGCAACTCGTTGACGACCTGCCGGACTCGCGCTCCGCGGGCGCCCACACATGCGCCCTTGGGATCGACATTTGGATCGTTCGACGACACCGCTATCTTCGTCCGGTTGCCCGGCTCTCGGGCAATGGCCTTGATTTCGATAGTTCCGTCGAGCAATTCGGGAACCTCAAGTTCCAGCAGTCGGCGGACGAAGTCCGGGTGGCTGCGGCTGACGACAATCTGCGGCCCCTTTGCCTCATTCCTTACCTCGAGCACGAAGGCCTTGACTCTGTTGCCGCGCTCCAACCGCTCGTATGGCATCCGTTCGGAGCCGGGAAGCAATGCCTCGGCATCGCCGAGATCCAGAATCGAATAGCGGTAATCAACCTGCTGGATGATGCCCGTCACGAGGTCGCCCTCGCGGCCCTCATAGACGTCGTACACCTGATCACGCTTGGCCTCACGCAGACGCTGGGCAATGACCTGCTTGGCCGTCTGCGCGGCAATACGGCCGAAATCGTCCGGAGTGTCTTCCCACTCCTTGGTGACGTTGCCTTCTTCATCGAGTTCTTGGGCATAGACGACGATGTCGCCACTTCCCGAGTCGATCACCACGCGAGCCTCTTCGGCTGCTCCCGGACTCCGTTTGTAGGCCGACACGAGCGCATTGGCCAGGGCGTCGAGGATGGTGTCGACAGGAACGCCGCGCTCACGCTCGAGCAGTTCGAGCGCTTCCATAACCTGTTCGTCGATCTTCATACCATCAACTCCTCGTGGCCTTCTTCCCGGGCTTCGGCTTCCGCTCCCAGCGGAACACCGTTCGCGCCGACCTCACCTGATCGAATTCGATCCGCCGGTCTTCCCCATCAACATTCATCACAATGCCGTTGTCGTCCGACTCGACGAGGACGCCGGCGTGGTTTCGCTCGCCGCCGACCTCGGTGCGAGTCTTGACCGCAACTTCTCTTCCGATCGACTTGCTGTAATGCGCCGGGCGGCGCAGCTTTCGCTCGAGACCCGGCGATGTCACCTCGAGGGTGTACGACCCTTCGAGGTCGGTCTCGTGGTCGAGCAGCCGCGAGATCCCTTTGGAAAGTTCGGCGAGATGATCCACGCCGATATCCTGACCATCGATAACGACGCGCAAGATTCGGCCCCTCTCTTGACCCAGCATCTCTAGATCATCGAGTTCGAGGCGTTCTGCTCCTAAATAGTCGCCGATGAGCTTTTCCAAGCTCGCGGATACGTCGTTCACCTAAAACTCCACACACAAAGAAAGCGGGCACGGCCGCCCACTTCCGCAGTAGCGTCCTCATTTGTCCCACCAAGTATAACCCGACCCGCGACAGCACCCGGCGCCACGTGGACACCGAAAACTGCTGCTACTGCCCGATCAGTTGAATCACGTGGGAAATCGCGTCCCCGATCGCGATTTCTTCGGTAGTGCCGCGAGCTCGATCCTGGATTTCAACAAGGCCGTTTTCAAGGCCGCGAGGCCCTACGGTTACCCGGTAAGGAATCCCGATCAGTTCCGCGTCGGCGAATTTCACACCCGGACGCTCGACCCGATCGTCCAGAATCGTGTCGATACCGGCCTGCTGGTAGTCCCGGTAGAGGCGTTCGCCTGCGTCGAGCACCTCTGTGACGTCGGCGCGCAGGACCGTTATGACCACGACGAACGGAGCGATCGCCACGGGCCAGACGATTCCCTTCTCGTCGTGGTGGGTTTCGACGACCGCAGCGATATTTCGCTCGAGGCCGATCCCGTAGGAGCCCATGATCACGGTTATTGCCGCTCCCTCTTCGTCGAGAACCGAAACACCGAAGGCCTCGGCATATTTGGTCCCCAACTTGAATATGTGGCCTACTTCGATCGCTTTGAAGACCTCCAAGGGCTCGCCACAAGTGACGCATGCCTCCCCGTCTGTGATCTCGCG
The DNA here is from genome assembly GCA_024641245.1 of Actinomycetes bacterium. GTDB lineage: Bacteria > Actinomycetota > Acidimicrobiia > Spongiisociales > JAHEDJ01 > JAHEDJ01. Next base: position 247,896 of record JAHEDK010000001.1, read on the forward strand.
CACATCCATCCAGGTGGTGACCTCGATGTCGCGCTCGACATCGACCCCTCGCAGGTGGAACTCGTCTTCATTGGCTCCCGTGACCATGTTGTAACGGCCGGCGAGGGCAGGATCGGCCACGATAGGAACCCCCTTCACTCCCACGGCGCCGAGACTTCCCGGGTTGGCACCCAGAACGGCCTGGATCTCCTCGGGATGGGCAGGTCGGAGATCGATTGCACCCGTGCCATCTTGCAGTTTCTGTTCGACCAATGCGTGGTCGCCTCGCAGCAGGACGAGCGTGAGTTCACCCTCCATCATGTAGACGAGTGATTTGATCTGGCTCTCCCTGGCAGCACCGCCCTCGAACGTGGACAGGTCGAGAATCGTGCGGACGCCCGGTGTCGCGAACTTCTCGACCTCGGCATGGACCGCGCCGTCTTCGATTGCGTCGATTCTGGATGTTGCTCGCTCCATGTTGGCGGCATATCCGCAGGCGCCGCAATACACGACGTCGTCTTCACCGGAGTTGCTCCGCACCATGAACTCGATCGAGTCGCTCCCGCCCATCGCTCCGGAGGAGGCCTCTACCGGCACTGCATCGAGGCCGAGACGAGCGAAGATCCTCTGATATGCCACGTAGTGGCGATCGAATGAAGAATCGAGTCCGGCCGACTCCATGTCGAACGAGTAGGAGTCCTTCATCGTGAACTCACGAGTCCGGAGCACGCCGCCCTTGGGCCTGGGTTCGTCACGGAACTTCGTTTGGATCTGATACCAGAACTGAGGTAGGTCCCGATAGCTTCGTAGCTCGAGCGCGAGAGTGCTGAAAACCTCCTCATGGGTCATGCCCAGCGCGAGATCAGCGCCTTTGCGGTCTCGTAGTCGGAACATCTCGTCGCCCATGATCTCCCAGCGGCCGCTCTTCTGCCAGATCTCGGCAGGATGCACGGCCGGAAGGAGGAATTCCTGACCGCCGATACGGTCCATCTCTTCACGGATAACGGTCGCCACTTTCGAACGAACGCGAATCATCAACGGCAGCAGTGAGTACGCCCCCGCCATCAGTTGACGCAGGTATCCGCCACGCACCAACAGGCGATGACTGATGGCCTCTGCGTCTGTGGGATCGTCACGGAGGGTGGGAATGAAGGCTTGCGACCAGCGCATATCTCTCTCGAATTGGGATAGCGGGAGGTTAGTCACCTGGCCGAGACCGCAAGAGGCAATAAGACTCAAGGGCTGCTTTTGGCGACCTCCGCGACTCGAGCCCGACGCTCCTCGGTGTGGTTCACGTCACCCTGAATCTGGAGTATCTCCTCGGCCGCCTCGGCAGCAAGTTGTTCTGCGACTCCGTCGGCCGCGGCGAGACGGGCCTCCACCCCCTCTTCAACGAGCTTCCGTGCCTCGTCGAGCAAGGCGTCGACCATCTCCGCTTCCGGGACGACCCGCACCACGTTCCCCTTGATGAAGAGATGTCCTTTGCCACGCCCGGCCGCGATACCGATGTCGGCTTCTCTCGCTTCGCCGGGTCCGTTCACCACGCAACCCATCACAGCTACCTGAATGGGCAGATCGGCCTCTTCGAGTCGTCGTTGGGCCTCCTTGACCACCTCGATGACGTCGACCTCAGCCCGGCCGCACGATGGGCAGGCGATGAGGTCCAATCCGGCCCGCTCACGAAGGCCGAGATACTCCAGTAGCTGCCTGCCCGCCTTGGCCTCCTCAACCGGGTCGGCCGTGAGCGAGAAGCGGATCGTGTCGCCGATCCCTTCGAGTAGCAAGGTGGCGATTCCGGCAACAGACTTGATGAGACCCCCAGGCGGCGGTCCTGCTTCGGTGACGCCGAGATGGAGGGGGTATTCGACTCTCTGGCTGAGCAGTCGGTAAGACTCGACCATCGACGGCACGTGGGAGTGCTTCACCGAGATCTTTATGTCGTAGAAGCCGACGTCTTCCAGGTAGTGGATCTCAGTTTCGGCGGATTCGACGAGGGCCGCCGGGACTGCTGATCCGTACTTCGCCAGCAGGTCTTTGTCGAGCGAACCCCCGTTGACGCCGATTCGAATGGGCACGCCGCGCTCCCCCGCCGCCCTGGCGACCTCCTTGATGTGCGCTTCGTTGCGGATGTTGCCGGGATTCAGACGAAGTGCGTGCACGCCGGCTTCGAGAGCAGCAAGCGCCAGCTTGTACTGGAAATGGACGTCGGCGACTATCGGAACCGGGGAACGCGGCACTATCTCCGCCAATCCCTGCGCAGCGTCGACGTCGTTGCAGGTGATGCGCACGATATCCGCCCCAGCGCCGGTCAGCGCATATACCTGGGCCAGCGTGCCATCGACGTCCGCAGTCTTGGTGGTGGTCATCGATTGCACCGTCACCTGCGCTCCTCCCCCCACCGGGACAGAGCCGACATGAATCTGGCGAGTCGGGCGGCGCTCGATCATCAGAACCGAATGGGTTGGACGATATCGAGGAGGATGCTGACGAAGCCGATGAACACCATCAGTAGGATCACTGTGGCCGCGATGGGGATCAACTTGCGAATGTCTGCTTGCTTGTGCGTGATCTTCTCGTACAGGGCGACGGCGAAGTGTCCGCCATCCAGAGGAAGGAGTGGCAGCACATTGAATGCTCCCAGAATGATGTTGAACACGGCCAAGAAGGCGATGAGTGTTCCCACACCCAGCACGTCGACCTGGGAGCCCACCTGCGCAACGCCGACGAGACTGACGGGGCGGATCTCGTCGGGAACGGGTTCGCCGAAGATCCCCTGGACGAGTTGAACGATCGAACTCGGTTTGAAGACGTTCCAGAGGGTCTTGTAGGCCTCGCCGGTGATATCGATGACCTCTCGTCCGGCCAAACCAGCCGCCGAGAAGAAACCGACGTCGACTCGCTCAATGACCGGAGCGACGCCGAGATAGCCGCTCGGCTTTGATCCACCCGTGTCGATCGACGCGAGTGTGGCCGTCAGCGTCTCCTGCCGGCCATCCCGGAGAATCACGATATCGACTTGCTCGCCGGGCCGATCGGCAATCACCGCGGAGACCTCTTCCCACGAATCGACCGTCTCGCCATCGATCGAGACGAACTCGTCGCCGGATTCGAGTCCAATCAATGCGGCGGGGGCGATCTCATCACTTCCCGTGATCTCAGCCCGCACCTCTTCGACGACAGGTTGAATCTCGACTCTGCCGTTGATTGCGAGCAGACCGAAAAAGATCAGATAGGCGATGGCGAAGTTGGCGGCAATCCCCGATAGGACGACAACGCTCTTCTTCCAGAACTCCTTCTCGCGGTACGTGCGTCCCATGTCCTCGGGATCGACATCTTCCAGGACGCTCATGCCGACGATGCGTACGTAGCCTCCGGCCGGGATGGCTTTCACGCCGTATTCGGTTTCGCCCTTCTGGACAGACCAGATTCGCGGTCCGAAGCCGACGAAGAACTCGCTCACCTTGATACCGAGCGCCTTGGCCGCGAAGAAGTGGCCCGCCTCGTGGGCGAGGATGAAGACCACGAACGCGGCCAGCATCGATACGGCACCGGTCATTTCGACTCCCTGATTTCACCCACCACGGTACCCCAGCGGGGGGTTAACCATTTTCTCGGCAATGCAGTGGCGCGTGACGATGCACAGTATTGCGGAGAAAACGGTTGAACGGTCAACACGAGCCTCCGAGGAGGCTATGAGCAACCGCTCTCGCTTCCCGATCCACCTCGACAACGTCGTCGACCGTCACGAGGTCCACGACCGGGACCTCTTCCAGCGTGCGCTCCACCACCTCCGGGATCCCCAAGAACCCGAGCCGACCGTCCAGGAAGGCGTGGACGGCGACTTCATCTGCGGCATTCAATACCGCCGGAGCCGAACGTCCGATCCGTCCGGCCTCGTAGGCGAGGTCCAGCGCCGGGAAGGACCGGCGATCCGCAGGGTCAAACGTTAACGAGAGACCCGAGAAGTCAAACGCCCCGAGCGCTCCCGGAGCACGATCCGGGTAGGTGATGGCATATTGGATCGGCACGCGCATGTCTGGCTCCCCGACATGTGCCTTGAGCGATCCGTCCACGAACTCGACGAGTGAATGAACGATGCTCTGCGGATGCACGACAACCTCGATCCGGTCGTAGGGCATGTCGAATAGGTAGTGGGCTTCGATGACCTCGAGACCCTTGTTGAACAGCGTGGCCGAGTCAACCGTGATTCGCCTCCCCATATTCCAGGTCGGATGGGCGAGGGCTTGGGCCGGCGTGACCTTTTCGAGGTCATTGATCGAGTATCCGCGGAACGGGCCTCCGGAGGCGGTGAGTACCAGTCGCCGCACTGCCGCGGTGGACTCACCGACCAGGCACTGAAACAGCGCAGAATGCTCTGAATCCACAGGTAGCAAGCTGCCTCCCCCGCGCTGGAGCGCCCGCAACACAACGGGGCCGCCGGCCACCAGACTCTCCTTGTTGGCCAACGCCAGACGGTTACCCGCCTCGAGCGCCGCGATCGAAGCCCGCAAACCGGCCGCGCCGACAACACCGTTCACAACCGTTACGCCCGGCCGGGACGCCAATGCCACGAGAGCCTCTGACCCGAATTCCACACGATCCCCCAGCAAGCCCGACAGGCGGTCACGCTCTTCACCGGTGGGCGCCGCCGCCACAATCCGCGCACCCGGCCAATCGCCGGCCAGTGCTACCAGATCGTCGGACCCGCGTCGGGCGGCCATGCCCTGGACGTCTATACCTAGACGGGAAGCCACATCGAGTGTTTGGCGCCCGATCGACCCGGTCGCGCCGAGGACGACGAGCGGTTGCTTCACGCCAGGAATCCGGCCAATCGGAAGAAGAAGTAGGCGACCGGAATCGTGAAGAGGAACCCGTCCACCCGATCGAGAACTCCACCGTGACCGGGAAGGATCGCTCCCATGTCCTTGATGCCGAGGGAGCGTTTGATGAGCGACTCTGCGAGGTCTCCCATCGGACCGAACACCGCGACGACGGCCGCCAGTCCCAACCCCGCCTTCCAGTCGAGCGGCTCAAACCATGGGATGAAGGTGAGGAGGACGGTCACTGAGGTGGCCAGCAGGACGCCTCCGAGCAGGCCCTCGACCGTCTTGTTCGGCGAGAGTTGAGGTGAGAGCCTCCGGCGCCCCCAGCGCTTCCCTGCGAAGAATGAACCGATGTCAAGGATCCCGGTGGCGACTACGAGCGCGATGATCAACGGCCGGTGATCTGGATGGCGGGCGATGGGCGCGGCGAACGAGAACATCACCGGTATCCACAGTACGCCGAGCATGGTGATGGCGGCATTTCCGAGTGGATTCTTCCGCACCAGCAGCGAGTACCACAGCAAGATGGCGACGGCGGTGGCGGCGGTGAACCCGGCGGCAGCAATAGGCCCGGCCATCCAGGCGCCGACCAGGGCCCCGACAGCACCGGCGATCCCGAAGAGGGACAGAGGCGCAAACCCAACCCGGCGCATCGCCGTGTAGAACTCGATGAGTCCGATGAGCGAAAGCGCTCCCACCAGGAGCATCAACCATCCGCCACCAGCAAATAGCGAAGCGATGACGGCGGCCGCCAGAACCAGACCGGTAATGACCCTGCTCGGAAGATCGGAAGGCGCTTGATCCGGAGGGTCTGTTTGCTCCATCTCACCGGTCACGTCCTCGAAGCCGACCATTCCGGTCTCGAGCCCCGGCATAGAGGCCGATACGGCAGCAAGCTGATGGTCTTCGCGCTCTGCTTCAGAGATCGCTTCCGCCAGACCCTGGTATTCCCGGGTGGTGGCTGCGATGTAGTCCTCATGAGTGAAGTCATCGAGGGCCGACGAGCCGTTCGTCAACGAATCCAGGTCGTCTCGCTCTTCGGGTACTTCGTCTTCTTGCTGCATTCGGTCCGTCGGGAAAGGGAGGACGTCGCCACCCTCATCGCTCCGATCGGTGTCATCAGAATCACTCAAACTTCGAGCAACTCCTGCTCCTTGTGCTCCATGAGTTCGTCGATCCGCTTCGTGTGCTGATCGGTGAGTTCCTGGAGTTCCTTTTCGCCGCGGCGAATGTCATCTTCCGATACCTCGCCCTCCAAAGCCTCGATGTCATCTTTGGTATGGCGTCGGATTTGACGGATGGCCACCCGGCCGTCCTCCGCCATGTGCTTGACCACCCGGATGAGATCCCTTCGGCGCTCTTCGGTCAGAGGGGGGAAGGCCAGCCTGATCACATTTCCGTCATTCGAAGGATTCAACCCGAGATCGGAGGCTTGAATCGCCTTCTCGATGTTGTTCAGCGCACTCTTGTCGAAGAGTTGCAGCACCAGCAATCGAGGTTCCGGAACGGAGAAGGAGGCGAGTTGCTGGAGGGGTGTCGGGGTTCCGTAGTAATCCACCATCACCTTGTGGAGAATGCCCGGGTTCGCACGTCCGGTCCGAACCGTGCCGAATTCGCCGAGCGTGTGCTCGACCGCCTGATCCATCCGTCGGTCGGCATCGGACAGCAATTCCCGGATCATTCAGCCTCCTCAGTGAACCAGCGTGCCGAAGCGTTCTCCCCGGACCGCTCTAACGATGTTCCCCGGTTTGGAAATGTTGAACACCGTGATTGGTAAGTTGTGATCCTTACACATGGTAATCGCAGTCGAGTCCATCACCCGGAGATCTTCGGCGATGACCCGCAGATACGTCACTTCATCGAGCAGAGCCGCGTCGGGATGCGTGCTCGGATCGGCGTCGTAGACTCCGTCGACGTTGGTCGCTTTCAGCACAACCTCCGCCCCGATCTCCACCGCCCGCAACGCGGCTGTGGTGTCGGTTGTGAAGAACGGGTTCCCGGTACCCGCCGCAAAGATGACGACCCGTCCCTTCTCGAGGTGCCGGATCGCTCGCAGACGGATATAGGGCTCGCTGAGCTGGCGCATGCTGATCGCACTCTGCACCCGGGTTGGCACGTCGATCTTCTCGAGTGCGTCTCGCAGGGCCAGAGCATTGATGACGGTCGCCAGCATGCCCATGTAGTCGGCGCTGGCGGGGTCCATACCTTCGGCGGCCTTGGACACACCTCTGAAGATGTTTCCACCACCCACCACGACGGCAATTTCGACGCCGGTCGCCTGAGCCTCCGCGATCTCCGTGGCAACCCGGCGAACCGTGACCGGATCGATGCCGTATCCGATCGCCGGGTCGGCGAAGGACTCGCCAGACAGCTTCAGCACCACCCGGCGCGGTACCGCCTCCGTCATCTCACTCTTCTCCGATGGTCAGCCGCGCGAAGCGGCGAATCGAGATGTTCTCACCCATCCTGGCAGCCAGCTGGGTGACCATCTCGCCAATCGTCCCATCGAATTTTGTCGCATTCGCAAAGGTCTGATCCAAGAGCACGTGATCCTTGTAGAAGGACTCGAGGCGACCCTCAATGATCTTGGGAATGATGTGTTCCGGCTTGCCTTCATTCTGAGCTTGTTTGGAGATCATCTCGGTCTCTTTGGCGATGGTCTCTTCGGGAACCTCTTCCCGGATCGTCCAGGACGGCTTGCCCCAGGCGATGTGCATTGCGATGTCCCTGGCCACTTGCACGAAATCAGGCGTCTTGGCGACGAAGTCCGTCTCCGACGTGAGTTCGACCAGCACGCCGCTGATGGGACGATCGTCCTGCATGTGGAGGTATGAACCGATGGCTCCTTCGGATGCCTCGCGATCTGCCCGCTTGGCGGCGGCGGCCAGCCCGCGCTCGCGCAGCAGCTCGAAAGCACGGTCGAGTTCGCCCCCGGATTCGCTGAGAGCCTTCTTGGCATCCATCATGCCTACTCCGGCCTGTTGCCGGAGCTGTTGGACGTCTTTGGCGGTGAAGTCGGCCACTTTCATGCCTCTTCCGTGGCGGTCGCGACAGCCGCTTCCTCGAGCGCAGGCGCAACCAGTTCCTCAGAGGCCGGCACAACGTCTTCCTCGGGGGCCGCCACGATATCTTGCATGGAATTCTTGCCGACCAGGTCACGTCCTTCTCGGCAGGCATCCGCAATCACGGAGGCAAACAGGTCCGCAGAGCGGATCGCGTCATCGTTTCCGGGGATCACAACGTCGATGAGATCAGGATCACAATTCGTGTCTACAAGGGCGACGATCGGGATACCCAACCGGCTCGCCTCTTTCACGGCAGTGGCCTCGGTGTTGACATCCACGATGAACACGACGTCCGGCAATCCATTCAGGTTGCGGACTCCGCCGAGGTTGCGGACGAGCTTGTCGCGTTCGCGCCGCAACCGCAGCCGCTCTTTCTTCGGACGGGCTTCCATTTCGCCCGTCTCGTCCATGCGCTCGAGTTCCTTCATGTAGGCGATCCGCTTCTGGATCGTCTCGAAGTTGGTGAGCATGCCGCCAAGCCAGCGGAAGTTCACGTACGGCATTTCTGCCCGGTCGGCGTTGTCGGCGACGGCTGATTGAGCTTGCTTCTTCGTTCCGACGAAGAGAACGGTTCCACCCGCTTGCACGATTCCGCGCACGAATTGGTGGGCATGCAGGGCTTGCTGGAGGGTCTGGCGTAGATCCACGATATGGATCCCGTTGCGCTCACCGTAAATGAACGGCTGCATCTTGGGATTCCACCGTTGGGTCTGATGACCGAAGTGGACGCCGGCTTCCAGCAACTGCTTCATTGTCACTGCTGACACAGTTGCTCCTTTGTGGTTGTTCCTCCGCCCCGGCGATGACCGCTCCCGCGAAGCATCGGCTTCGACCGTGGGAGCTCGCACGAGGCGTGCGTAGTTGACGAAAGCGTACCAGGAGAGGCCGGGCAATGAGCAATCGGCCCGGCAGCCGCCAACCTAGAACGCAGAACCTAGAACCCAGAACCTCGATATCACCGATAGCTGGGTTCGGTCATCTTATTGCGGAGGCTCATCACAGATTTCGTGTGGATCTGGCAAACGCGAGATTCGGTCACTCCGAGGACGTCTCCGATCTCGGAGAGGGTGAGCCCCTCGTAGTAGTAGAGGGTCACGACCAAGCGTTCCCGATCGGGCAGTCGGTTGATGGCGTCGGCCAGGACCCGTTTCATCTCTTCAATCTGGAACGCTGCTTCCGGACTGGTGCCGCGCGGGTCGGGGAGAACGTCGCCGACGGTGGATGAGTCCCGATCCCTACCCAGCAACTCGTCGAGAGCAACCAGTCCAAGAGTCGAAATCTCAGCGAGGTTATCCTGCAACTCATTGAGAGGCATATCCATGTGGGACGCCAGCTCTTCCTCGCTCGGAGTCCGCTTGAACCGGTGTTCGAGCTCGACGAGCGACCGTTCGATCTCGCGTGCTCGCGAGCGGACGGAACGCGGCACCCAATCGAGTTGCCGGAGCTCATCGAGGATGGCACCCCGGATTCGGTTGATGGCGTAGGTTTCGAACTTGAAGCCTCGTTCGAGGTCGAACTTATCGATGGCGTCGATCAACCCGAAGATTCCGTATGAAATGAGGTCGGATTGCTCGACGTTGCGTGGCAAGCCCACACCGACACGACCGGCAACGAACTTCACGAGCGGCGAGTAATGGAGGATCAGGGCGTCTCGGATCTTGTCCTCACCCGACTCCTTGAAGCGTCGCCACAACCCCATTACGTGGTCGTCTGAGGATTGATCAGGCTCGCGGATGGCTTCGTTCATATGTTGCCTTGAGGTGGTCCCTGGTTACCGAAGTGTAAATCTGGGTGGTCGACAGATCAATGTGTCCTAACAATTCCTGCACTGATCGTAGATCAGCGCCGCCCTCTAAGAGGTGCGTTGCGAAAGAATGTCGAAATGCATGAGGGAACGTGCCCGCCCGCCGGCGGACGATTCGTCTGATTCCCCTTGCATCGAGCGGTCCTCCGCGAGCACCGATCCACAGCGCGTCGCCGGCCCCATCACCCGCCAGGTGATCCCGGACTGATCGCAGGTAGCGGTCGACTGCGCGCACGGCAGGATCGCCGAGCGGCACAATGCGATGGCGATCTCCTTTGCCGATGACACGAATCATGTCACGCCCCTCGACGTCGTTCACGCGCAATGAGGCCAGTTCGGCGACGCGAAGTCCGGAGGCATACAGCATCTCCAGAATTGCCTTGTCGCGAATCTCGAGCGGATCATCACCATCGAGCGCATCGAGCACGCCCAGCATCGCTCGTTGCGGAAGGGCCGATGGCAGCGTCCTGGGCAGCTTGAGTCGCGCCACCTGTTCGGCCGGGTTGAACGGCAAGGCTCCCCGGCGAGTCAGGTCGGCGAAAAACGTGCGGACCGCTGAAGCTTTCCGAGCGATGGATCGCCGGGCATAGCCGACGGTGTCTAGATAGGCGAGGTATCGCCTCACGATTCGTCGATCGACTTCCGACGGGGAGGAGATCCCGGCGCGATCGCAGAAGGAGAAGAACTGCGTCAGATCGCGTCGATATGCTTCAATCGTATGCGGAGAGGCGCCTCGCTGACTCGCCTTCCTTTCGAGATAGGCGACGACGTCGGCTGTTGCCCATCCGGGCATCGGGGGGATCTTTGCCACCACCTCATCCTCGCTGCGGGCAGCACCGGGGTCAACGACCTGCCATCGGCCCGGTTCACCCGCCGACCCGGGAACCCGGAACCACCAGGCCGTTTGTCCAGTGGATCGCTCCGGCAGTTTCGAGGCGAGCCAGGTCGGCGAGTACGTCACCTACCGGGCGGCGGGTCTGTTCGACGATCCAATCGACCGTCCGGCCGATCGGTTCGATCAATGCAATGAGATCGCTGCAAGTGCGGGCGGCTACGGTGGCCGGTGGTCCCAACACAAGCGAGATCGCAGCAACGAGGTCTTCCGCCCCCAGGACGGGTATGGCGCCGTCTCGGATGAGAAGATTGCATCCCTCGGAGGTTGGCCGGTCGACATCCCCCGGCACGGCCAGCACCTCACGCCCATGTTCGATGGCCGACTTCGCCGTGATCAACGCTCCTCCGTCCCGACGCGCTTCGACAACAACCGAGACGGCGGATAGCCCGGAGATGATGCGATTGCGTGGGGGGAACCGCCAACCGGAAGGGGGCGTACCGGGCGGATACTCCGAGACCACGGCTCCATTCGCCTCCAGGATCGATTCGCCGAGTCGACGGTGCATCGCCGGATACCATCGGTCGGGGCCACAGCCGAGCACCGCCACCGTGACCCCGCCGGCAGCAACCGCTCCACGATGGGCTGCCCCGTCGACTCCTTTGGCCAGACCACTGACGACCGGCCAACCGGCCACTGCCAGTGCGTGCCCGAACTGCTCGGCAAGACGCAGTCCGTAGGTGGTGGCCTTTCTGGTTCCGACAACAGCCACACCTTGCTCGAAGGGAAGGCGTCCACGGACGAACAGCACATCTGGAGCGTCCGGAAGCGATGCGAGGTGATCGGGGAGATCTTCCCGAAAGACGACCTGTATTCCGGCCGACGTCAGTTCCTCACGCCGATCTCCTGCAGGCACAACTGCGGCGCGGCGGGCGTGATCGGGAACCTTCTCTGCGCCCTGTTCGATTCGCCCCAGGACGCTCCGAGCCGACCCATGCTTCTCGAGAAGCAAACGTCGTCTGGTCGGGTGCATCCCCACAAAGGCGAGCCTGAGCCGCTCGTCATTCATATCCATTCCCCCCGATAGGAGAGCGCTTCTGCAACATGTGGTTCCGCGACTACCTCAGACCCGGCCAGATCAGCGACGGTGCGAGCCACCCTCCGAATTCGGTCGAACCCGCGACCCGAGATCTCCTGAAGATCGAAAGCTCGCTCCAGCAGGTGCCGAGCTCCAGACTCCCAAACCTGAACATCCAACCGATCGCGCCGAAGAGCGCTATTCAGCGAACCTCGATCGACCTGAAGCCGTCGCGCCGATGCCACCCGCGCCCTCACCGCCTCGCTCGACTCGCCGGGCGGTCCCAGCAATGACGGACGATCTATCCGGGGAACCGGAACCCGCAAGTCGAACCGATCGATTATCGGCCCGGACAGGCGGCGCCGGTACCGATCCAGTTGCGAGACCGAACAGCGGCAGGCCACCAGCCGATCGCCCATGAAGCCGCAGGGACACGGGTTGGTAGCCCCCACAGTCTGGAGAGCCGCCGGGAAGTCAACGGTGGCACCCTTGCGCGCAACAGTGACGCGCTGATCTTCCAGCGGTTGCCGAAGCGCATCGAGGAGGTTGGCCGGGAACTCGCCCAACTCGTCCAGGAACAGCACCCCACGGTGGGCCAGGGATACTTCGCCGGGCACCGGGATTCCACTCCCACCGCCCACCATGGCCGCCACCGTGGCGGTGTGATGCGGCGACCGGAACGGTGGTCTCGTCCTGGACGGGTGTCCACGACCGGACGCAGACCACACCTGCGCGACGTCGAGCGCTTCACCTTCGGTGAGATCCGGCAAGATCCCCGGCAATGCCCTCGCCAGCATCGTCTTGCCGGACCCCGGCGGACCCCACATCAGGAGGTGGTGGCCACCCGCGGCCGCCACTTCCAGAGCCCGCTTGGCCAGCATCTGCCCCCGTATCTCGGCCATGTCGACTTCCGGCGCCACGTCCTCTGCCGGCAAAGTCAACCGGGGCCGATCGGGGAGTTCACCGAGCGCGGCAGAGACAGCCTCCGCCAGCGACCCAACCCCAAAGACCCGATCACAGCCCGCCAAAGTTGCCTCGGCGGCCGACTCCGAAGCTACGACGCACGGAAGCGCCTTGTGCTTGGCCAGCAACCCCGCAGCCAGACCTCCCCTGGCGGGCCGTACCCGGCCGTCGAGCGCTAGTTCACCCAGCGCAACGACATGACCAACTCCCGCCGGCACCTGCCCCGCCGCGGCCAGTACAGCCAGCGCGATCGGCAAGTCGTACGCTGAACCCTCCTTGGGAAGATCAGCCGGAGCCAGGTTCACGGTCACCCGCCGGCCCGGCAGGGCATAGCCGGAAGATGCCAGCGCCGCTCGCACCCGATCGCGGGCTTCCCGAATTGCCGTGTCGGGCAACCCGACAACGGTCAAGCACGGCTTGGATGAACTGATATGAACTTCGACCCTGACGGGTTGCGGCTCAACCCCGACCAGGGCAACGGAGGTAACTGAAGCGAACATACGAGCACCGTATGCCCGGGGAGGGACAGAAAGAGGCGCAGCTTCTACGTCACAATGCCGTCGATTCGCTCCATCACCTCGTCGTCGAGACGGTCCATCACCTCGAGGGCCACCATGTTCTCGTGGACCTGCTCGGCGCGACTGGCGCCGGTTATCACAGTCGACACATGCGGGTTCTTCGCACACCAGGCGATCGAGAGCTGAGCAAGGCTGCAACCGAGATCGTCGGCGACCGTCTTGAGATTCCGGACTTTCGTCAGATTTGCCTCGTCCGTGAGGAAGTCGCGCAGCCACTCGTACCCCTCGAGTGACCCGCGGCTGCCCTCGGGGATACCATCGAGGTACTTCCCGGTCAACAATCCAGAGGCGAGCGGGCTCCAGATGGTGGTGCCGAGCCCGATGTCGGTGTAGAGACGGGAATACTCCTTCTCGACTTTCTTACGGTGCAACAGGTTGTACTGCGGTTGCTCCATCTGCGGTTTGTGCAGGTGGTGGCGTTCGGCGATCTCCCAGGCGGCGCGGATCTCATCGGCGTGCCATTCAGAGGTGCCCCAGTACAGGGCTTTGCCGGATGCGACGATGTCATGCATTGCCCAAACGGTCTCTTCAATTGGAGTACGTGTATCGGCGCGGTGGCAATAGACCAGGTCGACGAAATCGAGCCCGAGCCGTTCGAGCGAACCGTCGATCGCGTGCATGAGGTATTTGCGGTTGAGCGTGTTGCGGGTGTTCACACCGTCCGTGATACCCCAATAGAACTTGGTGGAGATGACGTAGGAGGATCGCTCCCAGCCGAGGTCCCGGATCGCCTGACCCATAATCCGTTCCGATTCTCCTCCGGCATAGACCTCAGCGTTGTCGAAGAAGTTGACACCCGAATCGAACGCGGCCTGCATGCAGGCAGTCGCCGTATCCAACCCGAGCTGAGTGTGGAACGAGACCCATGACCCGAACGACAGAACGCTGACCTTCAATCCCGAATTGCCAAGTCGGCGATATTCCATGACCTACCTTCCATAGGAACAGACCCAGAGACTAGAGCGGACGCCGCGTTCACACGGGTCGGGCAGCCCAGGGATCGGGTTCGAGGTGAGGCCGTTGTGGCTGAAGCAGTCTCGAGCGCCAGGTCCGCCCGCATCGTTGGCATCCGATCGCGCCTCTTCGGTCGGCGTCGGCTTCGAACCGGTGCGCTCTCCATTCCCACCAGTCGACCCGGACGGTTTCCTTTCGATGCTTTCCTGCCACGGTCGAACCTCCGAATGACAGCACTGTCATTCATCGGCGGCGCCGGAGCAGACTGAAGGGTGGTTTGTGTGCTCTTCGATTGACTGGCCACAGATGATTGAACCGTCCGAGGGTTTGCCGTGAATTACACTGATGTAAGTCAGCGGATGAAGGATGGACTGTGGCGCTCACGCTCACCAGAGAACTCACAGGCATCGAAGCGGTGGCAGAGGCGTGTCTCGACGTTTATCGCTCGGCTGGAGAGGTGGCCGACCTGATGACCTGGAATCGCCTCTTCCTCGGTGAGTCGATTCACCAGACGCCGGCGACACCCACCGTCATTGCCCGTTCTACCCGTACGATCGAATGCGTTCTCCCCCATCTTGCCGATCCTGCCGACTACCTGCCCGGCTTTCTGCGAATGATCGGCGAGGAGTGGACCGTCCGGCTTCTCGTACACAGTTCGGAAATTGGTCTGGCCCATCGCCGACTGCGCGGAACCCCGATCACGATTCAGCCGTGGTGGTACGACGGAGGGTTTGTGCACTTCGGGCGGCCAGAGATCCCCTGAGCAATGCCTCCGTCCCTCCACACTCAGACCGTCATTGCTTTCATATGGGATTTCGACAGAACGTTGATCCCGGGCAATCAGCAGGATGCTCTTTTCGCAGCGTACGGCGTCAGTGGGAAGGACTTCTGGCGGGAGGTCGACGGCCTGGTCGACTACTACCGGTCGAAAGGCATCGGTATCGCCAGAGACACCGCCTACCTGAACCACATCCTCACCTATGTTGACGCCGGAATCTTCCAGGGCCTCAATCGCACCAGACTCCACGCACTGGGTGCGGACATCGAGGTGTTGCCCGGCATACCGGAGTTCTTCGAAGCAACCAGAACCCACCTGGCCAACATCCCCGCCTTTGCCAGAGAAGGGATCACGGTCGAACACTACGTCGTGTCGACCGGCATCCGGTCGATGATCGAGGGCAGCCCGATTGCCGGGCACATCGACGGCATCTGGGCGAATGACTACCTCGAGGCCCCGGCGCCGCCGGGTTTCCTCGATCGACTCGACATCCGCGACACAGATAGCCCGATTACGCGCCTCGGATACACCCTCGACAACACCGGCAAGACCAAGGCGGTCTTCGAGGTGAACAAGGGGGTCAACAAGAACCCCCTGGTCGACGTGAACTCGCGGATGTCCGAGGAACAGCGCAGGGTTCCGTTTACCCACATGATCTACATCGCCGATGGACCCAGCGATGTCCCGGTATTCTCGATCCTCAACCAGCACGGCGGCAAGACTCTCGGGGTCTACAACACCGAACCGGCCAACAACTTCCCGCAAGTGAAGCGGCTCCAGGAGCAGGGACGAATCCAGGGGATGGCCAAAGCCGACTATCGCGAGGGTGAAGCGGCCTACCTCTGGCTGATGGACAGCCTCGATCAAATCGCGAGTGAGATCGTCGAGGCCCGCCGGCGAGCATTCGCCCAGATCCCCAGGGCCCCCGGCCACGTCGACGAGGACTGAAGACGACTTGCCGGATTTCCGACACCGGCCCGCAATAACGTGATGTGTCTCATCTGCCCTTGAACTCCGGCGGGCGCTTCTCGAGAAACGACGCTACGCCTTCGGATACATCCTCCGTCTGGAAGCAGATCACCTGACCTTGGTGCTCGGCCTCCAGCGCTTCCTCGAATGACAACTCGAATGAGCGGTTCATCGTTCGCTTCGCGAACATCTGGGGAATCGGGGCGGGGGAAGCCAGCAATTCGGCTAGTTCCTGGGCTCTATCGACGAGTTCGCTCGGATCGACGACGTCCAGCACCAAGCCGATCTCCTTTGCCTCACCGGCCCGGATGATACGACCGCTCAGCACGAGTTCCTTGGCTCTCTGGAGTCCGACGAGTCGGGGCAGCAGCCAGGTTCCCCCGAAGTCGACGGTCAACCCTCGCTGCACGAAGATCTCTGTGAACCTCGCTCGAGTGGAAGCCAGCACGATGTCACAACCAAGTGCCAGGTTCATACCGGCTCCCGCCGCGATGCCGTCGACGGCGGCGATCGTGGGCTTAGTGAGTCGGTGAAGCGCCAGAGCAGCAGCCCCGACCTGCTTCATTCCGCCGACCCGGTCAGAGATCGACTCCGTCTCGAACCGGCCTCCACCGAGATCTGCACCCGAGCAGAACTCGCCTCCTGCGCCGGTCACTATCAGAACGCGCTGATCGGACGCCT
>JAHEDK010000052.1 GCA_024641245.1 Actinomycetes bacterium
GAATCATCTGCCGAATACGGGGCGGTGATCGTGGCGAACGGGCACCACTGGAATCCTCGGGTGCCCGAGTTCCCCGGCATGTTTGCCGGCGAGTCGATGCATTCGCGCGGGTATCGCTCTCCCGACGATCTCCGTGGCAAGCGGGTGCTCGTGTTGGGCATTGGTAACTCGGGTTCGGACATTGCCTGTGATCTGGTCGGGGTGGCGTCACAGGTGTACTTGGCTTCGCGGCGAGGCGCCCACATCATTCCTCGATATCTGTTCGGTCGGCCGGTCGACACGTTCAATACCGAGAGCGGTTCGAAGATCCCGTTCCCGCTGACCCGGGCGGCGTATCAAGTGTTGTTGTGGCTGGCCCGAGGACGCCAGAGCGGCAGCGGGATCGCCGTGCCTGATTACAAGCTCCTGAGCGAGCATCCGACGTTGTCCCAGGATCTGTTGAAGCATGCTCGGGCCGGGGATATCGTCGGGAAACCAAACATTGAGCGGTTCGAAGGCGACAGGGTGCGTTTTGTCGATGGCACCTCGGTAGAGGTTGATGTGATCATCTTCGCCACCGGGTACCAGATCACATTCCCGTTCCTGGATTCTTCGATCGTCGACCCGACCAACAATCAAGTGGAGCTGTATCAGTCGGTCATCCCCCCCGACCATCGCGGTCTCTATTTCATCGGCCTTATCCAACCACTCGGAGCGATCATGCCCCTCGCTGAACTGCAAGCCAAGTGGGTCGCCAACCTGATCGGAGGCGGCTCGCTCCCAAGCGCTGCCCAGATGCGCACCGCCATTGACGCCAACCGCCAGGAACTCGCCGAACGGTATGTGGATTCACCACGCCACACGATCCAGGTTGACTTCTTCCCCTATAAGCAAGCCATGGAGCGAGAAGTCGCCAGGTCCGAGCCTTAATCCGACCCCTCATACTGGCCCCTAGGCGTGTATTCGCAGGTCGGGATAGAGCCGGCGTGGGTTAGCGGCCGACTGGAGATTCGGAGTGCCCGACAGAAATCGACCTGGCGGTCAACGATGACGCCTAAAACACTCCGAGGCACATTATACACGATATTCGTATATAATTTGCCCATGAAACAGATCAGCATCCAGATCACGTCCGAAACTGCCCGCCAGATTGCTGGCTTGGCAGAACACTGGGGGCTGGCGCCTCAAAGACACAACACGCCTGTGGTGGAACGAGCCGTTGCAACGGTGCATCTGCTCGAAATCGGCTACGAGGTGTACCAACGGCGCATGGCCGAGCTCACAACCGAAAGGACACACGCACCTATGCCAACCGATTCGCACATCCCTCAGCTACTCCGTACCTGGTCGGCCGGCCTCCGATCCGGTTACAGCCTCGGCCAAGCCATCAACCGATCTGCCGGCGATTTCGATGACCCTGGATTGACCCGAGCTGCCGAGCTCGTAAGCGACGGCGTCCGCCCTCTTGCTGCGCTAGCGGAGTGGCAAACCGCCGACGGAACTCGCGACTCCGAAATCGTGGTCTCGCTGGTCGCATCACAAATGGAGACCGGCGGCAATCTGGCCGACAAGCTCGACTTCCTGGCCGGCGTCCTCTGAGTCGGGATGAGACGTTTTCTGCAATGGTCCTTTCTAGCCATGGAAGAAGCCCTGTTCCTCACCAGGTGCCCGTCAGCATCACCATCGAGCATTGGCCAGTAGGCGGCTAGGCGCTTATTGCTCGGCCGTGCGGCAGGACTTCATTACTGTTTGACGATGAAAGAAATCAACGCGACGGTTCCCGATGAGGTCGCTCGCGCAGCCTGCATTCGGGCTACGAACACGGGCACATCGATCGACGCGCCCGTGAACGAGTATCTACGAACGTTTGCCGACAAGCTTGTCAATGTCGCAGAGTTGGTTCACCTACAGGACAGAATCATTGATCAGATACATGAATTCTCTGCCACAGACCGCGTGAGTCGGGATGAGATTCATCTTCGTGGATCGACTTGATCCCCGAATTCATCGGTGCCCGAGGCGAAAATTCTTCTTGGGGCTATCGGGTTCCTGACATATGTTGTGACTATCCAGCTATGAAAGTTGGCTTGGGCCCGGGCGCCTTCAACGGCGAGAATGACGATTGAACCGAGAA
The DNA here is from genome assembly GCA_024641245.1 of Actinomycetes bacterium. GTDB lineage: Bacteria > Actinomycetota > Acidimicrobiia > Spongiisociales > JAHEDJ01 > JAHEDJ01. The sequence continues at coordinate 2,114 of JAHEDK010000052.1, forward strand.
GAGAGTTACGTGTGAGTGAACGAATGAGGGCAGCAGTCCGGACCCGTTTTGGCCCACCCGAGGTGGTCCGCATCGAAGAAGTCGACCTTCCAAGCCCCGGCGAGGGAGACCTGCTGATCACCGTTCGCGCGGCCACCGTGAACCGGACCGACTGCGCCAATCGGTCGGCAAAGCCATTCGTCATGCGCTTCTTCACCGGTTTCTTCCGGCCCAAGTTCGCCATCCTCGGTACCGAGTTCGCGGGCGTGGTGGAAGCCGTGGGCAGTGGAGTCACGAGGTTCACAGTCGGCGATCGGATCTGCGGGTACTGCGAAGGCACCTTCGGAGCGCACGCTGAATATATGACCGTCTCAGCCAATCGGCTGATCGCGAAGATCCCGACGGACTGTAGCTATGCCGATGCGGCACCCAGCACCGAGGGTTCCCACTATGCCCTTGCCTTTCTTCGGCTCACGGATGTGGGACGTGGAACGAACCTACTGATCTACGGCGCGAGTGGTGCGATCGGGTCGGCCGCCGTGCAAATCGCCAAGAGTCTCGGCGCCACCGTGACTGCGGTCTCCGGTACGGCACAGGTGGATCTCGTCCGGAGCTTGGGGGCCGACCGGGTGATCGACTACCAAACCGAGGACTTCACCAAGGACGAAGACCGGTACGACATCATCTTCGACTCGGTGGGGAAAACATCGTTCCGAGCGTGCCGACCGCTTCTGAAACCAACCGGAGTCTTCTCAGCATCCGAAGGCTGGCTGAACATCTTCCTATCGCTCATGAAGCGCTTCGTGAGCGGGCCGAAGGTGATCTTTCCGTTCCCGAAACGAGACCCAGAAGGGATTCGGTTCCTCACAGAACTGATCGAATCAGGTGAGTACAAACCTGTGATAGACCGGAGTTATCCGCTTGAGGAGATCGTCGAGGCTTACAGATACGTCGAAACGGGGCAGAAGGTGGGCAGTGTCGTGATCGACGTCGACCGGGCTGACGAATCGACGTGAGGAAGCTCTCACCCGGCGAGCTTTCAGGCCGCTGGGTGTGCCGGCGACGCCTCCCTCCACGTGCGAAACCGCTCGTGCGCCTGGCCGTAAGGCCCGCCACCCTCTCCGCGCACGGCCACTCCCGAAGCGGTGTCGTCTGGGCCAGGGTGGATCTCACCGAAATTCTCGCCTGGATGGTCGCAGTGGGCGGCGATCATCAGACCAGAGACGATCACGTCGGCGCCGGCACCCTCGATTCAGAAACCGTTCGGGCGCCGTGACCGAGGCTGTCCAGGTTGGTTGAGGTGGCGACTAGGACTTGGAGCGCACCAGCACGATCCCGCCCGACAGCAACCACACGAGGATGCCGGCGTAGGCGAGCAGCGCCCCGGTGACCGCTCCGGACCCATTGGAGAAGAACCCGACGAACCCACCAAGCGAGAGCAGGGTGGCCACTGCGGTGAGCATGCCGAACCACTTCGCCATGACGCCGTGCTTGATGATCGCGATGGCTGCGGCACCGGCCCCGAAGAAGAACGCTATTTGAGAGACGCTGTACATGAGGTTGCCGCCATCCCACAGCGACCACACGGTGGCGTCGTCGAAGGCCTCGATCCGGTTGGAAAGCACAGCGAAAAACGCCACGCCGATGCCGATCGCCGTGGCGGCAACGACGCCCATTGCCACGATCACGGTGCCGAAGCCCTCGTTGTGCTCCCGATCTGATGCCTTGAACGGCAGCGCAAAGCCGACGAGGAAAACCAGCATGAAGAACCCGGCCAGGGCGCCGAACAGGTTCCCCAAGGCTAACGATCCCGTGTCGGCGATGTAGGTGGCGACCTGCGCCGCGGTCGCATCGATGTCCGGGAGTGACCCGTAGGCGACGAACGAGGCGACGAAGAAAACCACACTCACGATGCCGGCAAACCCGGCCATCTTCCGGAACGACATGATCCCTCCAAGCTACGGGGCGTGGTTTGCCCCAATGGCGAAAGCTTATTCAGCGCTTGGGCGACGCGTGGTCGAAGCGGCGACGAATTTCAGCGGATCGGGATCGACCCAGGTCACCCGCTTCGGTCGAGGTGGCGCACCTTGTTCAGCACTGACGTACCAGGTCCAGACGGAGGATGGTCGGCGCACCAAACGAACGTTTGCACAATGCTCAATTGGTATTTCGGGGGCGAATCGACCAGCTCATCGGCGGGGGAGAGCCTGAGCTTGCTTCGGTGATGGTCTGGAAGATGGACGGTGCCTCGGCGTCGACCGGCGGATTGTTCGAACAGTACGTG
>JAHEDK010000005.1 GCA_024641245.1 Actinomycetes bacterium
TGTCGAGATGTTTGGTGAGTTCCTCGGCGAGGAATGAGGAGAAGCTGACGGTGCGACGGGCGGCGGGAGTCTTGAGTGGTTCCTCGACTCGGAGCTGGCGGCGTGAGAGGTCGAGCCGGTCGGTGCGCAGTGCTGCGAGTTCGCCGGGGCGGAGGCCGGTGTAGGCGCCGGTGAGGACGAAGACCCGGTAGCGGGGTGTGATGGTCTCGGCGAGGTGTTCGACTTCGTCGATGGTCAGGAAGCGCTTCTCGGACTGTTCGATGCGGGGGAGGGCGATTCGGCGACACGGTGATCGGGCAAGTCGGCCGTCGTCGACGGCCATCTCGAGGGCGAGCTGGAGGAGGGTGTAGGCGCGGCGAATGGTGGAGGGGGAGTAGCCGGCTGCCACCAGCTCGGCCACCCACGACCGAATGTGGCCGGGTTCGATGGCGGACAGGGAGGCGGGTCCGAACGTGGGGAGGATCAGGCTGCGGATGACCGACCCGTCATTCTCCCGGGTAGAGGCGGCCAGGTTCACCCGACTCTGTTGGACCCGGGTGTTCCACTCGCCGTACGTGATGCGAGCGCGTCGGGGATCGGTCCATTCTCCTCGCAGCTTGTCGGCCTCGATAGTGGCGAGGAAGGCTTCGGCCTCGACCTTCCGGCGGAAGTTGCGAGCTCGTTCTCGACCGTCTGGGGCGCGGTACCGGGCTTGCCAGGTACCGGCGCCGGTCTTGCGAACATGCGCCAAGCGGAAGTCCCTTCGAAGTCGGATCTCATGAGCAAGTTGCGGCTCCTGGGCTCCTCCACCGTCCGGTGTCACCCTGTCATCAGAGTGTCAATAGCCCTGTCATCAGAGTGTGTTCTTTCCGGTGTCATGTCGTTGTTCTTACCGGGATGATGTCGTACGGATCGTTCCGGGGACATGTCGGACGTTCCGGAGACATCGGTGACAGTGTTCCGGGGACATGTGTGACACCACCGAGATAGCCGCTGCATGCCCGGCAGCGGAGAACACCCTGAGAACGCTCTCGCAACGGGTCAGTGCGGCAGGGCGTTGGATTGTCCTCGAGAGGTTGCTCTCGGTCGGTCCTGTGGCCATATGTCTCCCGGCGTTGAGCGTTATGGGCGGCCGGTAATGGGATCGTCGGTAGGCTCGTGTCGTGATCCATCCGCTGTCCGACGGACTCCCATGAGTAGTCATTCCGACGAAGTCGTGCCAAAGCTGGAGCTGCTGCCGGGTCGCACACACTGAGAAAGGACCGATGGATGTCACAACTCGTACGGGTACAGAACTTCATGGTGTCGATCGACGGGTTCGGGGCAGGTGAAGGTCAAAGCCTCGAAGCGCCCTTCGGACATGCCGAACCCCGAGGTGGTCGCGTCGCCGACCTCCCAGCCGATCTGGCCTCGTGGGCGTTCGCCACCGCCAGTTGGCCCAACCGAACCCAGCCCGGCGGAACGCGAGGGCTGGACGACTACTTCGTGCGCGACTTCGCCCACAACATCGGCGCCGAGATCATGGGGCGCAACAAGTTCGGACCCCAACGCGGCCCGTGGGAGAACCTCGATTGGACCGGATGGTGGGGCGACACGCCACCGTTCCACACCCCCGTGTTCGTACTCACCCACCATCACCGACCTAGCTTCACCCTCGCCGATACCACCTTCCACTTCCTCGAAGCGACACCCGCAGAAGCGCTGCAACAAGCCAAAGTCGCGGCCAATGGACGTGACGTACGGATCGGAGGCGGAGTCGCAACCGTCCGCCAATATCTCGAAGCGGACCTCATCGACACCATCCACGTCGCCGTCGCCCCCATCGAGATCGGCCGAGGCGAACGGCTATGGACATCTCACAAGGACCTACTTGACCGGTACCACCACGAGTCGGTTCCCAGCCCCAGCGGTATAACACACCTCATCTTCTGGCGACGGTAACCACCAAGAACAACGGCCACACGGCCCTCGACCGCAGTCGGCTGCGCTCACCAGTCAATGCAGCGCCGATCAACAAATCGGCTGCACGAACGCCCAGTCCGTCGAGTGTGCGCTATCGGCACTTCTACGATCGGGGTTGACTGGGTCTCGTGGGTATGGAGAGCGAGTTGAGATCCGACCGCCCGCCATATCATATGCAATAGTGTATGCTGTATTGCATGCAAAGTACCAGTGTCCGTATCGACCAGGCCACCCACCAAGAACTAAAGCAGCTAGCGATCGAGCTCGGCACGACTGTCGGGGAGACGGTGGCGCTGGCAGTTCGACGCCTCCGCCAGGATCGTATCGGCGCGGAGCTTGCTGTTCCACTCACCTCCAGCGAAGTCAAGTGGCTTGATGCTGACCTCGGGTGACATCGCCGAACTCGACCTTGGCCCGCCGGCCGGACGAGAGGCCGGGTTTCGACACCGGGCAGTGGTGGTAACTGCGCAACGCATCCTTGACGCCGGCCCCAACGTCATCCAAGTCGTGCCATTGACCACGACAATTCGCGGATTCGGGTCCGAGGTTCTAGTCGAACCTGATGAAGCGGGCGGGTTGGGGCAAAGATCGGCGGCGCAGTGTCAACACGTGCGCGCCGTCTCTATCGGACGGGTTGACCGCGTGCGGGGCAACGTCGGCATTGTTGTGCTCACCCAGATCCGAGATGTCATAGGCCTCATCCTCGACATTCCCTCCTAACCGCCAGTCACCGCGATCGCCGAATGTGGGTGATATCGCCCCTTTCCCTGAGTGCCCGAGAACGGGACTCGGCGCTCGTTCTCTCGGCACAGACGAGAACCTTGCCGGACCTGGCGATAGACGATACGCAATAGGTATGAAGAGCGTGGAAGACCGGGTGGCCGGCTCGCTGCTGCAGTTGGCCCGAAAACGGCTCGGATTGTCTCAGACGGCTTTCGCCGACCTACTCGGGATTGCCCAACCGATGCTGTCGGCATTTGAGTCGGGTCGTCGTCAGCCGACGTTGCCCACGCTGATGAGGATGCTGGCACGAGCCGGTTTGACGTTACGGCTGGAGCTCGCAGACCTCGACAACCATGACGCGGTGCTCGGCGAGTGGGAGCAGAGTCCGGACGACGCAACTAAGCGGAGGTTGAGGTCTCAGGGCTACCGGCTGGCAAGTGATGCCGCCTGAGTTAGGCGACGAGCACGTTGCGGCCATCTGTGGTTCTCATCGATCATGGGGTGCAGTTCGTCGCCATTGGAGGCATCGCGGCTCGACTCCACGACACCGGACACGCCACAATCGACATCGGTATTTGCCCATGAATGGATGATGCCAGGGCGGAGAGTCCGCGGAAAGTCCGCGAGAAGTCCGAAAACCACGCAAAACGACGCAAGGCGATGAGAGCCGAAGCGCCAATGAATACGGGACGCTTCGAGAGTTCTGCCCGGTCGCCGAAACCCCCCGATCATCAATGGCATGCAAGGCATCAACACCGGGTACTGCACCGTTGGCAACTTCGGCTCCGAGGATCGACTCGATTACACAATCGTCGGCGGGCCGGTGAATGCCGCATCCCGCCTCGAATCGACCGCCCAGACCACGCCGGAACTCATCTCTCATGACACATACATGCTCATCAAAGATGAGATCTACTGCCGGCCGATGGGCGAAATCAAGGTCAAAGGAATCGCCCACGAACTCCGAACGTACGAGGTGATCGCCCTCGTCGACGAGATGGGCGCAATGGGACTCCCATCCATGCCGAGGGCGCCGGCTTCCACCTGCAGCTCGATCCGGCTGCGCTGGGTACCGACACCGACGCGGCTCGCCAGGCGCTGCGCGACTCACTCGCTGCGCTGGAGAGGGAATCTGCGGACCAGCCGACGCCGCCCGACGCGTAATGCGAAACTGCATTCGTGAGGGAGGTCGACTTGGCAACGAATACTGAAGTTGATGTGGTCGTAATCGGGGTCGGCACGTGTGGGGAGGACCTCTCGCTGCAACTCCTCGACGCCGGCTTCGACGTCGTCGGCATCGAAGCCGCTCTTGTTGGCGGCGAGTGCGCCTACTGGGCCTGCATTCCCTCAAAGGTGATGATCCGGGCCGCGTCTCTGGTGGCCGGAGCTCAGCAGATCGCCGGGATGGCGGGACACGTAGTCGTCACCCCCGACTGGGACCCGGTCGCGGAGCGGGTCCGCTCGGAAGTCACCGGGGGCTGGGATGACTCGATGGCAGTCGGCCGATTCGAAGCGCGCGGCGGCCGGCTGGTGCACGGGCGTGGAACGCTGACCGGCCCGAAAACGGTGGCAGTAGGGGACCAGAGCTTCACGGCGAGGCGGGGGATCGTCATCGCCACCGGATCGAAGCCGGCCATCCCGCCAATCCCGGGACTCGCCGACGTCGACTACTGGACCACTCACGACGTCATTGCGGCCGAGTCTCTGCCGAAGTCTTTGATCGTGCTCGGCGGCGGCGCCGTCGGATGTGAGCTCGGGCAGATGCTGACCCGGTTCGGTGTCGCCGTGACGATCGCCGAGGGCAGCGACCGATTGCTCGCACGTGAGGAGCCCGAGACGTCCGCGATCATCGAAGCCGCGTTCGAGGCCGACGGCATCAGCGTGCACACCGGAGTGCTCGCGGAAAAGGTCGGGTCTCGCGACGACAGCGTCATCGTCAAGCTGTCGAGCGGCACCGAACTGGCGGCGGCTCGATTGCTCGTGGCCACCGGGCGTGTCGTTGATCTGAGCGGCCTGGGTCTGGAGTCCGCCGGTCTCGCCGACGGAACACCATTCATCGATGTCGACGATCGGATGCGCGCTGCCGACGGAATCTGGGCAATCGGCGATGTAACCGGGAAGGCGATGTTCACCCACGTCGCGGTTCATCAGGCCGGCAAAGTGGTCGCCGACATCATGGGGAAGAACCCGCCCCCGGCCCGGTATACCGCCGTGCCCCGCGTGACTTTCACGACTCCGGAGGTCGGGGCCGTTGGGATGACAGAGGCCGACGCCCGCGCTGCTGACATCGATGTCGTCGTAGCCGTCAAGCAGGTACCGGCAACATTCCGCGGCTGGATCCACGGACCGGGTGCCGACGGAATCCTCAAGTTCGTCATCGATCGAGCGGCGGGGATACTCGTGGGGGCAACCGTCGTCGGTCCCCAGGCAGGTGAAGTGCTTGGCCTGCTTGCCCTCGCCGTCCACGCCAGAGTCCCCCTCGATGAGCTGCGAACGATGATCTACGCTTTCCCGACGTTCCACGGGGGGATCGGTGAGGCGCTGGGGGCCGCCGGACGCGGCGTTACAACTGTGCTCGATCCAACCTACGACGCGCTGGCCGATCTCGATTCGGTCGGCCGCAGCCAATAGCTCATGTGAAAGGGCGACGAATAGCCGGCGCGTCGAGGCCGTCGGGCTCCGCGAGCAAACCCGACGACGCATTGGCTCCGTTGGTGGCTCAGTTCATGTCGAATGACGCCGGGGTGCGCTTTCGAGGAGACGCCATGCGCGAGCGCCCCCTCGTCGTGAGACGACCGGACCATGGGTACGTCCATCTCCATTGTCCTTGCCTCGGTCGCGATTGCGCCCGCCGCGATCCAACGCGCCTGCCAATTAGGCGATGCGGCCGGTCTTGCGACTGCAGCGCGTTCGTAGCTCGCTCCACTTCACCAAATCAGGCGCCGTAACGAGCGCATCGCCAACCCACCCATATCCTCACCTCCGGCGCTACCAGCCACTCTCGAGCGAGACCACGGACCGTAGCGTTGTCCTTGTGACGGATGCGCTCGATCGCCCGGTTTTAGAGCGGGGGTTCGGGGCCTTTTCCTCTTGACGCGCTGACTCGTCTGGATAGAAGATTGGGGGGAACGAGAGGCTGTATGAGTACACAGACGGTGGGAGAATTCACTCCTACCCACCATGCGCTGATGATGGGCTGGATCTCCAAGGCAGTTGTCGAGGCCGTTGGTGAAGAGGAAGGCGAGCGGATCATCCGCAAGGCCGTGGTCGAGTACGGCAATCAGCGGGGAAGACGGATGGCAATGCGAGCCGAGGCGAACGGACATTCCCGGACGTTCGCCAACTACGTCTCCTACGTGGAGGCCAAGCTCCCAATGAGGGATTTCAAGATGGAGTTCCTGGAACGATCCCCTGACGTCAGAGGGCGCACATCGAGGTGTCCCCACAGTGATGCCTGGGCAGAGAACGACCTCATGCAGTACGGCCGCTTCTTCTGCATGGAAATCGACAGGGCCCTCGTGCAAGGATTCAATGAGGACCTGGTTCTGGAAGTCAACGGCACCCTGTCCGAAGGGGCCGACTACTGCGACATGACCTTCAGAGAGGCGGACTTCACCCTCCTGAAGATGGCGGGCGTAGCTTGGAAGAAGGTGGTTCGGCCGGGACGAACGGCGGTGATGCCCTGGGAATACCATGTCGGACACCTTTACAAGACCTTGGCTGAGGTAATCACCGAAGAGCTAGGCGTACAAGCGTCCAACGTAATGGCAGCGGCCCTAGAAGACTTCACCGGCAGGTACGGCGAGGCGGCTACTGAGAAGGTGCTGTCCTACCAGGACACGGACTTCGACCAACTCCCCGACCCGGAACGCCACACATAGGGACACGGAGGCACGCAATGAGGATGGAACTCCTTACCGACGGTGTGTATCAGCTCGGCGCCGGGATGGTGAACTCGTACATCATCGATGGCGACGAGGGCGTGACCTTGGTGGACACTCTGGTCCGCGGCAGAGAAGGCGCAATCGCCCAGAACCTGAAGGAGATCGGCAGGTCGCTCGCTGATGTCAGAGCGATCCTGCTCACTCATTCCCACATGGACCATACGGGAAGCGCTTCGGCAGTCAAGGCGGCGTCCAAGGCCAGGGTCTTCGCATCCGAAGCGGACACACCTGCGATTCAGGGAGTCGAGAAGCCACCCAATCCGCCTACCTATTGGTATTGGAGACCGATGTTCTGGCCAGCGGTCTTCTTCGCTGCACCACCTGTAGAGGTGGACCACTTCGTCACCGAAGACGCCAAAGAAGTGCTTCCAGGAGATCTTCGTGCCGTCGACACGCCCGGACATACTCCTGGACACACCTCGTACCTGCTTGATCGAGCCGGCGGAGTGCTCTTCGTAGGGGATGCGGCTGTGGCCACCAAGGACGGCCGGGTGAAACGCGTGGCGTTCAATCGGTCCACACCAGAAGTCGACGGCAGTCTGCGCCATCTCGCCGAACTCGAGTTCGAGATTGCAGCCTTCTGTCACTCCAAACCGATCCGCACTCAGGCCTCCGGAGCCTTTCGCAGATTCGCAGAGTCACTCACCTCACCGAGGCGCCCTACCCGCACATAACGAAGCTTCTTTGTGTCAAGGGGCGTGGTTTGGGCGCGTTTAGGCGGGCCGGTGAATGCCGGCCTGGGTGTATGTTGGGCCGGGGTGGCTGAGCTGAAGAGCCGGTGATCAGGATGTGAGGCCGGCCCCGCAAGCCAAGGAGACGTTCCTGGGTGCCCCCCGGGCCCTAACGCGTCTGTTGGTCAGCGACGAGTTGTTGGTAGACGGCGTCAGAGACCCGACGTTTCAACGCTCGGAGGACCTCTTTCTTGGTTTTACCCTCGGCGATTTTTCGGTCGCCCTTCTATCCGTGTGTCCGGTGGGAGTGGCCATGTCAACTCCTTGGTCCTATTACGGTTCCCTTCGCAGCACAATCGCCCGTCCACATCGGGGGCTTTGGCTATCAGGGATGACCCCGGCTGTGAATCGGGGGCGCTGCCATCGAATGGGTGTTCAGACGCAGGTAATGCGGATTGGAGCACATCGAACCACCGGTCGCGACCAGAGGATCATCTCACATCATCTGGAGTATCGACGGTCTACTAGCCAACGACTCCAAGGCCGATCAGAAGCATCGTGACGGCGCCAAAACCACAAACCCCGACCCAGATCCAACTACCGAAGTCGAAGACCCTGGGGCCGTATCCCTTGCCCGCCAGTTCGCTCCGGACGTGCCGAAAAGCGATGTACCCGGCGACAGAGAATACAGCTGCGAAGAACAGGGCGGGTGTGTTCATATCCGCAGTCTAATAGCGGGGGTAGGGGTGACTGGAACCACAGAGCTATGTATCGGAGGGTGAGGCTTTGGAACCATCAGGGTGGGCGGCGCCTGCGCGTGCCTTGCCGGTATTGTGGAACCAAAGTGCGAAAAGCGATTCTCCTTCGATCGATTGCGCAGTTTCTCGACGATGGGACCCACGTCGTGGAGGCTGCCTATATGTGGAAACGTCATCGACTGATGATGCCGTTCGGGATCGTCTCATTCCTCGGGATGTTGGTAGTGGCGGAGTGGGCCGGGTGGGATGAGTGGGCCACCCGCATAGTCCTCGGCCTGGCGGCAGTCGCCGTTGCAGTTGCAGCCTCAACCACATACAAGGTGGTGGCGATGACCACGGACGGACTGTATCTGCTGCAAGCGAGCCGGATTCGACAGGTGGCTACGCAGATGCTCGAGCGGCTGCCTGCGGACGCCACGATTGAGCCGGTCGGGGGAACCATACTGGCGGCCGATTGGCAGGTAGGCACTTCTGTCTACACGGTGCCGAGGTCGTCGGAACAGGCAATCAGTCGAATCGCCGCCCGGGCCTGAAATCTAAGGAAGCTCGAGCCGGGACGCTTCTTGATCACATACGATCGGTGTGATCGCAGCCTCATGAGCAGCAAGGAAGCGCTCGATCTCGGAGCTAGCGGTGATCCAGCTCGACTCACCGTCCTCGCCGGTCGCGAACACGATTCCGATCAGCCGGTCCGCGTCGTCATAGGCGCCGGCACCTGAATCGCCTGTGGTCGTCGCTGCCTCGAGCTCATAGCCCAGTCTGCTATGGCGATCGGTACCAAGAATCTCCTCGATCGATAGCGACACCACGTCCTTGACCACGAACGGAACGGTTCCCGATGCTGCGCCGCCGACGATGAGCCCCTGGTCGCCCGTGCCGGCCGGAGACATCTCGACGGCCGGCACCGCATCGGGAGGTACCCGCAGAACCGCCAGATCGAGGTTCAGGTCGACCGCAGTGATGGCTGCGCTCACGTCTTCGCCACGGCCAACTGAGGCCACCACTTTGTCGGCTCGCGCTACCAGGTGAGCCACGGTGAGCACGAGACCGTCGCCGATGGCCACACCGGATCCCGTCCGGTCGGGGGCGAAGCCACAGCCGGTCGTCGCGATGCGGGCGACTCGTTGTGCCGGGCTAAATGTCGGTGGGCCAGACAAGTCGGTGCCGGCGGACTCGTTCGAACTGCATCCGTTCGCCACCGTGACCAAAAACACCAGCGCGACCTGTGAGGCTATTCGCACGGCGCGCATGCTACGGTCTTTTTGGTCATCAGAAGAACCCTTCGTCGTGCGAGCAAAGGGACAGAAATGAGGCGGGGAGAGGTCGATTGAGCGAGAAGGGCTTCAATCCCGACGTTACGTCGGCCGCTGAAGAGCTGCTGGGAGAGTTCACGCGGCATCGTGAAGCGGAGCCGCTCGAGATCCCCGGTGGGTTCCAGGGCCTGCTGTATCGAATCCGGGTGGCGATTGAGGCCCTGACTTCTGCTACCGGACGGGTTTCGCTGATCCTGGTCTGGGTGGTATTCCTCCTCGGGTTGTTCAACGTGATCTCCCGCTACGTTGCGAGATTCATCCAACGCGACATCATCGTCGGCGAAGTCTTCGATCTCCAGTGGATGCTGTTCGGTGCACTCTTCTTGCTGGGTCTCAACTACGGCGTTCGTGAAGGAGTCAATCCCCGTATCGATTTCTGGTGGGCCGATTTCTCAAACAAACGCAAGGCAGTTATCGATCTCGTTCTCCACGTCTTTCTATTCCTTCCATTCCTCATCGTTGCGATGAAGATCCTCTGGAGCTACTCCCTGTCAGGCATGGGCCGATCGTTTGATGGATCGTGGTCCACCTGGAAAGTGTGGGAGATCTGGGAGCAGTCGACCGACGCGGGCGGGCTTCCCCGGGGCCCGGTCAAGCTGATGATGCTTCTGGGGTTCTTCCTCATGGCAACCCAGGTCGTTGCCGAGATCATCAAGCAAATACTCGTGTTGATGGACCGCGAAGACCTCGCCGGCTTAGCCAAATACGAAGCGCCCCTGCGGGTGGAATGATGGATCTCGGCGTCGCCCTCGCTCTAACGATGTTCGTCGTCTTCCTGGCGATGATCCTCATTGGATACAACGTCGCATTCTCGTTCGCCTCTACCGCGCTGTTCTTTTCATTTATCGGCAACCTCCTGGGGGTGTTTGATCCCAATACCCTCAATGTCTTGCCGGGGCGGTGGTTCGGGGCCGTTTCGGATTCAACTCTGCTGGCGGTCCCCTTCTTTGTCTTGATGGGAGCGATCCTCGAGCGATCGGGACTCGCCGAGCGGTTGCTGGATGCGATCGGGATGCTCCTCGGGCCACTCAAGGGAGGGGTCGCTGCGGCAGTCGTGCTGGTCGGCACGCTCCTGGCGGCAGCCACGGGCGTCGTCGCGGCCACGGTGATCGTGATGGGTCTGCTCTCACTGCCCACGATGATCCGTCTCGGTTATGACCACAAGCTGGCCACCGGTGTCATTGTTGCATCGGGGACTCTGGCGCAGTTGGTGCCGCCCAGCCTGGTCCTGATACTTCTGGCCCAGCAGATGGGCGTCGGCATTCTCGGGCTGTTCGCCGGCGCGTTGATCCCGGGGCTCATGCTCAGCGTTTTCTATGCCATGTATGCCCTCGGCATCTCCTACCTGCGCCCCGGATACGGCCCGCCGATGCCTGCGGAGGAAAGGGCGCTATCCGGTAAGGTATTGGCACTCGAAGTTCTCTTTTCCGTAGTGCCCATCATCCTATTGATCATCGGGGTGCTCTTCTCGATCTTCCAGGGCATAGCTACGCCTTCGGAATCTGGGGCGGTGGGCGTTCTTGGTGCTTTGACACTCGCCGTTCTTGCTTTCTGGTTCGACAAGATCCTCATCCGGGCCGGAGCAACGCACATAAACCCACGGTGGCGGCTGACGCCCAAAGCAATGAACGAAGCCGCCCGATCCACCGCCAACATCAGCATCCTCGTGATGACCCTCCTCTTCGCCTCTTCCTTCTTCTCGCTCATGTTCCTACAACTCGGCGGTTCGGATGCCACAGCCGATTTCCTGGCCGGAATCGGTGGGGGCAAAACCGGCTTCGTGATCGTGGCGATGATCGCGGTGTTCCTGCTTGGAATTAATCTGGAATTCCTCGAAATCACGTTCATCGTGGTCCCCATCTTCCTGCCGGCCATGGAGGCGCTCGGTTTCACCATCCAGGAGAAGATCTGGTTCACGGTGATGATGGCTGTGAACCTGAACATGGCATTCATCTCGCCCCCGGTCGGCTTCTCCCTGTTCTACCTCCAGAGCGTCGCGCCTCCTGAAGTCAAGACCGCCGACATCCACAAGGGGGCTCTCCCTTTCATGGTGCTCCAGGGAGTAGCACTCGTGATTCTTGCGGCCTTCCCGGGCGTCGTCGAGTTCTCGCACGATCTCTTCGTGGCCGCCAATTGACATATGAGATATTGATGGATTGGCCGACAGAGGTCTTCACCGGCTGCTAAAAAGAACCCACGATCGGAGGAGGTCGCGACATGGAGAACACATCTCCCGAGGAGATTCGCATCGACGAGGAAAACAGGGACCCAGGTCTCAGTCGGCGTCAATTCATCAGGAACGGTGTCGGTGTAGCCGGTTTCGCGGCCGCCGGTTCGCTGCTGGCGGCCTGCTCGACTGCCGACGATGAAACGAGCACCACGCTCGCGCAGGACACGACCGAAATCACGGAAGTCATCCTGTCCCAATCCGATATGCCCGAGATCGACTGGCAGATGCCGACCAGCTGGCCTGGTTCGCTGATCGGGACGATCGGTGCTGGAGCTCAGATCTTCGCAGACGAGATGTTGAAGATGACCGGCGGCAAGTTCAAAGTCACACCACGGGTGGCAGGCGAACTCGTCGGTGGCCTTGAAGTCATCCCAACGGTGCGCGATGGTGGCGCCGAAGCCGGCCACACGGCCTCCTACTACTACGTTGGCCTGAGCCCGGTAATGCAGTTTGGAACTGCCGTACCGTTTGGCCTCACGTCCCGCCAGCAGGATGCCTGGCTGTACGAGGCCGGCGGCCTGGACATGCTGCGCGAGTTCTACGCATCGGAATTCGGACTGATCCAGTTCCCGGCCGGGAATACCGGCGTGCAGATGGGAGGCTGGTTCACGAAGGAGATCAACTCCGTAGCCGATCTCCAGGGCCTCAAGATGAGGATTCCCGGCCTGGCAGGACGCTCGTTCAACAATCTTGGTGCCGAGCAGGTGACCGTCGCCGGGGGTGACATCATCACTTCCATTGAAACCGGAGCGATCGACGCGGCCGAGTGGGTCGGACCCTATGACGACCTCATTCTCGGATTGGGTGAACTCGGAACCAAGGTATACAACTATCACCCGGGATGGTGGGAGCCCGGCTCCACCTTGGAAATTGTCATTCCGCTCACACTGTGGAACGAGCTGCCCGAGGAGTATCAAGCGGCCGTGGAGAACGCGGCCAAAGCGGCCAACATTGGCACCATGGCCAAGTACGACGTGCTCAACTCGGAGGCTTTGGCGCAGGTCAAGGCGGTCGCGGAGATCAGGGAGTTCCCCGAGGATGTCCTGACGGCCTTCAAGACCGATTTCGAGACTGTCCTGGACGGTATCGCGGCTGAAGATGGCGCGTTTGCCGAGATCCTCGCTCCGTGGCGTGAGTTTCGCGATTCGGTGCAGGAGTGGCATTCCCTGGCCGAGTCGTCGATGCTCCGAGCGTTCAGTCTCTAGGAGATCCCGGGTCAAGGACCCCTCAGATCCAAATGAACCCGCACCGAAGTGCGGGTTCATTTGATTCTCGGAATACTCTGAGTTCGGTTTCGGTGATGCCCTACGATGATCGGTGACGAATGGAGTTCCCATGTCCAGATCCGCACTGTTGGATCAGGGTTACGCCGAAGTGCTGCGCCGGTGCATCGCAACAGGTCGGGCGCCCCACTACACCGAACTGGCCGCATCGCTCGGCATATCGCTGGCGGAGGCGAGGTCGATGGTCCACGAGCTGGTGAGACTGACGCCGGGATGGGTGCATCCCGGAACTGATCTTCTGGCGTCGTTCCCGCCCTTCAACCTTCAACCAACGCAGTACCGAGTGACGATCGATGGTGATCAACGCTGGTTCGCCCAATGTGGATTCGAGGCCCTGGCCATCCGGTGGTTGGTCCCGGGCCAGACGGTGAGGATCGAAGCTCCGTGTTTGTGTTGCGGCGAACCGATGGTGTTGGAGATGACCGATGAATCCATCGCCACCGTCGAGCCCGAGGCCATGGTCGGCTACACGAGTTCTGAGATCGGCGGAGATCCGGCCACCCGGCCATTCAGGTGAGCAAACATGAATCTCTTCCGGTCGGAAGAGCACGCTCGCAACTGGGACCGGTACGACGACACGATGGCAGCCAGCCTCCGTCCGGTGGCCGAATGGGCAGACATTTTCAGCAATGTCTACTTTCGTTCGCGCCGCCGCTCCGATTTCGTGTCGTGGGCGCAGAGCGATGCCGGGATAGCGGCTTTCGCCGAGCTTCGCCGTCGGGCACGGGCCTGACCACCGACCAAAGCGATCCTGCCGCTTAGATTTCCTGCAGTGCCTCTGCCAGGGGCTGAACCATTCCGGGGTTGAACGGCGCCCTCAAGCTGAACACCGCCATGTCGAGTCCGGTCGAGAACAGCCGGGCAGCCTCGTCGGCCAGGGCCTTCGGGTCGGCATCGGCAGGAGTGAACACGTGGGCGCTTCTGGTGATCTCATCTGCATTGCGTCCGACTGCCTCGCAGTGTGAGAGCAGCACTTCGTTCTTGTGGTTCCAGGCGTCGGGTTCGATCCTCAGGGCATCCCAGATGTCGGCCCATCGAGCAACGATCCTCAAGGTGCGCCTCTCGCCGCCGCCACCGATAGCAATCGGTGGGCGCGGTCGCTGCGTGCCTTTCGGTTCGCAGTGGGCATCGGTGAAGGTGTAATACTCACCTTCGAAATCGAGGGACGACTCCGACAACAGACGAGCGATCACCTCCACCCCCTCTTCGAATCGATCCATCCGCTCCTTGATGGTTCCCAACTCGAGACCGTAGGCATCGACCTCGGTTTGAAACCAGCCGGCTCCCAGCCCGAGGTTCAGGCGACCGCCGGACACGATGTCCAGCGTCGCAGCCATCTTCGCCGTCACTGCCGGGTGCCGGAAGTGCATACCGTGCACCATCGTTCCCACCCGGATCCGGGATGTGGCACGGGCGAGCGCGGTGAGCGTGACCCATGCTTCGAGAACGGGTCCGTGCGGGTCGCCGGCGATGGGGTAGAGGTGGTCGAAAACCCAGGCCGACTCGAACAGGTCGATCTGGTCGGCTTCTTTCCACACCGCCAGCGTGTCGTCCCAGCTCACATGCTGCGGGGGAGTCTTGATGGCGAATCGTCCCATGATCAATGCCTCTCTGTAATTCGGATGGCACCCACCCTATGTGTCCCGCGGCCCGCACGCTCGATCAGTTCACAGCCCAAAGTGCACTACTCGACCGGATTGCGCAACGTGCCGATCCCGTCGATGGAGATCTCGACGACATCGCCTCTTGCCAGGTAGCGCGGTGGGTCGAATCCGATTCCGACGCCGAGACCGGTTCCCGTGGCGATGACATCGCCGGGCTCCAGCGTCAGCACCTGCGACAGTGTGACGATGAGAGATTCGGTATCGAAGATCAACGCCGAGATGGGCGCTTCCTGGCGGAGCTCACCGTTGACATGGGTGCGCATCCACGATGAGGTGATGTCCGGGAGTTCGTCCCGGGTGGTGATACAAGGTCCCATCGGGCAGAACGTGTCGGGGCTCTTCCCGATGAACCACTGGACGTGCCGCTTCTGGAGATCACGGGCGGTGACATCGTTGACGATTGTCCAGCCGAACACATGGGAGAGGGCGTCTTCTCGACTCACATTCTTCGCGGCGCGACCGATCACGACGGCCATCTCGCCCTCATAGTCGGTGGTTCCAGTTGGATCGTTGGCCAGGGTGATCGGATCGTTCGGTCCGATCACCGACGTCGGCGCCTTGGTGAAGACCACCGGGTTGTCCGGGATCATCTGCTTCTCGGAGGCGTCGAACCCGGAATCCGAGAACTCCTTGGCGTGGTCCCGGTAGTTGCGACCGACGGCGAAGACGTTCTTTCGCATGCGTAGTGGGGCGAGCAGTCGGGCCGCGGATAGGGGCACTCGCTGGCCTTCGCGTGACGCCTGCATTGCAGAGTCGAGCGACCAATCGGCGATCACGTTGACCATATCGGCCGACCCGAGCCCTCCGGAACTGAGATCCACGATCTCGTCGCCTTCGATGGCGCCGACCGCGGCCTCTCCTTCGAACCAATAAGTCACAAGCCTCACAATCCCGACATCCTACATCGAATATGATGTAGGATGCCCGAAGAAGTGAGCGGCCGTCTCTCGAGTCGGCTGCTAGCTGAGGAGGCGCGACTCACCGCGACAGCCTATTTGGAGGTGGAGGATGGTACGTACTCGTTCTTGGTTGGTCCTATTCATCGTTCTGGCGTTGACGTTCGCCGCCTGCGGGGATAGCACCGATGATTCGACAGACACAACGGCCGGCGCGACCGCTACAACGGCAGCCCCGGCGGAGCTAACGAAGGTCACGGTGCTCGCCCCGAACCCTTCGGCTGTGATCTGGTTCAGCCTTTGCACGGCTATCTATGAGGGCTACCTCGAAGAAGAGGGCATCGATGCCAGCTTCGAGGCCGTTGACGGATCAGGTGCAGTGCTGCAGGCGATGGCCGCCGGTCAGGCCGAGTTCGGCATTCCCGGCCCGGGACCGTTGCTTGCCGCCCGGGCAGCCGGTGAAGATCCCGTCGCCATCTACAACGGATTCGCCCAGGCACTGTTTGGCCTCGTCGTGTTGGAAGATTCCGCCTACAAAGTGCCTGCGGACCTCAAGGGTGACGGTGCGCCGACCGTTATCGGCGTAGGTACCGCAGAAGGATCAGAAGTCACCTTCGTGCGCCCGATCCTCACCGCGGCCGGCCTGGAAGAGGGCGTCGACTACGAGTTCCTGCCCGTCGGTGACGGTGGCCCAGCCACCGCAGCCTTCGAGCGGGGCGAGATTGAAGCCTATGCAGCTGCCGTGCCGGACATGGCGATTATCGAAGCCCGCGGCTTGCCGCTTCTGGAGATCACTCCTCCGGAGTACAAGACCGTGTTCGGAAATGGATATGCCACCACGCAAGCGCTGATCGATTCGGATCCGGACCTGGTTCAAGGATTCGTGAACGGCCTGGTCAAGGGTGCCCTGTTTGGTGAGGCAAATCCGGACGCCGCCGAGGCCGATTGCGCCCAGATGAACCCGGAAGAGGCGACCGATCCGGAGCTGGCCAGAGCGTTGCTCGATCTCTCGATCGTCGTGAGCAAGCCGCTCGGTGGTCTCCCGTGGGGCACGTACGACCCGGTGGCCTGGCAGGCGTGGGCCGACAGCCTGGTCGGCGACGGCACGCTTACCGAGGCTCCTGATGTGAGCGTGGCGTTCACCAACAAGTATGTGGAAGCAGCCCACGCGGGTAGTTGAGCGGGATGATCGAATCAACTGATGCCGTTGACCGGGCGGGGCAACAGCCCCGCCCGGTCAACGATGAGGTCGTCAGGATTACCGGCCTCTCCAAAACCTTTCATAAGCGCGGCTTGAGCGCCCTGGATGACGTTGACATGGTTCTTCGCCACGGCACCTTCACGAGTGTCATCGGCCCAAGCGGATGCGGGAAATCCACCCTGCTGAAGATCATGGCAGGACTGATTCCGGCAAGTTCAGGGGAGATCCTGCTGAATGGTGTGGAGGTGACGGGCCCCCGTCAAGACATCGGGATCATGTTCCAGCAGCCGACGTTGCTCCCCTGGCGCACCTCACTTGAGAATGTCCTGCTGCCGATCGAGATCAGGTCGGGATCTGCGGCCGCCCAGGCGCGCTCGGCGGATGCCCTCCAACTGCTCGAACTGGTAGGACTCGAAGGTTTCGATCAAGTGCGGCCGTTCGAGCTCTCCGGCGGCATGGCGCAGCGAGTGGCCATCTGTCGGATGCTCGTCACCGGACCGGCGATTCTTCTGCTCGACGAGCCGTTCGGGGCTCTGGACGAGTTGACCCGCGAGTACATGAACGTCGAATTGCAGCGGATCTGCCGGGAGCGAGATGCCACCTCTTTCATGGTGACCCATGCGATCCCGGAAGCCGTATTTCTGGCCGACCAGGTGTTCGTGATGTCGGCTCGGCCCGGTCGGATAGCCACGATTGTTGATGTCGACCTTCCCCGTCCAAGGACTCTTGACATGATGACAACTCCCGAGTTCGGGGCACTCGTGCGGCGCGTGCGCCACGAGCTCGACATGGGAATCGGCGGAGGAGGCGAACAATGATTCCGAAGGCCAAAGAAATGGCCGGACCCGTCGAGATGTCCGATGCAGAGGCCCTCTGGTATTCGGGCAAGTGGATCGACCGGGTTCCGCAGTCGGTATCGGTTACGGTGCTCGGTTTGGGCATGCTCGGACTCTGGTGGTTGATTGCCGAACTCGAGTTCGTCTCCCGGATTCTGCTTCCGGGGCCGGCAGAGACCTTTGAAGAACTGTGGGACGCCACCAAGAACATTGTGAGTGGTGGTCATATCGCTGAGGGGTTGTGGATCACAACCCAGGAGGTGGTGTGGGGATTCCTACTCGCAGCCTTGGCCGGCTTCGTATTGGGCGTTGTCGTTGGCGAAACCAGGTTGGGGAAGCGGGCGGTCATGCCCTACCTCGTGTCGTTCAACGCTCTCCCGAAGGTCGCATTCGCCCCTGTGTTCGTTGCCTGGTTTGGCTTCGGCGTCAATTCGAAAATCGTTATGGCAACGTTCATCGCGTTCTTTCCGGTGATCGTTGACACTGCCGCCGGCATGCTGGCGGCGGATGACGACACATTGATGTTGTTCAAGTCGATGGAAGCGAGCAGATGGCAGACCTTGCTCAAGTTGAAGCTGCCGTCCGCTCTGCCGTTCATCTTCGCCGGGCTGAAGACGGCCGCCGTATTCAGCGTGGTCGGGGCCGTCGTCGGCGAATACCTGGGTGGAGGCCACGGTTTGGGAGAGCTGATCAGGTTCTCCGCCCAGACGCTGCGCATCGACCGGGTGTTTGCCCTGATCGTCTACCTTGGCGTCATCGGCCTCCTCCTGTTCGGCCTGGTCGCCTGGACGGAGAGGAAACTGCTGTTCTGGCACAAGTCTGAGATCTTCGAGATCCAGGTTGGCACACCAGGCTGAATTGAAAGGAACACAACGATGAAAATCGCTCGAATCGCCGGGTCATCCGGCCCGGCCTATGTGGTGCAGGGTGGTGACGGCTCATGGGTTCAGCTGGGGTCCCTGGGAATTGACGTGACGAACACGCCCGAGTTGGTGGGGGCCGCCGATGCGCTCGCGGCGCTGGACATCGAGGCACTGGGCGGAGGCGTCGTGGATCCAACCTTCCTCGCCCCGGTGGTCGCCCCCGGCAAGCTGATGGCGATAGGTCTCAACTACTCGGATCACATTCGTGAGACCAACTCGAACGCGCCGGTGAATCCCATCCTGTTCATGAAGGCGAATACGTCGCTTACAGGGCCTGAGGACGACATCATCGTCGACGCAGGCATGACCTTAATGGCCGACTACGAGACCGAACTCACCGCCATCATCGGGCGCCGTACCAAAGGCGTCTCCAAGAGCGAAGCACTCGAAGCGGTCTTCGGCTACACCGTTGCCAACGACGTCACCGCCCGCGACTGCATGAAGTCCGACGGCCAGCTGGTCCGGTCCAAGAGCTTCGACACATATTGTCCCATCGGGCCGTGGATCACCACCGCCGATGAGGTGCCCGATCCGCAGGCGCTTGGGATCAGAACCCTGGTCAACGGTGAGGTGCGGCAGGACTCATCGACGGGCGAGATGCTGTTCCCGCTCGACCACCTCATCCACTTCCTCGCCAGAGGGATGACGCTCGAGCCCGGCGACGTGTTGCTCACCGGGACTCCGCACGGAGTCGGTTTCGTCATGGATCCACCGCGCTTCCTCCAGCCCGGTGATCTGGTGGAATGCGAGGTCGAAGGCTTGGGAACGCTGCGCAACCGGGTCGTTGCACCCGGGAGTTGACGGCCGCAGCCTACGCCGGCGCAGGTGGCCGCGTAATCTGTTGACGCGTGAGAAGGAGAATGGAATGGACGTTGGTTTCATGGGACTCGGCGCGATGGGTCGGCCGATGGCGGCTAACCTCGCCGGGGCCGGACACCGGGTGGTGGCCTGGAACCGGTCGCCAATTGAGGCACCCGAAGGGGTTGATCTCGTTGGATCACCGAAGGCCGTTGGCGAGCAGACCGAGGTCGCGTTCGTGATGGTCTCTGCCGCCGATGCAGTCGAGGAAGTCGTGTTTGGTGAGAATGGCTGGGCCGATGGGGCCAGGCCGGGTTCGGTGCTCATCCAATCGTCCACGATCGGAGCGGCCGCCGCTGAGCGTATCGGTGCACGAGTCGCAGCAGTAGGGTTTGATTTTCTCGACGCTCCGGTCAGTGGCTCGGTGAAACCGGCCGAAGACGCTCAGCTGACGATCCTCGGCGGGGGAGACCAGGCATTGTTCGACCGCTATCAGAGCCTTTTCGACGCAGTCTCCAAACGTACCGTGGTGTTCGGACCGGTCGGGAGCGGGTCGGTCGCCAAGCTCGGAGTGAACGGGTTCCTCGTAGCTGTGATTGCGGCCGCTTCAGAGAGCTTGTCGTGGCTCCACGAGGCAGATCCCGAAATCGATATCACAACTTTTGCCTCGGTCATCGAGCGGATTTCTCCGTTGGCCGCAGCCCGGGCTGAATCCATCACCGGTGAGGCGCCGGCGGGAGGCTTCTCGCTTCGGCAGGCTGCGAAGGATATGGAGCTGGTTGGCGAGGAATTCGGTTCCGGAGGCGTCATGGAAGCGGTGCGAGGCCTGACCCGATCGGGTCTGGAGCTTGGGTTCGGCGAGCTCGACGTTTCCTGTCTCGGTGCGGTTGTTCGCAACAAGGACAAAGTGTGACGTCAACGGGTGGTTTCGACTCCGACGCCTGGGACTCGGTCGCAGCTGCCAACCTGTCCGACGTCATCGGTCGAGTTGGAGCGATGGACGGCGGCATACGCCGTCTGAGCGGACGGCGAATGGCAGGCCCAGCACACACCGTTGTGACCGGCACCGGCGATTCGTCGACTATTCACCGGGCACTGGTGCGCGCCCAATCCGGCTCGGTGCTGGTCGTGGACGCCCAGGGTGGGATCGCCCGGGCCGTATGGGGGGCCGTCATGACTGCTGCTGCGATGGAGCGCGGGATTGTGGGTGTGGTCATCGACGGTGCCGTTCGAGACATCGACGAGGTGGCAGCCACGGGTCTTTCGGTGTACGCCAGGGCGACCTGCCCGGCAGGCCCCCACAAGGGTTTTCAGGGTTCGCATGGGGTGCCCATCCAGTGTGGCGGGGTAGTGGTCAACCCCGGCGATATCGTTGTGGGAGATGCCGACGGCGTCACTGTTGTACCCGCGCTTCAGGCCGAGGCGGCGCTCGCCGCGGTCGAGCGCGTGGTCAGCGCGGAACGGGAATGGATGGATCGTATCCGGGCCGGTGAGTCGACGGCCGATATCCTGGGGTTGGAATAGCCCGTCGCTCCGATCGCGCGGAGCAACCCGGTCCGATCGTCCCGCTGCTTCGGATGACCTAGCCGGTCCGGCCCGGCAGTACCTCTCCGACGATCTCTAGGAATTCGTCGTTGGTGAGAAGCCCTTTCTTGGCGAGCGACTTGCCCTTGACTTCAGCGAGGATCGTCTCGATCTGGGTCGTCTCTGCGTTGTTGATTCCGTTCTTGCCGAGCCAGATCGCCACTGAATCGATACCGGAGCCCTTACCGAGGACGGCCTCCGGCTGCGGCTGGCCAACGAGTTCCGGCCGGTAGGGGAACGGCTCGGTGAGGTCATCACCAACGTTCTTCAACCAGGTCGTGATGATTCCGGATTCGACGTTGTACAGCTTCTCGCCGGTGACGGGTCGATTCGAAGGTTGCTGGACTCCCGATAGGTCGGCCACCAGACGGGCAATCTCTGTGAATTTCTCGGTCTTGATGCCGAGATCGACGCCATACATCGTCAGGAGCGCCAGCACGGTCTCCTCAGTTGGGGCGTTTCCGGCCCGCTCCCCGATGCCGCTCACGGTGGTTTGGAGTACCGAGGCACCTTCGCCTGCGGCGAGGATGGTGTTGGCGACGCCCATGCCGAAGTCCATGTGGAAGTGTGTCTCAACCGGCACCTTCAACCGTTCCCGCACCCGACGGGTGTAATACGTGATCGCATGCGGAGAACAGACACCGAACGTATCGACCAGGCCGATGTTGTCGACGTAGCCGTTCGTGGCCACTGCTTCGAGATCGTCGAGTAAGTCGGTCATCGTGGCGCGAGTTGCGTCGATCGGGAAGAAGGTGACTTTGAGCCCGTTCTCGTGGGCGAACAGGGTCGACTCGACCGATGCTTCGATCGCTCGTTCGAGCGGCCAGCGGTAGGCCTTCTCGATCACGTGATGACTGGCCGGGACCTCCATGATCACCCCGGACACACCACATTCGAGGGCCAGTTCGACATCGGAGATCATGCAACGCGAGAAAGCATATATCTCAGCGTCGAATCCCGCCGCCGCGATCCGTTTCACCGCTTCGGTATCGGATGGAGAGACGGCAGGCAGACCTGCTTCGATGCGATGGATGCCGGCCTCCGAGAGAGCCTCGGCTATGCGCAGTTTGTCGTCGACGGTGAACTCGACGCCGGCTTGTTGCTCACCATCTCGCAGCGTGACGTCGTGGATTTGAATCTTCTCGGGCAGATGGAACGAATCGGTCACCTCTGGCAAGTAATTCCAGGGGCTCGAGAAGAACATATCTGTTTTCCACGGGTGTTCTGACATCTCTGCTCCTCGCGATCCGACCCACACTATCCTGCATCCTGTAGGATATCAGATCGAACGCCGACAACCCGATTGTGAGCCAATGGAACTCCGTTCAGGGGCTCCTGTCGGTTCGCGGTAGGCGTGTCGGCTTGGCCGGAAGTTGGATCGAGTGGCTGTAAACGAATGGAGTACGAGGTGAGCGATTCGATGGGTGGGACGGCGATCAATGCCGGC
Organism: Actinomycetes bacterium; assembly: GCA_024641245.1. Lineage (GTDB taxonomy): Bacteria > Actinomycetota > Acidimicrobiia > Spongiisociales > JAHEDJ01 > JAHEDJ01. Next base: position 22,213 of record JAHEDK010000005.1, read on the forward strand.
TCGATCTCAAACGCCCGAAGAACCACCCACGAACTCGTTTTGGAGATGCTGCGGCGACAGATCCTGTCAGGCGAACTCGCCGCCGGCGCTCGCCTGGTCCAGTCGGAACTCGCCCTCACGATGGAGGTGAGCACGACCCCGGTTCGAGAAGCCTTGCGTGATCTCGCATCTGAGGGCTTGGTCAGATTCGACCCTCATATTGGAGCCGTCGTGCAGGGGCTGAGCACCGGCGAGTTCCGGGAGATCTACGAAGTTCGTATGCTTCTCGAGCCGATGGCGGTACGCAAGGCCACCGGTGCCATGACGGCCGATCTCCTGGATCGCCTCGAGCAGATTCATCATGCAATGCAAGAAGAGGAGGATCCCGCTCGCTGGGTCCAACTCAATCGCAGTTTCCACCTGGGTATCTATGAGACGGGAGTCTCTTCGAGGATCGCCGCCATCATTCGATCATTGCAGGACGCCTCAGTGATGTACGTCGGTGTCGCGCTCGGTCAAACCGATCTGCTCAGCGAAGGAAATGAGGGACACGGCGCGATCATCAGCGCGCTTCGCGCCGGCGATCCGGAGATGGCAGCGGAAGCTACCCTCCATCACCTCCAGGTGACGATGAAGGCATTCGACAGCCTCCACGACTGATCGAATTCCGTCTGCTACGGGGACACCGAGACAGGCGCGATAGGCGTCTACCTGGAAGGTCCCGAGTTCCAGTCGTCTGTGTCTAGCTACGATTCTGGGGTCGAACCCGGGACCTATGAAGGACAGGTATTCCTGTTCGCCTCGGATCCGGTTCTCGAAGACCTCACCTGGGCTCTTCAAGAGGTTGTCGGCACATTCGTCCTCGAACAGGCAGAATCCATTTCGGACGAAGAATGGTTCTTCTCAGGGGCATTCTCCGCCTCAATCGATGATCCGGCTGCGTCTATCGACGTGACCTTCAGCTGCGTCGGGCTTGTGGGCTACTAGACCAACCAGCGCGGCGAGCAAGAACGGGCCGACGGCTACGTATCGGATCGCGGTCGGATTCGCAACGCCACGATGGCGCCGACGATCGGCCCGGCGATCAGGACGGCCACCGTCGTAACGCCGAGCAGGACATTCGTCTCGAAGACCTCGGGCAGGCTCGCCTCGTAGCCCTGGTCGACCCCGGCGAAGATGACGAGGTTGACCGCAGCGATGCCGCCGACTAGCAGGCCGATGATTGCTCCGGCCAGTGCGCCGATGACGCGGCCCGGCGTATGTGTGCTCATGTGAAGAGCTTCGCGCAGCCCGGGAGGATCGCATAGGGGCTTCCTCCTCAGCCCCGTGTGACCGGGCCGCTTCCTAGACACCCGGATGCGCGCCGTCCAGTAGGATGCTGGCGAAACTCTCTAGAGGAGGCCCTTGTGCCATACGGATATGCGGGCAAGATCCTGCACGTCGACCTGACGTCGGGCTCACTCGAAGTCGAAGAACCACCGGAAGAGCTGTACCGGACCTACATGGGCGGCAGTGCCCTCGGCCTCTACTACCTGCTCAAGAACACTCCTGCCGGCGCAGATCCCTACGGGCCGGAGAACACGCTCGCCTTCATGTTGTCCGGCATCACAGGTGCGCCGATCGCCGGTCAGAGCCGGGCCACCGTCGTCGCCAAGTCGCCGCTGACCGGTGGGGTCGGGGACAGCCAGGCCGGAGGCTTCTGGCCGGCCGAGCTGAAGTTCGCCGGATTCGACGGCATCGTTGTGCGCGGAATCTCTCCCAAGCCCGTCTACCTGTGGATCAATCAGGGCGAAGCAGAACTGCGCGATGCCGCACATCTCTGGGGAAGGATGACCGCCGAGACCGAAGAGATCCTGCAAGAGGAACTCGGGGACAACCGCATCCAGGTTGCCCAGATCGGGCCGGCCGGGGAGAACCTCGTCCGATTCGCCGCCATCATGAATATGGCAACCCGTGCCCACGGCCGAACCGGGATGGGCGCGGTGATGGGCAGCAAGAAGTTGAAAGCGATCGTGGTTCGGGGCGGCAAGAAGAAACTGGCGATGGCCGATCCGGAGGGCGTCCGGGCGATAATGCAGCCTTCGATCCCGGCCATCCGGGAAGACGAGGACGTATGGGAAATCGCCAAGTACGGAACCCTGGGAATCCTCGAGAGCCAGAACGCGGTGGGAGGGTTGCCGACCCGCAACTATCAGAGCGGTTGGATGGGCTTCGACCGGGCGGCCGCTATCGGTGGCGAGCGCCTCTTCAACGAACTTCTGCGCGGCGCCGATGAAGACAATCAACTCAAGCTGGGTCGCGAGACCTGTTACTCGTGTGCGGTTCGGTGTAAGCGAGTGGTCGACGCCGAGTGGCAGGGCCGGAAGGTCGACCCGAAGTCCGGAGGTCAGGAGTACGAAACCTCATCGGTCTTTGGCTCATACTGCGACATCGACGATATCCATGCCATTGGCTATGCGAATCAACTCTGCAACGAATACGGCGTGGACACGATTGCAGCGGGTGCGACGATGGCCTTCGCCATCAATTGCTACGAGGATGGTCTGATCACGGCGGCCGACACCGGGGGCATCGAACTCGGGTGGGGAAAGGCCGAGGCCATGATCGCCATGCTCGAGAAGACGCTCAATCGCGAAGGATTCGGTGACATCCTGGCGGAAGGCTCGGCGCGGGCCGGCGCACATATCGGCAACGGTGCAGAGGATCTGGTGATCGCGGTCAAGGGTGCCGAGCTTCCCGCCCACATGCCGCAGGTCAAACCGTCTCTGGCCTTGATCTACGCGGTGAACCCGTTCGGGGCCGACCACCAGTCCAGTGAGCACGATCCCAACTACACGCCTGAACTAGTTGCAGAGTCGCCGGAGAAGTACGGCAAGCGGGCGGCCGACATTGGCCTGACGAATCCTCAGCCGGAGGAAGCGCTCAACGCGGCCAAGGTCGAGTATGCGCTGATCACCCAGTATGCCTACTCGGCCTTGGACTCCGCAGACGTCTGTCAGTTCGTGTTCGGGCCGGGTTGGCAACTTCTCGGTATGGAGGAGTTGGCCGCGGTTATCACTGCAGTGCACGGTGAGGAGACGACGGTCGCCGACCTGTTGACACTGGGGGCTCGCCGCCTCAACATGCTGCGAGCCTTCAATGCCCGTGAAGGCATAACTCGTGAGCGGGACACTCTCCCCAAGCGATTGTTCGAACCGCTCGACGGTGGTCCCAGCGACGGCAAGGCGGTTGATCGGGTCGAATTCGAGGCAGCGCTCGAGACCTATTACGAGATGGCGGGCTGGGATCCAATCACGGGCAACCCGCCCAGAGAGACGCTGGAGAACCTCGATCTCGGCTGGGTCGCCGACGAACTCGGCGTGTAGGAGAGGACCCCACTCGACGGTGTGATCCGTTCGGCGGGGTGCCGTTCCCGCTCGTGAGGACGAATGTTGGCCACAGTCAGGCTCCCAAGCTCGCTCGACAAGTACGCCGGTGGGCGAAGGCTCATCGAGGTCACTGCCGCGACGGTCGACGGCGCCCTGCGGCAGGCGGTGGAGGCGCATCCCGATCTCCGCATCCGGCTCTTCGATGACTCGGGAGGATTGCACCCTCATCTGATGGTGTTCTGTCGCGATGCGGAAGTTCCCCGTCGGGACCTGGCGGCGACTGCGCTGGAGGAAGGCGATCAGGTCGATCTGTTGATCGCCATAGCCGGAGGTGCAGATGACGTCCGCATGCGAGGGTTCCGTCAGAGGGCGAGCGTCGAAGAGGCGAGTTCGGCGGCTCTCGACGGCGTTGGTCCGCTGCTCGCCGAGCCAATTGGGGTGACCGAGTGTGCCGGTCGGGTGCTGGCCGGCGACGTGCGGAGCGAGGTCAACGTACCCGGGTTCCGCCGGGCAACGATGGATGGTTTCTCCGTCCGCGCCGCCGACACTTTCGGGGCGTCTGCCTACAACCCGGTGATCCTGAATCTGGTCGGGCCATCGATGCCGGGGGTCTCGGCGACGGGTTTGATCGAGACCGGCGCCGCCGGACGGATCATGACGGGTGCGCCGGTCCCGGACGGCGCCGACGCGGTTTTGCGAGCCGAGGACGCCCTCGAAACGGATGGTCGCGTCGAGGTGCGGGCTCCCGTAGCCCCGGCGAAGAACGTAGGCAGGGTCGGAGAAGATGTCGAGATCGGGGCAACCGTGTTGAGCCGGGGGAGGCGACTGCTACCCCAGGACGCGGGGTTACTGGCGTCGATCGGACACCACCCCGTGCTCGTGCACCGGCGACCGGCGGTGAGGATAATCGTGTCAGGTGATGAGTTGCTTGCACCAGGTGAACGCCCTGAAGGCTCGAAGATCGTCGACAGCAATTCTCCGATGCTTGCCGCGCTGGTACTTCGCGACGGTGGGTGTCCTGAGATCGTTCGGCTCCCGGATGACGAGCAGGCGATGCGTGACGCGCTGAGCCGGGCAGGCGCGGATGTGATCGTAACGGCCGGTGCCGCCTCGGTCGGGACAGAGGACCGGGTGCCGGTGATCGTCGATGAGTTGGGCGAACTCATTGTCCACGGTGTGGCAATGCGCCCCTCCTCGCCGACCGGGGTGGGCAGGATCGCCGGTATCCCGGTGCTTCTCCTGCCGGGCAATCCGGTTTCATGCCTGGTTGCGTACGACTTCTTCGCCGGACCGGTCATACGACGAATGGCAGGACTGCCGGAGAAGTGGCCCTATCCATCCGTCCAACTGCCGCTTGAACAGCGTCTCGTGTCACAGATCGGCCGCACCGACTACGCCAGGGTCCGGATCGAGAACGGTCGCGTTCGCCCGCTCGCCATCTCCGGTGCATCGGTTCTGTCCTCGGTAACCAGCGCTTCCGGTTTCGTGGTGGTTCCCGCCGGGTTGGAGGGCTATGCGCAGGGGACCGGAGTGGACGTATACCTCTACGACCCGGCGCTCGTTCGATGAGGCAGCGCCAGTTCCTCAATGTGGTCGATGAATCTGTAGCGCATCAGCGATTCAACGATGCCTGCGCGCATCTCGAGGCACGGACTGAGACCATCCGGTTGGAGTCGGCATTGGGGCGGGTGCTGGCCGGCGACGTCGTGGCGGCGGTCGATGTCACCGCCTTCGACAGGAGCAATGTGGACGGCTACGCGGTGCGGGCGCAGGACACGTTCGGGGCCGAGGAACTCGAACCGATCACGATGGCCGTCTCAGAAGTCGCCCTCGCAGCCGGCCAGGCGCCTCCTCCCGGGTTCGAGGTCGAGCCCGGCGTGGCGGTGGCTCTTGCCACCGGCGGGGTGGTTCCGCGCGGAGCAGATGCCGTGCTGATGGTGGAATACACCGAACCCGACGGGGACCGAATCCGGGTAGTCCGGCCGGCGGTCCCCGGCGGGAACATCACGTTTGCAGGATCCGACATCGGTCGCGGAGAGACGGTGATGCGGCGGGGCACCCGGCTCAGTTCACGCGAGACCGGAGTGCTGGCGGCAGTTGGTGCCGACAGGCTGGAGGTGGTCGCCAGACCGCGAGTGGCGGTGGTGTCCACGGGCGATGAGATCGTTGAGCCGGGTCTGATGCTGGGCGCCGGCCAGGTGTACGACTCGAACCAGCGCATGTTGCTCGACGCCGTCATCGAACTCGGATGTGAGCCGGTGCCGTGCGGGATCATCCCGGACGACGAACCCCTCCTCGAGCAAGCCGTCGAGGGTTTGCTGTCCGGGCCGGAGGCGGTGGACGTCGTGTTGCTGTCCGGCGGAACGTCGAAAGGCGAGGGCGACCTCAACGCCACGGTCGTCGAAGGATTGGCGCAGAGAATGCCGGATTCGGCCGGGATCGTCGTGCATGGGGTGGCCCTCAAACCGGGCAAGCCGGTGCTCCTCGCCGTCGTGGGCGGAGTCCCGGTGGTCGTGCTGCCGGGTTTCCCGACCTCGGCGATCTTCACTTTTCACGAGTTCGTAGCTCCGTTGCTGCGTCGCCTGTCGGGCCTTCCCCCTCACGATCGATCGCTGGTGCAGGCCACGCTTCCGTTGCGGATCACCTCAGCGTCGGGGCGAACGGAGTACAACCTGGTCGATTTGGTGCAAGGTCCGGTAGGCCTGGCCGCCTATCCGCTCGGTGCAGGGTCGGGCAGTGTGACGGCATTCGGGCGCGCCGACGGCTTCATCCGAATTCCCGCAGCTACCGAGTATGTCGAGGGAGGGGCCGTTGTCGACGTTCATCTCCTCCATCCGGAGGTACGTCCCGCCGACCTCGCCGCCATCGGGAGCCACTGCATCGGTTTCGACTATCTGCTCGGGGTGCTGGCCGGGCGCGGTTATCGCGTGAAGATGGTGCCGGTCGGGTCTACGGGTGGGATCACCGCCGTCGGCCGGGGGGAGGCCGATGTGGCCGGAATCCACCTCATGGATCCAGAGACCGGTGAATACAACCGTCCGTTTCTGCCGCCGGGGGTGCGCCTCTTGTCGGGCTATCGGCGCCGGCAGGGACTCGTGTTCCGGTCCGGTGAGGTGGCGTGGGCGGAACTCGATGCAGAGGCTCTCGCGGCCGTACTGCGCGAGGGTCCGCATCGGATGGTCAACCGCAACCCGGGAAGCGGGACGCGGGTGCTCATCGATCAACTGCTCGGCGGGTGGCGACCGGAGGGCTACCTCCATCAGGCCCGTACCCACCACTCGGTGGCAGCCGCCGTCGAGCAGGGGAGGGCGGATTGGGGCGTGACCCTCGATACCGTGGCGGGAAGGGCCGGCCTGGAGTTCCGGTTTCTTCTGGATGAACAGTATGACTTCGCCGTGCCGGAGTCGCGTTGGGAGAGGCCTGCGGTGGTGGCACTTCGGGAGCTGCTCGAAGATCCGACGATCATCGCGGAGTTGCTGGAGTTGGGCTTCCACCGCTAGACGGGCGACCGTGCCGGCTGTCGATGTCGGTCGGACCCGGCAGAACCTACAACCCAGAACCTAGAACCTCGAAGGCGACGAGCGCTGGATCGGCTCGCCCTCCATATTCAGCCGGCTTCCTACATGAAGCCGGCTGCTACCGCTCTCAGATCGAGGGTCTCGATCACCCGACTGCGCAACTGATCGAAGAATTCCTCGGTGTTGAACTGCGGCACCGTCGAGTGTTCGATTGGTCGGTGGGCGTCCGCAGGCATCGAGTAGTCGTCTGCCGCGAATCCGTGTTTCCGCTCGGAGGCGTAGCCGCGCAGGAACGTTCGGTCGACGGCGGCCAGCAAGTCGTCGGCCTCAACGTCGAGGCCGACGATCAACCGAATCGCGTCCGCCTCCAGATCGGGGCCGATCATCGAGAACTTACACAGCCCGGTGATGTCATCGAGGATGAACTTGGGCCCCCGATTGACCGTGGCATCGATCCAGTACTCGAGGTCGGTCTCTCGCTCGACGATCGCCAGAAGGTATGTGCGCATCGACATGTGACCTCCGGCCAGCGCCCACGGATAGGAGGGATTGGTGTGTGGCAGGTAGGCGGGGTACTCGACGCCCTTCGATTGCATGGCAAATGCCGTGGCCCCGCGTTGGATTGACAGCCGCAAAGAGCCTTGCCCTATCTCTGGTAACCGTCCGGTTCCGACGGCTTCGATGGCTGCCCTGGTGGCAGCCACATCGCCGTAGCTGAGACCGTCGGCAAGGGGGGCATCGGGGTGGCGCAGATTCCACTCCATTGCGTATCCGATCGTTCCGCCGAGCGAGATGGAGTCCATCCCCAGTTCGTCGGAGAGATCGATCAATGTCAAAGCGGCGTCGGCGTCGTAGATTCCCAGGTTGGAGGTGAGCAGGGCAAGGGGTTCGTAGTCGACCTTTGCCCGGAATGTCCCGGCCTCTCCGTCCGAGCGGTCGTAGACGTTTTTGTGGCATTTGATGCCGCAGAGGTAGCAGGCCTCCGCCTTGACGACATAGGGGCCTGCTTCGAAGGCGGGCCGGGTGAGGAGCTGTCCATCGTCGTTACCCGGAGGGGCGAAGTTGAACTCGGGGAGACCGCCGGCCGGATGGAGCATTCCGACCATGCGCCAGGTGCCGACGTCTCGATACCCCTTGCTCCCGTCTCCGAGGTTGATCTCCCGATTGATGTCTTTGAGGCCCCGGCTCGAAGCCTTCGGATTCGGACCGTCGGCTGCGATCGCCAGAAGGTTCTTCGAACCCATCACGCCGCCGTATCCGCCCCTTCCGCAGAAGCGGGGTTTGGCGTCTCCCGACTTCAACTGGTTATCGGTCGACAGCGCAATCGACGCATACCGGACCGACTCATAGTTCTCTCCGGCCGGACCTATGACGGCGAAGTGCGCCTCCGGGTAGCGGTTGTGGAGCTCCTGTATCTTGTCGTTGACCCTGCGTCCGATGAGATCATCGGCGGCCAGGAAGGTGAATTCCGCCGGGCCGCCGGGTCCCGCCGGATCGGTGGCCGGGGTCAGGTGAATGAGCGTCGCCTGCTCACACCGACCGGTGAAGATGACTTCTTCGATGCCGAGGCCACGGAGTTTCGTGCCGAAGTGCCCCGATCCTGCCGACCACATGAGACCCGGCGCACCGGCCAGCGAGGTCTTGAGCGGGGAGTAGCCGTGGAAGAAGGTCCGCAGACCTGTCATCGCTCGTGTCCCGCTCAGCAGACCCAGGTTCATGACCAGCGGCGCGTCAGGTGCGTACGGATCGGTGACTTCGAGATCGCCCAGCAGTTTGGTGGCGCGGGCGATGCCACCGAGGGCGTCCTCGAGATCTTCGCAGGGGACGGATTCGAATCTGACGGTCCGGGTAGTGAGGTCCACGTGGTAGCGATTCACGGTGAAATCCGTAGCCGGTCGCAATGCGGTGGTCTCCACGCTGAACCCTCCTCGAGATTCGTCGGCTTTATCCAAGCGCCTGCCCGGCGATGAACTCGTCGAGTACACCGGTCAGAGTCGGTTCTCCGATCTCCTGTAGATCGTAGAACACGCGCGTATTCGGCTTCTGAATATCGACGATGCGGGCAAGGTCGATGGGCGTTCCAATCACAACAGCGTCGCAATCCGTGGCGTTGATCGTGGCTTCGAGATCACGAAGCTGCTCTTCGCCGTATCCCATTGCGGGCAGGATGGTTCCGATGTCGGGGTAAGTGGCGAAAGTTTCCTTCAGCTTGCCGACCAGGTAGGGGCGCGGATCGACGAATTCGGTGGCGCCGTATTTGGTGGCGGCGACGACGGCTGCGCCGATCTTCATGCCGCCGTGTGTGAGGGTTGGACCGTCTTCGATCGCCAGCACGCGCTTGCCGGCAACTACCGAAGGGTCTTCCAGCCGCATGGTCGAGGCTGCGTCGATGACCTTGGCGGACGGGTTCACCTTGGCGATGTTGGCCCGAACCGTTTCGATACCAGCGAGGTCGGCGGAGTCGATCTTGTTGATGATCACGACGTCGGCCGTGCGCAAGCTGACCTCGCCGGGGTAGTAGCGCAGCTCGTGTCCCGGCCGATGCGGGTCGGCAACGGTGATCGCCAGATCGGCCTCGTAGAACGAGAAGTCGTTGTTTCCGCCATCCCAGACGATCACATCGCAACCGTTGGGGTCTTCTTCTGCTGCTCGCAGGATCGCCTCGTAGTCGACGCCGGCGTAGATGACGTTGCCTCTCACGATGTGGGGTTCGTATTCCTCCATCTCCTCGATCGTGCAGTTGTGCTTCTCGAGGTCGGCGATCTCGGCGAAGCGCTGGACTCTCTGAGCGGTGAGATCGCCGTACGGCATCGGGTGACGCACGGCAACGACCTTTAGGCCTCTGGCCATGAGTGTCTCGACCACCTTGCGTGAGGTCTGTGACTTGCCGGATCCGGTTCGCACGGCGCACACGGAGATCACTGGTTTGGTGCTCTTCACTTGAGTGTCGCGCGGTCCCAGCAGAGTGAACGATGCCCCGGCCGCCTGTACGACGGCCGACACGCCCATTACGTGCTCGTAAGAAATGTCGCTGTAGGAGAAAGCACACTCGTCGGCGTCGAGGTCACGTATCAACATCGGCAGTTGTTCTTCAGCGTAGATCGGGATGCCATTCGGATAGAGTGGCCCGGCCAGCTCAGGCGGATAGGTTCGGCCCTCGATGCCTGGGATCTGTTCGGCCGTGAAGGCAACGACTTCGACTGATTCGTCGTCGCGGTAGTGGGTGTTGAAGTTGTGGAAATCGCGCCCTGCGGCGCCGATGATGATCACCTTGCGTTTGGCCATCTGATTCTCCTGCTTCTCGTGCGTGCTCGCTAGTAACCCGGAATCTGGCGGGGGAAGTAGTCCTGGAGTGTGCCTTCCCGATACACATCGGCCGTTGCGCAGTGGAGGCCACCACCGAACGGTCCGACGGCCCAGAACGGCACCTCGATGACCTCGAAGCCGAGTTCGTAGAATTGCTGTTGCTGAGCCTTCTCCGATTCTTCGACGAAGATCGTGTGCTCGTCTAGGAGCAGAGTGTTCATCGACAACCAGACGCTGCAGAAACACAGCGGAGGTTTTTCCGGCAAGGCGGGTTCTGCGCATGGAACGATCTCCCAATCGTTCATGGCAAACAGCTGCTTCATCTCTTCGGTAAGGGGCACACGTTGCCGGTTGCTGAGGGCCAGGCCGGGCCGGAGGGGGATGAACGTGGCATCGATGTGCATCGGGTGCGCCTCGAGGAAGAGCACCTCGTGAAGTCTGTGCTCCGGGAAGTGCCGCCTGAGCCAATCGATACCGGCCCCGTTGGTGGCCGTCGACCGCTGTACGAACAGGTCCCTACCGAACCGGCCGACGTCGGCGGCATCGAAGAGAGGCTCTTCTTCGGTGAGGTTCCACTGCTTGTTCTTTGTGAAGCGTTCGATCTGTTCCGCGTCCGGGAGAGATTCGGCGTATTCCCAGAACTCCATGCCGTCCACGTAGGAAGCATCCGTCAGCCGCGGTTTCGGGGCAGCTTCCCAACGGAAGCCGGGATCCTCGCGGAAGTACTTCTGGAGGAGCGGACGGTAGGCGAGGTATTCGAACCAGCGAGAGCGCTGCGACATCGTGGCTTCGAGGATTTCGTTGCCGACGGTCAAGAGGATGTCGCGGGGTGGCATCACGCCGAACATGGAGTCCTGGGTCCAGTCGGGCGTGGTGACTGCCTGAGAGAAGTCGAGCACTTCCGGGCGGTCGACCGTTACACCGTGCTTCTCCAGGAGAGCAACGAAGTTGTCCAGTTGCTCGTTGGCGGCGTCCTCCATCTCCTGCGGAAGCCGGCCGAAAGTCCCCTTCGGGAAGCCCCACTTCGGCCAGTCACGGACTGTGGCGGGTTCGGGCGCCTGCACCATGGTGCCGTCCGCGCGCCCGACGATGACGCGCTTGAGCGGGTCCCACTCGGTCCACGAGTTCACGATCTTTGCCACCGCGCCTCCTCGTTCGATTCTCTCCGGCACCGGCGTTGCCGGGTCCGGCTGCATGCGATAGACTACCTATCAATCGATAGGTAGTGCCAATCAGGAGGCCGCGGCTCATGCCCAGCTCGTTCTTGCATCCGTTCACGTCGCCTCGAAAGACGGAGTTCATCTCGATCACCGGTGGCAGAGGTGCCGTCGTTATCGACGACCAGGGAAATGAGTACATCGACGGAATGGGCTCGTTGTGGTACGCCAACGTTGGCTACGGCAGGGAAGAAATCGCCGACGCCATCGCCGACCAGGCGAAGAAGCTCGGCGCCTATCACACCTTCGACCCGTTCACGAACCCGCCCAGCGAGGAACTCGCTGCCAAGGTCGTCGAACTGTCGCCATTCGACGACGCGCGTGTTTTCTTCGGTTCGTCCGGATCCGAGGCTGTCGACACGGCCATGAAGCTCGCCCGTATCGCACAGCGCGAGTTGGGCCATCCCCAGAAGCAGATCATCGTGAGCCGTGAGCGCGGTTACCACGGCACCAACTACGGAGGAACCTCGGTGCAGGGCATAGCCCCCAACCGCGAGGGGTTTGGGCCGCTGGTACCGGGCATCATCAATGTGGTCGCCGACGACGATGAAGCGATGAAGAAGATCTTTGCCGAGCACGGTGACGAGATCGCGGCCGTGATCACCGAGCCGATCCAGGGAGCGGGCGGGGTGTGGCCACCACCCGATGGCTATCTGTCGCATCTGCGCGACCTCTGCGATACATACGGCGCCTTCCTCATCCACGATGAAGTCATCACCGGATTCGGGCGTACGGGGAAGTGGTTCGGCAGTCAGTTCTACGGGGTAACACCCGATATGATCACGTTCGCCAAAGGCGTGACGTCAGGTTACGTACCGCTATCCGGGGTAATCGTAGGCCCCGCCGTTCTGGCGGGACTCGAAGCGAACGACGGCTTCATCCTGCGGACGGGCTACACGTATTCTGGGCACCCGCTGGGTTGTGTCGCCGCGCTGAAGTGCATCGAGATTCAGGAGCGGGAAGGCCTGCTGGCACGGGCGACCGAGATCGGGAAGCGCCTGTCCGCCGGACTCAACGCCTTGCGCGACGAAGGGTTGCTGAGCGATGTGCGCGGCGAGGGAGCGGTTTGGGGAATCTCTGTACCGGACGGTGTCAATGTCGTGGCGGTGCGCGACGCTTTGCTGCAGAAGGGCGTGATCATCCGCCCGATCCCACCAAATCATCTCACGATGTGCCCGCCGCTCGTCATCTCCGACGACCAGATCGACACAATCGTCTCGTCCCTGCGAGGTGTGTTGAAGGGGTAGGGATCGGTCGCAGCTTCCGGCCGCTAGGCGAGGACCTACGACCGACAGTTCTTATAACGACACGGCAACCGGAAATGTGAGATAGCCCACTGCAACGGAGGTACAGCGAGATGCTTGTTGGGGCGCCGAAGGAGATCAAGAAGGCAGAACGACGCGTCGGGCTGACGCCGTCGAGTGTGAGAGAGCTGGTGGCCCACGGTCACGAGGTCCTGGTCGAGACGGCTGCCGGAGCCGGTATCGGCGCTTCGGACGAAGACTACGCATCGGCCGGTGCTCGCATTGCCGCGACTGCGGCAGAGGTGTGGGACCAGGCGGAGATGATCGTCAAGGTGAAGGAACCGCAGGCAATCGAGCGAGCCCAGCTGAGCGACGATCAGGTGCTTTTCACATACCTCCATCTCGCCCCTGATCCCGACCAAACCAAGGACCTCGTCGATGGCGGTGCAACCTGCATCGCCTATGAGACGGTGACCGACCGCAAGGGCGGATTGCCGCTTCTCGCTCCGATGTCGCAGGTCGCCGGACGTATGTCCATTCAGGCAGGAGCGCACTGTCTCGAGGCCCCCAATGGCGGGGCGGGACTCCTGCTGGGCGGTGTGCCCGGCGTCCACTCGGCGAAGGTCGTGGTGATCGGTGGCGGCGTCGTCGGTGAGCATGCCATCGAGATGGCAGTTGGCCTCGGTGCCTTTGTCACCGTGCTGGATCGCGACATTGCCGTGCTGGATCGTCTCGCCAGGCGCTTCGGTACATTGCTAGAAACCGTCTATTCGACCGCGTCGTCGCTCGAGGAACTGGTGCTCGACGCCGATCTCGTCATCGGGGCCGTCCTCGTCAAGGGTGATCGAGCCCCTCGCCTCGTGACGGCCGAGATGGTCAAGGCCATGCGCCCGGGTTCCGTCCTGGTGGATGTGGCGATCGATCAGGGCGGCTGTTTTGAGACCTCGCGCCCGACCACCCATGAGGAGCCAACGTACGTCGTCGACGGCGTCGTGCACTACTGCGTGGCCAACATGCCGGGTGCAGTGCCGCGTACGTCCACCTACGCGCTCAACAACGCGACGCTTCCGTTCACACTGGCGCTGGCCGACAAGGGCGCCAAACAGGCCATGCTCGATGATGTGCACCTTATGGGTGGTCTCAACGTGTGCAGAGGACGAGTAACGGAAGAGCACGTCGCCAGAGAACTCGGCTATGAATATGTGGAGCCGGCGGAGGCATTGAAGGCCTGTTGATGAGCAGCGATCGTTATCCTCGCCGGTCGTGGCTCGTGCGACCGTGGGTGCGATGAACGACACGTTGAGCGAGTTTCCATGGCCGGCCGGCTTTCGATCTGCCGTTGCTTTGACGTTTGATCTGGATGCCGAGTCGGTTGTGCTGGCGGTTGATCGGTCATACGCCTCCCGCCCTTCGGTGATGACGCATCAGGCTTACGGCCCTCTGACGGGATTGCCGCGGCTGCTCAATGTGCTCGATGCGGCGGCCTTGCGCGCCACCTTCTTCATTCCCGGGTTCACTGCCGACCGATACCCGGGCGCCGTTGCGGCGGTGCTCGAGGCAGGACACGAAGTGGCTCATCACGGGTATCTGCACCGTCCACCTGCGCACCTGACCGTTGAAGAGGAGCGGGCGGAGTTGGAGCGAGGGCTCGAAGCTCTGGGCAAACACGGTGTGCGGCCCGCCGGGTTCCGTGCGCCCTGGTGGGAGACGTCTGCCGACACGCTGGGCCTTCTGGCGGAGTTCGGCTTCAGTTACGACGCCAGCCTCTTCGATCGCGATACTCCCTATCCGGTGGCGACGGATCAGGGTGTAATCGTGGAGATACCACAGTCGTGGGCGTTCGATGATTGGGAACGATATGCCTATCTACCGGACCCTCCGGCCGGTCAAGGGGTGATCGAGCGCCCCTCCGACGTGATGGAGACCTGGTGGCAAGACATCGTGGCCTACCGGGAGTACGGCGCTTGCGCAGTCCCGGTGATGCACCCTTTCCTGTCGGGGCGACCGGCCCGGGCGCTGGCGCTGGCGGGTTTGCTCGAACGCCTGTCGTCACTACCGGATGTGTGGGTGACTACGTTGGGCGAGATCGCCTCTCATGCTTTCGACCTGGGGATGGAGGCCACCCCGCTCGATCTTCCTGATGTCGACGGCGTTTGACCGCTACGACTCGAGGAGCACGAAGTCGTCGAGATCGGCGCTGATGCGGACGATCTGGTCGATGGCGAGCGCCGGTTTGGCGGGCGAGTTGAGGATCAGCTCCGTATGCCCCAGCGCCACTCTGCACCGCTGGTGAGCCCCTATGAAGTGGCGGTCGACGACCCGGCCCTCCCCGAGCTGAAATCCTCCCGTATCGTCTGCCCGGAGGTGCTCGGGACGAATCGCCACCGTGACGGGAGTGTCCCGGATTGCCCGGCCGTGCACGGAGAACCTTCCAAACGTGGTCTCCACCTCGACTCTTCCCCCGGCGGTGGCCCTCGCCGTTCCATCGACCAGGTTGCTGTCACCCATGAAGGTGGCGGTGAAGCGTGTCGATGGGCGAAGGTACAGGCGATCCGGAGGCCCGTGATCTTCGATACGGCCGTCGCGGAGGACCACGATGGTGTCTGCGAGACTCATGGCCTCCTCCTGATCGTGCGTTACGTGGACGAATGTGGTTCCGAGCCTTCTCTGGATCTTGCTTAGCTCGTCCTGCATCTGACGTCGGAGCTTGAGGTCGAGGGCCCCCAATGGTTCATCGAGAAGCAGCACCCTGGGTTCGATCACCACCGCCCTGGCGAGTGCTATTCGCTGTCGCTGACCGCCCGACAGTGAGGCGATATGACGATCGCCGGTGCCCGGTAGTCCGACCAGTTCGAGCGCAGTTTCAACACGCCGGCGGCGTTCGTCACCCTTGATGCCGTGCATGGCGAGGCCGAATCCGATGTTCTTGCCGACGGTCATGTGCGGGAACAACGCGTAATCCTGAAAGACCGTGGTGGTGGGTCGCCGGACCGGCGGGAGGTCGGTCACGTCGGTGTCGTCGATGTGTATGCGCCCCTCTGTAGGCTCCGTGAAGCCGCCCAGAATGCTGAGCAGCGTCGTCTTACCGCTGCCGGATGGACCCAGGATGACCACATAGGAACCCGGCTCAACCACGAGATGCACGTCATCGAGCGCTGCCGTATCGCCGTAGCGTTTCGTGACACCATCGATGGTGAGCCTTGCGCCGAGCGTCATCGCTGTTTCTCCAGTCTCCGTCTGATGAGGGCATAGGTGATGATGAGCATGCCGATCGACAGGGCGAACACGATCGTTCCCGCTGCGTTGGTCTTCGGATTGAGACCGGTCCGCAGGGCCGACCAGATCTCAACCGGGAGTGTCACATCGAACCGGGTCAGCAGGAGGGCGATGACGAACTCGTCCCAGGAGAGCGTGAAGGACAGTAGGAAGGCGGCGAGCAATCCGGGTGCGAGCAATGGGACGGTTACGAGCGCGAGAACCCGTGATTCCCCGGCCCCGAGATCACGGGCAGCCTGTTCGAAGCGCGCTTGCTGCTCGTTCATCTGACTCATGATGATGGCGAACGCCAACGGAAGATTGATCACAACATGGCCGATCGTGACCGTGATCAGCGATCGCCCGATTGCGAGCTCGCTGAATGTGAGAGAGAGGCCGAGTCCGATGACGAGATAGGAGACACCGAGGGGCGCAATCAAGAACGCCCGAAGTGCTTGGACGCCTTTGGGGCGGAATCTGGCCAGGCCGTAGGCAGCGAGGAATCCGAGCATCGTGCAGATCAATGCCGAGGTGATACCGACCAGAGCCGAGTTGCGCAACGCCGCCATCATCCGTCCGTCGGCGAACAACGCTTCATACCAGCGCAGGGATAGGCCGCGCAGGGGGGGAACGGCTACCGCCCCATCCTGGAAAGAGAAGAGGACGAGAGCCAGCACGGGCAGGAGGATGAAGCCGAAAACGGCGACGACGTATGAGTAGCGGATCACACCGCCGACTCGTTTCATTCCTGCTCCAGGGTGAGCCGCTTTGCCGACGCCGCGTAGACCACGATGACGACCACGAGAAGAACAACGCTGAGCGCCGCAGCCAGCGGGAAGTCCCCCCGCCGCTGCACCTGGAGCATGATTGCCTGGGGTAGCAATAGTTCCTGGCCACCGCCGAGGATCTGCGGGGTAATGAAGTCGCCGATGGCGAGCACGAAGGTGAGGAAAGCGCCGACGACGACACCGGGCATGCTCAGCGGGAGCGTCACCCGAAGGAAGGTCATGGGAGACGAAGCGCCGAGGTCCCTGGCCGCCTTCCGGTACGAGTCGGGAATCTGGGTGAGGCTCGCATAGATAGTGAGGGAGGTGAGCATCGTGAAGAAGTGCACGAACCCGATGACGGTTGCCAGCCTTGTGTTGGAAAGCGTGATCGGCGACGAGATCAATCCGGTGGACGTCATAAGGTCGTTGACGACACCGTTCTTGCCCAGAACGAGCAGCCAGCTGTATGAGCGGACCACGTAAGAGGTCCAGAACGGGAGCACGGCCAGCAGCAGGAGCGGCCGTTGCCACCGCGGGGGCACGCGATACGCCAGGATGTAGGCGAACGGGTAAGCAACGAGAATGCTGACGACGACGGTGATGGCTACCACCTCGAGCGAATTCCGAAGCGCATCGAAGAACACCGGTTCGTCGATGATCCGCCGGTAGTTGTACAAGCTGGGCGAAGTGTCGATCGCGCCGCCGACTCTCCGAAAGAGGCTGTAGGCGAACACCATCCCCATCGGAGCGAGGAAGAAGAGACTCGTCCAGAGAAGGGCTGGACCCGCCAGGGTCCAGCCCTTCCTCGAAGATGTCTGTGCTGCCGTCAACCCTGCAGGAACCTTGTCCAGACATCGAGCATGGCCGCGTCGAGGTCGGCATCCGGGATGAAGTAGGGGTAGGAATTACCCACGAACCCTTCCTGTTCGTCCCAGCGGAGAATCTCCTTCTCGGCGTCGGTCAGCGTTGCTTTTGAGTTGGCCGGCATTGCCCAGTAACACGAGGACGTAGCCAGACGTGCCTGGCCCTCCGGGCTCACGATGTACTGAACGAACTTGGTGGCCAGGTCTTTCTTCTCCGAATCGGCGAACACCCCGATGGCTTGCTGCCAGCGAATTCCTCCTTGTTTCGGAAGGATCCAGTCGAAAGCCGGGTTCTCGGCGTTGAGAACGCCCGTCACGAACTCGCCGCCGCCGACGATGATGTCGACTTCGCCGGTGGCCAGTGCGGTCTGCGTGGTGACCACATCTCCGATCAAAGCGACATGCGGCTTGAGGTCCATCAAGCGTTGCTCGATGGCCGGGAGGTCGTCGACGGTCAGGTCGGCAGGCTTGATGCCCAGGCTGATGGCTACCTGCTCCATCACAGGGATGTAGTAGTCGTACACGGCTATCCGCCCGTCGTAGTCCGGGTCCCACAGCGATTCGACGTCGCGCATGGCGTCCACCGAGACGTTGTCGCCGTTGAAGGCGATCGTGTTGTACCCGAACTTCTCAGGTACGGCGTAGAGAGTGTCATTCTGGTAGTGCGTACCGGGGAGATCGACGTCGGCGAAGAAATCATCCCACGGATAATCATCCGGGTTCAGTTCGGCAAGCAACCCGGCATCGACGATCCGCGGGACGTCCACCGAATCGACCACGAACACATCCCATTCGCCGGGCTGTGACTGCTCGATGAGGCCAAGGGCAACGCCGGTGCCGTCGTAGTCTTTGACGTTGACCGTGACGTTGTTGGCCTCCTCGAAGGGTTGAAGCAACGCCGGATCGGTGTGATCGCACCACACCAGGGCGTTGAGCTCGGTGGGGACCTCGTCGGATATCGCACCGCCTTCGGTGGTGTCGGACTCTGCATCGCCGCAGGCGGAGGCGATGAGGGCGAAGGCGAGGAGTGCTCCGATCAACTGAAGGATCCCGCGGCGTGATTTCATCTCTTCCTCCTGGAAACTGGACGGTGAGTTCCTATCGGCCGATAGGTTAGCGGGTGCATGATTCGGCCGGTTTCTTCCATCGGGCGAAAACCCCGCCGCCTGGCATCGGTTGGTATTCTCCGAGTTTGTCGGGGGCCGACCGGCCCCCGCCACTCTTATGCTTGGAGGCACGGCGTGAATCCCGGAACACCCTTTGACGCCAGCCGGATCCACGCGTTTTCTTCCGGTTCAACGTTTGCGGGTGTTCCGGCTGCGACTCTCGATGACCTCCAGGGAGCACGCGCCGTGATAGTGGGGGCTCCGTTCGACTGGGGCACGTCGTATCGTCCCGGCACGAGGTTCGGGCCCAAAGCCATTCGGGAGAGTGACTACCTCGCTGCCGACGCATATCGGCCTCACCTGCCGACCGGTCTCAACGCGCTCGAGGGGGTAGTCGACATCGGAGATGTCGAGCTTCATCCGGGAGACATCGAGGGTGATCTCGATCGGATCGCCGCCACAATCGAGCGGATCAGCGGGGCCGGATCCATTCCCATCGTGCTGGGTGGCGATCACACCATCACATATGCCACCGCCACCGGCGTGGCCAGGACCTACGGTTTTGGTGAGGTCGCCCTGGTTCACTTCGACGCCCACGCTGACACGGGTGAGACGACCGGCTACGGATCCCTCTACGGTCATGGGACACCGATGCGCAGGTTGATCGAATCGGGTGCAGTACCCGGGAGCAGGTTCGTCCAGATCGGCTTGCGCGGGTACTGGCCGGGCCCGGACACGGTTTCCTGGATGCGGGAACGGGGAATGCGCGGCTACATGATGACCGAGATCGAGGATCGGGGACTGAAGGCGGTCGTCGACGAGGCCGTCGCGCACGCCGGCGACGGCGCCGACGCAGTGTTCCTGTCGGTCGACATAGATGTTGTAGATCCGGGCATGGCGCCGGGAACGGGCACCCCTGAGCCGGGTGGTCTCACCTCTAGGCAGATCCTCGACACGGTGCGGAGGATGTCTCGCGAGCTGCGCATCGTCGGAGCCGACATCGTCGAAGTCTCACCGCCCTACGACGGACCGGGCGCCATCACGTCGTTTCTCGCCAACCGAATCGTCATGGAAGTCCTCAACGGCCTGGCCGAGCGAGCTGCCGGCGTGAGTTCATAGACCGTCGTGGCATTGTGCCACGGCGGAATCTTCGGTAGCCTATCGATTGATAGGCCTGGGGTGCATTCTCTGTGATGCCCTGCAGCCTCGTCCTCAGACTGTGAGACGACATGACCGGACTTGAACTCGATTCCGAGGAGCTTCCCACCCGGGAGCGCATTCTGCGCGAAGCGTCCAGGTTGTTTGGCAAGAAGGGGTATCACGGGACCTCAACGCGCAAGATCGCGGAGGCTGTGGACATCCGCCAGCCGTCGCTCTTCCATCACTTTCCCTCCAAGGACGCCATCATGGCTGAGCTAATCGACATCGATCTCGACGAAGCGGCGACGGTAGCGCAGGCCCAGGCGTCGGCCGACGGTTCTGCCGCACTCCGGCTCTACAAGTACCTGATCTGGGATATCTCCTTCATCTGCCGGTGTGCGTACGACCTGACCTCTGTCGAGTCGGTGCTCGACGATCCCGTCTTCGCAGACAAGCGAGCGCGCCACCAAACGCTCGTCGACGCCAGGCGATCGTTGATCGAAGAGGCGATTGACTCGGGAGAATTCGTCAAGGTGGATCCTGAGGTGGCCGAGAGAGCCATCGTCTGGATTCTGAGGGGCGACATCAACGACACGGCCGGACAAGCCATCCCCGATGCCGACGTCGTCGCCGATCAGCTCGCTTCATTCATTCTGCGGGCACTTCTGTCCGACCCATCGCGACTCGACGAGATCAGAGTCGCGGCCGGAGAGAGCGTCGCGTGAGCACGTGGCGAGCGGACGGAGCACCTCGGATCAGGCGAAGTGGTACCGCTGCCCGAGGGGGACCTCCGTGACCGGCGCCAGCCGGGCCGGGCGGCCATCGATCAGCACCGGACCGTCGTCATCAGGGACCTCGACCTTCGGTACGGAGGCGTTGGCCGCCATTTGCGCCCGGGTCAGCCGGCGCGTGTTGCGGACGGTCTCCACGTGGCGGTCGGGAAGAGTGTCGGAGATGCCGGTCTCTGCTGCTGCCTCCGAAACGAACACGGTCGCCAGCCTCCCCGGAGCTTCGCCCAGTCCACCGAACATCGGTCCGTACATCCTGGGTTGGCCGCTCCGAATGGAGGCACTGCCATCACCGGAGGCACCCCAGGCGATGAAGCCTCGCTTCACCACCGTTTCTGGTTTCGTGCCAAAGAATTCAGGACGCCAGAGAACGAGGTCGGCGAGCTTGCCCGGTTCCAGAGAGCCAACCTGCGAACTCAATCCATGGGCGATGGCAGGGTTGATCGTGTATTTGGCCAGATAGCGGCGAACCCGCTCGTTTTGCGGTCCCTCCGCAGCGACTTCCCGCCCCATCACGTCGGCGAGTTGCCAGGTCCGGCGAACCACTTCCCCACCTCGTCCCATCCCGAGCGAATCCGAATTGATGATGCTGATCGCTCCCTGTTCGTGCAGCCAACTCTCGGCCTCCATCGTGCGCGCCCTGACTCGTGATCTCGTGGCGGCGACATCGGAAGCCACTGCGGCGTTCTGGTGGTGGACGATCATGGCCATGGGGACGATCTCGTCGAGCGCGTTGATTCCGAACGGCACAGTTGGCGTGGTCGAGGAAGCGAGAACATGAGGTTCCGAGACCAGTTCGATCGAGTTGGGCACATGCCCACCGCCGGAGCCCTCCACGTGATACGCGTGTACCGTTCGACCATCAATGGCATCGAGAGTGTCGGAGAGCAAACCCGACTCGTTGAGCGAATCGGTGTGCATCGCGACAGCCACGTCGTGCTTGTCCGCCACCGTCAAGCAGCAGTCAACGACGGACGGAGATCCTCCGAAGTCCTCGTGGATCTTCAGCCCGGCTGCTCCTGCGCTCAGTGCCTGCTCGAGGGCCGATGGATCGTACGCCCCCCGGGCCAGGAACGCTACGTTGAGCGGAATTGCTCGCCAGGCCTCGATCATTCTTTGGATGTGGGCACGTGGATTGACGCCGACGTCCCATACGCCTCCGGATCCCATGCCCACGATCGTCGTGATACCCGAGCCGAGTAACACGGGGAGCACAGCCGGAGAGGAGAGGTGCACGTGTGAATCGACTCCACCGGGAGTTGCGATCATCCCCTCGCCGGGCAGCAAGCCGGTGTGGGGTCCGATGACCAAGTCGACATTGTCCATCACGTCTGGATTGCCGGCCCGACCTATTCCGACGATCCGCCCATCCTTGATACCGATGTTCCCTTTGAAGACACCGAGGAGAGGATCCATGATTACTACGTTGCTGATCACGAGATCGAGCATCGAGGCGGAGCCCGGCCGGCTCTGCACAAGCATCCCGGCCTGTGTCGTCTTGCCGCATCCAGCGAGAACCTCGTCGCCGTATGAGGTCTCATCCCTTTCGACCTCCACGAGGATCGAGGTATCGCCGAGTCGAATCCGGTCTCCGATGGTGGGGCCGTAGAGCGTCCCGTAGAGCTTCCGGTCGACTTCACCGGGCATCGTTCTGCTCCTCGTGGGCGTATCCTCGACGGATCGCATCTCTGACCGTCTCGTCTGCGTCGACCTCATCGAGCGGGCCGTCGATCAGACCGCCGAATCCCCAGACTTCCCGCCGGCCGCCGAGTGGAATCAGGCTGACTTTCTTGCGTTCCCGTGGTTCCCATCTCACCGCCGTTCCGGCCGGAATGTCGAGCCGCATGCCGAGCGCCGCCCTCCGGTCGAAGCTCAGACTCCGGTTCGCCTCCGAGAAGTGGAAGTGCGAAGTGACTTCGATCGGAGCGCTCGACAGGTTCTGGACGATGATCCCGAGCGGAGTCCGTCCGGCATTGATCGATACCGACCCCGTCCCAGGGATGACCTCGCCCGGGACGGCGCGATCGTTTCGATCAAGGGCCGGCCCGAAGGGAAGCTCGACGACCACGAGCGTGGTGCCGCTCGGGAAGAGCGCGTCGATTTCGATCCTGCCGATGATCTCCGGGACGCCCTCCATGACATCATCGCGGTTCAACAGCGTTTCAGCTCGGGCAATGACCTCCCGGAGAGGCAGTCCGTCCCACGCCAATTCGAGAATCTCGTCACAGATGAGGGCAATGGCCTCAGGGGCGTTCAGCTTTCGACCTCTGTCGCGTCGACGTCGGGCCAGTTCGGCCAGGGTGAAGATGGTCAGACGATTGAGTTCTTTGCCTGTCAAGCGCATGAATGGAGTCCCATCTCGTCAGGCCCGATCAGCGGGTCGGTCTATGCCGAGGGCGGGACGATGTTGCTCGAAGATATTGCCGAACGATGATTCCAATCCGAGGGCTACCCGGAAAGGCACGGGATCAGCATCGGGTGGGCCGACGATCTGCATCCCGATCGGCACACCCGTCCTCGGTGCGAATCCGATCGGCAGGTTGACCACCGGGAGCTTGCCGAGGATGTTGAACGGATAGGTCATCACCAGGTCGAGCATATCCCCGAGATCGCCGGTGCTTCCCGAATCGGGATGACCGAGGTCGGCCGGGATCGAAGTGGTGACGAGTGTCGGGCATATCAAGGCTTCGTAGCCGGCGTGGAACACGGTGCGTTGAAGCCCGGCATACATCTCATCTCCGTAGCGCCAGCTCTCCATCCACTCCTCGACGGATACAGGCGCTCTCCCGAAGAACTCGCGCATGTATGGAGTCAGCCGGTCGTCACTCGTGTCCGGGATGGATCCTCGGAGAATGGCGCCCGACTGAAAGGAGAGGTGGGTCATCGCGATGTCCGCGGCTCGACCTGTCCAGTCCAGTTCTACGGTTTCAACCGTTGCGCCGAGTCCGCGCAGCCGGCCGGCCGCAGCCTCGAGCGCGTCGACGATCTCCGATTCGGGTGAGAAGTAACCAAGGTCGGGGCTCATCGCGATTCGCATGCCGGACACCGGTGGAAACTGCGACGGTAGCTCGAGCGGGGGAGCGGAGTACATGTCGCCGTCCAATGGACCCGCAATCGCGTTCTCGAGGAGCACGACGTCCGCCACCGTGCGGCCGAGTGGCCCAGAGGCGGCGTAGGGCTCGCGATTCCACGGCCAATACTCGGGAACCCGACCCCAGGGAGGCTTGAAGCCGACGACACCGTTCATCGACGCCGGAATCCTGATCGACCCACCTATATCGCTGCCGGTCGCCAGGATGGAAGATCCTGCTGCCAGGCTCGCTCCCGAGCCACCGGAAGATCCACCGCTGGTCATAGCCAGATTCCACGGGGAACGAGTGATCCCGTGGAGAAACGACCAGGTGACGATGGCCATCGAGAACTCCGGCGTCGTGGTGTGCGCGTGAACGATCCCACCGGCATCGAGTATCCGCTGGGTGATTGGGTCGGTGCCGGATGCGATTTCGTCCTGGAAAAGCAGCGATCCCTGCGTCCACCGGCGGCCGTCGATGCGCGGCTCGTCTTTGGCGGCGATCGGGAGCCCCTCGAGCGGTCGGGCCGTGCCGGCGGCGTATCGTTCGCCCGCCTCCCTGGCCCGGTCGAGAGCTTCCTCGAAGTACGTGTCGACGAAGGCGTTGATCCAAGGTTCGGTCGCTTCGGCTCTCGTGATGATGGCCTCGAGCAATTCGAGCGGTGAGAGTTGGCGAGCTTGGAACCCGGCCAGCGCTTGCACCGCGCTTAGATAGGCAAGTTCGTTGGACATCGCTCTCCACTTCCTGGTCGCTTTGCCGCGGGCAGATGTGCCGCCCGCCCTCTTCAGGCAACCCTATCAAACGATAGGCAAGGCTGGGCTTCCTAGACCGAACGCTCGTCGTAAAGGGGGAGCAGCACCATTGCGTCCCGTCTCACCCCTTCGAGTGCATCGGGCTCGGCCAGGAGGCTGCGGAGAATGAGAGTGGCCGCCTCATCCGGATGCGAATGTCGCTTGAGATGGTCGGTGGTGGCGAAGAGGTTGGCCCGCGCCAGCAAGGCGCTCACCATCTGCTGTGCGAGCCAGGAGTCGCCCTCGGCAAACTCGCCGGACTCCTGACCGGAGCGAATCAACGAATGGGTCAGGTCGTCAAACTGGTTGACCAGATCTTGGAAGAGTGCCAGGTCGGGGTCATTGAGGACTTCGTAGCTGATGTGGGCCCTCATGTCGTAGGGGGAGTTGACGATTCTGGTGATCTCGCCACAGATCATGGCGTAGAGCTTGGCCGCCGGTGAAGCGTCGGCCTCCACCAGCCGCTCGAGGCCTGCAACTGCGGGAAGCAGGTCATGCTTGTACAGCTCCTCGGCGATCGCCCGTTTAGTGGGGAAGTGAAAGAACAGTGAGGGCTGGCTGATCCCGACGGCGGCCGCGATCTCTCTGGTAGTCGTTCCGTGGTACCCGTTGACCGCCAGCAATCGGGAAGCTTCGATCAGGATGCGCTCGCGGGTATCCGGAGGATCGACTGCGGTCGTCTCGTCGTTCTCTGTGCTGTTCATGTCCACCACCGAGCGAATCCCATTGTCTATCCGAAGGCCCACCGGCCACCTTCGACAGTCTATCTATCATTTGATAGGCTGGGCGGAGGATCCGTTGTCGGAGGTGTAGATGACCCGGGTGAACTCGTGGAACGAGTGGGACCCGCTCAAGCACGTGGTCGTTGGTCGTATCGACAGCCGGATGGTAGGTGCACCCGAGGCCGGCATGGTTCTCGATCTCCCGGGAGCCGGTCTGAGGCCGGGCGAGTGGCGCCAGATACCCGATCATTACGTGGACAGGGCCACCGCGCAGATGGAGAACTTCGCTTCTCTGCTCGCCGGGCGGGGCATCACAGTCGACCGACCGACGTCGATGGACGATCACCAGCACGTTCGCACTCCGGACTGGGAGTGCAACCACATGTTTGGGACGATGCCGCCCCGCGACATCCTGATGGCGTACGGCAACGAGATCCTCGAGGCGACCATGTCGCAGCGATCCCGCTGGTTCGAGTTTCTTGCCTACAAGCCGCTCCTCGAGCGCTACTTCAAGGAGGATCCCAACTTCTTGTGGGAGGCCGCTCCCAAGCCGCGCTTGTCAGATGAATCCTATGTCCCCGGCTACTGGGACGACTTCTTCGGCACATGGTCAAACGAGGAACTGACGGCCCGCATGGAGCGGTTTGAGTTTCATCTGACTGAAAAGGAACCGCTCTTCGATGTTGCCGACGCCATGCGATTCGGCAAAGACATCTTCATCCAGCATTCGGCTCCCTCCAACAGAGCGGGCATCGACTGGTTCAAACGCCATTTCGAAGCGCGGGGTTTCCGCGTGCATGTTCTGGCATTTGGAGGGACTGTTCAACCCTGGCACATCGACGTGACGCTCGTTCCGCTGCGGCCCGGTCTGATCATCGTGAACCCGAACCATCCCTCCCTCGTTCCCGAGTTCTACGAAATGTTCAAGATCAACGACTGGGAGGTTGTTGAGGCGGCTCCCGTTTCGGGGGCCAAGCAGCCGCCCTACAGTATGTGCCACGAGTCGCTCGGCTACAACGTGTTCTCGCTCGATCCGAACACCGTGTGCGTGGAGTCGAACGAAGTTCAATTCATGGATCAACTCGACGGGCTCGGTCTTGACGTCGTCCCCATCGATTTCATCGATGTGTCGATGTTCGGCGGCGCCTTGCACTGCGCAACTCTCGACGTTGAGCGGGACGGCGACATGGAGGATTACTTCCCGAACCAGATTCCCGGATTCTGAAGAACCGATTCGTCAACCGACCCCGTTTTGCTAGGGAAAGGACCCAGACATGGCGGACTACATGAGCACCGAGACCCCGGCCGTTGTCGAACGCGACAAGCGCCACCATGTTCATCCATATCAGGTGTTCGACTCGTTCGCCGAGCATGGGGCACTTCCCATAGCCTCCGGGCACGGTGCCTTCATCACCGACACCGACGGCAAGCGATATGTGGATGCGGTCGGCGGTCTGTGGTGCACGAACATCGGGTTGGGACGCGAGGACATGGTCGAAGCTATAGCCGACCAAGTGAGACGACTCGCCTATTCCAACCCGTTTGTCGACATGACGCATGTGCCGGCGGCTGATCTGGCGACCAAACTCGCTGAGCTCGCTCCCGGTGACTTGAACCACGTGTTCTTCAGTACGGGTGGTTCGACCGCTAACGATCTCGCCTACCGGATCATTCAGTTCTATCAAGCAGTACGCGGCAAAACCGAAAAGCGCCACGTGATATCTCGCGTCGACGCCTATCACGGCCAGACGTATGCGGCCGTGTCGATCGGAGGCAAGCCGGGTGACCGGATCGATGAGTTCGAGTTTCTCGACAACATCCATCATCTGAGCTCACCAAACCAGTATCGGTACGGGCGCCATCTCTCCGAGAAGGAATTCGGCGACCAGTTGTATGAGGAGTTCGAGAACAAGGTGGCCGAACTCGGCGGGGCCGAGAAGGTCGCCGCCTTCTTCGCCGAGCCGATCATGGGTGCAGGTGGCGTGGTGCCTCCACCCGATAACTACCTGAAATGCATATGGGAGTTCTGCCGGGACAACGACATCATCTATGTTTCGGATGAAGTCGTCACCGGTTTCGGGCGTCTGGGCGAGTGGTTCGCTTCCGAGAAGATCTTCGGTATCAAACCCGACATCATCACCTCCGCCAAGGGTCTCACGTCCGGATACTTGCCACTGGGCGCAACGATCTTCTCGGATCGGATCTTCGATGTGATCGCCGAACCCGGACACCATCGATATTTGCCACTGGGGTTTACGTACGGTGGTCATCCGGTCTCCTGCGCAGCTGCTCTCAAGAACATCGAGATAATCGAGAACGAGGGCATCCTCGAGCACGTCCGTGAGATTGGGCCCTACCTCATGGAGCAGTTGGAGACTCTGCGGGAGCTGCCGATGGTCGGTGACGTCCGGGGCTCCCACCTCATGGTGTGCATCGAGTTCGTGCGTGACGTCGAGACCGGTGAGGCATATCCAGACGAAATCGACATCGGCAAGCGCGTGTCGAACGAGTGCGATGCCCGCGGCTTGATTGTGCGACCGGTCGAGAACCTCAACATCATGTCGCCGCCGCTCATCATCACACGGCAGGACATCGAGTTCATCGTCGACACGTTGCGGGAGTCGATCCCGCTGGCCTATGCAGCGGCCGAGAAGATGATGGCCGAGATCGGGAAGGGGACATAGGTCGATGCCTCGACGGGGAGCGAGAGGTCGATGACCGCCGTGACGGTCTTCCACAGCGGGATGGTCTACACCGCGAATGCTGCAGGGACCCGGACGCAGGCAGTGGCAGTCGGCCACGGCCGCATCTTGGCCGTGGGCAGAGATGACGAAGTGCGAGCCGCCTATCCGAGCGCCGAACTGCTGGACCTCGGAGGCCGCACGATGGTCCCCGGTTTCATCGACGCTCACAACCACTATCTCGCTACGGGGGAGGGGCTGGCAGCCATCGATGCTCGCTTTCCGGGGGTTGCCTCGCCCGATGAACTGGTTGCAGCCGTAGCCGTAGCAGCCGAAGATCGAGCGCCCGGGCGATGGCTGTCCGGTTTCGGGTTCGATCACGCCAAATACGATCGGTGGCCCACCCGGTGGGACCTCGATCAAGCGACGACCGACCATCCTGTCGCCATCCGTCACGTCTCGGGCCATTACCTACTGGTCAACTCCGTCGCCCTGGCCGCCGCCGGGGTCAACGACACAACGCCGGATCCAAAAGGCGGCGCTTTTGTCCGCGACGAGGCCGGACGCCTCACCGGGCTGTGCCTCGATGCGGCGATGGGCATCGTCGAGCCGGTAGCAGTCGACATCGGTTCACATGGCCCGAACTTCCACGTGCAGGCTTCTATGGACGAGCTGGTGGCTGCCGTCGACCGGGCCGGCCGGGCCTACGTGGCAGCCGGCCTGACGACGGTGTGTGACGCCCAGGTCACCAAACGTGAAATGGCTGCCTACCGCCGGGCCCGCGCGCTGGGTTCCTGGTGGGTGCGGGTGGCTTGCATGCCTCTCTCCAACCAACTCGCCGAGTACGGTGCCGCCGGCCTGGCCAGTGGGTTTGGAGACGACATGCTCTGGTTGGGGCCGATGAAGTTCTACATGGACGGCTCCCTGATCGGTGGCACTGCGGTCTTCGAGGAACCGTATGGAGAACGCGGGGAGTTCGAGGGGATCTTCTACTGGCAGCCCGAGGAGATGCAGTCGATGATCGCCGAAGCGCATCGCCAGGGCTGGCAGGTAGGAGTGCACACTCAGGGAGACCGCGCCATTGAGGCGACCCTCGATGCCATCGAAGGAGCTATGGATTCCAATTCACGCCCGGATCCGCGCCACCGAATAGAGCATTGCGGCCTTCCGACGCCGGATCAGATCGCCCGCATGGCGCGCCTGGGTGTGGTGGCAATCAACCAGCCCAACTATCTGCACGATCAGGGGGACGAGTTCCTCGTCAGGCTCGGTGAGCGGGCTCATCGGCTCCAGCCTCTGCGAGCCGAGCTCGAGGCCGGAGTGATGATCGCTCTGAGCAGTGACGCCGACGTCACGACCTTCCGGCCGCTGGAGACCATCACCAACGCGGTGATGCGCACGACCATGGGAGGTCGAGCGATCGGCGCCGACCAAGCGTTGACCGTCGAGGAGGCGATTCGGGCCCATACCATCGACGCGGCATACTCCATCTTCGTCGAAGACCGGCTCGGATCCATCGAACCCGGCAAGCAGGCCGATCTGGTCGTCATCGACGGTGACCCCTTCTCGGCTTCGCCCAACGAGATCCGTGATCTCGACGTTTGGATGACCATGATCGGCGGAAAGACGGTCTTCGGTCCGGGCGGGCGGATCCAGTGAGCTTCCGAATGCCGGCCGAATGGGAGCCCCACGAGCGAACCCTGATGGCCTGGCCGGTGCACCACTCGTGGGGAGATCACCTCGACCGTGCTCGGCGGGCGTATGCCGATGTTGCAAACGCCATCATCGACTTCGAGCCGCTCACGATGCTCGTCAAACCGGGCGTGGGCGTCGGAGAACGTCGCCTCCTCAGCAGTGGGATCGACCTGGTCGAGATCCCCTACGAGTCGGCTTGGCAGCGCGACTCCGGGCCTCTCGTCGTGGTCGACGACCAGGGATCCCGTCGCGGCATCGACTTCCGCTTCAACGCCTGGGGTGAACGCTATCTGCCTTACGAACAGACCGCCGCAGCCGCCGGGGCGATCCTGTCCCACCTTGGCATCGAGCGGGTCCCCTCATCGATGGTCCTCGAAGGAGGCTCAATTACCGTCGACGGTGAGGGCACGCTCATCACAACCGAGCAATGCTTACTCAACCCCAACCGCAATAAGGAGTTGACGAGAGGAGACATCGAACTAGAACTCGGGGAGAAGCTGGGCATCAAGAAGGTCATCTGGCTCCCCGTTGGCATTGCCGCCGACTTCGCCACCGACGGACACGTCGACGCGGTGTGCACCTTCGTGGCCCCGGGGGTCGTGCTCCTCCAAGGCTGCACCGACCCCCACGATCCCGACTTCGAGCGCATGGCGGCCAACCGGGTGGCGCTCGATTCGCAGACCGACAGTTCCGGACGCTCGTTGCAGGTCTTCGAGCTCCCGGACTTGCCAAGCGAGCCGTTCGACCGAACCGACATCGGAGTGGCCTACGCCAACCTCGTCCTCGTCAACGGGGCTGTGATAGTTGGGGTCGGCGGATACCCAACCGACGATGAGGCCATGGAGGTCATCGGCGAAGCGTTCCCCCGACGCGCGGTGGTCGGTGTCGATGCGAGGATCATCTCGTACGCGGGCGGCGGTCCTCATTGCACGACGATGCAGATACCAGCGGGAGGACCCACACAATGACCGACTTCCAGGTGATCACGAGAATCGATGACGTGCTTCCCTCACCGGCTCGGCACGAGGCGCCGAGCGGTCGGGGTCTGTTGCGAATTGGGGCCGTGCAGTGTGCGTGGGACTCCGATCCCGACACCCATCAGGCGACTCTGGCGGAAGGGATTCGGCTGGCGGCGTCGCAGGAGGCCAGGGTGATATGCCTGCAGGAACTCACGCTGTCGCCCTACTTCGCGGTTACCCCCGACGACATCGAAACGGCCGCCAGCCGGCTCGAGGACATTGACGAGGGTCCGACCGCGACCTTCGCCAGACGCATGGCGGCGGAGACCGGCGCCACGATTCATGCGAGCCTCTATGAGCGAGATCCCGGCGGGCTCGGTTTCAACACCGCCATCGCAGTGGATTCGGCCGGAGAACTGCTGGCTCGCACGCGCAAGGTACATATTCCCCAATTTCCGCTCTATCACGAAGATCGCTACTTCGCGCCGGGCGACAGCGGGTTCCCGGTGATCGACATAAAAGGAGCCGGCTTCGGGTTTCCGACTTGCTGGGATCAGTGGTATCCCGAGCTGGCCCGCATCTACTCGCTCGAAGGTGCGGAGATCCTCGTCTATCCCACGGCGATCGGCATCGACCCGGACGAACTCGACTACGACACTCAACCCATGTGGCGGCACACCATCACCGCCAACGGCATGGCCAACGCAACGTTCATGGTGGTGATCAACCGTATTGGGACCGAAGGTCCGACCACCTTCTACGGGTCATCGTTCATCTCTGATCCGTACGGACGGGTCATTGTCGAAGCCCCGCGGGATGAACCGGCGGTGCTGGTGGCGGACCTCGATCTCGACCAACGAAGGGACTGGATGACCTTCGGTCTCTTCGACACCCGGCGCCCGGATCAGTATCAACGATTGGTGCAGTCGGGCGGGGGCGGTGCGTGAACGTGACCACTTGGCAGACACCCGTCAACCACGGATCCTTAGGATTGGATCGAAAGAAGATCCGATTCTCCCAACACGACTCGAGAGGAGATCGAAACTATGAGGCGTAGAACAGGAATCATCGTATTCGTGTTGATGGCGCTGCTGGCGGGAGCCTGCGGTGACAGCACAGATGGCACCGAGGCCACCGGAGATACGGCGACCGGGACGACGCAGCCGGGGACCGACGCGACGGTTGCCCCCGGCGATGAAGGGGGAGGCACACTCACCGCGGTGCGCTTCGAGTCCTTCGACGGCTGGGTACTCGACTCGGCTGCGGCATACTCCAGCTATCAGACCCATCAAGCGGTGATCGAGCCGCTGATGCGCTTCGGTGCCGACGGACAATCGATCGAGCCGGGACTGGCCGAGAGCTGGGACTACGACCCGGACGGGTTGACGATCACTTTCACGCTGCATGAGGGAGCGCGCTTCAGCAACGGCGACCCCGTCACCGCGGAGGATGTCGCCTTTTCGCTCGGCATCTGGAATGCCGGGCCGAACTTCGGCGGGTCCTGGGATGCCATCGTCGGAGTGACCGGTGAGGGCCGAGAGATCGTTATGGAACTCGCCTACCCGGACAACACGCTCATGGCGGTACTTGCCTCCTCGATCTCGGGCATCATGCCCATGGATTTCGGCGGGATGACCGAAGATGAGTACTACAACAATCCGATCGGCGCAGGTGCCTTCGTCGTGGATGAGTGGTCGATCGGCGGCCGCATAATCCTGACGCCCAACGAGTTCTACTACGACCCGGAGCGCCCGTATGTGGATGAGCTCATCCTCGATGTGGTGACCGACGAGACCGAGCGGCAAATCCTCTTCGATAGCGGCGAGGCACAGATCATCGAGTACCTTTCGCCGACCGTCGCCCCGCAGTACGACCCGGCGGACGTCTACGTCTGCACGGTTCACTCCGTGGAACACATCGGACTCAACGTGCTGAGGCCACCATTCGACGATCTGTTGGTACGTCAAGCGGTTGCCTACGCGATCGACTACGAGGCGATCGACGCCGCGCTGGGTGAGTACTTCGGGCTCCCGAGTGGGATTCTGTCCCCCAACATCCTCAACTGGGCTCCGCCTTCGAAACCGTATTTCAGGCGGAACCTGGATATGGCCAATGATCTCCTGGCACAGTCGTCGGCGGCGGGAGGTACTTCGGCGGAACTCATCTACGACGCCGGTAACGCTCTGGATACTCTCGTTGTGCAGATCATCCAGGCGAATCTCGCCGAGATCGGCATCGACGTGTCTTTGAGTGCGCTCGAGACCGGTGCGTTCCTCGATCGGGCGTTTTCGATCGACGCCGACATGACGATCTGGAACTACGGAGCTATTTCGCCCAATATCTCCGATCCAATGATCTGGATCTATGCGACCGGGTGGTTGTTCTCCGGGTTCGAGACCGATACGTTGTTCGACCAGTTCCTGGCCTACGCAGACGCCGCAACGAATGAGGATATGCAGGCAATCGTGACCGAGATCCAGGATGGCGCCATCGACGAGGCTGCCGCCATTGCGGTGGCAGAAGGTTCCTACTTGCACGCGGTGAATCAGAACCTAACCGGGTTCGCCTCTGCCCCCTGGGGCCTGTACTACTACGACACCATCGGGCTCGGCGGCTAGCACGGGTGGGGTGGACGCCGGGCTACCGTCCGGCGTCCACCCCTCAACGGGAAGGTAGATGTGGGGCGGTTTGGCTTCGTAGCCAGGAGGTTGTTGCAGACCATTCCGATGCTGTTCGGCATCGTGCTGGTGGTCTTTCTCGTACTGCAAATCACTCCCGGCGATCCGGCCCGGCAGATTGCCGGCCTTCGGGCAAGCGAAGCCGACCTCGAGGAGGTTCGCCAGGAACTGGGATTGAACGATCCGGTCATCGCTCAGTACGGACGGTACGTCGGCAACTTGCTCCAGGGCGACCTGGGCTACTCGTACAAATCACGCAAACCCGTGGCCGACATCATCGGCGACCGTATCTCTGTGACGGTTTGGCTTCTCACGACCGGCGTACTGATGACCTTGCTGATCAGCGTTCCACTGGGGGTAGTCGCCGCCCTTAGGAAAGACCGGGTGGCGGATCACGCCATACGTGGCTTCGGGTTGCTCGGGTTGAGCATGCCGGCTTTCTGGACCGGAGTCATCCTGCTGCTGCTTGTGGCGCTTCCGACCGGGTGGTTCCCGGCGGGCGGATTCGGGGATACCTTTGGTGAGAAACTTCGGGCAATCTTCCTACCGGCATTGACCTTGGCAATCGGCTCATCGCCGTTCATCATCCGCGGGTTGCGCGCCGCCATGATCTCTGTGATGGAGTCCGACTACATCTCCACCGCTCGATCCGTCGGCGTTGCCGGTGGACGACTGGTCCGCCGCTTCGTGCTCCGCAACGCGGCGGGACCAGGCGTCACCTTGCTGGCGATCGAGATCGGCTACCTCTTGTTCGGAGCCGTCGTCATCGAGACGACCTTCGCGCTGCCGGGGGTCGGCCAGGGCCTGGTCATCGCCGCGCAGGGACGGGACCTACCTTCGGTCCAGGGTTACACGCTGCTGTTCGCGCTGGTGGTCGTCGCGGTCTACCTTCTCTCAGATGTCGTGACCGCGATGCTCGATCCGCGGGTGGAGATCGACACATGACCACTCCCGCCTTCGAAGCAGTCCCTGAGGCTCCGCAGATTGCAGAGGCGTCCCTGGCCGAACCGGGAGCATGGAAGCGCATGCCGAAAAAGGTCTGGGTCGGGTGCGGCATCGTGCTCCTCTATTTGCTCGTTGCGCTGCTGGCCCCTGTGATTGCTCCCTATGATCCACTCGCTATCGAACCTGCCAACCGGCTCGCCTCGCCTGATATGGCGCATCTCCTGGGTACCGATGAGCTCGGACGCGACATCTTCTCGAGGCTCCTCTACGCGGCCCGCGTTGACATTCCGATCGGATTCCTGGGTGCTCTCCTTCCGGCCATTCTCGGCACGATGCTGGGAGCAATCGCCGGGTACTTCGGCCGCTGGGTCGACACGGCCATCATGCGCACGGCCGACGTCGTGCAGGCGTTCCCCGCGTACATCCTCGTCATCGTGCTCGTCTTCGCACTTGGCCAGGGGGCCGGTTCGATCATCCTTGCCTTCACGGTGCTCGCCTGGGTCATTTATGCCCGCATCATCAGGGGGGAAGTGCTGCGCGTGCGTGACCGGGACTACGTGCAGGCCGCCCGGGTGGCCGGATTGCGAAAGATGCGGATTCTCCGGGTGCATGTGTTCCCGAACGTCATCAACCAAACCCTGGTGTATCTCCCCAACGACATCGTGTTTGCCACTCTGGCGCTGGCCGCGTTCTCGTTCCTCGGGTTGGGTATCCCTCCCCCCACCCCGGAGTGGGGAGCCATGATTGCCGAGGGTCAACCGTTCCTGCGGACCAACTGGTGGTTTGCGACCGTGCCCGGGTTGGTAATCGTGGGTCTCGGGCTCGGTCTTTCCCTCATCGGCGAGGGGCTCGAGGAAGGTCTCCGGGCATGAACGAGCATCTGCTCGAGGTGGCGGACCTCAAGATCACGCTTCCGGCCGGTGGCGCCACGATCACGCCGGTGGACGGTGTGTCGCTGTCGCTCGGAAGAGGCGAGGCACTCGGCATCGCCGGTGAGTCGGGGTCCGGCAAGACTCTCACACTCAAGTCGATCATCGGTCTACTGCCCCCCGGAGCGTTCGTCGAGGGCGATCTGCGATTCGCGCTCGGGGACCAAGCGCCGATCCCCTATGCGGCCACCGATGTGCACGGTCGCGGGATATCGATCATCTTCCAAGAACCGATGACGGCGCTCAACCCGACGATGCGGGTAGGGGACCTGATCGCAGAGGGTCCCCGGATCCACGAGGGGCTCGGCAAGGGAGCGGCACGGGAGCGGGCCGTTGAACTGATGCGTCGGGTCGGCATACCCGCCCCGGAGCGAAGGGCCAGGATGTGGCCCCATCAGCTATCCGGGGGTCTCCGCCAGCGAGTCATGATTGCGACGGCACTCTCTACCCGTCCCAAGCTCCTGCTCTGCGATGAGCCGACGACGGCGTTGGACGTGTCGATTCAGGATCAGATCCTCGGACTGTTGCAGGAGATCCGGACCACGCTGGGGATGTCCATCATCTTCGTTTCGCATGATCTCGCAGTTCTCGGCGAGCTCTGCGAACGGCTCGCCATCATGTACGCCGGGCAGGTCGTCGAGACCGGACCGACGGAAGCCGTCTTCTCCAGTCCGAATCATCCGTACACCGAGGCTTTGATGACCTCGGTTCCTTCTTTTGACGCGACCTCCGACAAGCTGGCCGGCATTGAGGGACATCCACCGGATCCGAGGTCGTTCCCGCCCGGTTGCCGGTTTGCCCCTCGCTGCCGTTATGCGCAGGACGATTGCGCTGAGGCTCAGTTCAGGCTGGTGCCCACCTCCGCCGAACGTTCGACGGGTTGCATCCATACTGAGGTCTTCGCCGGGAGGGAGCGGTGAGCGCCTTCCTCGAGGTGCGGGATCTCACGGTAACTTTCCGGGTCGGGTCCGCACTCAAGGCCCGGCTGCAGGGCGAGCCGCCTCCTGATCTCACCGCCGTCGACGGGATCTCGTTCACGGCGGAGCGGGGGGACTCCATCGGTATCGTCGGTGAGTCGGGGTGTGGGAAATCGACGCTCGCCAAAGCGATCACCGGTCTGGTCCCGGTGGCCTCCGGTTCACTGCATCTCGATGGTGAGCCTCTCCTGGCCAAGCGCGCCCGGGCGACGATGCGTCGAGTCCAGATGGTGTTCCAGGATCCCAGTTCGTCGCTCAATCCTTCGCTCACGATCGAGAAAATGCTCTCGGAGCTCCTCAGAGTCCATCGGATCGTACCCGTCGACAAAGTCGCCGATCGTTGCGGAGAGCTGATGGAACTCGTCGAGCTGCCCCGCAACCTGCTCAAGGTCAGACCCGGCCGGCTTTCGGGCGGACAGAGGCAGCGAGTCGGTATCGCCCGGGCGCTGGCGCTCGAGCCGGATGTACTCATCGCGGACGAAGCCGTCGCCGCCCTGGATGTCTCGGTACAGGCACCCGTGCTCAACCTCTTGAATTCGCTCAGGGAGAACCTTGGGCTCACCCTCATGTTCATCTCGCACGACCTGGCAGTGGTCCGATATGTGAGCGACCGGGTGATCGTGATGTACCTGGGCAAGGCCGTCGAGGATCGATCGACCTCAGAGCTGTTTGACGATCCGCGCCATCCCTATACCAGGGCGCTCATGGCCGCCGCCCCCAAGTTCGGAGTGAAGAAGGCGCCGGGTGAGTCGGCGTTGAAGGGCGAGCCGCCGAGTGCGTTGAAACTCCCGAGTGGGTGTCGATTCAGTCCGCGCTGCCCGATCGCGGCGGAGGTCTGCCAACAAAGGGAGCCTGATCTCACCGGGCCGTCTCCTATCCAGAGGGCTGCATGCCACTTCGCCTGGGAGGCCCGCGGCGTGCCGTCATGACACCGGCCGACGTGGTTCTGCGCGGAGCGCCGATCTCGACCCTCGACCCTGCTCGGCCGTGGGCGCAGGCCGTCGCTGTTGCCGGAGGTGTGATCCAGGCCGTCGGCACCGTCGGTGAGATCGCCGAGCTGATCGGACCGGACACCACGGTTGTCGCTCTCCGATCCGACCAGCTGGTTCTACCCGGATTCATCGACGGTCACACCCACTACATCAACGGTCCGATGGAGGCTGCGGGAGTGGTCCTCTCCGAGTGCGAAACACTCGAGGAAGTCGTGACGGTGCTCAGAGCAACCACCCCGGACGGCGGGCCTGTGCTCGGAGGAGGATGGCGCTCGCACATATTCCCGGACGGACCGCATCGCCGGATCCTCGATGAGATCTTCGGAGACGTGCCGGCCATGTTGCGGGAGATCAGCAGCCATTCGCTCTGGGTCAATTCCGCGGCGCTGGCGAGGGCCGGAATAAGCGCCGCGACACCGGATCCGGATCCCGGTTTCTCGATGTTCGTTCGTGACGAAGCGGGCACGCCCACGGGGTGGGTGCTGGAAGACGGGGCAATGGCCATGGTGCGGTCGGCCGTCTCGCCGGCGACACCAGACCAGGCGCGGCGGGAGCT
Source organism: Actinomycetes bacterium (assembly GCA_024641245.1). Classification (GTDB taxonomy): domain Bacteria; phylum Actinomycetota; class Acidimicrobiia; order Spongiisociales; family JAHEDJ01; genus JAHEDJ01. The sequence continues at coordinate 59,760 of JAHEDK010000005.1, forward strand.
GCGGGCCGCCCAGCCCGGCTACGCGGCGGCCGGGCTCACAGGTGCCTTCGACGCCGGGGTGTTCATGGTTGACGAGTGGGCAGCATGGGAGATGCTCGTCGACCTCGATCATCGTGGGGAGCTGGGCCAGAGGGTCGTGGGGGCAAAGGTCGCCATCTTCGGAGACGATCCGGTGGCCGTCCTGCGCGACGCCAATCAGGCTTTCCGTTCACCCAACGTGACGATCGACACGCTGAAGATCTTCGTCGATGGTGTGCCCGAAGCCCACACTTCGGCCTATCTGGAACCTTATGACGACCGGTCCGACACGAATGGGCCACTGGCCGCCCCCGAGGAGAACATCCGGCGATGGGCACTCGAGGCGGACGCCGCCGGTTTTCCTTGCCACTTCCATGCCATCGGCGACCGGGCCGTGAGGGTCGCACTCGATGCAGTCGCAGGGGTCAGATCGTCGGGAGACTCGGGTCTTCTACACACGATCTGCCATGGCGACCTGGTCGACCCTGCCGACCTGCCCCGATTCGCCGAGCTTGGTGTAGTTCACAACACCTCAGGGCAGTGGATAGCCAGCACCCCGATCGACGAAGTCATGATGCGGCGCCTGGGCGAGCGAGCGCGGCGCCACTACACGATTCGAAGTGCCCTCGAGGTCGGTACCGTCGTGACGCTCGGGGCGGACTATCCGGCCTCGTCGTATGTGTCGACCTACCGGCCGCTCGTGCTGATCGAGTCGGCGGTCACACGGCGGCTGGCCGGGTTGAGGTCCGGTGACCCCCTTCCACCGGCATGTGAGGCGCTGCCGGTCGAGGCAGCGATTCGGGCGATGACGATCGATGCCGCTCGCCAGTTGCGAGTCGACCATGTCACCGGTTCACTACAAGTCGGCAAGGATGCAGACCTCGTTGTACTGAACCAGAATCTGTTCGAGATTCCAGCTCATGAGATTGCCGCCACACCGATTGCTCTCACGATGCGGGGCGGCCGGATCACCCACCAAAACCTGTGACCGGCGACTCCGACTAGGAAGTGGGCGCCCGGGCCGGCCACCGCTCGGGGGGGATGAACTCGCTCGGAAATGGTTTGGCGGGCCGGTAGCCGGGTGCCCAATACTCCGGATACCAGGGGATCTGATCGGCGCACTGGACCAGCTCGTAGGCCATCGTTTTGAGTGTCGTGGGTACTGCTCCTGCTTGGTGCAGGCGACGCAACGCCGGACCCGGATGCGGCTCCGTGGTGAACAAGCAGTCCTCGAGCAGGAATACCTGAAACTCGGCTTCGAGCAGCCCGAGCGTCGACTGCAGTACGCAGACATCGGTCTCAGCTCCGGCGACGGCGATCTGGCTCACGCCCCTTTCCTTGATGGCTTCGATGATGGGCGGCTCAGACGCACAGCCGAAGAAGCTCTTGACAAACTTCATACCCTCGGCGGGAAACACTCGCTCCAACCGATTCGGGAGTTCTCCGTTCCCGGAGGTCGGGGTCTCGAACGTCGCAATTGTGGGCAGGTCCATCCAATCGGCCAGCATCAGCAGGTGCTCGAGCCGGAGCATCAAAGCTTCGAGGGGAGGGCCGCCGTCTGAGAAAGCCATGCCGATGAAGGCTGGCTGGACGTCGATCAGCAGGACACCGACGTTCGACGAGTCGACTCGCGGGATCTTCATCTCGAACTCCTCGACTTTCCACAGCCGGGGCCAACCCTATCAGGTGATAGGGTTGGCAGGTGAGCGTTGTTCCACGCCGCACCGACCAGGTCATTCTCCACCTCGCCGTTGCTGCCAACACGATCGGCCTGGGAGTGATCATTGCACTCCTGGCCGATCTTCAGGATGCCTACGACCTGCCGACCGCCGGTCTGGGACTGATTGCCGGTTCGGCGTTCGTCACCGCCTTCATCGGCTACGTCTGGCTATCTCGCTATGCCGATCGCGGGCACGCCAAGACCATGCTCATCGCCGGGACGCTCATCGGCTCACTGGCGCTGGTGATGGCTGCCTTTGCGACCGGACTTTGGTCGCTGGTGCTGGCGCGATCGATGCTCGGCTTTGCTGAAGGTGCCTTCGTGCCTGCCGCCAGACGCGTGGTGCTGGACTGGGCGCCGAGCCGCCCCGGTGAGGTGCTCGGCAGGATCATGGCCGCCTCCGTGGCGGGCTTTGCGCTGGGGCCGGTCATTGGGGCCGTTCTAGCCGCGCGCTTCGGCTTGAGGGTCCCGTTTCTGGTCCCGGCCGCAATCCTCCTGGCCGCCGTGCCGGTGGTGACGAGATTGCAGGCACCGAAACCCCTTCCCATTGTCGAAGAGCGAAGCTTTCTCAGCCTGTTGGGCAACCCGCTCGTTGTAGCCGGAGTCGTCATCGGTGCCATCGAGTTCGCCACGCTCGGATCCTTCGACGCGGTATGGGCGCGGCTGTTATCGGATCTCGACGCTTCGACTGTTTTCATCGGCGTCAGCTTCACGGCGATGGCAGTGCCGCTGGTGTTGTTCGCCGCTCGGCTCGGTCGCCTTGTCGATCGGAAATCGCCGGTGCTCGTCGCATCCTTCGGAATGCTCGCCGTAGCCCCGGCCGTCGTTTCATATGGCCTGCTGACCGTGCCGGTGGCGCTGGCGGCGGCCGGCATTCTCCATGCGATGGGCAGCGCCGCTTTGAGTCCGGCGGCGGCTGCTCTCGTTGCGCAGGGAAGTCCGTCGGACATGCTCGCCCGCGGCCAGGGGTTGCTGGAGGCGGTGGGGTTCCTTGCTGCCGCGACCACTGCACTGCCGACAGGCTGGGCCTACGAGACCATCGGCAGGGCAACCTGGTTCAGCGGTTTGTCGGCCGTCAGTGTTGCCCTGTTTGTGATCGGCTGGTGGCTGGCCCGCCGCCGCTGACTTTCCGTGCTGGCGTCAGGAACCCACCAATTCTGGAAGATTCCTGACGCCAGAAGCTCGGTGGTGAATCCGTCAGCTGAAGCGTTCGTATCGGACTAGTTCATCGAGCGGCTTACGACCGCCCATGGGCGAAGCAGCTCGTCCTGCCGTCTCGGCGTCAAGATCCGGGTAGCCAAGTGCAACGACGTACCGGCAGGCGTGATCGTCCGGCACGCTGAGGGCGCGGCGGGCGCAGTCCTCGCGGTGCAGGGTGATCGGGCACGATCCGACTCCGATGGCGGCCGCCGCCAGCATGATGTTCTGGGCCACCCGTCCCATATCCCATTCGTATCCATCCGGGTGCTGGACGGGCGCAACGACCAGCGGAGCATTCCGGATGGGCACGGTGAAGTCACCGCATTCCGCCAGGCGGTCCAGTTGATCGCGTTCCCGGATCACGATGAAAGACCAAGACTGGCGGTTCTTCGAGCTGCCGGTCCACCTCGCCGCCTCGATGATGTCGATAAGGTCGTCTTCGCCGATCGGCTGAGGGAGGAACCGGCGAACGGTGCGGAGTCCGATGACCGCCGCATAGATCTCGTCTGATTGGTGGAGCACTGTCTTCGCCTCCTGTGGGTACGCTCGGAGACTAGTGGCCGGCGCGTGCGAGCAGATATGTCACACAGAGGCTGGTGTTATCTGAGCCATCCCTTATCAGATTGTTGCCAAAACGGAATACACTCACGAAAGCACTTGTTTGATCGTTCAATCGCTTTAAGGATGGATTCCATGCAGAACACGACGCATACGACACTGCCGGTCCTGCCGTTGAGAAACGGTGTCGTCTTTCCACACATGGTTGTCACCCTCCGGATTGAGACCACCGAGGGCCGCACCGCTCTCGAAGCCGCCTCGGCGGCCGACGGCCGCATGCTGCTCGTGCCGCGGATCGAAGGCCGCTACGCCTCGGTTGGAACCATCGCCGAAATTCACAACGACGACGGTGAAGGCAACATCGTTGTCGAAGGCGTTGCACGTGCCCGGGTCGGTGGTGGCTCGACCGATGAAAAGGGGGCGCTGTGGGTTGAGGCCGAGGAGTATCCCGAGGCGGAGATCATCGATGAGGAACTCGACGCGCTCGTTGAGGAGTACCGGGCCGTTCTCACCGCAGTCATGGACCATCGCGGGGTCGGACGTATGGCCGAACGGGTTCTCGATGTCGACACGCCGAGTCGCCTGGCCGACATCGCCGTCTACTCACCGGACCTCACGCTGGAACAGAAGGTCGATCTCCTCGAGACGCTGGACGTCCGGCAGCGGATCGGGAAGGTACTGGACTGGATGCGTGAGACGCTCGCCGAGTTCGAACTGCGCAAGAAGGTTCGCGACGAGGCGGCCGAGCGGATCGACAAGGGCCAGAGGGAGTACCTCCTGCGTCAGCAACTGGAGGCGATCAAGAAGGAACTCGGCGACGATACGGACCTCACGTCGCAGTATCGGGAGAAGCTCGACGATCGAGAACTACCGGAAAGCGTGCACGAATCGGTCGAACGGGAGATTAATCGCCTCGAGCGCATGAGCGAGCAATCCCCGGAGCATTCCTGGATCCGAACCTGGCTCGACACGATGTTCGATGTGCCGTGGGGCACTCGCTCCGAGGATCGCCTCGACCTGGAAGAAGCGTGGACCGTGCTCGACGCCGACCACACGGGACTACACGACGTGAAGGAGCGCATCGTCGAACACCTGGCCGTTCGCAAGTTGCGGAGGGAGAGAGGTCTCGAACATGCACCGGGACGGCAAGACGGCGCCATTCTGCTGTTGGTCGGCCCTCCCGGGGTCGGGAAGACCTCACTGGGCGAATCTGTCGCCAGAGCCCTGGGGAGGAAGTTCATTCGGGTCGCGCTCGGAGGCGTTCGAGACGAGGCAGAGATTCGCGGCCATCGCAGGACGTACGTCGGAGCCCGCCCGGGTCGGGTGGCCAGAGCGTTGATCGAGGCTGCCACGATGAATCCGGTGTTCTTGCTCGATGAGATGGACAAGGTTGGAGCAGACTGGCGAGGAGATCCTTCTTCGGCGCTGCTCGAGGTCCTCGACCCTGCCCAGAACCACACGTTCCGTGATACCTACCTGGAAGTCGATCTCGACCTCTCCGACGTGTTGTTCATCGCCACTGCCAATGTTCTCGAATCGATTCCGGCGCCGCTGCTCGACCGGACCGAGGTGATCCATCTGGATGGCTACACGGAAACCGAGAAGGTCGAGATCGCCCGCGATCATCTGTTGCCGCGCCAGATCCGTTCGGCGGGCCTCGAGCCCGAAGAGATCTCGGTGACGGAGCCTGCGCTGGCGCTGGTCGTCGACCGCTACACCCGAGAAGCGGGCGTGCGTGGGCTCGAACGTCAACTGGGAAAGCTCGCCCGCAAGGTGGCAACTCAGATCGCGGCCCGCTCGGAAACCGGTGAGCAAGCTCCGGTGGATATCGACGAGCCTCAGATCCTCGAATATCTCGGCAAACCGAAGGTCTGGCATGACGAGGCCGCCGATCGCACCGATGTGCCGGGCGTGGCCACGGGGCTCGCCGTTACCGGTGCCGGCGGCGACGTGCTCTTCATCGAGGCGACCGCAATGGACGGAGAACCGCGCCTCACGTTGACCGGGCAACTGGGTGATGTGATGAAGGAGTCTGCCCGAATTGCTTTGTCGTACGTCGAAGCGCATGCCGGCGAACTCGGACTGTCGTCGGACACGTTCCGGCGGCAGTTCCACGTGCATGTGCCGGCGGGAGCGGTTCCCAAGGATGGTCCGTCCGCCGGTATCACGATGACGACCGCGCTGGTATCACTGTTGACCGGTCGCAAGGTGCGACACAACGTAGGCATGACCGGAGAGGTGACGCTTCAGGGCAAGGTTCTTCCGATCGGCGGGGTCAAGCAGAAGGTGCTGGCTGCGCATCGTGCCGGACTGACCGACGTCATCGTGCCTCTACGCAACGAGGTCGACCTCGATGATGTGCCCGAAGTGATTCGCGCCGAGATGACGTTCCATGTCGTTGGGAACATCGGCGAGGTGCTCGACATCGCCTTGGAGCCGGCCACCGGCTGAGAGCCGCCGGGACGAGGGCGAGCGACCGGGTCTGCAGCCCTCATAGCCTGTCGGCAACCGGCGGTCGGTCATTTGCCTCCCGGCATCAGCCTCCGGCCAGGTGCCAGGGCTGATGCAGCGGATTACTGCTCATTGGTACTCGTAGAAGCCCCTGCCGCTCTTTCGGCCGAGCAGCCCGGCCTCCACCATGCGAACCAGCAAGGGTGGAGGGGCGTACTGGGGTAGCTTGAACTCGTCGTAGAGCACGTCGGCAACTGCCTTGGCGGTATCCAGTCCGACGAAGTCCGCCAGCGTCAAAGGGCCCATCGGATGGTTGGCGCCGAGGCGCATGCCCGTGTCGATATCTTCGGCGGTGGCCACACCGTTCTCGTAGAGGCGTATGGCCTCGAGCATGTACGGCACGAGCAACATGTTGACGATGAACCCGGCGCGGTCTTTGGCATGAATCACGGTCTTGCCGAGTTGATCGCAGGCGAATTGCTCGGCGCGTGCTTCGACGGCGGGAGACGAGAGAACCGTGCTGATCAATTCGACAAGGCCCATGACGGGGACGGGGTTGAAGAAGTGCAGTCCCACCACGGATTGGGGACGGTTCGTCGCCCCGGCGAGGCGGGTGATGGGTATCGATGAAGTATTGGAGGCGAGGATGGCGTCCTCATCCTCCACGACCTTGTCGAGAGTGCTGAAGATTTCCAGCTTCAGTGGCTCGTTTTCGGTGATTGCTTCGACGACGAGTTGCCGATCGGCCAGGTCGCCGAGGTCGGTCGTATATGTGATCCGGTCGAGGATTGCCTCGCGGGTTTCCGGGTCGAGCTTGCCTTTGTCGACGGCCCGGCCGGTCGATTTCTCGACCTTCGACCTGGCGGCGGCCACGGTGGCCGCGTCGATTTCCCGGATGGTGACATCGAGTCCGGCCTTGGCGGATACTTCCGCGATTCCGGATCCCATGAGTCCGCCGCCGACGATTCCGATCCTGTGAATGGTCACGTGCCAACCTCCTAGTGTCTCGTTTCATCCTTGCAGGTGAACGGGGCTCGATCTCAGAGGCGAATGGCTACTGGCCGACGCCTAATTGCCGTGTTCACCCTGATAGCGCTCGAGCAGATCGAAGATGGCGTCGGACCCGTTGTTGACCGCTGCTGTGGGGATACGTTCGTTGGCCGCATGGACCGTGGATTGAAACTCGAACCCGGCGGGCAACTGCATCGGTAGGAATCCGTAGTGCTGGATTCCGAGGCGTCCGAACCAGCGACCGTCGGTGACGGCCGGCAGGAGGAATGGAACCGGGATAGCGAGCGGATCCCGGTCCTTCAAGATACGCGCAAGGAGGTCGAACAGACCCAGGTTGGGTTCGCCGACCGCCGGCAAACCCTCCGTCTGGTAGGTGATCTCGACGTCCTTCCCGATCACCGAACGAAGCTCTTCGATCATCTGATCCGGGTCAAAACCCGGCAGCATCCGACCATCGAGGCGAACGGATACTTCGGCCGGGACTACGTTGTCTTTGTCTCCGCCTCTGACGACTGTGGCATTGACCGTGTTGCGAAAGACCGGTTCCAACACCGATAACCGAGAGCTCAACAGCTTGAAGGCAGGGCCGGCGGTGCGCTCATCGAGCAACAATCTCAGCACGCGCTGGGTGGCGCCGTCGGTGTGCTCGATCATGCCCTCCAGCATCAGTCGGGTGGCGGGCGTGAGGTGGACCGGCATGCGCTTGCGGTCGAGGCGGGTGAGCGCGGTGCCGAGTTTGGCCATCGCCCCGCCGGCGGTGGGAAGCGAGCCGTGTCCGGCGGCTCCCCGGAACGTCAGGTCGATCAAGACACCCACCCGTTCCGCCACCTGGATCGGGTAGAAGCGCCGGCCGCCGAGTTCGAGCGGAAAGCCTCCGAACTCGCCGATGCAGTACTCGACGCCTTCGAAGTGGTGGGCGTGTTCCTCCACGAGGAACCGGGCTCCCTCGTTGCCGCCGTTCTCCTCGTCGCTCAGGATGCACAGGATGATGTCACCGGCGGGTGGCTGTTGTGAGGCGGCCATCCGCAGGAAGGCGTCGACCATCATGGCGACTCCACCCTTCATATCGAGGGCGCCGCGTCCCCATACGTATCCGTCGATGATCCGGCCGCCGAACGGCTCTTGATCCCATTGCTGACCGGTAGTCGGCACCACGTCGATGTGGCCCTGCATCAAGAACGGCGGTGCATGGCCGGAACCCGGGATTCGTGCGATCAAGTTGGGACGCGAGGCGGTGCGGGCGAGGATCGTGGTGGCGATCCCGGCCTCGGTGAGCAGACCATCCAGGTAGGTGATGGCCTCTGCTTCCATGCCGGGCGGGTTCGTCGTGTTGAAGCGGATCAGCGTTTGCAGCAATTCGACGGGCGACGGCATAGAGCCCTCCTCGATGGTGCTACATCGCAGGCTAGTGAGGTGCGCCGGGTCGGGTGCCGCCAACTGTCAAGGGTCCTCTTCCTCTGGTGCGGCCGGGACCAGAGGAGATATCCTGAACACTCAGGCTCCGTGCCCCGCGTTGGCGGAGACTGCGCGGCATATGTGTCAACACCGGAGTTCTGAGGGGGTTCAGAAATGCGCAAGCTCCTCGTTGTCGCTCTCGTCGTGGGCATGATCGCCGTTGTGGCTCCGGCCGCGGCCGGTGCTCCGACGTTTCCAGATTTCACCCCGATGGATGCCGGCCCGGAAGGTGTTGCCGTTGACAACCGCGGCAACGTGTTCGTGAGTGTCGGCATACCGGGTGATCTGGACAGAACCGAGATATGGAAGTTCGACCCATCTGGTGACGGGGCCGTCCTGGCGACCATTCCGGGCGTCACGGGCGCAGCCGGGCTCGCCGTGGATGCGAACGGGGAGCACGTGTACGCGGCGGTGCAGTTCGCCGGTGTGTTCAAGATCGACATGGCCGGCAACGTCGAACTCGTTCCGGGTACCGATGCGATTGTATTGCCGAATTCCCTTGCTTTCGACAAGAACGGCAACCTCTACATCACCGAGACGTTCTCGTTTGATGTCGACGATGGGCTCGACTACTACGAGTACTGCGATGCGTCTGTCACTCCGGGTGCAGTGTTCAGTGGCTGGTTCGGCCGTGGAGGTATCTGGTGGGTCCCGAAAGGCGGCGAAGCCGAATTGCTCCTCCGGGATGACTTGTTGACCGGAGTCTGCGCTCCGGTTCCGATTCCCTATCCGATCGGCGCCAACGGGATCGCCTACCGGCATGGCAGCCTGATCGTGGCCAACACCGAGAAGGCGCTGTTGCTCGAGATCCCCGTCTCGAAGGGAGGTGCCCTCGGTGATGTCTCCGTTCTGAGTCAGGTGATCGGATTCGGAGACTTCGGGCCGTGGATGATCGACGGTATCGCCCTGGACGTCCATGGCAACATCTATGCCGCCATCGTCACCGGCAGCGTCCTTGTGCGCGTGAGCGCAGATGGTGAGCAGATCGAGACGATTGCGACCTACGAGGATGGACTCGACTTCCCAGCGAGCGTGGCATTCGGGACCGGAAAGGGCGAACGCAAGAGCGTGTTTGTCACGAACCTGGCTTTCCAAGTTCCAGATGGGTTTGCCGGCCCCGGCTTCGCCAAGATCAATGTAGGCCTACCCGGTTTGCCGTTGCCGTAGGAGGATCAACCTAGAGCTCAGAACCGCGTAGTTCTGACACGTGCCATGGTACGGCCTCGCCGGTCTGGACCTTCCAGAGCGAGGCATACAAGGCGTCGGACTCAATGAGGTCCTCGTGGGTTCCTTGTTCTGCGACTTGCCCGGCGTCGAGGACGTAGATGCGGTCGGCATGCCTGATCGTGGAGAGACGGTGGGCGATCACGATGGTCGTACGGTCGACGGAAATCCGTTCCAGCGACCGCTGGATGGCAGCTTCGGTCTCATTGTCCACCGAAGAGGTCGCCTCGTCGAGGATCAGGATTGGTGGATCTGCGAGCACCGCTCTGGCAATCGAGAGGCGCTGGCGCTGGCCACCCGACAGCTTCTGGCCTCGCTCTCCGACGATCGTGTTGTAACCGTATGGGAGCCTTTCGATGAATTCGTGGGCTTCTGCGACGGTGGACGCTTCCACCACATCCTCGAGGGAGGCGCCCGGGCGGGAATAGGCGATGTTCTCGCGAACGGTCCCGTGGAACAGGAAGATGTCCTGGCTGACCAGACCGATCGCTCGCCGCAGGTCGGCGAGGTCGAGATCGGCCACGTCGTGGCCGTCGAGCAGGATGGACCCGCCGGTTGGGTTATAGAACCTGAGGAGCAGCTTGATGATCGTGGACTTGCCCGCTCCGGTAGCGCCGACGATGGCGGTGGTCTGACCGGCCGGCATGGCGATGTCGACCGATTTGAGAACCGGGAAACCATCGACATAGGCGAAGTCGACCTGGTCGAATTTGAGTACTCCGGCGACGGTCGAGCGCGGGAGAGGCGTCGATCCGCCGGTGATCGTCGGCCGGACGGCCAGAAGGTCGAGCACCCGGTTGGTAGACGCCATCGCCCGCTGGAAGAGGTCGAACGTCTCGCCGAGCCGGGTCAGGGGCCACAGCAGTCGCTGGGTCAAGAAGACCATTACGCTATAGGCGCCGACGGCAAGCTGGCCATCGAGTGCTCGGAACCCGCCGACCAGCAATGTGGCCGTGAATCCCACCAGGATCACGATGCGGATGAGCGGCGAGAACGCCGAACTGAGCCTGATGGCGAGTCGGTTGGCCGTCTGATAGCGGTCACTTTCCCGTTCGATCCGGGCGACTTCGCGGGCTTCAGTGGTGAAGCTCTTGATGGTGGCGATCCCCGACAGGTTGTTCGCCAACTGTCCGTTGAGGACTCCGACCTGGCTTCGAACGGCGGCGTAGCGGGGGGCGATCCGGCGCTGGAACTTCACGGATCCCCAGAGGATCAATGGAATGGGCAAGAACGCCATCCAGGCGACCTGCCATGCGATCCCGAAGAAGGCGGCGCCGACCAGGACGACCGTTGTCACCACCTGCAACAGGTTGTTGGCGCCTCCGTCGAGAAACCGTTCGAGCTGGTTGATGTCGTCGTTGAGGATTGCCATCAGTCCGCCGGTCGAACGGTCCTCGAAGAACCGCATGTCGAGTGTCTGGGTATGGGCATAGGCATCGACGCGGAGTTCGTGCTCGACTGTTTGTGCCAGATTGCGCCACCAGATCGAATGGAGATACTCGAACAGCGACTCCAGTGCCCAGATGATGAACGTCAGCACAGCCAGAACGATGAGCTGGTGGCGGGTGTCCTTGATGCCGAAGCCGGCCAGCATCGAGTCTTCCCTGCGGACGACAACGTCGACGGCGGTTCCGATCAATGCCGGTGGGGCGAGGTCGAACGTCTTGTTGAGGATCGAGAATGTGGTTGCAGTGATGATCCGGCGCCGGTGACCGGCGGCGTATTCCCACAGGCGACGAAGGGGGTGGTTGGGGTCCGGCATGTGGCGGTCGAGCGTAGTCCTCGTTTCGGAGCGGGAACCGTCGGGACGGAGCGGGCGTCATAATTGATGAGAACTCGAGAAGGAGTCATGTAATGCGTTTCGTGGCCCTGTCGCTCGTCCTGGCACTTGTGGCGGCCGCCTGCGGTGGCGGAGAGACTCGCCCGACGAACGGCGCGCCGGCTCCGGGTGGCGATACCGTGTCCGGCATGCTCGTCGCATCAGATGTCGACCGCGCCGATCCGGATGCCCCGGCCACCGACGTCGGGGCCGTATCCGCGGGTCTCCAGGGTTTTGCCGCCCGTCTATACGGCAGCCTGGCCGGTCCTGAAGGGAACCTGGTGTTCTCGCCGGTCAGCATCTCCACCGCCCTGGCCATGGCCTATGCGGGCGCGGCCGGGACAACGGCGGAAGAGATGGCCTCCGTCCTCGGGAATCCCCTGACCGCCGAGGAGTTTCACGCGGCCATCAATGTGCTCGATCAGGCCATCGAATCAAGGAATCGCCAGGCCACGGAACAAGAGGGCGGTGTCGAGATCAGCATCGCCAACAGCCTGTGGGGCCAGGACGGGATGGTGTTCCGGGATGCCTTTCTCGATCTCCTCGCCCTCGACTACGGCGCCGGAATGCGGGTGGTTGACTTCATCGATCCGGCGGCTCGGGAAGAGTCTCGCCTCACCATCAACGATTGGGTGGCGGGGGAGACCAACGATCGCATCGAGGATCTCCTCGGGGAAGGTGTCCTCGATGAACTGGTCCGCCTGGTGCTGGTGAACGCCGTGTATCTGAATGCCGCCTGGCTCATGCCGTTCGATGAGGCAGGCACTGTGGAGGCACCCTTCACCCTCCTGGACGGATCTGAAGTGCCGGTGCCGATGATGCACACCGACGCTTCGATGCCCTTCGGGCGTGGTGATCGCTGGCAAGCGCTGCAGATCCCATACGCAGGTGGCGAATTGGGGATGCTCGTTATTCTTCCAGACCAAGGCGCTTTCTCGCCGGTCGAAGCATCATTGTCAGATGGGCTCATCGATAAGGCGGTGGAGTCGCTGTCGCCCGATCAGATAATCCTCGCTCTCCCCAAGTTCGAGATACGTACACAGATCGGCCTGGTGCCGGCCTTGCAGGCGATTGGCCTGGAAGAGGCAACGAGCACCGAGGCCGATTTCTCCGGAATGACGGGCGCGAAGGACCTGTTCATCAGCGACGTCGTCCACGAAGCCTGGATCTCCGCTGACGAGGCTGGAACCGAGGCGGCCGCGGCCACAGGGGTGATCATGTCTCTGACCGCGGCTCCGACGGAACCGCTCCCGTTCGTGGTTGATCGTCCGTTCTTGTTCGCACTTCGAGACGCGGCAACCGGCTCGATCCTCTTCATAGGCCGGGTGGTCGATCCGAGGGGCTAGACGTGTCGCCCGGTCTCAACCGCGCGCCCGCAGCCTGTGCCCTGGGAGTACCCTGGTAAGGCATGTCCCTCTACACCTACCGCCATCAGGCAGATCTCGGTTCACCGGTTCTCATCGCCTCGCTGCAAGGTTGGGTCGACGCGGCCGGCGTCGGTTCCGCAGCAGCGGAGCATCTGGCTGGTGACGGACCGATCGTGGCCGAGTTCGACGGTGATCAGCTCTTCGATTACCGCTCGAGCAGGCCTGTCGTCGACTTCATTGATGGACATCTTCGGAGCCTGGAATGGCCCGATCTCGTCGTCCATCATCGGCGACTGGGTGGGCGCGACCTGCTGATCATGCGGGGGACCGAACCAGATCTTCAGTGGAGGGCGTTCGCCGCCGCGGTGTCCGAGTTCGCCCTCATCGCCGGTGTTACGGAGTTCATTGCCATCGGCTCGGTTCCAGCCCCGGTCCCGCACACAGTGCCGACTCCGATGATCACCACCTCTCCCGATCCCGATCTACTCGATCCACTGGTACGAAGACCGGAGGGTCTGTTGCGAGTCCCTGCTGCCGCGTTGACCGTGCTGTCTCACCGGCTGTCGTCGGATGGGATTCCGGCCCGCGGCTATTGGGCCCAGGTGCCGCAGTATGTGAGCGGCCCGTTCCATCAGGGCGTCATCGTGTTGCTCGAACGCCTCGCCGATCGCCTGGGCATTTCGATACCGCTCGACTCGCTGCCGGAAGAGGCGCTCCAGCAGCGAGAGCATCTGGATGGCATCGTGGCCGGTAGGCCCGAAATCCAGAAGGTCGTCGAGAAACTCGAAGAGTTGGTGGAGGAGGGTGATTCCATCCCGACGGCCGACGAGATCGGATCTCAGGTCGAACAGTACCTCCGGGATTCATCCGACGGTAGCGGGGATCCATTCGGGTCCGAGGGGTAGCACACAGCAGCGCGGGCGCTGAACGTCCGACTATTCCGACTGTAGATCGGTTCCGGCTTGGTACGCTGGCGGCCATTCCAGGAGCAAGGTGAATGGCTGCGTACGACCATGAGGCGATCGAACGGCATTGGCAGGAACGGTGGGAGGCCGACGGTCTCTACCGCTCGACGGTGGATTGGGAGAAGCCGAAGCACTATGCCCTGACCATGCTCCCATACCCGTCCGGCGACCTCCACATGGGCCACTGGTATGCAATGACGCCTTCGGACGCTCGCGCCAGGGTGATGAGGATGAAGGGCTACAACGTTCTGTTCCCGATGGGCTTCGATGCCTTTGGTCTGCCGGCTGAGAACGCAGCCGTGCAGCGAAACGTGCATCCCGCCAAATGGACGTACGAGAACATCGATCGAATGCGACACCAGCTGCGTTCGATGGGTGCGATGTTCGACTGGGAGCGTGAGGCGGTGAGCTGTGAGCCCTCCTATTACCGCTGGACGGAGTGGTTCTTCAAGAGGATGTTCGAGCGGGGCATCGCCTATCGAGGCGAAGCCATGGTGAACTGGTCGCCGACGCTCCAGACCGTGCTGGCCAACGAGCAGGTCATCGACGGGCGCGATGAGCGCAACGGACAACCTGTCGTGCAGAAGCTGATGGAGCAGTGGTTCTTCGCGATCACGAAGTATGCCGATGAGTTGCTCTCCTACGAAGGAATCGACTGGCCGGACGCCATCAAGGCGATGCAAAACAACTGGATCGGTCGGTCGGAAGGCGCAGAGGTTACTTTTCGGACAGAGGCAGGCGATGAGATCGTGGTCTTCACGACCAGGCCGGACACGCTGTGGGGCGCCACCTTCATGGTGCTGGCCCCCGAACATCCGCTGGTCGATTCGATTACATCATCGGATCGACGCGAGGTCGTCGACGCTTATCGCGTCGCCGCCGCGGCCCGCTCCGAGCTGGAACGGATGGAGGATACGAAAGAGAAGAGCGGGGTGTTCACCGGAGGGTATGCCGTCAACCCGGTCAATCGAGAACGTGTCCCGGTCTGGATCGCCGACTACGTGCTGCTCTCGTACGGCACCGGCGCCATCATGGCCGTGCCCGCCCACGACCAGCGTGATTTCGAGTTTGCCCGCCAATTCGAGTTGCCGATCATCCCCGTCATCCGACCTCAGGGGGCTGCACCACCAGCCGAACCCGAGATGGAAGTTGCATATGTCGGACCGGGGGAAATGGTCAACAGCGGACCGATCGACGGCATCGAGACGACCAACGCGAAGGGTCGGGCGAATCCGTCGATCGCGGCCACGATCGATTGGCTGGAAAAGGCCGGTGCCGGTCGGGAAGCGATCAACTACCGGCTCAGGGATTGGCTGATTTCGCGGCAGCGGTACTGGGGTTCACCTATTCCGATGCTGCACCGCGACGATGGCAACGTCGAGCCTGTCGCCGACGAAGACCTGCCGGTGGTCTTGCCCGAGGACGTTGAGTTCGAAGGTCGCAGCCCGCTGGTCACGAACGAGCAGTTCCTGGCCGCGGTCGACTCGGAGGGCATGCCCGCCCGTCGTGAGACCGACACGATGGACACGTTCATGTGTTCCTCGTGGTACTGGTTCAGGTATCTCTCACCTGCATTTGAACAAGCCCCGTTCGATCCGGATGAGGCTGCGTACTGGCTCCCCGTCGACGTCTATACCGGCGGGGCCGAGCACGCAGTCATGCACCTGCTCTACGCACGCTTCTTCGTCAAGGCGATGCGGGACATGGGCGTGTTCGAAGACACAGAGCGGGTCATGCGGGAGCACGGTCGCGATCCATCGGGTCTGTTTGATGAGCCGTTCGTTGTTCTCCGCAACCAGGGTCAGATCCTGGGTGAGGAACGGGCGGGCGACCGGCTGGTGGTCGACGGTCATCGTGCGGACGAGCTGGTAGTCGCCTCGTCGATCCGGGTCGATCCCGCCGCCGGTCCGGAAGCGGGCCTTGTGGTTGGCGAGTTGATTCGCCGAACTGAGAATGCGCTTCAGGTGCAAACGGAAGGTGGTCTCGTGGCGGTCAGGGTCACTGAGGGCGCGACGATCGACATCCCGGCCATTGACGGGACCAACGATGTGACCCAGTTGAAACACCACCTGGACATCGAACGTATGTCGAAGTCCAAAGGCAACACCGTCAACCCCGACGAACTGGTCGCTCTCTACGGCGCCGATACCGTCAGGACCCATTTGATGTTCGCCTTCGAGTGGCAGAAGGGGGGTCCGTGGGACAGCCGCGGGATCGTCGGATCGAGCCGGTTCATCGAGGACGTGTGGAAGCTCGCAACCTCCGGGTATCAGCCCGGCACGGTGTCGGAGGAGGCATCGTCGACGCTGCGGCGACGCGTCCATCAGGCCATCGTCAAAGTCGACGCCGACATGATGGACTTCAAATGGAATACCGCGGTGGCGGCATTGATGACGCTAAGAAACGAGATGCAAGATGCCCTGCGGGCTGCCAACATTTCTCCGCATGTCTGGGTGGAAGCCAGAGAGACACTGTTGAAGCTTCTTGCTCCCATCGCGCCGCACATCACCGAGGAGTTGTGGCACGCCACCGGTTACGCGACGTCCATTCATCTCGAGCCCTGGCCGGAAGCCGACGCGAACATTGCTCGTGAGGACACCGTGACGATGGTCGTTCAGGTCAACGGCAAGGTCCGGGATCGGATTGAGGTGGATGCGGGCATATCCCCGAAGGACGCCGAGGCTACCGCGCTGGCCTCAGAGAAGATCGCGGCATGGACGGAAGGAAATACCGTTCGCAAAGTGATTGCCCGCCCGCCGAAACTGGTGAACATCGTCGTCGGCTGACGCCCCCGGCCGCTTTCTCCGCAATGCAATGGACCGTGGTGGTCCACAGTATTGCCGAGAAATTGAAGTCCCTTTCTCCGCAATGCAATGGACCGTGGTGATTCACAGTATTGCGGAGAAAACCGGGGCTCTAGGATTTGGCGATGGACAAGCGGATCTACCAGTCACCCGATCTTCGGTCGCGGGCCCAGTGGGGTGGGGGGTTCGTAGTTGTCTTGATCATCGGGTTCTCGCTGTTCACCCCCTCCTTCGATCGCCGGCTTTTGTTGTGGTTGATCGCCCTTGTCGTCATCGTCTACTTCTGGCTCATGGCGAGGTCGCGGGTCGAGGTCGAAGGTTCGGACGTCACGGTGATCAACTTCGGACGGCGGCACCGGCTCGCCCGCGGAGACATACTCGAGTGTGGGATGGGCACTCGCCCGCTGATCGGCCCGGTTGGCAGGTTTCGCATGCGGGATGGATCGGAGGTCCATCTGTACGGGCTCCAACCGCGTCGCGAGGCCGGTGATGACACACTGCGAAGCGATGAGTTGGCCGCGCTCGCATTCACCATCGGGACCGGCGGTCCGATGAACCCGACGTAGTCCGATGCTTGCGTATGCGCCCACCTGTGCGAGCATTGCCAGCGTGATTACACCGTCTATCCCTTCCCCGCCGATCAACATCCTCGAGGTCGGACCTCTCGACATCCATTTCTACGGGATCCTCATCGGTATCGGTGTGGTCGTGGCGATGATCATCACCGAGCGTCGGTATCTCCGTTTCGGAGGCGATCCAACCGACGTCGAGAAGGCCGCCTTCTGGGCGGTGGTCATCGGATTCCTCGGGGCGCGCACTGCCTATGTGAGCACCCACCTTTCGCGCTTCGAGGGTCGCTGGCTGCATGTTTTCGCGATTTGGGAAGGCGGACTGGCGCTGTTCGGTGGTCTGACCGGCGGGGCGATTGCAGCTATCTGGGTGATGCGACGGCGCGGCGGCGACTTCCCGGCCTTCGCTGATGCCGTTGCCGTTGGCCTCCCGGCAGCTCAGGCGATCGGCCGCTGGGGCAACTACTTCAATCAAGAGTTGTTCGGAACGCCCACGGATCTCCCCTGGGGCCTCGAGATCGCCCGTCGCTACCGGCCGGCCGACTACATCGATTTCGAGACGTTCCACCCGACGTTTTTGTACGAGTCGCTCTGGAATCTATGGGTCATTGCCCTGCTCCTGACCGTCGAACGCAAGTTCAAGCTGAAACGGGGCTCCATCCTGTTGGTGTATTTCGTCGCCTACGGCACCGGACGGTTCTTGTTGGAACTGATCAGGACCGACACGACGTTCCGTGTATTCGGGATCAGCAGAAATGGTTGGGTCAGCATCGCGGTGGTCATCGGCGGTGTGATCGGATTGTGGCTTCGCAATCGGACGAGGGACGAACAGCCGATCACGGCCTGAGCGCGGATCAGCACGTTGGCTCTCGACTCATGACGCTCACTCGATCTTGATGTCATCGAGACCGTCTTCGGGGTCCGGGTATTTCATTCCCAGCCGCGTGAGGGCGTCGACGATGATCGTGGATATGGCCAGATTGCGATACCACTTGCGATCCGCAGGAATCACATACCACGGTGCCGATTCGGTCGACGTTCGGGTGAGTGCCTCTTCATATGCTTCGACGTAATCCCCCCACAGTTCTCGCTCCGCCAAATCTCCTTTGGCGAACTTCCATTGCTTGTGCGGTTCGTCGAGGCGAGCCTCGAGCCGTGCCTTCTGTTCGTCCTTCGAGATGTGTAAGAAGAACTTGAGGATTGTGGTGCCTTCGTCGGCGAGCAACTGCTCGAACGCGTTGATGTGGTCGTAGCGCCGCCGCCACCGGTGCTCGGGGACCAGGCTGTGGACCCTGACGACCAGCACGTCTTCGTAGTGTGATCGGTTGAAGATGGCGATCTCTCCGGATCCCGGCGTGTGGTTGTGCACCCGCCACAAGTAGTCGTGGGCCAGTTCGGAGGAGGTGGGTTTCTTGAAGCTCGCCACTTTGACACCCTGCGGGTTGGTGCCGTCGAAGACGTGACGGATCGTCCCATCCTTTCCGCCCGTATCCATTGCTTGAAGAACGATTAGTACTTTGTGTTTGCCCTCTGCGTAGAGCACTTCCTGCAGCGCCTCGAGCTGCGCATTCAGTTCCTTGATCCTCGCCTTTCCCGCCCGTTTGTCGCCGGGGAAGCCCTGCACATCTCTGGTGTCGCGAGCGGCGATCTGGGCAGCCTGGCCCGGCTCGACTCGATAGCAATGCATTGGGATTCTCCTCTCGGGACGCCACTTGAACCCTAGTGAGCGTGTTCGAACCCCTTCCGCCGAAACTCGCATCGTGATAGACGTGTGGGGCGGCGAGAGACAGGGGAGTCACACAAGGAGTCGCGTGCAACCTCAGCACCTGGTCGCCGGCGGGGTCGCTTTGCTGATCGCGATCGGATCGGGTATCTGGTTTGGTGG
This sequence comes from Actinomycetes bacterium, assembly GCA_024641245.1. Lineage (GTDB taxonomy): Bacteria > Actinomycetota > Acidimicrobiia > Spongiisociales > JAHEDJ01 > JAHEDJ01. The sequence goes on from JAHEDK010000005.1 coordinate 78,806, forward strand.
GAGGCCCGCCGAACCTCTGCCAATGGTGATAGATCGAGGCACGGTGCAGTTGGACACAACGCCGGCGGCGGGGCTGACAGTCCACGTGTCCGGGGCGGTCGCTGAGCCGGGACTGGTCGAATTGTCGACGGGTGCACGTGTTGCCGATGCCCTAGCGGCGGCCGGCGGGGCTCTTCCATCGGCCGACCTAACGGCGTTGAATCTCGCCGCGCCCGTCATCGATGGAACGCTGATCGTGGTCGTCCAGGAGGGGGATTCTGGAGGGCCTCCTCTCCAACCGGGTGACGGCCGGGTCAGGATCAATACGGCGACAACCGAAGAGATCGCCACCTTGCCGGGCATCGGGCCGGTGCTGGCCCAACGTATCGCCGATTACCGCGAAGCCAACGGCCCTTTCGGCGTTGTCGAAGACCTTCTCGACGTCCCAGGGATCGGTGAAGGCAAACTTGCCACGATTCGGGATTCCGTGGCCATTCCGTGAGGCTGCCGGATCAACTGAGCAAGTCGGCTCTGCTGGCAGGCGGGTTCGTCTGGTTTGGTGCCTGGGCGGGTCGATCGCTGAACTCGACGGCCGTCCTGATCGGATCGGTGGCATCTGTTGCCGCCTTCGCCTTGCGGAGGCGCTCGCTGGCTGCGCTGCTTCTGATCACGACCGCGGGATCCGTGTCCGGATACCTGTCGATTGAGCGCGACCGGGCGATCCTCGAAACCCTCGTGCCGGAAGGCGTCGTTGAAGTACGGGGGACCGCAGTCGAGGATCCACGACCCGGCTCGGCCGGCTATTGGTTCTTGATCGAGCCCGAGTCCGTGAGCACTCGGCATCGTGAGATGGTTTGGAGCGGACCGCGACTGCTCGTGAGCGCCGACCGCTCCTTTGACGTCATGGCAGGTGACCGGCTTCTGGTGAGCGGCCGGCTGTCGGCGCGTCCGGGTAGGGCTCGAGGGGACGCATACGCCGGGCGGGTCGCGGCACGCAGCGTGGAACGAATCTCCGCCGCGGAAGGCTTCTTTCGGGTCGCCAACCTGCTGCGATCCAGGGTCGAGGATCGACTGGCGGCTACGGCCGAGCGGCCGGCGGCCGCCCTCGTCTCGGGGTTTCTCATCGGCGACATACGTGAGCTGCCTGCATCGGACGCGGAAGCGCTCAGACGAGCAGGGCTGTCTCACTATGTGGCGGTGTCGGGGAGCAACGTGGCTCTCTTCCTGACGCTGTGGTGGGTCATTGTGGCTCCGCTCGGATTCGGCCCCCGCCGGCGGGCCGTCCTTGGCTTGCTCGGACTCGTGTTGTTCGTTCTTGTGACCAGATGGGAGCCATCGGTTCTCCGGGCCGGCGTGATGGCAGGTTTTGTTCTTCTGGCCAGGGCCCTCGGAGTGTCGATCGGTCCCTGGACGGCCCTCGGAGGCGGTGTGGCCGGGCTGTTGCTGGTGTCGGGTGAACTCGTCGCCGATGTCGGATTTCAGCTGTCGGTAGCAGCAACGGCGGGTGTCATCGCCGGTGCCGGATATCGCCCGCTCCGCCGGTTTCCGATCGTTGGGGCTGCGTTGGCTGCCACGGTCTCTGCCCAACTCGCAGTAGCCCCGCTGCTGCTGATTCACTTCGGAACGTTGCCCCTCCTCTCACCGGTCACCAACCTCCTCGCCGGGCCCCTCGTGGCGGCGGCCACGAGCTTCGGAGGTATTGGGGTGCTGGCCGGTCTCGACTACGGCATCGGCTTGGCGACGATGCTGGCGGGTTTCGTGCTGGCAATTGCCCGGTCGGCTTCTCCCTGGCCCCAGATCGGATGGTTCGGCTACTGCGGGGTGATGGCAGCCGTTGCACTGGGCAGGGTGGCGGGCCTGCGCCGCATTATGGGATTGACCGCCGCTGCATGGGCATTCATCGTCATCGGGCTGAACCCGGCCCCGGTGACGCGGCCGGCGGCGGTCTTCCTCGACGTGGGCCAAGGCGACTCCACGCTGCTGCTGAGCGACGATGGAGCTGTTGTGCTGATCGACGGTGGGCCCGACGAGGGAGTGCTGATCTCACGTCTCCGGCAGTACGGAATCGACCACATCGACCTCGTGGTTGCTTCCCATCAACACCATGATCACGTGACCGGGTTGATCGCGGCGCTGGAGCAGTTCCCGGTTGGTCTCATCTGGCACTCCGGTCACTCAGATTCAGGTCCTGAGATGAGAGCACTTCTCGATCTGGCGGCACGCAAGAACGTGCCGACCGAGATCGTCCGGCCCGGATGGAGAGCCGGAATCGGCAGCTTCTCTATTGAAGTGAGAGGCCCATTGAGGCGGTATGCCTCGCCGAATGATCAGTCGATCGTGCTGATGATCGAGGCCGGCCGTCACACGATTCTGATGCCGGGGGACGTCGAGACCTATGCTCAGAAGGACCTCGGCCCAATTCATGCCGACGTGTTGAAGGTGCCCCATCAGGGGGCAGCCACCAGCGACCTCGACTGGATTCGTTCGACCGGGGCAAGGGTGGCCATCATTCCGGTGGGACCGAACGACTACGGGCACCCCTCGCCAGAGGTTGTGGAGGTGCTCGACGAGATGGGGGCCGAGGTGTGGCGAACCGATCGCGATGGTGATGTGGTGATCTCAGTCGGCGATTGAGTCGGCTGCCTCAGGGAACTCGTCGGCGGCAATGTCGCGGAACCGTCCAACGACGCGCCTAACTGTCTCGGGATCATCCGGGTAGGAGGCGACCGAGGTGGCGATGGAGGAAGCCTCGAGGTGCAGATGGTGTTCGGCGGCCAGATCGGCCACCTGTTCAGCGAGCTTGCCCGCAAATATCCGGGCGCCCTCCGCGGAGGTCTCGGGAAGGACGAACGCCAGGAGGTGGTTGTCACCTTCTTTGGCGTGAACGGCATGATCGACCGCCCGAACGCTGCGCCCGACCCGATCTCCAAGATCGGTGAGGAAGTTGCGTCTCGCCCTCCGGCTCAACTCACCGGGGGCGGGAAGCTCGGCGGTTACCAGAGAGAAGATCTTCTCATAGCGGGTCGACCGGGACTTCTCGAGATCGACCGTTTCGACCAGGCTGCGGGCGTTGAACAGGCCGGTTGCATCATCGATCTGGTCGTAGAGATCGAGTTTCGTGATCGAGTCTCTGAGTTGCTCCGTCGCCCAACCTCCGATCAGTCCGAAGGCCATGTAGCCCGCTCCTCGCGTGATGATCAAGCCGACCAACTCGTTCCAACCGATCAGGTCGATCGCCGGAGAGCGGATCCAGATATATGCGACGGTTGCCAGCGCGCCGAGGGTCACTCCGCCCCGAATCCCCCAGAACAAGAACCCGACGAAGACGGGAAGGAAGAACATTGTGGCGGAGACTTCCGTCGGATCGACTCTGCGGACGTACATGATCAGAGCCACGACGGCGAGGGCGACCAGGCCGAGTAGAAGAACGAGGCCGCGGGCCTGGGTGTAGCTGACAGAGCGTGTTTTCGGGCGCGTGGCGTCGACCATGGCCCGCATGCTAAACCGTTCCTCGTCGTCGCCCGATCGATCTTTGACTTTGGCGAGTGTGGCGTGAACACTGGAGGTGATGCCGCCGATCCTCAAGTCGCGTGTGGCGCTGGCCGCCCTCGTCGGAGTCTTCCTGATTCCGATCATGACATCGTCGCTGCGCGGGCTAACCCACGTCCTGACATGTTCGGGGGAGGTCGAGACGCCCTTCACGGTGGTTGTCGAGGAGGGGAGCGAGCCGATCGTCCTAAGCGCCGCACAGTTGGTGGCGGGGGAGGATGAGTCCCTTTGTGGCGGTATCAACGTCGATTTCCAGGCACGCGCCTTCGATGGGAATCGTGTTGCGCTGACCGTTGTGCTCGTCAACGAGACGGCCGACCCGTGGCGAGGGACGATCAATCTGGATCTGGGCCGGGCCCGAATACCGATTTCGATCGGCCTCGTGGCCTCAGGCGCCGAAGATGTCGAGACGGTGGTGCTAACGCTCGACCAAGGTGAGAGCGAGATCTCCGGATCGTTGCTCATCGGGCCTTGACGACGTCGCCCGAGGTCAGTCTGCAGGCCGGATCGCACACCATCGATTTCTCCGGCGGAAGAGTTCACCTCATGGGCGTCCTCAATCTGTCTCCCGAATCGAAGAACACTCCGACCGTCGCCAACAACCTCGAGGAAGCTCTCCGTATTGCCGAGGCGCACCGCCGGAATGGAGCGACGATAATCGACGTCGGCGCCCAGTCGTCTCACTTCGAGAACGTCGAGTTGCACCCGGATGAGGAAGTCGCCCGTCTGGCCGGTCCCGTGCGACGGCTCGTCCAGGAAGGCTTTCTGGTGTCGATCGATACCTGGAAGCCTGAAGTTGCCCGTGCCGCTATCGAGTTGGGCGCTGTGATGATCAACGACACAGGCGGCCTCCGGCAGGTGGAGATGATCGAGGTAGTGGCGGCCGGCAAAGTGGCCGCCGTGGTGATGTTCCTCGAAGGCGATTCGCCGCTGGCCGTCGGTACGATCGATCTCGATCAGTCGCTGGTCGCCGGGATGGTCGATCGTCTCGGGCTTCGGCTGAGGCAGCTCGCAGACTCCGGTGTCACGAATGTCGTCGTCGATCCGGGTATCGGGATCTCCTACCGGGGAGATCGGGAGCAGTACACCCTCCACCAACTCGACGTGATCCGACGACTCGATCGCCTCCACACCTTGGGTCGACCGGTGCTCATACCGGTTCCGCGCAAGGCCGAGCTCGCCCCTACCCTGGCGCTGGCGACGCTCGCACTTGAATACGGTGCGGACATCCTGCGCGTTCATGACACAGAAGCGGTAGCGGAAATCGCACGTTTGATGGGGAGAATGGAATGAGAAGACGCGCTTTGGTGACCGGATCCGCCCGCGGCCTCGGCAGGCATCTGGCAGTCAGCCTCGGATCCGACGGGTTTGATGTCATCGTGCACTACCGCTCGAGCAGGGAACAAGCCGTAGAGACGGCCCGCCTCGTCGTGGAAGCCGGCGGGGGGGCCGACCTCGTTGCAGCAGATCTCTCGGACCCGGGCTCCGTTGATGCAATGGCGGAGGCGATTCGGGACGCCGGGGACCTCGATGTACTCGTCAACAATGTCGGCGGATTCATCATCCGGCATACCGACGACCTCACGACGGACGATTGGGATCGAGTCCTGGCCGAGACCGCCAGCGCCACCTTCTACACGACCCGTGCCTTGCTGCCCCTCTTGCGGGGCCGGCCACATGCCCGGATCATCAATGTCGCCGATTCTGGCGCGGACAGCCTGCGCGCTTCGCCGAAGTCCCTTCCCTACTACGTTGGAAAGACCGGCGTGCTGATCATGACCAAGACCTTTGCCGTGACCGAGGCGTCCCGCCAAGTCACCGTGAATGCGATCATGCCGGGAGTGCTCGAGAACAGCATCACGTTGCCATCTCTGGAAGGGATCCCGGCGGGCCGTTTGGGCACCTTCGACGACATCGCCGGAGCCGTTCGCTATCTCGCTTCTCCGGAGGCCGATTATGTGACGGGTTCCTACCTTCAGGTCGGTGGAGGATGGAACCTCTGATATGACCTCCATCTGGCACATTTCTGGTCCACGGGATGCCGGCCCCGGCGAACGACAGCAAATGCTGGCCCGGGCTCAGGCTGTATTCGACCAACTCGATGTGCAGGGGGCAGACATCGTGCGTGTCGATGTCCCGGGGCGCGGTGCCGCCGCGGAGGGGATGGAGCGTGACGGAGTCGTGCGTGGGGAGGTCGAACCTGCCTTGCCCGCCCTCCAATCCGGCTCTCTCTTTGGCGGCCGGCAGGGCCTGATGATCGTGGATGGCCAGCATTTGCTGAAAGGAGAGGCCGACGTCATCGCCGAACTCCTGCGAAATGCCGACCCAGAGACCGTATTGGTGGTTGTGTCCGCCGGCGCGGTGCCGTCGTCGCTCGCGAAAATGCTAAAGAGCGGCGAGACGATCAAGATCGAGAAGCTCCGAGAAAGGGATGCCGCCGCCTGGCTCTCGACTGAGATCCGGACTCGGAAGATGAGGATCCCGGCCGAAGCCCGTGAGGCGTTGTTGCAGCGCTTCGGCAGCAACGTTGCCGCCATGGGTCAAGCACTCGACCAGCTCGCAGGCGAAGCCGCCATTACGCGCGACACGATCCTCGTTCGTTTCCACAACCGTCCGGACGAACCGATGTGGCATCTGGCCGACGCCATCAGCGACGGGAAGGTCGGAGAGGCGCTCCGGCGTCTGGCAGACTTTCTCACGCACGGACATCCGCTCCAGCTACTCGGCTACCTCGAAGACGATCTCAAACGGCGGTCGCTGGCTTCCGCAGCAGACAGCATCGATGAGTACGCCGAAAAAGTAGGAGCACGACCCGGCGACTGGCGAGCGAAACGCGATTGGAATCGGCGATCGAGGGTCTCGGACTCGGAATTGCGAGCGGCGTTGTCGGCCCTGTTGCGGGCCGACGGACTCCTCAAATCGGCTCCCGAGGAGACCCACAGATTGACCATGGAGCGCCTGACCGTTGCACTCTGCCGGCTCTACGGAGGTCGTCCGGTCGGAGTGGGCTAGCTGCCGGAAAGAAGGGTGAACCGCAGGAATGCAGGCATTGCATCGTGCCAAAGGATCGACCTTGCTCCATCGCCCCATACGCTGCTACGATTCCGTGCCCGCGTGAGTTTGCCGCGCGCCCCGTTTCCATCAGAGGTTTCGATTTCGTATGGCCAATATCAAGTCACAGATGAAGCGCAATCGTCAGAACGAGGTGCGCCATTTCCGCAACAAGGGCCTTCGCTCCGAGTTGAAGACCCGGGTCAAGAATACCCTGGAGGCTGCCGAAGCCGGCGAAGCCGAAAAGGCTGAGGAGCTTTCCCGACTGGCCCAAAGGCGCATCGACATGGCTGTGACCAAAGGCGTTCTCCACAAGAACACCGCCGCCCGTCGGAAAGCGAAGCTCGTTCGCGATGTCAGGCAACTGCTGAGTTCGTAGCCCGCGCAGAAGCCTTTCTTTGAGGCCCTGCTTGGCGAGCCTCGGAGTCCTAGATTCTGAGTTCTAGGCGGATGCGGTTGGTCGTCTTGGTGTCCGGGTTTCTGTTATTCACCCGGAGCCCGCAACCCATGACCCAGCATTTGCCCCGCTACCTCACGGATTACCAGCAAGGGACGTGATGACCTCTGTGTCCGTTCGGAACTTCAGCATCATCGCCCATATAGATCATGGGAAGTCGACGCTGGCCGATCGTATGCTCGAGCGCACCGGCTCCATTTCGGAACGGAATATGCGAGCACAGGTTCTCGACAGCATGGATCTGGAGCGCGAACGTGGCATTACGATCAAGGCCCAGGCCGTTCGCCTGGATTACCACGCCTCAGACGGTTCGGCCGTCGTACTCAACCTGATCGACACTCCCGGTCACGTCGACTTCAGCTACGAGGTATCTCGCTCTCTCGCCGCCTGCGAAGGGGCCGTCTTGCTGGTCGACGCAGCTCAGGGCGTCGAGGCGCAGACGCTGGCCAACGCCTACCTCGCCATTGAAGCGGGGCTGGAGATCATCCCGGTCATCAACAAGATCGATCTGCCGGCTGCCGATCCCGACAAGGTGGCAGCCGAAATCGCCCTGATTCTCGGTGTTGAGGCGGACGGCGTGATCCGCGTCTCCGCCAAGACCGGTGATGGTATCGAAGAACTGCTCGACCGGATCGTCCGCGACATACCTCCTCCCACGAGTGAAGGCGATGAACTGCGAGCTCTGGTTTTCGACTCGTACTACGACTCATACCGAGGTGTGGTCTGCTACGTGCGGGTGGTCGACGGGGTTCTGGCCGCCGGGGATACGGTGCGCTTTTCCGCAACCGCCGAACGTCACACGGCTGCGGAGGTGGGAGTCCTGACCCCGCTGGCCGTGCCGGTTGCCCAGCTGGGGCCGGGTGAAGTGGGTTACCTAATCACGGGAGTAAAGGAGATCGATCGGATCCGGGTCGGCGATACGATCACCCACCCGGGGCAAGCCGCGGTTCGGCCACTGCCCGGCTATGCCGAGCCGCGTCCCATGGTGTATTCCGGATTATTCCCTTCGGATGGTGACGACCTGGAGCGCCTCCGCGAGGCCCTCGAGAAGTTGCGAATGAACGATGCCTCGCTTGTGTTCGAGCCCGAGACGTCCAGAGCGCTCGGCTTCGGCTTCCGCTGCGGTTTCCTCGGGTTGCTACACATGGAGATCGTCCGTGAGCGACTCGAACGCGAATACAACCTCGACCTGGTCGCCACCGCCCCTTCTGTTGCCTACAGGGTCACGGCCACCGACGGATCGAGTTTCGAGATCCGATCGCCCCAGGATCTGCCGGATCGGGGAAAGATCGAGCTACTCGAAGAGCCATATGTGCGGGCAATGATCATCGCCCCGTCCGAGTACACGGGAACGATCATGGAACTGGTGCAGACCCGACGCGGGTCGATGGATCACATGCAGTACCTATCTCCCGAACGAGTGGAATTGACCTACAACCTGCCACTGGCGGAGGTCGTGTTCGACTTCTTCGACCACCTCAAATCCCGGACCAGGGGATACGCTTCGCTTGATTACGAACCAGGGGAGTACCGGATTTCCGACCTGGTCAAGGTCGATATATTGCTCAACGGTCAACCCGTAGATGCCTTCTCGACGATCACCCATAACGAGAAGGCCTATCTCTACGGCAAGAAGATGGTTGAGCGATTGCGGCAACTCATTCCCCGCCAGCTCTTCGACGTGCCCATCCAGGCTGCGATCGGAACCAGGGTGATAGCCCGCGAGACCGTCAAGGCACGCCGGAAGGATGTCATCGCTAAGTGCTATGGGGGCGATGTGAGCCGAAAGCGCAAGCTCCTCGAGCGGCAGAAAGAGGGCAAGAAACGTATGAAGATGGTCGGCTCCGTTGAGGTTCCGCAAGATGCATTCATCTCGGCGCTACGGGTCGACACGGAGACGTGATGCGGCCGGACAGCGTCGAACTCGCTGAAGCGGCTGCCGATTGGATTGGAACCTACGTCCACGTCCCTTTTTGCGCGCGCATCTGCCCTTACTGCGATTTCAACGTTGTCGAGGGGCGGGACGATTACCAAGCGAAGTTTGTGACCGCGGTACAGGCTGAGATAGCGGCAGAACCCGGCTGGGAGCCACTGGACTCCGTTGCATTTGGTGGCGGCACACCCAGCCGGCTCCCACCCGAGGCACTGACTGAAGTTCTGTCGGCGATCCGATCGCGCTTCGGATTCAAGATCAATACAGAGATCAGCATCGAGGCGAATCCCGAAGATTGGTCAGGGGCGATGGCCGAATCGCTCATCCGGGGAGGCTTCAACCGGGTGTCGTTCGGAGCGCAATCGTTCGACCCGGGCGTACTGGCGAGCCTGGGAAGGATGCACGAACCAACGGATATCACGAGGGGTGTCCAATCTGCACGCCGCGCCGGATTCCGATCGATCAGCCTCGACCTCATGTTCGGCACCCCGGGGGAATCTGCAGAATCGTGGCACGCATCCGTGGAACAAGCGGTCGCCCTGGAACCCGATCATCTCTCGCTCTACGCGCTCACGGTCGAACGGGGCACTGCCTTGAGCCGCTCCATCACGGCGGGCGCTCCTGCCCCGGACGAGGATGACCAGGCAGACAAGTACGAGATGGCGCAAGCACGACTCGCGGATGCGGGCTACGTTCGCTATGAAGTCAGCAATTTCGCAAGACCGGGGCACGCATGCCGGTACAACCTCCTGACCTGGGCACAGGGCGAGTATCTCGGTTTCGGCCCGGGAGCACATGGTCATCGAGGAACCTACCGCTACCGGAACATCCACCGCCTGGATGCGTACTTCCAAGCGGTATTGGAGGGTCGGCGCCCGGAGCAGGGGAGAGAAGCCCAGACCCGATGGGAGCGAGAACAGGAGCGGCTGATGCTGGGCCTCCGGCGTGTTGCCGGAGTCGAGGCCGGCTGCGCAGGCAAGGCCCTTGCCAAGGACGACTGGGGTAGGCGGCTGTTTGCGGCAGAACTCCTGGTGTGGGACGGCACCCGGATCGTTGTGGACAAGCCCCTGATGGGGAGCGAGGTCGCTAGGGCGGTCTTAGCACTCGCGTCTGGTGACTGCTAACGTGTGGTCGTGTTGGACGAGCGCAAGTCCGAAGTGCTCCGTGTCCTCGTTGAGGAATACATAGCCTCAGGAGAGCCCGTAAGTTCGCGCGCCATCCTCGAGCACTCCACACTGCACGTATCGCCGGCCACGATTCGGAATGATCTGGCCGCGCTCGACCGCGAAGGTATGGCGATCCAGCCACATACCAGCGCAGGGCGCGTGCCTACCGGGCGCGCCTACCGCTACTACGTCGATCATCTGACTCCGCGCAGGCTCCGCGCATCGACGCGGGAGAGGATTCGCGGATTCTTCTCATCCGTACACCAGGAGCTCGGCAGGCTCCTCAAGTCCACTAGTGAGCTCGTGGCGGATCTCAGCAAGTATCCGGCCATCGTCACCGGTCCCGGTATGTCCGGCGAACAGGTACACGGGGTCAGCCTCGTGCCACTCGGCGGGCACGCGGTTCTGCTGATCCTCGTGAGTGATGCCGGACGAGTGAGCAAGGAAGTTCTGACGCTGGCGAACCCGGTTGACGATGCGATCGTGCCCGAAGCCGAGCGAGTTCTGGGGGGGATGCTCAACGGCCGGTTGCTTTCCGGTATCGACACCCTGGTGGATGAAACGCCGGGAGACCTGTCGGCAGCGACACGAGAAGTCGTCGAAGCGGGGCTTGATGCGGTGCGTCGTTGCGAGGACATGGCCCGGGACGTGTATGTCGGAGGTACCAGCCAGATGGCTTCGCTCTGGGAGGACCTGTCGACGGTGCACCGCGTGCTGGGCATGCTCGAGCGCGAAACGCTGGTCATGAGCATCATGGCTTCTGCACCACCCGGCACGGTCATTCAGATCGGGCAAGAACTCCCCATGCAGGATGACGTAGATCTCGCCATGGTCTCCACTCCCTACGAGGTGGGTGGAGTCGCCGCCGGTCGAATTGGAGTGTTTGGACCTATGCGAATGGACTACCGGCGCACGATCTCTATCGTTGAAGAGGTCAGCGACAACCTCGCCGACAACCTCGGGTCTTGACCATGGCATCTGATTACTACGAAGTCCTGGGCGTTGCGCGCGACGCCGACCCCGAAGAGATCAAGAAGGCGTTTCGCCGCCTGGCTCGGGCTTCGCATCCTGACGCGAATCCCGACGACCCGACTGCTGAATCTAGATTCCGCGAAGTTGCCGAGGCATATGAAGTCCTCTCGGATCCGCAGCGGCGGCAGAGATACGACCGTGGAGATCGAGTCGACATCGGTGATCTCTTCTCGAACCTCGGCACATTCGACGACCTCCTCCGGTCGGTGTTCGGTGACAGCGGCCTCTTCGGAGGCACCAGGCGGCAAGCGGGCCAAAGGGGACGGGATGTGCTCGTGCCGGTCGAGATCGATCTGTCCGACGCCGCCTTCGGCACGAATTCTTCTGTGGAGTTTCGTGCCGCCGTCAGGTGCGACACCTGCTCTGGCAACGGTGCGGCTCCCGGCACCGATCCGGAAACCTGCGCAAACTGCAGCGGCGCCGGCTCCGTGCGTGTAGCGAGGCGCACGATGTTTGGCTCGATGATGTCCATCGCGCCCTGTGATCGATGCTCCGGCACCGGCGAAATCATTCCCGATCCATGCCACAACTGCCGCGGTCGTGGTGTTGTCGATAGTGAGCGGTCCGCCAACGTCGAGATCCCGCCCGGGGTATCCGACGGTACTCGTCTCCGGATTACCGGTCAGGGCGAGGCAGGGGCACGCGGTACGGCTGCCGGTGATCTCTACGTGGAGATCCGCGTGCGGCCCGATTCGCGATTCGAGCGAGACGGGATCAACCTCCATCACCCACTTCGGGTGGGCCTGGCCCAGGCGGCGCTCGGATTCGAAGCAGTGGTGCCGCTCCTCGAAGGCGGAGAAATGGAACTGGATATCCCGGCCGGAACTCAACCGGGTTCTGTCTTCAGGCTCGCCGGCGAAGGGGTTCCGCGGCTCGGCCGTCGCGGCAGGGGAGACCTGCTCGTACATGTCGACCTCGTGGTTCCGACCCGTCTCGACAGCGAGCAGGAGTCCTCGTTGCGAGCCTACGCGGAACTGACGGGGGAAGCGGTGGCGAAGGGGCGGCGCCGGCGCAAGGTGCGCTGAATGGCGCACGTCCCGCATCTCTACTTGCCGGGGCCCTGGACGGCACCCACTGTTCAGCTCGATGATCGGCAGAAGGGTCATCTGACCAGAGTGCTGCGCCGGCCGGTTGGAGTGGTTGTCTCCTACACCGACGGTGCCGGGATCTCCGGCGAGGGAACGTTTACAGGTTCGACCGTCGTTCGGGGAGATGAACGTATAGTCGGCCGGCGATCTCCTGAGCTGTGCCTGGCGGTTGCACCACCCCGTTCGAATGATCGAGTCCGGTTTCTCGTTGAGAAACTCGCCGAACTCGGCGTTGATGAACTGTGTTGGATCACCACCAGGTTCGGCCAGGGAACACCGCCGGCCGAGCAGAAGGCACGAGCCTGGGCGATTGGCGCGCTCGAGCAATCGAGAGGGGCGCGTCTAATGAGCATCTCAGGGCCACTTGGTCTCGATGAACTCGACGAACCGCTGTTGGTCGGCGATCTCGATGGCAGGGATGCGGTGCCTGCCGGTTTGTCTCGTTACACCTTGGTGATCGGCCCTGAGGGAGGTCTTCACGACCAGGAAGTCCCGCACCACGCGGCCCGGATCGCACTGTCCGAACGCGTGCTGCGCACCGAGACTGCCGCGATTGTCGGGGCTGCGGCCCTTCTCGGTGATAACGTACTTTGAAAGAATTTTAAATCTCACCCTCAGTGACCCTTTCCGCGCGGGTCTATGTCTGGTACTGTTGACGAAGGAGGAGGGCCGTGAATGATCGAATCGTCCTATAACGAGGCCGTAGGTCGGCGCTTGCGTTCGATTCGCAAGCAAAAGGGCCTGTCTCTTCAAGATGTCGAAGCGAACTCGAAACTCGAGTTCAAAGCTTCTGTTCTCGGCGCCTACGAACGCGGAGAGCGAAGCTTGTCACTGCCCAGAATGCAGCGTCTTGCTTCGTTCTACGGTGTTCCGGTCGACCAATTGCTTCCACCTGATGAGCGATCATCCCATGCCTCCGATCGCGGGGTTCCAACCGGTGGCGTGAGCATCGACCTGAGTCGACTCGAAAACGACTCGTCTACCGATATCGTCGAGCGGTTCATGCGAGCGATTCAGATCATGCGGCAGGATTTCAACGGGCGGGTCCTCACGATCCGATCGAGTGACCTGCGCCTGCTCGCCGGGTTGCTCCACCAGTCGGAGGAGTCCATCGTGGACGTACTGGCAACGCTCGGGGTTGACAGGACGATCTAGTTCTTGCCGTATCTCTGTTCGTGCCGATCGGGGATATTCATCGCTGGGAGAAGGCTTGACCGACTGCGTGTTCTGCAAGATCGTCGCCGGGGAGATCCCGTCTTCACGGGTTGCCGAAACGGATCGGCTGTTCGCCTTTCGCGACATCCAGCCGCATGCCCCCACTCATGTCCTTCTGATTCCGAAGGAGCACGTGGCAGACTCCGCCGCCGACCTCGGACCGGATGACGCCGGCTGGCTGGCGGAGCTCATGGGTCTTGCGGCGACCATTGCCAAGGATGAGGGGCTCGAAGCAGGTTGGCGGATCGTCACGAATGTCGGTCCGGCCGCAGGTCAAACGGTGTTTCACGTACACTTCCATCTCATGGGCGGGTGGACGGACCGCTGACCTATTCACCGACGAGGAACCCCAGATCGCTCCACGGCGTTTTCCCTTTCGAGATGGGCCATCGTTTCTCTATACTGCAGTTTCCCCCTATGCATACCTCCTGTAGAGGATTCATTGCTATCTAGCGCATCCACTTCCGACTTACGGCTGCGCGTACCCAGCAATCACTTGATGCTGGATCTCCTGGGAGAGCAGGACGAGTTCTTGCGGCGCGTCGAGACGGCCTTTCCGAAGGTCAGCATCGTCGCGCGCGGAAACGAGTTTCAGTTGAGCGGACCTGAACTGGACGCGGCCAACGCCCATACGGTTCTGGCCGAACTCTTGCTCGTCGTGCAAGAGAATCAGCGTCTCGATGGTGACCAGGTCGATCGCGTCGTTCAGATGGTTCGTGACGAGGTGCCCAGCCCGTCCGGCGTCTTCTCGTCCGGAATACCCGTTGGTGGTGGGCGGATCATCCGTCCGAAGACGATGGGGCAGCGTCGGTACATAGATGCCATTCGTGACAACACGATTGTGTTCGGTATAGGACCGGCCGGAACCGGCAAGACGTATCTGGCGATGGCAGCCGCCGTTGAAGCGTTGCGATCGGGCGCGTCCCGTCGGATACTGCTGACCCGTCCGGCCGTCGAAGCAGGAGAACGGCTCGGGTTCCTGCCGGGCGATCTCTCCGCCAAGATCGACCCGTACCTGCGGCCGCTCTACGACGCGCTCTACGACATGCTCGGTGCAGACGAAACTGCCAGGCTCATGGAGCATGGGATCATCGAAATCGCTCCGCTCGCCTACATGCGGGGACGGACGCTCAACGATGCATATGTCATCCTCGATGAGGCGCAAAACACTTCGCCGGAGCAAATGAAGATGTTTCTCACCCGCTTGGGCTTCAACTCGAAGATGGTGATCACCGGAGACGTCACCCAGATCGATCTGCCGACCGAGCGAGGGTCCGGGCTCAAGCTGGTACGCGGCATCTTGGCCGGAATACCCGGGATCAACTTCACCGAACTGACGGCCCGTGATGTCGTGCGAGCGAAGATCGTGGCGGACATCGTCGAGGCGTACGGTCGCCACGATGCGGCGGGCGGCACCGTATGACCTCCATTCGCAACAGCGTCGGGCTGATTCGAGCCGGTGTCTTGACGCTGACGATTGGCGCCACCTTCGGTCTCCTGGCCATCAACCAGCAAACACGGATAGACGAGCTTGTTGTCGGTGATCCGTCACCGAAGACCTTTATTGCGCCTGCCGGATCCGATGACATCGTGGTTCCGGATCCTGTGCTCACCGAAGCTGCGCGCCAAGAAGCAGCCGATTCGGTTCCGAGAAGCTTCAGCGTCGATCCGTCGATCAACGCCAAGGTGCTCGTCGACATCGAAGCCGTCTTTGATTCCGTCCGCGCTGGCGTATTCCTGCCAGATGATCAGATCCCAGAGCTGGGTCCGCTCCCGGTGGCAACGCCGACGGCGCCGACTTCTACGACCGAACCCGAGCCGACCGATACGACGGTGGCCGGGGATTCGACGACTACCACGGTAACGACGCTTCCTCCCGAGCCGGCCACCACTGAGGTGAGCGGCTTCGCCTTCATCGACGCTGACACTTTGGGAGTCGATCCAGACGGCGTGTTTGAACCGGAGGACGGCGACCTGCCCCTTCCACGAATCACGGTGGTGCTCGTCGACGGAGCCAACGTCGAACACTCGACCGAGACCGGTGCGGATGGGACGTTCACATTCGCAGAGGTAGTGGTCGGAACCATCCGCGTGGGGATCGATGATGAAGATAGCGACTTCCCGAATGGGTTCGGGATCTCCACCGAACCATGGCTCGAGGAACTCATCGCCACAGAGAATGTGATCATCGACCTTCCTGCAATCGGATTCAGGCCGTTCCTGACCACGCTCGAGACCCAGGAAGCCGTTCTGTCTGAGGGGACATTGCTCGACGCGGCCTCGGTCGACACACTGGTGAGACTGGCGATCGACGACGTGATGCGTCGCCTGGCCGGCTCTTCGGCATACCTCGACGAAGTCGAAGATGCTGCCCTACGGAGGGCGAACGAACTCCTCGGCGAAGGCCTCGACGGCGACCAGGTTCTCACTGCTCGGCAGCAGTTGCGAGCGGCTCCTCCTCTGGTGCGACTCGATGGTGAGAGCAACGAAGCCGCCGGTGTGGCGGCCGGCGAGATCGTGAGCGACTATCTGCTTCCGAACCGTGTGTACGACGAGGCTGCCACCGAGGCGGCCCGCCAGGCGGCGGCGGACGCGGTCGAGGACCAGATGGTCACCTTCCGGGCCGGTTCGACCATCGTGCTCGAGCGCGACATCTTGACTGCAGCCGCCCTCAATGCCATCGATAACGCCAAGCTCCACGTGGCGGCGACCTTCGAGTATTACCAACTGGCTGCCGTCGTTGCGCTGACGGTTGTCGTTGTATCGATCTATCTCGCCAGATTCCGGCCCACCTTCTGGGCTGCCAGCCGAAGGGTGACACTGTTCGGCATCTTGATCGTGCTGGCCTCGGCCGGGGCGCGCGGGGCAGTGGCCATGGAATCGGTGCTCGATGTACTGAGCGGTTTGGCGGGCTATGCGGTGCCGGCTGCCGCGCTCGGGTTCATGGCGGCCATTCTGTTTGATCCTCGCATCGGTGTGCTCATGGCCCTCGTGACCTCCGTCTTGACCGCGCTGGCGACGGGGGACAGTGGTTTCGCCGCCTTCGCCCTGGTCTCTGCGATGGCGCCGATTCTCTTCGTGTCGGCCATTTCCACCAGAGGAGATTTGCGGAGAGCGATCCTCTTCTCGTCCGTAGCCGTGTCGATCGTGGCGGCGGCAATGTCATGGTTCTTCCACAGTCCCGGGACCGACGATCCGGCCTCTATCGTGATGCAGGCGACGCTCATCGCCTTCGTGACCACGATCGCCACGAGCCTCGTGGCCCTGGCCGCCTTGTCCTTCTTCGAATCGGCATTCGACATCACCACGACTCTTCGCCTCCTCGATGTCATCGATCGAAACCACCCGGCGCTGCAACTCCTCCAGGAGGACGCCTGGGGGTCGTTCAACCACTCGCTGATGGTGGGAACCCTGGTCGACAAGGCGGCCCGTTCCATCGGCGCCAACAACCTCCTGGCGCTGGCTGCCGCCTACTACCACGACCTCGGCAAGACCCAGAATCCCGCATTCTTCATCGAGAACCAGTTCGGTATCTCCAATCCGCACGATCTCCTTCCGCCGGAGGAATCAGCCGCGGTCATCCGCAAGCACGTCACCGACGGAGTGGCGTTGGCCAAGCAGTACCGGATCCCCAGCGAAGTGGCTGAAGGAATCGTCTCGCATCACGGTGACGGGATCATGCAGTACTTTTATCAGAAGGCCCGGGCGCGCTACGGCGACGAGAACGTTGACGTCGAGAGCTACCGGCACGCGGGGCACAAGCCACGATCGAGGGAGATGGCAATCCTGATGATGGCCGATGCGCTTGAAGGCGCATGCCGGGCTATTTTTCAGGACGAGGACCCGTCGCCGGACAGTATCCGAGCTGTGTGTGATCGGGTGGTGGGGGAAAAGGTCGCCGACGGCCAGCTGACGGAGTGTGATCTCACGATGGGCGACCTCACGAAAGTCAAAGATGCGTTCGTCGACGCTCTCATCGGTCACTACCACCAGCGGATACCGTACCCGAACTTCCCGGGCAGCGGGCAGGCGCCCTCCATACCGCCACCGAATCAGCAGGCCGGAAGTGAGGCATCGGAGACAGAGGTTTCCGAAGAGCTGACCGGGAGTTCTCGTGAGGAGGGCGAATGAACGTGTTCTTCGCCGACGAGCAGGAAGAGCCGCTGCCGGCAGTTGATCTTCGCAAGCTCGTCGAGGTGGTGCTGGAGGCGGAAGGCCTTGCACCCGGGACCGAAGTCACCGTGTTGGCCGTCGCCGATGAGCAAATGGCCCACTACAACGAGAAGTTCATGTCCAAAGAGGGGCCGACCGATGTACTTGCTTTTCCCCTGGAACATCTTTCCCCCGGCCTAGTGCCGGCGCCGCAGGTCAACGGACCACCCTTGAATCTCGGTGACGTGATCGTTGCGCCCGCCTATGTGCGCCGGCAGGCTGCGAGTCGCCGGGTCAACTACGACGACGAACTGGCCCTCATGGTCACCCATGGCATCCTCCATCTCCTCGGCTACGACCATATGGATGAAGCAGACGCGGAAACAATGGAGCATCGAGAGGAACAGCTGCTCAGAATGGTCGGAAGGACACGGCCATGACGGCGGCCGCACTCACCCTGTCGCTGGCGTTGCTGCTCATCGCCGCCGCATTGCGCGCCGGAGGAGCCTCGCTGGTTACCACACCACGGGCCGACGCACTCATCGACGCGGCTGAGGGCAACGATCGAGCGGCGACGGTGGCGGACCTCCTCGACGACCGCAGCCGGATACAGCCGGCGATCGGCATGGTGCACTCGGCAACACTGGTGGCGGCCGTTCTACCGGCAGCCTGGGCCATGGCGGAGGCTGCGAGTGGCTGGTCGCTCGCACTTGCTCTGACCGGATTGGGGCTGGCCGTCATCCTGATCGGGGATCTTCTGCCGCGCTCGCTCGGCCGTCACAATCCCCGCATCCTGGCCTACCGGTTGGTTCCAATTCTCAAGCTGGCCGTTGCTGTTGGTGGCCGCGCCTCCGATTTCCTGCTCGAAGAGGAAGAGGACACCGAGGAGGTGGTCGAACAGGAGTCCCAGGATCGTGAGGAGATCGAATTGATCTCGAGCGTGCTGGACTTTTCCGACACGATTGTCCGGGAGGTGATGGTGCCGCGGACGGACATGGTCACGATCCGTGAGTCGGACGTGAGCGACCTCGCCGTCGACATCGTCGTCGAGCACGGGTATTCGCGCTTGCCGGTGACGGGCGAGGGCCTCGACGATATTCGCGGGATTGTCTACGCCAAGGACTTGCTCCGCTTCCTCGACGAGGGGTCGCCGCCTGCTGCGGTTGCGCAACTCATGCGGTCGGCCTATTTCGTGCCCGAAACGAAACGTGTTTCCGACCTTCTGCGTGATATGCAGTCGGGCAAAGTCCATATCGCCGTCGTCGTGGACGAGTCCGGCGGCACAGCCGGGATCGTCACGATTGAAGATCTCATCGAGGAACTGGTCGGTGAGATCGTCGACGAGCACGACACCGAGGAGGCGATGGTCGAAATCACCGACGATGGCAGTTATCTGGTCGATGCGCGTCTGCCGGTTGAAGAACTCAGCGAGCTACTCGGCGTCGACCTCCCCGATGAGGAGTGGGATACGGTCGGGGGTCTCGTGCTGGGTCTGGCGGGCCGGGTTCCGTACGAGTCAGAGACCTTCGAGGTCGAGGGCGTCATTCTCACCGCCACTCGCGTGCAAGGTAGGCGGGTTGCGCAGGTCAACGCATCTCGCCCCGGCGCATGACGCGCTCGGGGTTCGTTGCCGTTGTCGGAAGACCGAACGTTGGCAAGTCGACCCTCGTCAACGCGCTGGTCGGTAGCAAGGTGGCAATCACCTCGAAGCGTCCACAGACCACTCGCAACACGATTCGGGGCGTGGTGACTCGTCGGGATCAGGCGGGTGAGCCTGAGTCCCAGCTGGTACTGGTCGACACGCCGGGGCTGCACAAGCCAAAGACCGCTCTTGGCGAGCGCCTCAACAAGCTCGTCTATGGGACGCTGGCGGACTCAGATGTCAACCTGTTCTTGCTCGACGCGCTGCAGCCGGTCGGGCCGGGCGATCGGCTCATCGCGGAGCGCCTCACTGATGCAGGGACTCCAGTTGTGGTGGTGGTGAACAAGATCGATGTGGCCGCCAAGCCGGTTGTACTCGAGCGCCTGCTCGAGGCAGCCGAATGGGACTTCGATGCCTACGTTCCGGCTAGTGCCCTCGTAGGGGAGGCGCTGGAGCCGGTGCTCGACGAACTTGTGGCCCGCTTGCCGGAGGGACCGCTCTATTTCCCGCCCGAGGCCGTTTCCGATCAGCCGGAGCAGCAACTCATTGGAGAGATCATCCGCGAGAAGTTCCTCGATCGACTGCGCGACGAACTGCCGCATAGCCTGACGGTCATCGTGAAGGAGATTGAGCAGCGCGAATCAGGAACGCTGTACATCGAGGCGGTGGCCGTTGTCGAGCGCTCCTCTCAGAAGGGGATCATCATCGGCAAGGGCGGAGACATGTTGAAAACCGCCGGTAGCGCAGCGCGCACCGAGCTCGAGACGATTCTCGGCACCAAGGTTTTCCTCGATCTTCGGGTGCGCGTAGAGAAGGACTGGCAGCAACAGCCCGAGTTGCTGGATCGCCTGGGTTTCCCCGGATAATCGGGTTCCGGCCGGTACGCTGGAGAGCGTGACTGCCTACCTGCAGACGGCGCTCGACATTGCAGATCTCGCTCGAAGTGGTCATCCCGGCGCGGCCGCCTTTGCCTTCTCGAGGTTTGCATACCCCAACCTCAGCGTCGAGGCTTACGACGCCCGGCTTGATGCGATGGCCGAGCGCGTTGCCGGTCGCGGTCACCTGGCGCTGCGGAGGATCGTGGCGATCTCCGAGGGGCTCGGCGGCGACGTGGATGACTACCACCATCCGGACAACTCGTTCTTGCACCTGGTTCTCGATCGGCGCAAGGGGATCCCGATTTCCCTTTCTGTGATCTGGATCGAGGTCGGGCGCAGAGCGGGTCTCGAAGTGCAGGGGGTCGGTCTGCCGGGGCACTTCCTGGTCTATGTCGACGGCCAGCTTTGTGATCCCTTCCACGGCGGCGAGGCGATCGGATCCAACGAGGCGGCAGCCCTGGTGAGCTATGCGCTTGGAGGAGCGCCGCGGCTCGATCGCAGCTGGCTGGACCCGGTGGCGGACCATGCGATCGTCGAGCGCATGCTGCGCAACCTCGACGACGCCTACCGCAGGCGAGGCGATCTCGGGCATTGGGATTGGATCGCGGCATGTCTCACCGCCCTCGGAGTCGGACCGGCTGTGTAACCGGGTCTTCTTCTTGGCTTGTTCCGTCGGCCGGTGGACGGCGAGCCGGGTTCTCGCTAAGGGTTGGACCGCAGGTCTTCGATCCTGATGGCCAGGTTCGTATCTCTCTCAGTCAGACCGCCTTCGTCGTGTGTAGAAAGGGCAATCGTGACCCGGTTCCATCGGATGTCGATATCGGGGTGGTGGAACACCTTCTCCGCCAGGATGGCGACGCTGGTGACGAATCCCATCGCGGCGACGAAGTCGGCGAAGTCGAATGTCGTCCGAAGGATCTCGCCGTCGATCTCCCAGTCGGGGTGGTCGGAGAGGAAGGTGGAGCGTTCGGGGTGCGTGAGAAGGGCCATTGGCGAATTGTCGCACATCGGCCGTGATATGGACCAGGTGCCGACCGTGGCCCTCTTCGGCGGCCGCGCGCGCAGATGCAGGCTGATCTATTCTCAACGCATGCCCGATCTCAACACTCCTGAGAAGGAAACGCTCTCTCGCTACCTGGACACCTACAGGGACATCATCGCCTACAAGGCAGCCGGTGCGGACAGGGGGGCTGCCATCGCGCCGATGGTCCCGTCGGGAACATCGTTGCTGGGGATCGTCAAGCACATGGCATACGCCGAACGTTGGTGGTTCCAATCTGTGGTCGGGCAGCGTGATGTCGAGTACCCATGGTCCGAAGCGGATCCCGACGCCGATTGGCGGATCGAGGAGGAGGAGTCGGTAGAGGGCGTAATCGAGTTCTATCTTGGCGAGTGCGCAGTGAGCAGGACGATCGTGGACGCGATCGGCTCGCTAGATGAAGTGTTTCCCACCGATGACGCCCCAATCTCGGCGCGAAGGGTGCTCGTTCACATGCTCGAAGAGACAGCCCGACACGCCGGCCATGCCGACATCCTCCGTGAGTTGATCGACGGCTCGACAGGCTGGGGGCCGTAGCCCGGATCGCAAGGTACGCCGGGCGGGTATGGGGCGCAGGTCAGGGTGGGTCGTGGCCGGGTGGGGTGAAGCGAAGTCGTTGTGGTGTGGATTTGGGTTTGATTTGGTATCCCATCTGGTGGATGACGACGTGGTGGTGGTACCAGCAGAGGGTGACGAGATTGTCTGGGTTGGTTTGTCCGCCTTGGGACCATGGGACGCGGTGGTGGGGTTCCAGCCGATATCTCGAGGTGCAGCCGTCTGCGCAGCAAGCTCCGTCGCGGTAGAGGATGAATCGTTTCAGCCTGGGTGGGATCACTCTGGTGGTCCGTCCCATGACGATCGGTTGGCCGGCTGTGATGACGGTGTGTTCGACTGAGCCCCCACAGAGGATCTCCTCGATGGTCTGCATTCCGACTTGGATGCCTGTACTGGTGATGGACCCGGCTTGGCCGTGTGAGGTGGCTGCCAGGTCTCCGTTGGTGAAGACGGACAGGACCGGTCGGCTGGGGGTGGCGTCATCCGATGAGGTGGTGAGTGAGTCCTGGGCGATAGACACGAGGGCGTCGGCGTTGCGCTGACCCAACGACCTCCGGGTGCCGTCGGGCAGTAGCGGGAACTGGTCGCCTCGGGTGTGGAGGGCTTGCTCGACGAGATCTCCGTCTGGCCCCGGTAGTTGGCCCCAGACACGAACGGCGCTGCAATCGAGGGTGGGTTGGAGCATCAAGAACCGTTCCGCGAAGATCCGGTATTCCTGGTGGCGCGTGATTCGGCGGTGTTGGGCGGTTAGCCGCCGGACTGCGGGAATGTCGAGCCCGCTTGACAATTCGACCTGCTGGGGGGAAGCACCGGCGCCCGTGAGGTGGGCGGTCGCCAGAATACGGTCAAACGACGATCGGCCGGCTGTGAGGATTTCCTCGAGCTCGGGTTGGTCGGCCAACATGCGGGTGGCTGCTACCAACTCCTTTGCGGTTTCGGGGGCGATGTCTAGTCGTCCGGCCGTCCACTCCCCGAGCGAACGGCACCCGTCGGAGAGGGGGGCTTGGCGGTGCTCGGCTTCCCGCACCAGTTCGACCTGACGAGCCCGAGCCTGGGACACGAATGACTCGAGTTCAACCAACTGTTGTTCCAGCGCATCAGTTGTCAGATTGTCGAATGCCCTCGTTTTCACATATGCAACATATCAACCGGCTGTGACAGAAAGAGATAGGGAACAGCCGGTAGGACGGGAAGCCATGAGAAGCCATCAGTTCTTGAATCTCCCCATGCTTGCCGTGGGGGGAGAATCGGGTCTGGTGTCGCGACCTCGTGGGGTGAATCCGTGCACACCTCACACGCCCTGCACCGGGTACCCTTCGCCAATGGCAATCCGACACGACCAGGGAATCGTTCTGCGGGGATACCCGTTCGGGGAATCCGATCGTGTGGTCATCATTCTCTCGCCGAATAACGGGAAGCTTCGTACGGTCGCTAAGGGCGTGCGCAAGACGAAGAGCCGGTTCGGCGGCAGGCTCGAGCCGTTGACCCAGGTGGATCTCGTGCTCTACGAAGGTCGCAATCTGGACACGATCACGCAGGTTTCGACCATCGAGGCCTTCCCGCACGTTCGGGACGATCTGGAGCGGGTGGGCATTGCGGGTGCGATGCTTTCGGTGGTCGATGCGGTCGCGCAGGAGAACGAGTCGGCACACCGTCTCTTCCTGCTGCTCCATCGTGCCTTGCGCGTACTCAACGACGGGCCGGCCGATCCAGGCTTGCTGACGGCCTTTTATCTGAAACTCGCCTCCCTGGTCGGTGTCGCCCCCGCGCTCGCCGACTGCGCCAGTTGCGGGGGTCACGTCGATGTCGAACGCTTCAGCTTCGCGGCCGGGGGAGTCGTATGCAGTCGTTGCGCGACTCCTGATTCGGTGAAGTTGCGCCCCGGGTTGCTCGACTATCTCGCCGTTCTCGCCGGGAGCGAACTGGCTTCATTGCCTGAGAACGGTGGGTTGGCCGGTGATGGTCAGGGCCTGGTGAGGCGCTTCCTCGAATATCACCTCGAGCGCAAGTTCACCGTGGCGGAGTTGCCCGGTGGATGACCTTGACACGTCCCGGTTGGATCTCGAGCGGATCCCGCACCACGTTGGCGTGATCATGGACGGCAACGGGCGATGGGCCGGCGATCGCGGACTCGAACGGACGGCCGGACATGCCGCCGGAGAGGCAGCGCTGTACGACTGTGCCCTCGGCGCACTCGAGATCGGCTTGGAATGGTTGACGGTCTTCACCTTCTCAACGGAGAACTGGTCGCGCTCGGCCGAAGAGGTCCAATTCCTGATGCTGTTCAATGAGGATCTGCTCGGAAGGCGCCGGGACGATCTGCACGAGCGCGGCGTGAGGATGTTCTTTGCTGGCGATCTCGACGATCCCCGGATTCCGCAGAGCAACAAGGATCGTATGCGCGAGGCGATGGAGTTGACCTCTGCCAATCGCCGGCTCAACCTGGTGTTCGCTTTCAACTACGGAGGACGTTCCGAGCTCGTCCGGGCTGCCAGAGAGATCGCCGGTTTGAGCGCAACCGGCGAGATCATCCCGGAGGAGGTGGACGCCGACCTGATGCAGGCTCACCTGGCCGTACCGGACATGCCTGATGCAGACCTGATCATTCGCACCTCCGGAGAGCAGAGGATCAGCAACTTCCTGCTCTGGCAGTCGGCCTATGCAGAATACGTGTTTCCCGAGATCCTGTGGCCCGACTTCCGCCAACAGGATCTGGTCGACTGTATAGCGGAGTACCAGTCAAGAAAGCGACGGTTCGGGAGGGCGTAAACGCGGCCGGCAACGTACCGTACTCGCGACGAGTGACTCGCGACTCGCGACCGGTCGGCTCGCCTATCATTCCCCGCCCACCATACGAAAGCCTCGCAATGTCCATCACGCTCGACACCATCACCAATCTGTCCAAACGACGCGGGTTCGTATTCCCCTCGTCCGAGATCTACGGAGGGCTCCGGTCCGCCTACGACTACGGACCGCTGGGGGTGCAGTTGCTTCGCAATGTCAAGGAAGAGTGGTGGCGATCGATGGTGCAGCTGCGCGGCGACGTGGTTGGGCTCGATTCGGCGGTACTTCAGGCCAGGAAGGTTTGGCAGGCTTCAGGCCACGAGGCGGTGTTCACCGACCCGATGGTGGAATGCAGAAATTGCCACACTCGCCACCGGGTCGACAAGTTGACCGATCCGGATCTGTGCCCGAACTGTGGGCAGCGAGGACAGTTCACCGAAGCCCGAGACTTCAACCTCATGTTTCGCACCAACATGGGGCCGGTGGACAGCGACGAGAACCTCGTCTACTTACGCCCGGAAACCGCGCAGGGAATCTTCATCAACTACGAGAATGTTCGGACTACCCAGCGCCTCAAGCTGCCCTTCGGAATCGCGCAGGTGGGGAAATCGTTTCGCAACGAGATCACCCCGGGCCAGTTCGTGTTTCGGACCCGCGAGTTCGAGCAGATGGAGATGGAGTACTTCTGCCGGCCTGAAGAGGCGGGGCAATGGTTCGAGTACTGGATCGAGACCCGATCTGAGTGGTATCGCAATCTGGGAATGAACGAGAACAACCTGCGGATTCGCAAGCACGACGACGACGAGCTGTCGCACTACTCGGCCGGCACCGTCGACGTTGAGTATCGCTTCCCGTGGGGTTGGGACGAACTCGAGGGGATCGCCAATCGCACCGATTTCGACCTCCGCCAGCACACCGAGCACAGTGGCCAGGACTTGCGGTACTACGACCAAGAGGCGGACCTTCGCTTTTTCCCTTATGTGATCGAGCCGGCGGCCGGTGCGACTCGCACGACTTTTGCCTTCCTGATCGACGCCTACGACGAGGAGGAAGTGCGCGGCGAGAAGCGGGTCGTGCTGCGGCTCGATCACCGGCTGGCGCCCTATCAGCTCGCCGTCCTGCCTCTGTCCAAGAAACCAGAGCTGACCGAGGGAGCGGAACGGGTGGCCGCCATGCTGCGGCCCCTCTACAACCTCGAGGTCGACGTGACTCAGGCGATCGGTCGTCGCTACCGGCGTCAAGACGAGATCGGGACCCCGTATTGCATCACCTACGACTTCGATTCCATTGAAGATGCCGCAGTCACGGTGCGCGATCGAGACACGATGGAGCAAGACCGTGTGTCGATCGACCGCCTCGAGGAGTACCTGAGGACGAAGCTGCCGGTCTGATTCGCAGGTCGCGGGTCGCGGGCGCCGTGCGATCTGCCAGTTGCTTTCTGTTGCTCGCGATCGGTACCGTGGCCCTGGAAGCGATTCCAGGCAGGTGTCCCCGTGCCAACCATCTTCGATGTCGCGCAGGCGGCCGGAGTCGGTGTAGGTACCGTATCGCGGGTGCTCAACGACAGTCCGGCGGTGAGCGATTCCACGCGGTCCAGGGTGCTGGCCGTGATTTCCGCCCTCGACTACCGGCCGAGTTCGCTGGCAAGGGGGCTCTCCCTCGGCACCTCCAACATCATCGGAGCCGTGGTGCCCACGGTGACGCACCCCTCTTCGATGGAACGTCTGCACGGGGTGCTCGACGAGTTGGGTGGATCCGGCTACGACCTCGCTCTCTACCAGGTGGAGGGCGAAGAACAGCGCTCATCCCGGATCCGGGATATCGTCCGGCCCGACCGGTGTTCTGCCGGTTTGCTCGTCTCGTTGCGGGCCACTCCGGATGAGATCTTCTTGATGGTGCGAGCGAAGAGACCCGTCGTGGCGATTGATGGCTACATCGAAGGCCTCCCGGGTTGTCATATCGACAACGTCGCCGGCGGTCGGATGGCGACCGAGCATCTGCTAGCACTCGGCCACCGGGTGATCGCGTTCGTCGGAGACGTCGAAGACGATCTCGGATTCAATCCGGGGGCGGCACGTTTCGAGGGCTACCGGGCAGCCCTGCGCGGTTGCCATGTTCCGTTGCGCGACGACCTGATCAAGACGGGACCGTCCTGTCGCGAGCGCGCGGACCAGTTGACCGGCCATCTCTTCGACCTTGCCGAGCCGCCAACGGGAATTGTCGCCACCAGCGATACGCAGGCGTTCGGAGTGATGGCGGCCGTTCGTTCGCGGGGCATGGAGGTACCCACGGACGTCTCGGTGGTCGGATTCGATGATCTAGAATTGGCAGGGCACCTGGGGCTCACCACCGTGCGGCAGCCCCTGTACGAATCCGGAGTGCTGGGTGCCCGAATGGTCCTGCAGCAGCTTGACGGACATCGAGATGGTCTGGACGTCGTGGAGTTGCCGCTTGAGGTAGTGGTGCGTGAAACCACAGCACCACCGAACAATGGGTCAGCGCTTTATGGCGCATGAGTAAACACTATTAGGGTTGGCAATTGGGAATCACCTGATTCCCGGAAGAAGGAGGAGTCAAACTCCATGATGAAAACAAGATGGGTATCGCTATTCGTCGTACTGCTGCTCGTGGCGGCCGCGTGCGGAAGTGACGACTCAACCGACACAACTGTGGCCGAGAAGCCGGTTGTCAATGTCTTCGGTGCATTCTCCGGTGTCGAGGCCACCGCTGTGCAAGAGGTCATCGATGCCGAACTCGGCTCGATGGACTACACAGCGGTGTACGAGGGTTCGGACAGCTTCGAGGAGCAGATCAAGATCCGGGTCGATGGCGGCAACCCGCCCGACATCGCTCTGTATCCGCAACCTGGTGCACTCGTCCAGCAGGCCGAAGCCGGCAAGCTGATCGCGCTCGAAGATCTCGGATTCGATATGGCCGCGCTGGAAGCCACATTTGGGAAGTACCTGCTGTCACTGGGCGAAGTCGGCGGCAAGCACTACGGACTGCCGACCAATACCAACTTGAAGAGCCTCATCTGGTACCCGCTTCCCGAGTTCACGGATGCGGGCTACGAAGTTCCGACTACGTGGGATGAGCTGATCGCTCTCAGCGACAAGATCGTCGCCGACGGCGGTACACCATGGTGCATCGGCACCGGAAGTGACGCGGCTACCGGATGGACCGCCACCGACTGGATGGAAGACATCATGCTTCGCACCGCCGGGTCTGAGGCCTATGACCAGTGGGTGACGGGCGATTTGCCCTTCGCCAGCGCTGAGGTGAAGCGGGCCGCGGAGTTGCTGGGTCAGATTGTCTTCACCGAAGGCTATGTGCTCGGTGGCGCGGCGGCCATCCCCGATATCGACTTCCGTGACGCGCCTGATCCGATGTTCAACAATCCGCCCAGTTGCTTCCTGCACCGGCAGGCCTCATTCATCACCCAGTTCTTCAATGTCCCTGGTGAGGAAGAAGGCGCCTCCGGCCTCGAAGCCGGCGTCGACTACGGCGTCTTCGCATTCCCCGACATCGATCCCGGTGTCAAGGGTGCTCTGGGCGCCGGTGAGCTCGCCGCTGTCTTCGTCGACCGGCCCGAGATCCGTGCCTTCCTCAGCGACTTCACGTCGACGGAAGTCCAGTGTGCTCAGGGAGCAAGTGCCGCAGGCCGTATCTCACCGAACACAAACGTCGGCGCCGACTGCTATCGCGACGACATTCTGGCTACTGCCTCTGAGGCGATTGTGGCGGCCCTCGCCACCGAAGGCTTCCGATTCGATGCGTCGGACCTGATGCCGTCCGAGGTCGGATCCGGTCAGTTCTGGACCGGGATGAATGTCTACATGCGTGAAGGTCCCGAATCGCTCGACACGGTGCTGGCAGACATCGACGCTGCCTGGCCGAAGTAGAAACACCCACTAGATAACCCACGAGGGGCGGCGACGGCGCCGCCCCTCGTCGTGTAGTGTGCCCCTTGCTATTCGACGGGAGGAGAAAGCCAATGGACGACAACCAATCCGGCAAAGGTCTCCTCACATCCGACAAACCTGTGCCGAAGGATGAACTGGATCGGGCGTCCGGCATTCTGGTCGTGCTCTACCGCATCATTGCGTCCCTGGCCGTACCGGTCGTATCGTTCATCATTCTGTGGCTCACGTTCAACTGGCTCCGGGACTCGGACGCCAGCCGGGCGCTCCAGGTCGTCGTGGCGATCGTTGTCGGCGTCGGCGGGGTGTTCGCGCTGTTCTGGGGTATGGACTTCGTCGTCAATCAGTTGCCGGAGCGGCTGAGGGAGCACGTCCGTCCATTTGTGTTCGTGGGACCGGCCCTCGTGATTCTCAGCGTGTACCTCGTATACCCAGCCATCAATACGCTGATCATCAGCTTCAAGGACAAGTCCCAGGAGGCCTGGGTGGGATTGGACAACTACGGCTTTGTGTTCACCGACGACGCCATGCTCCGGTCGATTCGCAACACAGTGCTCTGGATCATCATCGTCCCGCTCATCTCCGTAGGGGTCGGACTGGCGTTCGCGACGCTGGCGGACCGGCTCAGGCGGGGCGAGGCAGTTGCCAAGTCGCTGATCTTCCTGCCGATGGCGATCTCGTTTGTCGGCGCTTCGATCGTGTGGAGGTTCATCTACAGCTTCCGCCCGGAGGGGTTCGGGGAGCAGATCGGTCTTCTCAACGGTGCTCTCATCCAGCTCGGGGGTGAGCCACGGGCCTGGTTGTCGTGGGACCCCTGGAACAACCTCTTCTTGATGGTGATCATGATCTGGCTCCAAACGGGCTTTGCCATGGTCATCCTCTCGGCGGCGATCAAGGCGGTCCCCGACGACTTCTTGGAGGCCGCCCGAATAGACGGCGCATCCGAGCTGCAGATATTTTGGCGGATCATCATCCCCTCGATCATGTCTTCGATTGTGGTGGTTTCCACGACGATGGTGATCAGCGTCCTCAAGATCTTCGACATCGTCTGGGTGATGACAGGCGGTGAGACGGGGACGGAGGTCATTGCCGAGCGGATGGTGCGGTGGTTCTTCCGGAACGACCATGATGGCAGGGGTGCGGCCATCGCGGTCGTGCTCTTCATTGCGATCATCCCGATCATGTTGTTGAATGTGCGCCGGTTCCGAGCGGAGGAGGCGATCCGATGACGGCTTCCACCACAACCCTCCAGAGCGAGGTCCCGGTCAAGAAGAGCGGCGTCTTCCGCCGCCTGCTGGAACGGTGGCCGGTCAAGCTGGGTCTGCTGATCATCGTCATCTTGTGGATAATCCCGACTCTGGGTCTGTTGATCAGTTCGTTCCGATTGCCGAACCTCGTGTCAACCACCGGCTGGTGGAAGGTTTTCGGCAGTTTGGCCGACACGGCCCAGTGGACTCTCGAGAATTACCGGAACGTTCTCTCGTCTGAGGGATTCGGCAACGCATTCCTGAACAGCCTGGCCGTGACGATTCCTGCCACGGTCATTCCGATCGCGATTGCCGCGTTCGCTGCCTACGCCTTTGCCTGGATGGATTTCCGGGGACGGCAGTGGATGTTTGTGGCCGTCGTGGGTCTGCTGGTGGTTCCGCTCCAGATGGCGTTGATCCCGATTCTGCGCCTCTACAGCTCAGGGGCCTTCATCGGCGACTTCCAGATCTTCCCGGACCTTAACCTCAACGGCACGTATATGGCCGTGTGGCTCGCACATACAGGGTTCGGCCTGCCGCTGGCCGTGTATCTGTTGCGCAACTACATCGGGGGTTTGCCGTCGTCGACGATCGAGTCGGCTCATATCGACGGCGCCAGCCATTTCACGATCTTCTGGCGGTTGATCGTGCCGCTCTCGGTGCCTGCCCTGGCCTCGTTTGCGATCTTCCAGTTCCTCTGGGTGTGGAATGACTTCCTGGTGGCGCTCGTGTTCCTGGGCGGAACGCCCGACGTGCGAGTTCTGACGCAGGCGCTGGCCGAGTTGAACGGAACGAGAGGCGAAGCCTGGCACCTCCTGACGGCCGGAGCGTTCATCACGATGGTGCTGCCGCTGACGGTCTTCTTCTCACTGCAGCGATACTTCGTGCGAGGTCTCACCGCAGGCTCGGTGAAGGGCTGAGAGTTGCCGAGACGGCTACCCTCGGCGGGTCATGACGACTCGCCCTGAGACCGCGCTGAATCCACGTCGAAGATGG